>JBEKBX010000118.1:0-2517 GCA_050015175.1 Acidimicrobiales bacterium | reverse complement strand
TCGACTCGACCTTCGACGCACTCGCCAAGCAGGTCCCCGCCGGCCTCAACATCGGGATCTCTGGGATCCCGTGGTGGACGACTGACATTGGCGGGTTCAAGGGCGGGGACCCGAGCTCGGCCTACTTCCGGGAGCTGCTAGTGCGGTGGTTCCAGTTCGCTGTGTTCTGCCCGCTCTTCCGGCTCCACGGCGCACGTGAACCGAACCCGCAGGCGGGTCCGCCTCAGACAGGAGGGCAAAACGAGGTTTGGTCCTTCGGCGAGGAGGCGTACGGCATTATCCGAGCCCAACTGGCCTTACGGGAGGTGCTGCGCCCGTACGTAATGGACGTGATGGCGGCGGCAAGCACGACAGGGCTGCCCCCGATGCGAGCACTGTTCCTGGAGTTCCCGGGCGAGCCGGAAGCCTGGCAGGTCAAAGATGAGTACATGTTCGGGCCCGACGTCCTGGTGGCGCCGGTCACTACTTATGGCGCGAGGGAGCGGGAGGTCTACTTACCTCACGGCGCCTCCTGGCTGGACGCGTCGACCGGAAAGCCCGTCGAGGGGAAGGGTTGGACGACGGCATTGGCGCCCTTGGAACGCATCCCTGTCTACCTGCGCGGCGGGGGAGCCCTGAAAACCTTGTTGGCCGACTAAGGCGGAGGGGACGCTCTGTGCAGGACAGCCTCGTGCCCGGGTACTCTCGTCGCTGCGCCGACGGGATGGCGGTGGTCCGACGAGGATGGGTGAGCCCTGGCGCTGCTGCCAGTGTGTAGCCCGCCTTGCGGCGCGCGACGAGGACTCCTCAACCCGACCGGGGTGAGTTCCTCGACGTGGATGACTCGGGCCTCATTCCGCCTGCTCAGATGCGCCTTTTCATTCACCTAATCCCGATTGAACACCCGGAGTGCCTGCCAGACCTGATCACTCGCTTGATTGACGCGTCGTAGTTGCCCGGCATCGTTGACGTCGATCTCGAGACCGGAACTCCACGAGGTATCTCCAGCAGCCTCACGGAGCAGAGAAGCAAATGTCGACTTACCGCTGCCATTGATGCCGTAGATCAAGTAGAGGCGGCGTAGCAGCACGGTGTCAACGCTGAAGAAGTCGCAAGCGAGCAGGACCTTGGCCTGAGTGCGGCAGAACTCGGCCCAAGTGGGGCCTGAACGCCTCGGGGAGGGCTCGATGTAGTCGTGCCCATGGTGGTGGTGACCAAGGGCAACGTGATTGGTCTAGCACTGTTTTTCGCCCTGGTAGCACTCGCCTCTGGATTGATGACGACGGTGATTATCGTGATTGACCTGCATAGCTTCGCAAAGCCCGACCTCACTCTCAGCCGGGCAGAGAGAAAGCGCTTCTACCGGACCTTGACCTTTGGAAAGCGCTATGACGCGCGACCAGGGTACTGTCAGACCTGCCTCAGGACTTCCAGAGTGCGACCACGCTTCCGTTCGGATGCAGCAGGACTTCCAGAGTGCGACCACGCTTCCGTTCGGATGCAGTTCGAGAATGGCGCTCACACGGGTAAAGGTGTTCCCAGGGTTGGTGTCGACGTAGATGTCGCCGTTCTCCGCGACCACAAGACCGGTACCGCCGATGAAGATGTTGCCCTTTCCGAGGGCCGCGTCGAGTCGTGAGAAGCCCGCCATTGGTGGTGGGCCTATCGGCTCCCAAGCGCCCGAAGGCAATATGCGGAAGATGCCGTTCGGCACAGAGAGCACGACCGTCTCCCCGGCTGCCTCGGCCAGCGAACCCCAGAATCCATCTCCGCGGAAGACACTCACGAACCGGAGCTTCCCGCTTCTTGTCATTTCGTAGAGACCCCACCCTGGCCCGCCTGCAACGAGCAGGTCACCCTTCCCGTCGAAAGCCAGTCGCTCGGCACCGAGGAAGTCATTCTGGTTCCCAGGGTTGCAGTCCCAGCAGTAGTTCGGCAGGGGTCCTCGTCCGACGACCCAGTGAGGAATCCCGTCGGGACCGAGGCGGTAGACGGCGTTCGCGGCGACGTAAAGCTCACTGTTCGGAGCGATGGCAAGGCCCGCCAATCCCTCGGTGGATGGCGCACTGAGCGAGACGCTCAGCGCAGGCATTGAACCCTGCTCGATTTCCCGCGTGCCGCAACCGGCTTCGGCACGGTGCCAACGCCGAGTTCGATGGAGGGCACCAATGCCAAACCGAGACCGACGATTCTTCCTGCGACTCCCCGTGGGCTACTTCGCCATGACCGAGGACGAACAGCAGGCTGCCACGAGGGCCATGTGGGCCTGCGCCATGACCCAGCTCGGCGAGGACCCTGACAGGTTCATCAGCGGGCGCGCCGCCCAGGGGGAGTGCCACGACCATCAGGTGTAGGTGAGGTCCACCTGGTGGCTTGGAGCATGACGTTGGAGAAGGAAGATGAAGGCCCCGAGTTTTCAGGGCGCGTCGGACACGGCGATGAGCTTGAAGACGGGGTGCTTGGGTGCTTCCTCCACGAACCTCGCCACCGGGTCGTCGCGCTTGGCATCGAAGAACGGAGCAGTCACCGGCACTTTTC
>JBEKBX010000117.1:0-2687 GCA_050015175.1 Acidimicrobiales bacterium | reverse complement strand
GAGCCCCTCATAGGACAACGAATGGCTCGCTCACATTGAAGCCGTCGATCTCGACGCCCGAGGGCGCGCCGCCGAGCAACGAAGTCGAGAAGGAGGCCGTAAGTACAACGCTCTGGTCCCCGAAGAGCGTGACGTCGTTGTCGTCCCAGAGCACCGGCACCACTGGCGACGCCGGGTTCCCGGCGACGACCGACGCATGCAGGCCGACAGCGGGAACCGCCTGTGACGAGACGTTGCGAACGGTCAGCACAACGGAGCTGCGGCCATCGGCTTCGAAGAGTTCAGAGGTGGCCCGAACCTCGGCAGTGGGCAGACGCTCAAGACCCGTCAAGTCGGCCATGCTCATCGTCGGCGTGTGCTGCCAGAAGGTCGCGTCCCAGTCGAGGACGTCGGGAACGCGCGAAAGCCAGTAGACGTTGCGGCTCACGCGCTGACCGGCCGGGTCGCTGAGCTCGAGCTCGAGGAAGTAGGTCACGGAGATTCCCTCCGGGCGTTCTGGGGGCTCAAGGCTCACCACCTTGCCCGGTGAGACGGCAGCCACCTCGTGGTCGGTCTGCGCCTTTACCTCACCCGAGAGGTCCCGGATCCTTGCCACCAGGTGGAACGGCCCCAGTGCCGAGGTTGTGTGATTGACGACCAGCACCTCGCTGGTGTCGTACGCGTACTGCACATGGAGGGACTCGTTCGCCTTCTTGGCGCCGAAGTACGCCGCAGCGGTGTCGAGGTAGTAGTCGTAGAGATGCCAGTTGAGGCTCGGCCAGGCGTTATTGAGCATCCAGTAAATGACCCCCGTCGCCGGCTCGTCGGCATTGGCCCGTGATCCGAACGCCTCGAACTGGGCCCTCACCATCTCGTAGTTCGCGAGCTGGGTCTTGCGGACATAGTCTCGAAGGCTGACGATGTCGCCATAGCGCGTCGCGAGTGCCCGGTCGAAGATGGCGAGGTTGTCGAAAGGCGACGGCGGTCCCGAATGCAACTGTTTCGCGTCAAAGTCGCGCCAGAGAGCCTCGAGTTCGTCGGAAGAGAGCATCTTTTCCAGGCTTGGCAAACGAGGAATGGAGTGACCGGAGCTGCACTCGAGAATGCCGACGGCCCTGTAATCTCGCCTGGTGTACCAGTAGACTGGCGGCACCCAGTCGTACGGCCACATCTTCATCCCGGAGGGGCCTGCCACTTCGGTCGCGGCGGTCACCGACGGCGGCCCGTCAGCATCCGAAGGGTTGTTCCACTCGCTGGCTCCCGACGACACGATCGGCACGTTCCACTCCGCGGCCTCGAGGGCGTCGGCGTAGATCTGAGCGAGCCGTGGTGGCGGTGCGAAGTCGCTTCCAATGAGGAAGGCGATCACAGACGGATGATTGCGGAGAAGCAGCGCCTCGCTTTCCATCGAACGGCGCGCGACGAAATAGTCGTGCTCGTCCCAAGGTGCACCACCGGTGCCGGCGTGGCTCTCCCACTTGTCGCAGCACTCCCACCCGGGAAGAACCATGAGCCCGAGTTGATCTGCCAGGTCGTAGAACTCGGGGGTCTCGAGCTTGCCCTCCAAACGGATCGCGTTCAGCCCCATGCCGATCGCGTAGGTCATCTCATCACTGAGTCGTGTCGCGTTGTGACGGAGAAAGATGTCCGGACACCAACCGCCCCCGAGGATCTGGATCGGACGCTCGTTGATGACGAATTGCCGGCCGCCGCCCGGTGCGATGTAGCTGTCGACGCTTCGCATGCCGAAGCTCGTCGCCACTTCGTCGCTCAGCGCGCCCGCAATCGTCGCGGTGCACTCCAGGTCGTAAAGGGGCTGATCGCCTTGGCCGACGGGCCACCACAGCGCCGGATTGCTCAACACGAGCGCTGGGATGTCCGAAGCGATGAACCTCAGGTGTTCGGTTTGTCCGGGCTGAAGAGAGATCTCGCGCGTGAAGCGTATCGGCCGGCCGTGTCCGGAGATGGTTCCGGTCACCTGGGCGACAACGGGAATATCCGTGCCGTTCAGCGCGTCGACCTCCACTGTCAGCTGTGCGCTGACGGGGGATGCGCTCAGCAACGAGGTGACGTGAGGATCGTCGAGCCGCACGTCTCCGCTGCGCAGGATCCAGACGTCGCGCCAGACGCCCATGTTGTTGTCCGGCGGACTCGGATTCCAGTCGCCCCAACCAATCGAGAGGTCGTGCATCCGGTCGCCCGGATAGACACGCAGTGCGATCGCGTTCAGACCACGCCGGACGAGATCTGTGACGTCGAACGTGTTGACCGTGTAGGAGCCGGCAACCTCTTCGTGATCGGCGACAAGCTTGCCGTTCACAAACAGGTCTGCCTTGTGGATGACTCCGTCGAGGCGAAGGACCGTGCGCCCCGAGCCGCTGAGCGTGAACGTGGAGCGGTACCACCACGGGACCTGAAAGATCGTCGAATCGACCGTGTCCCGGAGGTTCGTGGAATGCAAAACGTCTGGGAAGTGACCGTTCGCAAGCAACACCGCCATCACCGTCGATCGCGCCGACGCGATGTACCAGCCTACGCTCCGGTACTGCGCCGAAGAGATGACCGCCCCGTCGGCGGTGTCGATGGCAGAAGACTGCACGAGCCAGCTGCTTATTGGGGTCGCGGTCCCCGGGCCGCCTGCGCGGGTGGGTGCGTAATTCATGGTTGCTCCTTGCTCACGGTATATATCGACACGTCTTCGACCCGTC
>JBEKBX010000116.1:0-4282 GCA_050015175.1 Acidimicrobiales bacterium | reverse complement strand
GGCTCGTTATTGAACGACTCCCGCCATATGGACATGACCTCAACCCGATCGAGCAGGTCTGGGGAAACGTGAAAGGACAAGAGCTCGCGAACCTCTGCCCCGAGTCGATCGACGAGGCGGCCCGTACAGCCGACACCGGGCTCTCGCGCGTCGGCGCCGACGCCCAGCTCTGCTTCGCTTTCCTAAGGCACTGTGGCCTTTCTTTATGACCAGAGTGTCAGTGTATTAGCGAAAGATCTTTAATAGTGTCCGCGGGCCCCCAGAAAGTTCGAATAACGGGCACTCTCAACCGCCTGAGCTGTCCTTGCCATCCCGGCCCCCAAAGCCCAAAGTGCGAACCGCGTTCAACGTCACCGCGGCCGGGCTATCTACATCGGAAGAGGTGGCCGTAGCGGTCGTACGTGAACGCTACCGAGGCAGCGCCCAAGAACCGGCTCCGCCGGTTTGTCTCCAAGCATGTCCTTGAGTGCATCAACGACTCCGTCAAAGCCACGCGATCCCGTTGTCACCGGAATGACTCCGGGATCGCTCTACGGCCCTTGACTGAGCCGCCCTCGGAGCCCGAACGCCGATACGGCCCATGCAGTTTGCTTACATAAAGGGTGTTGTGTTACAGGGAACGCACCCGCCGGCCCGGGAATGCCTCCCGGCCGGGACTTTTCGGGGCATTCCAATGCAGATCGCCGGTTCGCCACCATGCGCCGCCCGTAGCGGACGGGTTCCCGTCCGGACACGCCGCGGAGGCTGTGCGACAGTCTCGACATGCGCGGAACTTGGGAGCAGTGTGCTGTGATCGCGCTTTGCTCTGGTCTCGTTGCCGGCGCGACGACCACCGCGAACGCGACCTCGAGCTCGCGCCCGGGCGTGACACTCGACACAGCGTTGACCATGGACGCAGCGACCTCCCTGTCACTTCCGCCGGCGAACTACAAGATCTCGCTCGATGGTCACCTCCTCGAGCTCAAGGGGGGGCTCGCCGTTGGCGGCATCTGCCCGACGAGCTTTGTCAACCCGGACACGATGCAAGTCGTGAGCGTCGCGCACCACTCCTGTAACCTCATCAGCTTCACCGGAGCACCCAACGTCGCTCTTGACGTCACCCAAAACCCTGGAGCGGTTTCGATTCGGGTTGAGAGGACCGACCCCGCGACGCACGAGGTAACCCTCGGCCCGGTGCTCATGACACTCGAAGAATGGAACTGGGGCCACTCGGGGACTCCCGTCGCGGGTGACGGGTCGGTCTGGGTCTACGGCTGTGACGCCAACGCCTCCCAGCTCCTGGAGCTCTCGGCGACGACCGGGCGCCCCGAGCACCGCTTCCGCCTCGACGCCGGGCTGGTTCCGACCTGGCAGTCAACAGCGACGGATTCTGGATCGACGCTGACGGCGTCTGGGCCGGTGCGAAGTGCTCTGCGGCCTGCGCGCTCTACCACGTCGGTCCCGGTTCCGACCGCATCAGCGTCGCCTTGCGGGCCGGCATTGCCGATCAGTGGTTCGTGGCATCGGGGAACAGCCTCTTCGCCGACGTGATGGCGCAGGTGAAGGGAGGCATCGGGCAGACGATCTGGCGCCTAGATGGCGGAGCGGCACATCGGATCTACGCGACTCCCGCGGACCTGCTCCCGGCACCGAACTTCGATCCCGGCTACGTCGCGATCGGCACCGCCCAAGCGGGGCTGTTCACGCTCTCCGAGCTTGCGACCCGTGGACACACGCCGACATCGATTGGTGAATGCAAGTCCGGGACGCCGGTCCGCGTCGTGCGGATCGACCCGGGCACCGGCGCGCAGTCCTACGTGGCGACGCTTCCCCAAGCGGTGCTCGCGAGGGATTGCTCAGGGAATGGGCTGCTCGACGACCAGGCGGCCGTCTATGACGGCTCCATTTACCTGCTCACCGCCAACGGGAAAGGCACCGACTCCTCGGCCAATATCTACTCCACGCTCGTGCGAGTCCCCCTCTGAACGATCCCTACTCGTGCCGAACCCGACTGCTCGTCCCGCACGGCGATGTCAAGCTCGGAAGCCGCTTACGCCAAGGCTCAAGCCGCCAATCGGAGACCCGCCCCTCGGTCCTGTGACGCGGACCCCAGCTCACGTTGTTCGACGGCTGGCTTGTCCTGGCCCCTCGTCGGCAGCGTCTGGCGATATTGACCAACTGTGGTGTTGCCGACTCTCCTGCTGCCACACCTGGCGCCCCCGATGGCGGCCCTAGGGCGTCCTTGTGCAGCTCGTCGAAGTGCAAGTCCCCGATTCGGTTGCAGGCACGTCGATTGGGCCGAAGCCTGTCACGCTCCGTTCGGTGCCCGTCGGATCGGATGGATGGCGGGGAAGCGGTCTGGACGCACTGCCCACAGCCACTGGGTTCACAGGTTAGGTCAGCTCGCGATTGCGATGAAAACGAACTCCAGGCCGGGTCGGTCAGGAGCGTCTCGGACGCCGTGTACGACAAACCCGGCGGTGTGGAGAGACTCAATGACTTCGGCGCGCTCTCGGAAGCGGAGGGTCGAGTCGGACGTGAGTACGGCACCATCCGACGCGAAGATGAACGTCGTCCTGAACGAGACAAAAGGGGTGTTGACCTCGACAAGGTCACCCCACGTCTCGACCGTGCCGACCTGTGGCAGTTCCACTTTCCGGTGCTCGCCAGTCCACTCACTAGCCTCCCTGTTTCATGCCGGGCCCGGACACGTCCGCTCGGGCGTGCCAGCGTGGCTGGAGTTCCGGGAGGCCGTGTAGTGCGCGCCTTTCTCGGTGCGAGAGCGCGTGAGGTCAAGGATCTGCCAGCAGCTTCCTGACGGCACCGGCACCTGTCGCCGGCACGAGGTTGGGCGTCTCAGGCGAACGCCGCCCGCAGCCGATCGAAGCCGAGGGCGAGGGCCTTCGCCCACAACCACGAGCGATCGAGCCGCAGGCGCAGTACCCGCCCGGAACGTGTGATTCGGGCGGCCATGTGCAAGATCTTGTAGCGGAAGGCGGCGATCTCGCAACGGGCGAGCTCGTCGTCGTCGATAAAGCAGAGCAGCTTCGACCAGCAGACGAGGTCTGCCGCCGCGAGCACGCACTCGAGCCAGGCGTCGTTCTCCTCCGCTTCGGCACACGGCAGGTTCTTGAGCCCTGCCGCCTTGCCCTGGCGGATGCGGTCCTCGACCCGGGCGTGCTGGCGGTGGCGGAGTTCCAAGGCGGCCATGGGGCGACGTTCTCTTTCGCGGGGGTCACGTGGAGCGAAGATGAAGGCCGTGTGGCGAAAGCCACAGATCGTGTCGAAGAGGCTGAGCTGTGCGCCCGGGTGCGGCCGCTCCTTGCGCACGATCACCCGCGAGCCCTCCGGCCAGCGGCGTAGGTCGATCAGCTTGGTCACCTCGGCGACGAAGGCACCGTCGCGGCGCGAGCGGTCATCTTCGACCGCCGGGCGCCAAGAAGAAGGATGGAGCGAGACGATGGCCTCGCGCATCTCGGCGGTGACCGGGAAGCCGAAGCTGAAGGCGACCCCCATCTCCCGGCAGACCTTGGCGAAATGATGCGTCGCCCCTGCCGAGTCGGATCTGACGACGTAGGAGGGCGAGCTTTGCTCGCCCGGCCGGGGTCGGGCACGCTCGGGGATGGAGTCGATCGCCCGGGCGAGCACGACCTCGTGGTCCGCCGCCGTGTTGGAGCCGGCGTTGCCAGGTCGAAGGATGGCCGCCAGCGCCTCGCCGGAGGAGACCTCGGGCCGGTCCAAGAAGCAGGCAAGCGGGTAAAAGCCGTAGGTGCGCTTCCAGGTCGGAGCGGCGAACTCCTTGTCGGAGTGCGCCTGGACGATCGTGGCGTCCACATCGAGGCAGAGCTCGGAGGAAAGATCCGGCTCTGCTCCCGCCGCCCGCCAGGCAGTGGGCTTGGAGGCGACGGGGCCGAACAGCCGTGGCTGATCGCGAAGAACCTTCAAATCGCTGATCGAGTCCGCCCCGTCCGCGATGGCGACGGCGAGGTCGGCGAGCACGCTGCCTGGGTAATGGACAGGCACCGACTTGTAGGTCCCGATGAGGGCGCGGTCCCAGGCATCGATCAACCCGGTGAAGCCGGCCAGCTCTCTGAGCAGCTCGGCCCCGGCATGGGAGACCACCCCTTGGCCGTCAGCAGTGACTCTCATCTGCCCCAGTCGGCCGCTACGCTTTTTCATCTAGAGGGTGCCTTTCCGTGAGGGGTTCTTGTTGCTTGAACACCTCAAGTTTCCCTTACGGAAAGGCCACTTTCGCGTCTTTCAGCTCACCAGATCTGCGAAAGCCGTGAAACGGGCAGGCTAG
>JBEKBX010000115.1:0-2999 GCA_050015175.1 Acidimicrobiales bacterium | reverse complement strand
GAAAAGTGCCGGTGACTGCTCCGTTCTTCGATGCCAAGCGCGACGACCCGGTGGCGAGGTTCGTGGAGGAAGCACCCAAGCACCCCGTCTTCAAGCTCATCGCCGTGTCCGACGCGCCCTGAGAACTCGGGGCCTTCATCTTCCTTCTCCAACGTCATGCTCCAAGCCACCAGGTGGACCTCACCTACACCTGATCGTCGTGGCACTCCCCCTGGGCGGCGCGCCCGCTGATGAACCTGTCAGGGTCCTCGCCGAGCTGGGTCATGGCGTAGGCCCACATGGCCCTCGTGGCAGCCTGCTGTTCGTCCTCGGTCATGGCGAAGTAGCCCACGGGGAGTCGCAGGAAGAATCGTCGGTCTCGGTTTGGCATTGGTGTCCTCTCCATCGAACTCGGCGTTGGCACCGTGCTCATGAGCCGGTTGCCGCAGGGTCATCGGGCCGAGTCCCTAGCCTGCTCTGGATGGCTCCATGGCGAGGATACTGGTCGCGGCGTCGCTCGGCGGCGGTAATCAAACCCGTCTCGTGCCTCAGCGGGTCCTCAGATGGATGGCGACAAATCCGGGGTGTGGCCCTCGCGTCTGTACAAGGCGACGATGGGAATCTGGCGAGTAGTCATGGCTCGGTAGAGCGCAACTGTCCGTTGGCAGCAGCGAGACGCTCGAACAGGACGGTACGTTCCTCACCGGTCATGACGACGGCCGTGGCCGCGAACACCTCCGAACCGACTTCGACGGCCACCTCGGGTCTGGCAACAAGGTTGTGGTACCAATCGGGGTCCCGGGGAGCACCCCGGCGGCTGCGCAGACGACGTAGCGTTCTCCATCGACCAGGTAAGCAAGGGGCGTGGTGTGAAGCTGGCGGCTCTTGGCACCCGTCGTGGTCAGCAGGAGCAGCGGGATAGTGCGCAGGTCCAGTTAGTTGCAGTCGGAAGCCCTGTGCGGAAAGGTCCAGTTCTCACCGGTGGTCCCGTCCTCGACGCCACCGTGGTCTAGCCAACCCTCGATAGGGAGGTTACCGAGCACTATGGGCAGAGCTTGGGCAAGTTGCCGATTCGTCAACTCCCATCCCAGGGTGATGTGCGGGGTCCACTCCCCAGGCTCGAAATGCGGCCAAGGGTCGACGGCGAGGAGCCGGACTGCTTCACAAACTCGACGCTGTTCATCGAGTAGCGCATGATTAGCCACGCACGCCAGATACAGAAAGCCTCCAGGAAAGACGCCTACGGCCTCTACCAAGAGTCGTATCGGTTCTTGCGGCACTGACATGACGGCTTCGAGCGAGGCATTCACCGGTAGGTCCTCCGCCACGATAAAAGAGACGTGGGGCCGGTGGAGCCGATGCGTGTGGGTTGCCATTGACGGCACGCCCTCGGCCTCAAGCGCTGCCCAAAGTTCGCGGATTCGGCGGCTGGTGGCGATGTCGGGCCACAGCACCGTGCCTCTGCTCACCGGCGCAGGCTAACGCGCGGCCGCATATGGGAGCGAGAGAAACGAGCGACCGGTCCCATCACCCCAGGCTTGACGCAGGGGATGGCGGTCATGACCATTACGGTCTTCCTCGACGCGCTGAGCGTGAACCAGCTCCCTGAGACCTTTACTTCACGTATGCCAGTACAACGAGGCGGCGGCTGTTCAGGTCCAGAACCTCGCCGTTCCTGCCCTCAAAGCGTGATGAACTGAAGCCAGCCTCGGAGAGCCACTGCCGGAACTCTGGAACCGTCGGAAGACGAACCGAGAAGACGTGTGTCCTAACGCGACCATCTCGAACAATCATTCGTTCCGTCTGGATGCCACCGAGGTCGGGGTCGAAGGTCGTGCGGTTCAGTGTCATATCGTCACCGACCTGTTCGATGCTGGCGAACGGTGACGGTGTGAAATCGCGGACGAACCCGTCACGATGAATCGTCTCGATGAGCAGGCGGCCGCCAGGGCGCAGCACCCGACGGAACTCGCTCAACACTCGGCGATTGTCGTCGTCATCGAAGTAGCCGAACGACGTGTACCAGCACACGACCGCATCGAAAGGTCCGTCCATGGGGAGTTGCCTCATGTCGCCCGACTCGTAACGCACACTCACCCCGGCCGCGGACGCGTCGTGGCGCGCCTTGTCAAGGAAAAGTGCCGAGGCGTCGACTCCGGTGACTTCGAGGCCCCGCACGGCGAGCAGGTTGGAAATCCGACCGTGGCCGCAGGGAACATCCAGGACGCGCTCTCCTGATTGGAGACTCAGGGTGTCGATTATCTCGTTCGTCTCGGCAAGGTTTCGTTCTTCGGTCAGGTGCGGCAGGTAGAAATGCAGGTAATCCTCACCGAACGTCGCTTCAAAATCGAACCGAGGCATGGCCGAGGCTACCAAGGACTCCCAGGCGCGCCTTCGACAACCCTTTCCCAGCGAGCAGGGTGACAGCCGATGCCGATGACCACAAGCACGCCGACGATGAAAATCGCGACGGGGTGCCGGACCGTGCGCATCATGCAGCCCGCAACGAGTCCAGGATGGTCCTGGGCACTATGCCGTTCCCTGCCAGACCCATGGAGAAGAAGACGGGCTTGTCACGCCCCGGCACGTTTACCCTGAGAACGAGGATGGAGTAAGCGGGCGCGGTTGCTGGGCACGCCGTCAGACCGTCGAGGACCAAGCAGTGAGGCGAAAGGTTGAGCGTCACCGTCGGCTCGGTACGCAACCCCGAGTCGACCTGGACCCCGTTCTCCGGCTGCTGGGGAGTCGGTGTCATGCGGGGGCAAAAGGGCACGAGGAAAGGACGGGCGTCGGTGCTCAATGTCACTGTCGTGCCTACAAACGCCACGCCCTGTGTATTACAGATGGCTCCTAGTGACGTGTCGGCGTGAAGCGCTGCTGTTTTCGGTCACCGCCGACCAGTAGCCCGCAAGTCGCTCGAGGATCTCCTCGGCGCTCTTGTGCCAGACGAACGGCTTCGGGTCCTCGTTCCACCCTGCCGCCCAAGCCTCGATATCCGCGGCGAGCGCCTTCACGCTGCG
>JBEKBX010000114.1:0-3145 GCA_050015175.1 Acidimicrobiales bacterium | reverse complement strand
GACATCGCAGCCTCCTTGGTCTTAGCAACCTGGAAGTTACGACCGATGCAACGAGGGCGCCCTTCGGGCGCCCTCAGCGCGTAGCGCTATGTCTTCTCGGCGGTATGAGGCTCGCTCGCTACAGCTAGCAGGTCGCCGATCGTCTTTCTCCTGCGCTTGCGTGTCTTTGGGGCAAGCCCCTTCGCGATCCTGCGGGCCCCGTCGGCCTGGCGCTCCTCGAATGCCCTGATCACTCGGTCGTTGCGCACGACAAAGACACAGGCGAGCATCAACATGACTGGGGCGATCCCAGTCATGCGGCACCAGCCGCGGCGGACATCGTTAGTGGCCGGGTCCTTCACCGTCGAGAAGGTCCGCTCGACCGCCGTGCGCCTCGCGTATGAGCGCCGGTGCTCTTTGGAGGGATAGGCATGCTTCTGGGCGGTCTTGGCGTGAACCTCCGGCCCGACGGTGAGGGTCTGTTGACAACAGCACGGCGGCGGGCTGTCCGGGGGCGAGAGCACCTCTGGCCGGTCGTTCGAGAGCGACATCGACTCTTCTCGTAACGGGCAGCGGAGCTTGCCCATGACGGCCGGGCACATCACCCGGTGGTAGCCGTCGGCGTCGGCGTGGCTCAGCCGCCCGAGCTTGTAGCGCGACAGCTCCCCGGTCTTGGCGTCGTGGGCGGAGGCCTCCTCGGCCGAGACCTGCCGGCCGAGCGGGCCGAGCTCCAACAGCGAGCGGGGCACCGCCGGGCAGTACAGGTTGCCGTTAGATGCGACCGCCCCCATGAATGTCCCCCGCGGCCCCCGGTCATTTGGGTGCAGGTCGGTGACGATCTCGGCCCCCAAGGCCCGCAGCGGGAGCGACCAGTTCTCGGCTCTGCGGTGGGCATAACCGGAGTCCGAGCAGACGTCGGTCAGCTTTGTCCCCGATGACACCATGTCTTCCAAGACGGGGACGAACGCCTTGGGCGGGTCGACCGAGCAGGTCGTAAGGAGCATGCGCCGGACGAGCTCAGGCACGGGCTCGCCGTATTCTTCTTTCACTATCGTGGCGGCCTGCAGCTCGTAGCCGAAGAACAACTCGTCCTTAACGCCGGGCTGATCGGACTTGCGCCGCCCCCACGACGCCTCGCTATCGGCGCACAGGCCACCTTTTTGGTCCGGAGGCCGGAAGTGGCTCTCGATGTCGCTCCAGTCGACCGCGAGCGAGCCCGAGGCGTCCTTCCATCGTTCGGGGATGCTCGCTTCGACTAAGGAGTCGACGACCTCACGCAGCTGCGCGGACGGCGTCCCGTCGGCGACGTCCTTGGAAAGCGCAGTGGTCACGAGCCGGAACGTCCTTTCCAGCTGCCGGTAGGTGAGCAGGTGAGGCCCGGCCCGCCAAGTGACGACAACTCCGAGGCGGAGCCGGTCGTCATCGCTGAGCTTGACGAGGGCTTCGTGGATCCTCGTCAAGTGCGCTGGCCGGTGGTCTGACAGCGCCAGGCAGATCCCGACTAAAAGGGTGCGGACCTTCAGCTGGCGGGGCCGCCCACCGCCGGCGATGCGGGCCTCGAGGGCCGCGGCCGCCCCCGAGGCGTCGATTACCTCCTCGATCAGGCGAAGTGGAAAGGCGGCGACCACGATCTCAGCCGAGGAGATCGATGAGGTCGTCATCACCGGGCACGGTCATGTTGGCGACGAGGTCGCACAATTGCTGGGAGAAGCTGAACCCGGCCGCCTTGAACAGACCCGGCAGGCCGAGGCGCTCGGCCAGCGTTGCGAGCCAGGTCGCCCGCAGGCGTGACAGATCAAGGCGCTCTAGGTCGTGGCCACCCGACAGCGATGCGACAAGCCGGTTGGTCACGTTGTGGCGATCGCCCGAAACCCCGCCGACGATAAAGCCGCCGCCTGCGAAAGCGGCCGAATCTCTGAGCCGCTCGTGGTATGGGCGCAGAACCGGGACCGTCCGCGGGCTGCGACCACGCACGGCGACGACGAGACCGCCGCTTAAGAACATCACGTCGTCGCCTCTTAAGTCGCGAAGGTCGGCCCCTGTTAGCCCGGCCCCGGCGCCTAAGCAGACCATCGCCTGCAGCCGCATCGCCCGGGGAAGGCTCGGCTGCGCGTCCGCCAGGGCGAGATAGGCATCGATCTCACCGGGCGAGTACGGGACCTTGGCCCGCGACCGGGGGAGGGCTAAAGGAAGCGGTTGGCACAGCTCGGGCACGACTTGGCGGGCGACGAACCTAAGGTTGGTGCGGATGTCCCGGCGCCGGCTCGAGCTGGCGGCCGCCATGCCAACGATCACGAAGCGTTCGATCACAGACGAGCGAAACAGCACTTCTGGGGCCACCTCGAGGCCGACCGAGATCGAAAAGCGCGCCAGGCTCGCACAGCTCCACAAAAGCGAGCGGACCCGGCAGGCGCTCAAGGGCCCACAACAAGACACCGCCGAGCGGGCGAAGTCCACCGCCTCGATCGGGTACGCCGTCGGCCTCCAGGCTTTTATCGCCCCTGCGCCATCACGCACACAACATATATACTGTGTGCTATGAGCGAGGTGGCGGATCCCGGCGTGCCACGCTGTCAAAGGTGTCGGTGACCCCTGAACAGCGGGCCGAGGCCCGCCGCATCGCGAGAGAGATCTCCAAGGTTGGCTTCGTGCTGCCGGGCACCGTCACCAAGCGCTACCTCACCTGCACCCACCAGGGCTGCAAGTGCCATGGCGACCCGCCCAGCCTGCACGGCCCCTACTGGTACTGGACGCGAAAAGTGAGGGCCAAGACGGTGACCCGCTCGTTCAGCGCCGAGCAGATCGAAGAGTACGAGTCATGGTTCGAGAACGAAAAGCGATTGCGTGAGCTCGTCCACGCCCTCGAGGAGCTGAGCCTTTCCATCGCCGAGACGGACCCCCGCACGCCCAAGCGGCGCTCACGCCCCCAATCCTGAGAACCGGAGACCACTCCAGATTGTGAGCTGTGCTCGCTTAAGCCGTGGGTGTCTCAAGAGTTACGCGAGGGCCGTCCAGGTCAGACCCTTACGTGAACACCTCACGGTGAGGTGTTCACCGAAGACCAGCATCATGTTCACATAAGGGTGTAACGAAGTCGCTGGTGTCTCGGAGGATGCTGCGTTCGTGCCTCAGGGTTGGCCAGACGTATTTGCTGCTCGCGTGATCT
>JBEKBX010000113.1:0-3325 GCA_050015175.1 Acidimicrobiales bacterium | reverse complement strand
AAGGATGTGGTTTCATACTGCACCTCCTTGTGTTGGTTGGGTCAGAACTCGCCGGTGGAGACTGCTGCCTTGCCGTTTGACGAGTCGGGGATCACCGGCAGTAGGTGGGTCGAAGAGCCGGGTGTTGCGGTCATCGGCCTTGTGACTACTGAGCATGCCGGCTCGGTGCCAGGCCTTGATGGTGGTCGGGCTCACTCCGAGAAGAAGGGCGATCTCGGGAATGGTGAGTTTGCCGGCGGCGCGAAGTCGGTCGCGCCGGCTCGGGAGCTGGCGGTTGCGGCGTAGCTCCAAAACAATGCGGCCGGTGAACGCCTGACCCGTCCCAGAGTGATGACCTGCCCGGTTGAGGGCGTTCGCGACCTCAGCGTCGGTGTGGTGATCGAGGAGCTGATCGAGAAGGCCGAAGGTATCGGCGTCGGTCTGTCGGGCTTGCCAGGCTCTGGGCGGGATAGGGGTGGTGAGGCTGGTTGTCTGCCCGCCTTTGAAGCGCACGTGTAGATGGATGACGTCGGTCCGGTCGATGGTGACATCTTCGATGAGGAGACGGATCATGCGCTTGCGCTCTCGTTGCGGGGTAGCGGTGTCACGCCAAAGGGCCGGGAAGTTCGTGGCCAACGCCCGGATCTTGGCCTTCTGCTCGTCGGTGACGACAGTGCCCGCTTGGGCGGCTCGCTCGCAGTCGTCTTGCGCATCGCGTAATTGGCGAAGTGCGTCATTCCAGTCGGCCTCAAGGGTGTCGGCGACGAGACGATTGTCGGGGTCGACGCTCAGATAGCGCCGACGGGCGACATCGGCATGGTGGCGGGCTCGCTCGACATGACTGCGGCGGAGGCGCTCGGCTTCGTCGGACCGGTTCTCAATCTCTGACTGCACGCGAAGGGCGACCTCGAGAGCGACCGGCGTGAGCGTGTCGAGAACAAGGGCGGCGATGGCGTCGTCGATTCCGGCACCTGGCACCCGCAGGCAAGGTGACACGCCCGCGCTGATGGACGCCGCCATGCACTGGTAGTCGGGGATCTCAACGTCTCGCCGGGTGTGATAACGCACGGTCATCCGCCGTCCGCAGCGCCCACAGATAGCGAGACCCTGGAGCAGAGCGGTGCCCTCCCGTGCCGGCCCAGCGGTCCGCTCGGTGCCGTGGGCTTGGGCGCTCGAGAGAAGTTGGGTCTGGTTGGCTTCGAAGACCTCCCAAGTGATGTAGCCCGGATGGGCGTCGGGGATGAGTGCGATCCATCGGTCTCGAGGCTGCAGTTCCATGGTGGTCTTGCCGCCGGGAGCGGGACGCCAGCGGTGTCGGCCGAAGAAGAATGCCCCGGCATAGCGGGGATTGTGCAAGGTGCGCAGGACGCGCCAGTGCTGCAGCGGTTCCCATGCCAGTTCGCCCTTAGCCGGCCCGGAACGGACCCGCAGGGGAAACTGGAGACTCTCTGCGGCGAAGGTCTGCACGACCGCACGAGCCGATCCGGTGCGTGCGAAGGTGGAAAACAGGTAGCCGATGGCACGCTGCACCCCGGCGTCGGGATCCAGCACGACCTTGTCTGCCGAGTCATACACGAATCCGATCGGGAGGGCGACGACGAGCTCGCCGCGCTTGGCTTTGGAAATGATTCCCCCGCGCAAGCGGGCGCGGATGAAGTGCAACTCAGCTTCGCTCATTGTGCCCTTCAAGCCAAGCAGGAGTCGGTCGTTGAAGTCGCACGGGTCATAAAGGCCGTCTTCGTCGCAGATCAGCGTGGCACCGAGCGCGCACAGCTCCAAGAGCCGATGCCAGTCGGCGTTGTTGCGGGCGAGTCGGGACACCTCCAGGCCGAGCACGATGCCGGCCCGTCCCATGCCGACCTCGGCCGCGAGGCGTTGGAAGCCTTCTCGGTCGACGGCCGATGACCCGGACTGGCCCTGGTCGCAGTCGATCACGATGACCTGCTCAACAGCCCATCCCATGGCGATGGCCCGTTGGCGAAGGGCGTATTGGCGGGCGGCGGACTCGGTGTTGGTCAGCACCTGGCGCAAGGTCGACTGACGAACGTAGAGATACGCGTTGCGCGCGAGATGACTGGCGCTGACCTTGTTGGCTGTGTCAACACTCATGGCGTTCCCCTCACTCCGGCACAAACCAGCGTCATCGAGGCCAGGACGGCGACCACCGACTCGGAGGCCAGCGACTTGTCGAGATCCGGCGGGCTCGACACCCTCGGGGTCTCGACGGCATCGAGTCCGTCCCAAGCCTTAAGCCAGGCGGCCATCCCTTGGCGCTGCAGCACTGCCAGACCGAGCCGAAAGCCGTCTGGCTCACCGCAAAGGACCCTGCGGCGCAGGAGTTCGTAACGCTCCACCTGGCCGCTGTCGCTGCGCCCGGCCGCCGGTTCAGCGGCCGCCACTTTTGGGGTTCCTCCTCCGGGCCAAGGCCCGCTCGATCGAGCGGGGATGAACGCTGACGCCAAAGCGGTCGCTGACCATCTGCACCAGGTCCGCTGCACGCAACGCAGGGTCTGAGTCAAGTGAGCCTTGAGCGAACTCGACGATCTCGGCCGTCAGCTTGTGCGCGCGTCGCGGTCCGGGGCGCCGGGGCACGAGCCCCGCCAGCCCCTCGCCGTCGAGGGCTGCGGCCGCCTCGTAGAACGACGGTCGTGAGAATCCGAACGCCGTCGATGTGCGGCTCACTGGGTTCCCGTCGACTCGGACCCGGCGCACCATCTCGTACTTGACCTGCACCAGGTCCCGAGCGTCTAGGAATTCCGAGGCGACGAACGCCGGGTCGCTCACGGCTTCAGGCCGAGGGTTCAGCGTCCGTTGCGCACGCAGTGCCTCCACCTTTGGGTCCTGCTGCGAGCGTCTCGACATCTCGACCTCCCGGTGAATCACATTAATGTAAGACTCATTATGCCGATCAAACAGACAGAGTCAAGGACTTGAGGCTGTTTGTCCAAGTCTGCTAGGTGATATCTGCATCTTTCTGATTCCGAACTATGACTTGAAGGCGAAATTTAACTTACACTCCCGGCAGAATTAGCCTTACAGTCCTCCGCCAGCCGGTTTCGATGATTGCTCCACGAGCACGGCGAGCTCGATCAGATCACTGACCCTGAACGCCGATCGCCCCGCGGCCATCTCCACGAAGATGTCCGGCGGGGCCACGTCCGTCCACCCAACTGGCAGGGAGTGCTGCCCTCCCTGCTCGTCAAGGAGGAACACGCGATGGTCGCCCCATGTCTGGCGGACACCACCAAACACGAACCGCCGTCCGGACAAGGGATGGAATGGATGTGTTACGAGAACAGTCCTGTCCTCACCGTCGCTCTTGGGTGTACTTGACGACTTGGACGAA
>JBEKBX010000112.1:0-3577 GCA_050015175.1 Acidimicrobiales bacterium | reverse complement strand
GAGCTTGGCCACGACCGTGGCCCCGCCCTCCCCGGTCAGGCGACGCAGCCGCACCAAAGGCGTGTTCCCGATGAGCTGAGTGATGTCTTCTGCGATCTTCATGGCCGTCATGCCTTTCTCGAATCCTGTCGGAACGGGTCGACATTAGGTGGAGAATCCGACTGGACAAGTCAGAGTTATCTCAATGTGGAATATATCTTGTATTGTGGAAACCACCGGAACCGATTAGGGTCGAAGATGCCATGGTCACGGAAGGAACTCCCCGGACCGGCAGTCAGGCGGTCGAGCGGGCGCTTCGGCTGCTCCGCTGTTTCGAGGTGGGACCGCCCACCCGGTCCTTGAGCGAGCTTGCCCAGCTCAACGGTCTCACGCCCGCTACAGCCCATCGCCTCTTGCGGGCCCTGTGCCGTGCCGAGCTGTTGGCGCACGACCCGCTGACCGAACGCTACGGGCTTGGCGTCGCACTCGTCCCATTGGGCTCCAGAGCAGCCGACGCCATCGGCGTCCCGGCCATCCGCCCCTTGCTCGAGTCGCTCGCCGCCACGACCGGCGAGTCGATCAACCTGGGCGTGCGGGACGGCGGCGACGTGCTGGTACTGCTTTCGGTGCCATCGCCTCAGAACCTGCGCTTCGATCAGGTCGCAGGCACACGTGTGCCCGTATATGCCTCGGCCATGGGCAAAGTCCTGCTCGCCTTCGACGCTGATCCGGACGGGGCGGTTCAGTCCCTACCCAGGCTGACGAAGCTGACACCGTCGACCATCACGTCCCGCTCGGCGCTTGACAGGGTCCTCAAGGAGTCCCGCGATCGGGGTTGGGCCGTGAACGACGAGGAGCGTGAACCGTCCGTGCGGAGCGTCGCCGTGCCGGTGCGAGCCACCGACGGCAAGATCGTGGCCGCGGTATCGGTTCAAGGACCCTCGTCACGAATGAGCGACGGTCAGATCAGGGAGTTGCTGCCCAGCTTGCAAACCGCTGCAAAGGGCATCTCGATCCGCCTTTCCGCGCTCAGGTCGTGGGGCCCGGACCGCGCGCCGACCGTCCCGACCGGTCGGCCGCCCAGTGTCGAATAGCTGGGGCGGCTAGACCAATCCGAGAGTCCTCGGCACCATGAAGAGCCCGAAAAAGACTATGACCAGACAGAGGCTGGTCGCGACGACCCGGTACGCCCCGCGCATTCTGTGCTCGCGCGGCAAAGTCCGCGCTTCGAGTACAAGCAAGAAACCGAGCACGATCGGCAGCAGGAGCGCGTTCAGCACCTCGACGTCGATCACCAACTTGACGAGATTCAAGCTGAGCAGCACTATGACTGCCCCGACCACGTGGGCAAGGCCATAGGTGATGTAGAACTTGGCCGTCTTGCGGTCTGGCCGCTCATTGAGAGTGTGGGTCCATCCGAAGACCTCGGAGAGCCCCCAGGCGCCGGCTAACGACGCCACGAGGGCGGCTACGAGCGCGGCACCCAGCACCGCTGCCCCAAGGAGGACTTTCGCCCCAATCGAGCCGAGGAAGGGACGAAGGGCCGAGGACATGTCCGTCACGGTGTGAAGAGTGGTCCCCACATGAGCGCGGCCGACGGTAGCCGCGAACGTGAGCACCACCACGATCATGATCGCCTGCGTCAGCACGGCCCCGACTGCGGTGTCGCGGCGCTCGCTGGGGATGTTCAAAGGCTGAAGGCCTTTGTCGAGCACGGCACCTTGCTGATAGAAGACCATCCACGGCATGATCACCGCGCCGACGTTGGCGGCCAGGAGGAACACGTACGAGCGGCTACCCAACGGCACTTGCCCCAAGCCTCGGACGATGGCGTGAAGGTTCGGATGAGCCATCACGACGGCCGGAATGAAGCACAGCTCCGCGAGTCCGAGTGCTATCCCGATCCGTTCGGCACGCCTATAGCTGCCAGTCATGGCGACGCCGATCAGGAACGCCGCAGCAACTGGAACCGTCAACGTGCGAGGAAGGCCGAAGAGCTCGCCCACGCCTGCTATGCCGGCGTACTCAGTGAACAGGGCCCCGACACCTGATGCGAAGAGCGGCACTGCCGCGAGCAACGCCCAGCCCCGTCCGAAGTGCTCGCGAATCAGGGCCCCCTGACCCTTGTTCGTGAGGATGCCGAGCCGAACCGTCATCTCCTGGACGACGAAAAGGACCGGGATGAGCACGAGCTGGGGGAGAACCATCCGGTAGCCCCACTCGGACCCGGACTGGGCGGCCGTTATCAGGCTCCCGGCGTCCGTGTCGGCGAGCATCACGACGAGACCTGGACCCCAGACGGCAAGGATCCCGGCTAGGACCCATCGACGACGGGAACGGTCTTGTCGGTCGATCAGCGACGGGGCGGGGCCCTTCAAGGGTCGCGGAGTCCGGCAGGGAGTTCCGTGACCACTCGGGCGCAGGTTGGCGACGAAGCTTGCGACGCTCGGCGAGATCGGCATCCATCGCCGCCCGGATGACCGACGAGCTCGCACCGGGCCGAGGCGAGATGGTCCATCACCTTCAGGCTATATGGAGGCACGAGAGGAGCCGGCTGACGCACGCCCACCCCGGCAGGCGGCGACACATGAACCCAGTGAGCGGCCGCGCGTCCGGCGAGTGCTCCTGTGACCGAGTCACGAATCGGTGCCGCGCACCTTTTCGTTGGCGCAGCCCGCGACGCCCGAACCGGACGGGCGTCATCGACGAAATGGTCACACCCGTCCGCCCCGGTGCTGGACTGATGGTTGCCCCGCCCGGTTCGCAACATGCATGCTTCGGCCGAGCGACAACGAGCCACTCGCCCAACGTCAAGAAAGGTACCCATCGATGACCGCGAGCACCGCGAGCACCCCTGACACCATCACACGTCCCTCGCGCAGTAGCTGGTTCCCGTGGCACCATCCTCACCATGACCACCCTGCCCTGCGAGCAGCTCACGATGACCGCACATTCGGGGAGCGCGTCGCCGACAACATCGCGAGCTTCGGGGGCTCGTGGCCGTTCATCTTCATCTTTCTCGGAATGATCGTGCTCTGGATGGTGGTGAACACGTTGCTGATCCAACGCGTGCTCGGCCACAGGCCCTTCGACCCGTATCCCTACATTGCGCTCAACCTGGTGCTGTCCGGCCTTGCCGGCATCCAGGCACCGATCATCATGATGAGCCAGAACCGGGCGGCCGCCCGTGACGAGATCCTCGCCGCTCACCACTATGACGAAACGCGCAGGATCGACGAGCTGCTCGGTTCGAACACGGATCTGACCCGACAAGTACACGACCTCGCGCAGCAGATCCACCGAATGACCGAGCAGATCTCCGGGCGAGTGTCACCAGGCGGGCCTGCGGCCTGACTCAAGTCGGGCGAGTTCGTCCGAGCCTGAGAGCCTCGGCGGACCCCGCAACCAGCCGAGCCGTCTGACACACACGGTCGACGACGGCGCTGCGCGGCAGCCATGGAGGGCCCTGCACGGCAGCTCTAGTTCCACTTGCTCAAAACGAAGTTCACGAACTGATCAGGTTTCACGCGGCCACGAGCTGGCCGCTGATGTAGTCGTCAAGAGCGCGGTCGAGATGGCGCCAGGCAGTAGCGAGTGG
>JBEKBX010000111.1:0-3754 GCA_050015175.1 Acidimicrobiales bacterium | reverse complement strand
TCTTGGTGCCGCCGGCTTGGACAGCGTTGCCGGTTCGCGGGCCCGGGAACGAGCGGGAGGAGTCATAGGAACAGTTTCCCATGACTAGCACAGATGTCAGTGTATTACCAAAAGTTCTTTAGAGCTGCGACTCTCTTGCGCTGGGCTTGGGGAAGCTCAAAGGAAGCGACTTCGGACACGGGGCCGGTGTATCTCTAATCGACACAAACGCAACCCATCTCCTGAACATGCGGACCACAGCTGCGATGCCGCGGGCCGGGTGACCTTGATGACCCCGGGCACCGATGCGACGCTCAATTACGGCTTCGACGCCTTCGGCAACGTGACGACGCTCCCAGCGGCGCGACCGTGCTCAAGCAGGTGAACCTCTCGACGGGGATCGCCGACTACCTGGTCGCCGATAGCCTCGGGTCGGTGCGCGGCGTCGTATCCTCCTCCGGATCGCTGGTCGGCTCCACCGACTATGACGCCGGGGGCAATCCCGAGATTACAGGCGGCCTGAGCAGCTTCACGCCTTTCGGCTCCGCGGGGGCGTACACCGATTCCACGGATCTTGTCTACCTGATCGGGCGCTTCCACAACCCAACCACTGGCCAGTTCCTGGCCGTCGCCAGCGGGGTTCACCGCATAGCTATCTGTCGATCGGACACCAGCAACGACGAGCCTCGTGAGCTGGGCGAACTCGGCCGTACAATGTAGACATGGCGCGGACTCGCAATCCATGGCTTGGACCAGCGGCCCGCCCTGTCGCGATCCCCGAGGACTTAGACGATTCTTCGGTGGTGAAGGCATCGGGCGCTGTCGAGCTGCCGTTCCATGTTCGATGGAGCGATCCGTCCATCACCTACGACCTCGGGCAGCGAGCCGATCGCATCCGTGTCTATGAGCAAGTTCTTCGCGAAGGCACCGAGGACGACGTTCGGTTCTACGTCGATGTTGACGAGCTCGTCGAACTCTTCGACGAACTAGTGCTGCCCCCCACCGTGAGACGGGCCTGGGCAGACTGGCTCCTGCGGCACCGAGGGGTGGTCCTTGCGTGCTGAGTCCGCTGCAGGAGCGGATAGCCACAATCATCGCCGGACTTAGCCAGGCGGAAGACTTCGCACTCGCCGGCGGTGGGGCGCTGATAGTTCGTGGCGACGTCGATCGCAAGACTCGAGACCTCGACTTCTTCGGACTCAGCGCTGATGCGGTCGACCGCCTCGTCCCCTTAGCTGAACAGGCTCTTCGAGAAGCGGGCCTGCAGGTCAAGCGGGTGCACGAAGGGCCCGGATTTGCGCGCTTTGTCATCGAGGATGAGGACGATCGGACCGAGCTGGATCTGGCCAGCGATGCCCGACTCTTTCCTGCGGATCAAGGTCCAGGCTTTCAGATCCTGTCTGCAGAAGAGCTAGCCGCTGACAAGCTGCTCGCGGTGTTCGGTCGGGCAGAGGCCCGGGACTTCGTGGACCTCGGGGCTCTTGAAGATCGATTCGGTCTTGACCGGCTGTTCGAACTCGCCGGCGAGAAGGACCGAGGGTTCCAACCCACAGTATTTGCCGAGATGATGAACAGATTCGGCAGACTCGGAAGAGCAGAGTTTCAGCTTGACGATGTTCAGTACGAGGAGTTGAGTCGACGCGTTCAGGTCTGGCGGGAGCGGGCACTTCAACTTGCCCAAGAACACCAGCGATCGCGGGAAATCAGCACCGATCAAGGCCCCGACATGGGCCTCGGTGTCTGATGACGAGGCGTGAACCTTGCCCGTCCGCAGCCAGATCACCTGCCTGAACTATCGCTCCGGGGACCCACACACCCATCCGCCGGGTCCGGTCTACCTGATAGGGCGCTACTACGACCCGCAGACCGGGCAGTTCTTGAGTGTCGATCCGGCGGTGGAACAGACCCTCGAGGCGTATCTCTACGCGGGGGACTACCCAGTGAATAGCAGCGATCCGAATGGTCTGTGGTGTTGAGGCTGGTGCAGTTTTACAGAGGCTGCACATGACATTGCTCACGATGTAGCGGAGGCTATTCATGACGTTATCCACGCCACGGACTCCGCGGTCGATTGGATTCGCCACAACTGGCGAGGGGTAGCTAAGGTTGGCATTCTTGTTGCCGTAGTCATAGGAACTGCTGTATGTGTTGGTGCAACTGATGGGGTGTGTGCTGATCTGCGATTTGAGCTCGCCGGTCTGAAGTTTGCAGGCTCAGCAATTATCATCGGGTTAGCCGCTGGCGCAGCCAGAGGCGCAGTTGATTACGCATTCACAACTGGGGACCATACGTTCGGTGGCTATTTGAAGTCAGCGGCACGGGGTGCCGGGGAAGATAGCGTAATTCTGGCGCTTCCGGAAGAGTCAATGTTTGGTGAATGGGCCGAAGGTGAGCATTCGGCCCAGGTCGGCTTCTGGGGAACGCTGAAGGAACTTCCCAGTTATATGACCAGCGCTCTCAAGAGCGGCCTTCACGCGCTTAAGTGAGGAGTGATCTTGAAACAAAAGAAGCCGCGCCGCGCCGCAGGCACTCGAACGGCATCGGACGTCTTGCGTGATTTCGTTACTTTGAGACGCATGAGCGACAAGCGTCGCAGTGACATCGAAGCGATGCAACAAGGAGAGCATCGATGGGTGAAGTGCTACTTCAAGCCGCGCGACGATGAGTCTCGCCGGCAGTGGAAGCCGGGACACTTAGATGTATCCGCGGGCGAGCTGCGGTGGGAGGGCTCTTCACGGCGCTGGGAGCCATTCACTTTGCGCGCGGGGGAATGGGCAACTTCCACTCGGAATGTGACTCGCCAAGACCACGTCTATTCGTACTGTCGAGTAATCAAATGTGTTCAAGGGTCGGAGGCGCGAGAGTTTGCCGTTCCCCGACCGGACGCTGAGCTCTGTCTTGTCGCGCTTGGGTACGAGCCTCATAGCTATGGTTAGGCGACCGGACGGCGCGTCGTTATTGTAGGACTCAGCGCGTTCAGAGCAGGGCTTGGCGAGGTCATGTTCGGGCCTTCATAGCGGCCGATCACATCGTCCTGCCGTTGTTTGGAGGGGGGCTTGGACAATGGGGCTCAAGCGCAGTGACTGATTGTTCCACGGTCTCCTTTACCGAGGATTGAAGGGTTAGGGGTTGTCCTCAACGTCGACGATAGACGTCGGCGCGGTGCTCGATCCGAACTACATGCACAACCCTGGCGTCATCGTCAACCCGGTAGATGACCCGGTAGGCGCCGCGACGCGCTGAGAAGTACCCGATGAGCTCGCGGCCCAGCGGCCTTCCCAGTCGGCGCGGCTCGTTACGAAGCGGACCGTCACAGAACTCCCATACGGCGAGTGCGACCGACAGCGGAAGGCGGTGTTCGAGAGCTTTGCGAGCCGGACTGTAGACGCGTAGCTCGTAACGCTCGTTCACGCAGCGCCACTATCGCGGCGCCTTCGCTCCTCGAGGAGAAGGTGCATCTGCCCAGCCGAGGTGTACTCCCCACGGCCAGCTTCGGCTTCGGCCTCCCGGATGTCGGCCAGAGCATCGGGATCCGACAGAACGTCGAGGGTCTCCTCTAGCGATGCCAAGTCGTCAGGGGAGATCAGGACCGCGGCGGGATGCCCATGCTTGGTGATCATCACCCGCTCTTGGGTCTGTTCGACATCAGCCACAAGTTCCGAGAGACGGTTCCGGGCGTCTGCCAGTGGCAGTTCGGTCATAGCCAGAAGTATAGGCAGATCTTCGGAACCCGGGACGACTTCCAGCATGAACCCTTGGGAAGGCGGGAGTGGAT
>JBEKBX010000110.1:0-3816 GCA_050015175.1 Acidimicrobiales bacterium | reverse complement strand
CGGTTCCCGAACGGGGCCGAGGCAGGAGGAGAAGCATGCGAATCAGAAGAATGAACAGGATGGGGGTTACCCTCGTCATGGCCCTCGGCCTGATCGCGGCGACCGCCACGGCTATATCGGCCGCCTCCGCGAGCACGCCGAAGTACGTGGGCCCGACGTCACTGCCCGTGTCGGCGTTCACGAGCAACTTCTCGGTGCTCAAGTCGCTTCAAGGCTTGGAGAAGGCCGGGACCGGCAAGATAGCGGCAATCCTCCCTGACACCGTCAGCTCGACGCGTTATGTGGAGTTCGACGCGCCCGACATCACGACGGCACTCGAGACCGCCGGCATGCCCAAGTCGGACTTCGTAGTCCAGAACGCGTTGGGCAGCGACACGACCGAGCTGACCGATGCCGAGACGGACATCACCAACGGGGCCACCGTGCTCTTGATGGACGGGCTCGACTCGGGCGTGGGCGCCGAGATCGAGGGCTACGCCAGGGTTCACGGTGTCGACGTCATCGACTACGACCGTATTAGCCTCGGCGGGAGCCGCACCTACTACGTGAGCTTCAACAATGTCGAAGTCGGCACCCTGATCGGAAAGGGCTTTGTGGCCTGCGTGAGTGCATGGCACGTCACGCATCCAAACGTCGTGGTCCTGCACGGCGCCGCCACTGACAACAACGCCACGCTGTTCGCCCAGGGCTACAACGACGTGATCGACCCGTACTTCGCCTCTGGCAAGTGGACTCTGGTGGCTCGGACTGCCGACACCTGGGACCCGCCGACGGCCCTCAGTGGTTTCGAGGCGGCGTACACCGCGCACCCGAGCATCAACTCAGCGGTGATCCCGAACGACGAGAACGCGGCACCGATCATCACCTACCTGAAGGCGCACGGGATCAAGCCGGACACCTTCCCCACCACGGGTCAGGACGCGACCTTGACCGGCCTCGACAACGTGCTTTCCGGATACCAGTGCGGGACCGTCTACAAGCCCATCTACTTGGAGGCGGGGGCTGCGGTTGCTCTTGCCCTTTACCTGAGGGCCGGGGAGAAGCCGCCGGCCGGCCTGGTCAACGGCGCGGTCGAAGACACCGTTGAGCACGTCAAGGTGCCGTCGATCCTCATGACCCCGGAGTGGGTCACGACCAAGAACATGAACGCGACCATCATCAAGGACAACTTCGTTCCCGCCAAGCTGCTCTGCGCGGCGCCGTACACCGCCGACTGCACTGCTGCGGGAATCAAGCCGTAACGAGACAGGACGTGCATGCCGGCCGCTCTTAGCGTCTTCGCGTAGTTTTGACGCGTCGACCAAGAGTCGTCCTCCCCTTTCGCACCCGCGGGAGGGGAGGACGACCGGTATCAGATCCGGGTCGGGCACTGAAGGAGGTCCTTTGACCAACGAGACACCGCTTGTGCAACTGCGGGGGCTGTCCAAGTCCTTCGGTGCGGTGCGGGCGCTCACCAGGGTCGACCTGGACATCCCCGCCGGCCAGGTGACCGCTCTGGCCGGAGACAACGGCGCCGGAAAGTCGGTCCTCATAAAGACCCTCTCGGGCCTGTGGGGCCCCGACTCAGGTGAGATCCTCTGGCAGGGCCAGCCCGTCCATCTCCACAGCCCGAGGGATGCCGAACATCTCGGGATCACCACCATCTACCAGGATCTCGCCCTTTGCGACAACCTCGACATCGTCCAGAACATGTTCCTCGGACATGAGCCACTGCGACTCGGGACCCTCGACGAGTCGACGATGGAGCTGGCCGCGCGAAAGACGCTCGAAGACCTCAAGGTGACCACGGTCCGCTCGATCCGCCAGCCCGTGGCGTCTCTTTCCGGCGGGCAGAGGCAATCGGTGGCCGTCGCCAAGGCGGTGATGTCGAAGGCCAAGCTCGTCATCATGGACGAGCCGACGGCAGCTCTCGGCGTAGCGCAGACCCTGATGGTCCTCGACCTGATCAAGACCCTTGCCGGGCACGGCGTCACGGTGCTGATCGTCTCGCACAACCTGAACGACGTCTTCGCCGTGGCCGACCGCATCGCGATCCTCCATCTCGGCCACATGGTCGCTGTCGGCCCGGCGTCGAGCCTCGACAGCCAGGTCGTGGTCGACTTCATGACAACCGGCCGCTCGACTCGCATCTCCGGCAACGGGCACGCTTTGGACCTGCAGAGCTGAACGGCACCGCGAACCAAAGAACTCGAGGCTTTACACATGGCACCGGGCACAGACGAGGTAGATGCGCCAAGGTCAAAAACGACCGAGGAATCGGATCTGGCCGGCATCACGACGACCGACGAGGCCCTCTCGGCGCCGGCGGGCGACACCGATGCCGCGGCGGTCGTCCTCGTGCCCGAGGTGCTGGCCAATTCACTGGGCGAGTATGTCGGGGCTTGGTGGAAGCGGATACGCGGCGGCGAGAGCGGCGCCCTCCCGATCTTGATCGGGCTCGTCGTGATCATCGTGATCTTCCAGATCGGCAACTCCCACTTCCTCACCGCCGGCAACATCGTCAACCTTCTCGTCGAGGCGACCTTCTTCTGCCTTTTGGGCGCGGCCGAGCTGTTCGCGCTCCTCTTGGGCGAGATCGACCTCTCCGTGGGCTACATCGCCGCAGTCGGCGGGACGATCGTCGCCGCTCTCGTCGCAGCCCCCTACAGCTGGCCCTGGTGGGCGTGCGTGATCGTGGGCCTGGGTGCCAGTGCCCTCATAGGTGCTCTGCAGGGCACGCTCATCACCAGGCTCCACCTGCCCTCGTTCGTCGTGACCCTCGGGGGCCTTCTTTTCTGGTCGGGATTTTTGATCTACCTCTTCGACCTCGACAAGGACTCGGTCGGGGGTGTGCTCACGATCATCAACCCGGTCCTGTACAACCTCGTCAACGGGAACATGACCCCGCTCGCCGGTTGGATCACCCTTGTCGTGCTGGTGGCGCTGTTCGCCGTCTTCTCGCTCACGCGCGCGGCGCGACGCCGCTCGCGTGGGCTGAGCGCGCCGCCTGTGAGCATCACGGTCCTCACGATCGTCGTCACCGCCGCGGCAGGTGCCGCGCTCGTGTTGATCTGCAACATCAACCGCGGCGTGCTCGGGGTCGCACTGCAGGGCGTGCCGTGGGTCGTCCCGTTCGTCGTCGCCATCATCGTGGCGTGGTCCTTCCTGTTGGGCAGGACCCGCTTGGGCCGCTACATCTACGCGATCGGCGCCAGCCCGGAGGCGGCGCGCAGGGCGGGTATCAACGTGGCTTGGATACGCACCTTTGCCTTCACGCTCGTCGGGCTGACCGGCGGGTTCGCGGGCATCGTGTACGAGTCGCGTCTCGGCTCGATCTCTGTCGGCTTTGACGGCGGCACCTACGTCCTTTACGCGGTCGCGGCCGCCGTCATCGGAGGAACGAGCCTCATGGGCGGACGCGGCAAGGCCATCCACCCGCTCATAGGTGGGCTCGTGCTGGCGGTCGTCGCGAACGGGCTCGACCTGCTCAACATCACCACCGCCGGCCAGGACATGGCCACGGCGCTCGTTCTTTTGATCGCCGTCACCATCGACTCGGTGGTGCGGCGTCGCGGCACGGTCGGCGGATAGCTTCCCGCCCACGCTTTAGAAGAAGCGGCACGCGCCTTGTTCACGAGTCCACCGCAATGCTCCAAGTGCCGCTTGGATCGCACGCCCGGTCCTTCGAGCCGCGTACTCGCGACAGGGTCGTGCCCGCTTCGAGCTCGCGGGGGTGTTGGTGGTGCTGCGCGCAGGCGACAAGAAGGGCCCGGGTTCGGCAAGGCCCCGGGCCCTTCTCTGATGGTCTGCTTGTAGCACCAAGCCAGAACCGGTGTC
>JBEKBX010000109.1:0-4537 GCA_050015175.1 Acidimicrobiales bacterium | reverse complement strand
GTATCCGACCGGCATCAAGGTCACGAACAAGGAGTTGGCCGCAGTTCCCCTCGAACCGCACGAATTCCACGGCGAGTGGAACTACACAATCACCGCTCAATCAATCCCGGCGTGAGCCCTAACTGGTGCACACAGGTGCGGCCCTGTCCGCCGCTGTCGGATCGCGCTTGCGCAAAATGTTGACACGAACAGACTGGAGGCCTCGGTCTGACCCGGCTTGGGTCCGTAAGTAAACAACCCTCGATCCTGCAAATCGAGCCTTCCGGCGTGGCTCTCGCAACTCTCCTGGGGCACACGAGCAAGTCACGGTGGTGCTGGCGCGACGGGATCGCACAGGGTACCCACCTTTGACGGCCTTCCCAGATGGAAAGAAAATGGTCTAGTTCGGGGGGAGGACTTGTTGGGGGCAGTCAGGCTAGCGTTTCGCTGCGAGTTGCGTCGCCGATGGCGAGCCTGGGTAGCCGTCGCGGTCCTCATAAGCGTCGTCGGAGGGATTGTCCTGGCCGCTGCGGTCGCCGGCCGCCGCACGGAATCCGCGTTTCCTCAGTTCGTCGCCGCTCATGGCTTCGACGCCGATGTCTACGCCACCCGGCCCTTACCGACGCTCGCAAGCCTGCCTGGAGTGAGTTCGGTCGCAGAGCTGCGCGGTCCGGACAATGGTCAACCGGTTTGCGACTGCACACACCCGATCAACCCGACCGACTTCGGCGTCATCGTCACATCGTCCGAAACCGGTCGAGTCTTGAAGCTCGTCTCCGGCAAAATGCCTGACCCGTCGTCGCCGGACCAGGTCCTGGCTTCGTTTACCCTCCAACAGGACGGAGTGCACCTCGGGACTGTGATCCGCGTGCCCTTCTACTCCAGGTCGCAAGCCTCGGCTCTCGAAAACGCCACCAGCGCGCCGCCGAAACCCGATGGCCCCGACGTCGCCCTCCGTGTGGTCGGGTTCGAAGCCACCGAGTTCGAGTTTCCTTCCGGGACGACTCCTTCGTACGACCTCTACCCTACCCAGGCGTTCGCGCGCGCTGTGCTTCCGCTAAGCGTTGTCGGCTACGTCTACTTGGTCCGCCTCCGGGGCGGTGCTGCGGCCCTCCCCCGATTCGAGGTGGCTGCACACAGCTTGAGCGCTGCTGGGGCCGAGGGCGTCGGAGGCCAGGACCAGGAAGCCGCCTCCGTCGAGGCGTCCATTCATCCTCAGGCAGTCGGCTGGTGGATCCTGGCGCTGCTTGCCGCTCTGGTCGGACTGGCGGTGGTAGGCCAGGCGCTCGCCCGCCAAAGCATCGTGGAGGGCGAGGACTATCCCACGATGGCGGCCCTCGGCGTGGATCGTCGACAGCTGGTCACGCTCGGATCGGCGCGGAACCTGGTCCAGGCACTTGCCGGTGCCGCCGGCGCTGTGCTGATCGCCACAGCCTTGTCCCCGATCGCACCGCTCGGCGAGGCGCGCGTCGCGGAGACCTCGACCGGGCTGGCTTTCGACCCGCTGGCTCTCTCCCTCGGGGCGCTCGCCACTGTCGTCGTCGTGATCTCCCTCGGTATCTGGCCTGTGGTGCGGGCGGCGAGGACCGCCCTGCCCAATGACCGGGGAGTTGCTTCCCGTCGTTCGGCGACTGTTGCTCTCGTCGCCCGGACGGGCGCGCCCCCGAGCACCGTGGTCGGTGTCTCTAACGCCCTGCAACCGAGGAGTGGCGGGGCCAGCGTCCCAGTACTCAGCACCCTGGTCGGCACAGTGCTGGCGGTGACTGCCATTTGCGGAACGGCGGTCTTCGGTGCCAGCCTTTCGCACCTCACGTCCACGCCCAGGTTGTACGGCGCTCCGTTCCAGCTCAACTTCACTGACCCCGCCGGGGGTGGGGGGCCGCCCACGGGCCTGCTCACAAACCTTGAGCACGACACCGCGGTCACCGCGATCACCCGTGGTCTCGCCACCGAGGTCTCCGTCAACAAGGTGACGGTGGGCGCCGTCGCGGGCACCTCGCTTCGCGGCCAGCTCCTCTTCTCGACCGTCGCCGGGCATCTTCCGAACGGCAATGGCCAGATCGGCCTCGGCGGAACGACGATGCGCCAGGTCGGTGCTCATCTGGGCTCCCTCGTCGAGGTCACGGTCTCGTTGCCGTCGGGAGTCAGGCGAACCGTGCGGTTCCGGGTGGTTTCCCAGGTGTCGTTCCCAGTGCTCTCCGGAATCGTCAGCCTGGGCGACGGGGCGGTGTTCACGATCGCCGGCTACAAGAGCGCCCTCTGTGCCCCGGGGCTCGGGCAGGCGGCATGTCAAAACGCCGTGCTCGAGGAGATCAACGGTGCGGGGCTGCTAGTCCGCTTCGTGTCGGGCCCGTCCGGCCAGGCTGCGATCAACCACTATCTCGACACGTACCAATCGGTCGCGGCACTCGATGTCACGCCGACCTCTCTCATCAACTTCGGCGAGGCTGTCGACTTTCCGCTGATCTTCGGCGCGTTGCTGGCTCTGTTCGGCGCTGCGACGCTGGCGCATCTGCTCGCCGTCAGCGTCTCGCGCCGTCGCCGGGAAGTCGGGCTCTTAAAGGTGCTCGGGTTCGTGAACCGCCAGGTTGCCTCAGCAGTGGGCTGGCAAGCCACGACGCTGGCGCTCATAGGTGTCGTCGTCGGCGTTCCTCTTGGGGTGATTGCGGGACGAGCGATATGGGATGCCTTCGCCGACAACCTCGGTGCTGTCCCGGTCGCGGTGGTGCCTGTCTGGCTCGTCTGCATCTTGCTGGCGGGCGTCGTGGTTGCAGCCAACCTCATCGCCCTCGCACCTGCGCTGGTGGCAACACGATCCAAGCCGGGAGACCTCCTACGGACGCTTTGAAACAGGACGTCTCGTGCCGCCAGGCACGCTCGGTCGCGTGCGGCCCGGCGCGGCCAGCGTCCTCGGGCCTCATGGAGAATCGTCAGGCAAGAACTCCGCATCAAAGAGGGGATCTTCCCCACGGTTCGCTCGGCGGCCCGGTCACCGAGCGAGAGCTCGGTCTTCTCGGTGGAGGGCCATCAGGAGGAATCGACGGGTCGTGGCGGCCTGGTAGAGCGCCACGCGAGGGTTGACGGTCGCGTACCGCTCGAAAAGGGCGGCTCGCTCCTTTTCCGTCGTGACGGACGGCAGTGGCGGCAAACGCCTCTGTACCGGCCTCGACGGTCACGTCGGGATTGGCGACCATGTTGTATTACCAGCGAGGGTTCCGGGAAGCCCCGCCAGCCGCGGCGAAGACGACATGGCGCTCGCCGTCGGCCAGGGACGCAAGTGGCGTGACACCCGCCTCGCCGGTCTTGACGCCAATAGTGGTAACGAGGAGCAGCTCGATGTCGGCAAAGTAACCCCCGACTAGCGCTGCGGTGAGTCACCGAGCCTGCGGTACACCCTGATCGAGGAGTACCCGCGGCGTGCCGCCCATGCCGATCTCCTCCGGGAGTCTGTGGACGGGCTCACCGGGGAATAGCCGCCAGGCCGATGGCGCGTCCCCACGCGCCGCGTCGCCACTAGGCGGATGGTTGGGCGCGCGAGCGCTACCCTCCTCTCCATTTCTGGACTTTTCTCGCGGTAAAAGCTAAGGTGCGAGAGAAGGGTGACTTCGACGCCGTCGCGAGAGTCGGTTGCAACAGAAACGAGTTCGCGCAAGACGGCTGAAATGGAGGGACAGCGACAAGATGAAACTGCACAGAAGAGAAAAGTGGCTCGGGGCGGTCATGGCCGGCGCCGGGCTTTCGTTGATGCTGGCTTTCCTGCCTTCCGCAGGAGCCAGCATGAGAGCGATCACCACGGGCGGGACGAGAGCGATCACCACAGGCGGGACGTTCTACGCCGCCCAGCCGTGGGGAACGCTTCCCGACAACTTCAACCCCTATGCGCCGTCTGGCGCGAATGCACCCGGGACGAAAAGCTGCCTCTACCAGTCGCTCTACTATTTCAACGCGGCGACCGGCGCGGAGACCCCGCTCCTCGGGACGAACTACACCTGGACGGACAACAACTTGCTGCTGACCGTCACAACCCGCTCCGGAGTGACGTGGAGTGACGGAACGCCGTTCACCGCAGCGGACGTGGCGTTCACATTCAACTACTTGAAGGCCAACCCGTCCATCGACGTCAACGGCGTCTGGACAAGCCCCCTCAAATCGGTAAAGGCGACGGGGGCGAACACCGTGGTGTTCAAATTCTCCAAGCCGGACACGCCGGAAGGCGTGGCCATCTTGTTCGGCACGGACGGAAACCCGACGGTGATCCTGCCCCAGCACATCTGGGCGACCATCAAGAGCCCTGCGAAATACACGAACACCAGCCCGGTCGCCACGGGCCCGTTCACGCTCAAGTCCTTCTCGACGAGTTCGGTCGTCTACGTCAAGAACCCGAGCTACTGGGAGGTCGGTCGTCCGTACATCGACTCGGTGGTGTTCAGCTCGGTCGATTCGAACACGACCGCTGAGCTCGGGCTGGAAAATGGCAGCATCGACATGTCGTACGATGCCATCAGCGACCCCAGCGCGACCTTCCTCAGCAAGAACAAGGCGAACGCCATCTTCTGGC
>JBEKBX010000108.1:0-4540 GCA_050015175.1 Acidimicrobiales bacterium | reverse complement strand
CTTGGTGCCGCCGGCTTGGACAGCGTTGCCGGTTCGCGGGCCCGGGAACGAGCGGGAGGAGTCATAGGAACAGTTTCCCATGACTAGCACAGATGTCAGTGTATTACCAAAAGTTCTTTAATGTCTCGGGCGACGACGTGCGGGGCCTTAGCAATTCGGCTGAGCTCAGCCTTGGCTCCACTGTCGAGGAGGCTAGTTGTCGTCTTTTCCATTGGGATCCTTTCGCAGGTTCGAGTGTTCTTATCGCGAACATTGCACCTTGAGCTTCTGCACGCACATCACGCGAGCACGGGTTTCGCGTTCGTGGCTAGCACCCACCATGCCCTCAGCCCGCCACCCGGTAGGGCTGAGGGCCGGCGGGGCGGCGGGGTGCGGGCTCGGTCCGCTTGCCCGTTGCCAAGTGCTGCTTGGCCGAGAATGCCGCCTAGCCCTTGTGTCACAGGGCGATCGGCATCCTGGAGCGGGCCACCGCTGACACCGAGCTGGCAAGGAGCCATCTGCTCCACGGAGAGTGACTGCGACGCGAGCGTCGTCGGAGCGAGGGGCGAGTCCAGCTCCGCGCGGCCTATGACATGTTCGTCGAGATGGGCGCCGACGGCTTTGCCTCTCGGGGCCACACCGAGCTGGAAGCAACCGGTAAGAAGTCCCGGAAGCGCAGCGTGGAGTGCAGACAAACGTTGACTCAACAAGAAGTACAGATCGCTTGACTCGTCACCGAGGGCGGCATGAACCGCTAAGTCGCCGCCAAATTGTTCATCAGTCCGGCCACAGTGGACTACCACCTGCGGAAGGTGATGATGCTCACGACGGTTCCGCGTGCGCAGGTCTGCAACTCCCGATTGAAGGCCGCCAACGGGCGCTACGCCACCAGGTGTCGCAAGTGCGGCCAAGTCCAGAGCTGGTCCCTGAAGGGGCTGGCTGGACCGGGCAAAGCGAGTTCGCTGCCATCGACAGCACGACCACGAAGATGAACACGACAACGACGATTGTCTTATATCGGGGAACGCCAGCGCTGGCCCTGCAAGCCCATTTTGACCCTATGAAGGACTGGCCCCGGCGGGGACGGTCGAGGAGGGTGCACGCGCCGCCGGGACGTCGCCGGGGCTGAGACCGGCTGCGGCGTAAGCCTCGTCCTCCTCCAGCGTCTCCTTTGCGAGCAGAGCATGTGCGAGGTTGTTGAGGCGGTCCCGGTTCTCGCGAAGTACCGACAGTGCCTGCTTGTAGCACTCCTCGATGATCTTACGCACCTCGGTATCGACCAGCTCCTTGGTGGCCGGCGCCACGTTGTCCAAGCCGAAAGGCGATTCCTGGTTCGGAGGGGGGAGCACTGTGACCGGCCCTATGGACGATGACATTCCCCAGCGACCGACCATCTGTCGGGCGATTCCCGTGGCGTGGTCGAGGTCGCTTTCGGCCCCAGTGGTCACGACGCCGTACACGACCTCCTCCGCCGCACGTCCACCGAGCGCACCGGTGATTCGGCCGCGGAGGTACTCGGCCGAGTAGCTGTACCGGTCTGCCTGGGGCGATTGGAAGGTGACTCCGAGGGCCTGCCCTCTCGGGATGATCGTGATCTTGCGGACAGGGTCCGCCCCCGGGGTGAGCATGCCGAGCAGGGCGTGCCCGGACTCATGGTAGGCGGTGCACTCCTGCTCCTCTTTCGGAAGAACGATCCCGCGAGCGGTGCCGAGGTAGATCTTCTCCAGTGAGTCGGTGAAGTCGGCCATTGTCACCTGGTCGTGATGACGGTGGACCGCCAGCAGCGCGGCCTCGTTGACAAGGTTCGCCAGATCGGCGCCGACCATTCCAGGTGTTGCGGAAGCCAGGACGTCGAGGTTGACGTCGGCGGCCAGAGGAACGGTCCGTGAGTGAACCTCGAGGATCTGGCGCCGCCCACGTTGATCAGGTGCCGACACGGTCACGCGCCGGTCGAACCGGCCCGGGCGGAGAAGTGCCGAATCGAGGATCTCGGGACGGTTGGTCGCCGCCAGAACGACGACACCCTCGTTGCCGGTGAAGCCGTCCATCTCGGTCAGGATCTGGTTGAGGGTCTGTTCCCGTTCGTCGTAACTCCCGGCCGACCCGGAGGCACTCCGCGACCGGCCGATGGCGTCGATCTCATCGATGAAGATAATCGAGGGGGCGACCTGCTTCGCCTGGTCGAACAGGTCACGCACCCTGCTTGCCCCGACGCCGACGATCATCTCGATGAACTCGGAAGCCGATATGGAGAAGAACGGCACGGCCGCCTCGCCCGCGACTGCCCTGGCGAGAAGCGTCTTGCCTGTGCCGGGCTCGCCGCAGAGCAGCACGCCATGGGGGACCCGGGCACCCATCTGCTGGTAGCGGCGCGGCTCCTTCAGGAAGTCCACGATCTCCATTACCTCGTTCTTGACGTCATCGATCCCTGCGACGTCGGCAAAGGTCGTCCGCTTCTCGGTTGTCGGGTCGTAGCGCTTGGCCTTGGACTGGCCTAGGCCGCCCATACCGGTGAGCCCGCTCATGCGCCCGCTGCGCCACAACAGCGCGAGCAACCCGCCCATCAGCAGAGCAGGGCCAAACCAGAGGAGGAGATCTTCCCAGAGCGGAGCGCCCTGGTTCGGCGGGTTTGCGCTTATCGTCACACCGTCGGCGACCAGCGTCTTGTAAAGGGGGTCAGTGGCGAAGGTCGGCCGCTCGCTTGTGAACTGCGTCACCGGCTGGGCCTGTGCCGACTTGGACGGATAGGACACTGCGTGTTTGAAGGTGCCCTCGATGGTGTTGCCTGTCGCAGTGATGGACTGGACGTTCCGGGCGTTCAGTTGAGTCCAGAAGAACGTGTAAGAGACCGTCGTGCGGGAGGGGGCGACCAGCGACGATGCCAGCAGCCAGTTGAGGAACAGCAACACCAGCATTGTCAGACAGAAACGTGTCCAGGCTCGGCGCCCACCACCGTCCTGGTCCTTGTCGTCCTTCGGCGCACCCTCGACCCGCCAGGGTGGCGCCGAGCTCGTCTGATCGCGACTTGCACGGCGCTGAGCGTTGTCGGATTGAGAGCTGGAGGCGTTGGCGGTGGTGTCACCTGGCTTGTCCGCCTGGGACGAGGCCAGGGTCTGAGAAGGGGTGGTCGCTTGGCCCGGAGCAGCTGCGCCCTGTACCGGGGTTGCCCCACCTGTGTTGTCGTTTTCCATCACATCAACTCCTTGTTTCTGATACCAAGAGCGTGAAATTCCTTGAGGACGACGTAACGACCTAATCAAGCCGTTGTGATGGTGTCACTGACGTCACTTTTTTAGGTTCCCCGGGGACGGGAAAGACGATGGTGCCCGAGGCAGTCCACCATGCCGGCGCCGGCGACGGCGACGGCATTGCCGAAGATCTCCGCCACGAGAACGTGCTGTTCGAAGAGACGATGAGGCTTCGGAGCGACTACCTCCATCGCTCTGTCTTTCGGTCTTTAGCTGTTCCAACGGCGACCTCGGCAACCGACGCGCAGGTTTCAAGCTGGCTACTAACGTGTCGCCGACGTCAGTCTCCGGAGCTTCCGGAGCTTGCAGAGCTTCCGGCCGCCTCTTTCATCGCCTGAGTCAGCTCGTCTGCCGTCGCATCGATGAAGTGTTTGGCGACGTTTGCCGCGTGAGTGGCCGCCTTGTCGAACGCCTTCTCGACAGTCACCTCTCCTATCACGACGAGGGCGTACTTGCCCTCCGGCAGCTCGTCGGCGGACTCCTTCAGCTCCTTGTGCGACAACTTGCCGAAGCCGAGCTCCTCCGGAATGATGCGCACCATCGGGCGGTCCATGCGCTTAGCGACGTGCAACTTGCCGTTGCGCTTCTGAATGACCGCCGCGTCGAACGTCCCGATCAGCTCTTCCTTGTGGAGCCCTTCGATTGCTTGGAGGTCTGCCTTTGCCGAGTCGATGTCGTCGTACACGCCGACTATGACCTCAAGGTTCCTATCCTTAGCCATTGCGGCCTCCTCCTACCTCTGAGTTGAATGTCACTGATCTATTCTTTCCATTTTTACCGCAGAAGGCGCCGTCACAACTTGCCCGCGCGAGTTGCCTTGACCGCTCCGAGGTCGCGCGCTCGGCAAGCGATCGCTCAAACGAAACGGATTCAGTGGGCGCCGATGTCTTTGAGGCCATTGTGCGCGAGCTGGTCAACAAGGTCGCTTCGCTGGCCGCTGAGGAGGATGAGGAAGGGGCCGTAGGTCCACAGGCTTCCTTGTGGGCCAAAACCGGCTGCACGACCGTGGCCACCGAAGAAGTTGAGGGCGGTGCTGTCGCGCGCGGCAGATGAGTTGAACTCGTAGACAGTGAGGACGTTCTCGCCGCTCTTGGCCTTTGGGCAGGCGTGGAAACCAAGAACGTAGGCCTCCCCTGCCTGGACGCCCTGAAGGTGATCGATCGAGACACTCTCTTGGTGGCAGATCTCTAGCCTCGATTATTCGCGCGATAACGGCATGAGGCTGCCAGTATCCGCGTGAAAGGCCTCCTCAACTGGGAAAATGGCTGTATTCGAAGACAGTCACGCAACCCAGGAGGAGGCCTCCTTGAAGG
>JBEKBX010000107.1:0-4810 GCA_050015175.1 Acidimicrobiales bacterium | reverse complement strand
CACCTGCTGGACGCCGACACCGCTCATCACGATCCGTGCGAAGGCGGTCTTCTCACCGCCAATATCGGCTTCGCCACCCTGGACCAGGACAGCCCTGACGATGATGTCGTCGCGCGAGCGCGAGGCGACCAAGAACGACTCCACCACATCTGTCCCGGGTTGAGATTGGAGAGGTCTTGCCATCACCGTTCACTCTTGCCAAGGGTCCTGAGTCACCACGGCCGTCCTTCCTCTCCTCGCAAGGCAACAAGGGTCGTTCACCTTTATCTCTATCGGCACAGGTCATCAGGCCCTTGAACACGCATCGCTGAGGTTCGCATCCTCGTCGTCGAACGGCCTTGGCCGTGAGCGGGTTGTCGCGATCATCGGTCAGCCAGCTTGTAGGTTTGTCGCAGCGACTGAAACGGCCCCGCCACCTTTTCCGCCGACCTCGGGTGGCGGGGCTGGTTCGTGAGTGGGCGTCGGCTGCAAGCTGGAGCCGTGCACTCAGAACGGTAACGACCTCGGCACGCGGAGGGCTGAGCGCCGGGACGTTTCGGTCCTCGGTTGGATGTTTCGCCCGAGTTAGACGTGTTGCCTCCCGACGCCCGGTCGCGAGGTCTGCTGCGCCCACCAGGCGGTCGTGCCCGAGGCGACCACCGAGTCGCCGAAGTAGTCGCCGCGTGACATCCCTTCGCACTTGCTATTTCCGCAGACCATGACGATATCGCCACCGTCTGGCACGAGGGCATGAGGGCGGCATACGGTGTCGAACCGAGTGGGTACTAGCTCGGCGGACTCCATGGCCATGAAAGCCCGGAGATCACCTGCGCCGCTAGGTTGCCCATGGCGTCCTCGCCGGCTTGGTTCGGATGCAAGCTCCGGGTCACGTCGATTGTGATCCCGTTTAGCCAAGCGTCGTCGCCCTGGCTGCACAGCTCGTGACGGACCCCGGTGGCGGGCTCAAACAGGTTCGGGTTCGACGCGCCGATACCGTCTGATGATTGGCCGGTCACCACGTCGATGAAAGTGAAGTGGACCCCGTTGCGCTTGGCTACGGGTCGTGCATTGACTTGGTTGACGGCGTTAGCGATAGCAGCGTTCAAGGCGCCGGCCCATCCGCGAATCGATTTCGCCGTGTTGGTGTCGATGCCCAGGCACTGGCGTGTGTCGCGGTTGATCTGAGGCCACAAACTCGGGTCCTCAATCAGTTCGGGGTATCCCATCACCACGACGTTTCCCCCAGTGACTACCACCGAGTTAGCAACGTGGATTAGAAAACCTGGAAAAGCTCGTCCGAGCGCGCTGATTCTCGAGCGAACCGTTTGGTTCGAGCACACGGCGCCGTGGAGATAGCAGGACTCGATGATCGAGACAAAGCCGATGTCGTTGCCGCCGAACGAAAGCGTGACGAGATCGAAGCGACCCATCGATGGTGTCCACTCGGCTGGGTTCTTGTTGCCTTGTGGCCTGAAGAACTCTTCTATCGTCCCCCCGTTGCAGGCCACGAGGTCCGGCTCATCGAAGTGATCCTTCCCCAATAACCTCGAGCGCGAAGCAACCACAGCCCATGCCATCGACGGATCGGCCTGGGTTCCCAGCGCACGCGCACAAAGTTTTGTCGTGTTCGTAAGCCCTGCCCCAGATGCGTAGGAGTCGCCGGCCGCCAGCCAGCTGATGAGCGATGGTTCACCCGGGGACGTTCCACCCGACAAGGTTCTCAGCACCCCCTGGGAAAAAAGACCGGAGGCGGACGTCTTGTAATGGCCAACGGCGACACAAGTGCCCGCAGTGGCGCAACTCACTGAGTACAACTTCCAAGTGGGGGCGCTGGGCACGCCCGCCGGCAGCGGGGGTTTGGTCGCTTTCCAGGTGGGACCGGTCAGCTGGTCGCCGTAGAGAGCGTCGGAAACTTCCGGCTCGGCGAGTTGTCTTCCGATTGCTGGAGTCGTAGGAAACCTGACGGCTCCCGTCGCTCCAGTGATCGCGACCTGCACGAGGATGAGAGCCGCTACTGCGACGAGAACTACGGAATGTCTGATTGTCCTCATAGTTCCACTCACGTCTCTGCAGCCGCTAACTGGCGCAGCTCGCTCACCAAGTGTCGCTCGGGAGACAGAACGCCAGTTTATGCCGGCATGCCGTGACGCGGGCAGGCCCTCTTTTCCCCTGCAAGCCGACACGGAGGACTGTCGCCCTCGGGCGATCCGGCCCCGCTGCACCCACCCCCGGGGCGGGGCCGTGCTGCAGCGGACTTTCGGTTTCCGCGTGAGCTGGACGCACTGCTGCTCTGCGTCAGGTCCCGCGAGATACCGGGTCAGGTGCACGACCCCGTGCTTCCATCGCAAGCCGACCGGGGGTAGTGCACCTTCTCTCAATATCGGCGCGGGTCATTCGGGCCTTGAACGCATGCCTGCAATCGTGGGCAGCGCCTGTGTGGCGGCAGGTACGGCCCCGACCGGTGTCTCTATCCCCGCCGTGATGGACCACGATGGAACCGTGAACGATTTCCTCGTTACATACCTCGACTCGATCGACGACCGGCTCTTGGAGTACCTCGACGAAGATGAGGAGCTGAAGCTCGATGCCGTCCAACGTCTTCGGTTTTACACAAGCGCCCTCCTTGAGCAGTCAATCACCCGGACCACGTCTGGGATGATTGGGTGGACTTCGTATGTGCTGGTACCCGCCTTCGTGGCCGCCTACGGCCCCGAGCAGCTGAAGGAGCTGAAGGGTCGTGCAGAGTTCCTGAGAGCGGCTGAGGAAGACGACGAGGTGAATCTCACCGAGGGTGACCGGGCCTATCTCACGATGCTGGAGGCGTGGCTCGACATGTACCCCAAGATGCGGATCACCGAGTAGCCAGCACACTTGGAGACACTGCGCGGAAAAGTCGGCTGCGCGACCTCAGGCGAATCGGCCGTTCCCTCACAGTCAATCGGGCGTGGCACCGCACTTCGGCAGCAGAGAGCGAGCGCGCTCAGATCGAAAGTTCTGCACCTGCGTAGGCGCCCCCGACCGACACAACGAGACGGACCAACGGCCCGCGGCCTCAACACGTATCGTCGAGGATCGAGTCAGCCCCCGAACTCGTCTCCTTCGTGGAGCGGATGTTCAAGAACTGGAACGCGTTGGATGCTGATGCCTTCGTCGATGCCTTCTCTCGACAACCGGGCTCGTCCGGGCCGGACAACAGAGTCGGTCGATATCATTATCGCGGCACGCAGACTGGGATCAATCGAGCTCAGGTGGTTGTACTGGTCAGTCTCAGCCGGTCTTCGGGGGCATGCAGGCCAACCTCAACCAAGGAGCAGACGTCATGAGTACCACAAGCGTCGGCGAGTCACGCAGCGCCACGACAGCCCTGATCCGACGAGGAGCTCGGGCTCGGTGGCTCGCACTACTTGCCGCGAGCGGCTGCGCGGCGTCTTTGGCCTTCCTCCCGACTACTGCCCAGGCTCAGCCACAGGGGGCGGGACAACAGCGCGGGGCAACCACGCTGGTCGGGCGGACCTCGTCTCCAGGCTCGGCAATCTCGGCTTTCTGCGCACACTTTCCAGCCAAGACCGTCTCCTCGACCGTAGGGGCGAACGAATGGCTGTTCAAGGCCGTCATCGAGAACTCCTCGTACGAGTGCATCTTCGAGCCCACCAGCGCGAGCGGATGGGAGGTCATCATCTCGATGAATCCAAAGATCCCGTCCGCGGAGGTCGCCACGCTTCAAGCGGCCGAGGCAAGCTTTTCCGCGAAGTCGCCCAAGGGCGTGAAGGTTCTTTTCACGGCGCTCCCGTCCCTCGGCCCCACAGCGTTCAGCTGGACCTACGCGAAACCGGTGAACGGGGGTCAGCTCGTCGGTATCGCGGACAACACCAAGACCACCGGGTTCGGCGTCGTCATGGGCCGCGGAGCCAAGACCTTCGGCACCGCGGCAGCGCACGTGCCCGTCCTCGAGCGCCTGCTGAAGCTGGACATGGCCGCCTGAAACGGCTTGGGTGCCAACGGTGCCTTCTCGCGGGCGTCGGGACTGCCCAACTCACCGCCCAGGGAGGGATATTCATCACCTGATTCGCCGTGCCGATGCCGAGTGGAATACAGCTATCCCTGAACACTCGGTTGAGTGACGCGACAGAACGACACCATTCGGAAGGTGTTGGCCTAGTGGGAGCTTCGCACCGATTTGATTCACAGTCATGAAGAAGCGCACGCAGCGTTTCTGCTGAGCGCCGGTGGGAGCGCTGACGCCAGCTGCGGGAGTGAGAGGCGCGAGCGTTGGCCAAGAAGATAGTTGTGAGCACGGCGAAGTCCTCCTCGCCGAAAGTTCCGAGCAGGACAACACTCGGGGGTGCGAATCCAAAACCCTTGGCTTTGCTCCGCAAAACGGGCAGCGACGACCGGGGCCGCGTTCAGCGAGGATGCCTACGAGGTGGCGGGAGATGGTCGCTTCCGAGACGCCGAAGCGCTGAGCGAGCGCTCGCTGGGTGCCCCGCTGAAGAAGGGACATGCCGCTCTCTGCGAGGAAGCGAAGGCTACCGCTCCAACATGTCGCTCGCGAGGTGGGCGGCTACTGTGTGCCGCATCAGCAAAGCCCGCCGTCGCTTTGATCTCCGGAAGCGCCCGGGCGGGAGGACCAGATAGCGGCGGCATCTCTTGCAAACACTGGCGTTACGTCTCGCTCCGACAAGTCTCAATTATTATTTGGGGAACTAGCGGACTTGAATCCTTACATCGTGCTCGGAAGTGCCATCGTGGGCTTCCTGGTCGGCATGACCGGCGCGGGGGGTGGCGCGCTCATGACGCCGATGTTGATCCTGCTGTTCTCGGTCAAACCGTC
>JBEKBX010000106.1:0-4828 GCA_050015175.1 Acidimicrobiales bacterium | reverse complement strand
CCGAGCTCTGCCGCGACCTCGCGATCGGTGCGCCCGTCGGCGCAACCGAGAACGATGCGGCAACGAAGGGCGAGGGACTGGGCCGAGGAGTGCCGCCGCGCCCAACCTTCGAGGGTTCGGCGCTCCTCGTCGGTGAGGGTGATCTCAACGGTCGGTCGTCCGCGACGCGCCATGGCAGCTCCTTCTCGAGAGGGTTCTACCAGGCACAACGCTTGGCGCGTAGGGAAATTCCCGATTCCGCCTAATTCTTTATGCAATCACGCTGACACGTCACTAGCCTAGCCCGTAGCTCTGAGTCGACAGACGACTCGGGAAGCTGAGACGACCAGTCCGCCGAGAAAAGCTGCAAGCCTGCACGCGAAGGAAGCATGCTTTCACTCATGAACGAGGCTGTTCGCCGCTTCGCGGCCGCCACGGCGACGATGAGCCTCCTCGTATTGGTCGCCTGCGATTTGTGGATACGAGGTTTCCAGCTTTGGTGGGACCGTCACTCGCTGACCGGCTCAGTCGCCACCAGCCTGTTGGTGCTAGCCGTGACCGCGCTGATCGTCGACGAGGTGGTTGCCCGTCGACAGCGCCGCGAGCACGCCCAGTCGGTTGCTGTCCAAGCGTTGATCGTGTACGGCCAAGCTCGTCGAGCATGGAAGACGGTCATGACGGTCGGCGACACTGCAGAAGGGTCCGCGAGCTCTCCATCTGAGGAGCTACGAACCCTGGCGAGCATGTTGCTGACAGCCGCTCCGGGACTGTTTGATGACCCCGTGGCCCGCCGGTTTCTGGAGGAGGTCGAGCGATTCTCGGGATTGGTCCTAAGAATCGCTGTCGGGTCTCGAGGGCACCTGAGCGAGGACGACCGTGCACAACTTGAGTCTGCAATGACTCAACTGCAAGCGGCCGTAGAGCCTCTGCTCGTGCGAATCCCGGACGCAGACCGCACCCTGCTTGAGGGTCCACCCTAGGCTCTCATCGTTGACGAGACGAGGCTCGAGACTGCAGCCGTTCGCCCCCGGGTGGCCCGTAGGTTGTCTGCACGCGCACAAATATCCGGCAGGAAGCGCGACTGGCACACGAGCGCGTACCAAAACGTCGTCCCTGCGACGATCTGCGGTCATCGTCCCGGCTCAGCATGGACACGTCCGGAGCGGATGGCGTCCAGAAACGACGCAAAGTCTCTGTCGTTCTGGTCGGCGTAGGCCAGGGCGAACGCAGCCACGGCTTCGTCGAAAGCTGCGCTCGACCCCAAGTAACCCGAAAGGAGCGCTGGCTGGCCGGCTCGAGCATGGGCGCGGGCCAACGCTGCGCCACAGAGCCGCCCGTACAGGACCAGGTCATCAGGGCGGGCGACTTCTAGAGGCACCGACCCTTTCATGTCACGCAGCTGGCGGACGTAGGTATCGAATCCGTCGGCGCATGCCCAACCCAAGAACGCATCGCTCGCCGCTTGCATGATCCGCTGGCCAACGACGACCCTCTTGCCTTGATTCCTATACCGAGTCCCGCCGACGTAGGGCGCCAACACGGAAGCCTGGGCCTCTTTGACCTGGAGGAAGAGAGGATCGAGATCCGCCTTACCGGCAAGCAGTGCTACAAAGCAGCGGGTGCCGACACTACCCACGCCTACGACCTTGAGCGCGGCATCGACAAACTCATAGCGATCCAACAACAGAGTGCGGTCCGGATCCAAAGTGGCCAGATAGGCCTTGACGAATCCCCGTGCCTGTTCCAGCTGCGCATCGCTGAGGCGGATTACCACGGGGGGGTCTTCCACGATCACCCGGCGGCCGTCGAGGACCGTGGTGAGCTTTGACAACGCTTGCGGACTCGTGCGTTGTCGGGCCTTGGCCACGCTCCGCTTGGCAAGAGTGCGGGCCGGCTTGTCAGGAGCGGCGGCGATAATCGACTCCACGTCAAGCCGGGAGTGCCACACCTCAAATGCGGAGAGTTCCGCCATCTTCGCCATCTCGGTGCGGTACTCCGCCGTGCAATCCAGTGCGGCTGTCACCCCGTCGCTGTCGTCGAGTCCAGCTGTTCTCACCGCCACCACCAAACTGGCAGCCAGACGCTTGATATCCCACTCCCAAGGCCCGACCTGAGTCTCGTCGAAGTCGTTGAGGTCGAACACCTGATTGCGTTCGGGCGTGGCGAAGGTGCCGAAGTTGAGAAGGTGAGCGTCGCCACAAATCTGCAACTCGATCCCCGTTGATGGCGTCCGACATAGATCTGCCGCCATGATCGCGGGAGCGCCACGATAGAAGGCGAACGGCGATGCCATCATCCGACCGTTGCGGACTGGGATCAGATGGGGCAAGCGATTCGTGTTCGACCCTTCGAGGATGTCGAAGGGATCGGGACGATCGGGGGCCGGTCGCCAGCCACCATGGCTCCGGCGAGGCACTCGAGAGCGCATCGTGCGGCCTGCCTCCACCATCTCGGCGCGAGTCCTCGGCGCCACGCTGAAGGGCGTCACCGTGGTGTCTGCCAGGGCTCGGTAGCCGGAAGGGGTAGTCCGGCCAATCGCTTCGCTTTCGCGGCGGGAAGCCCGAGCAGCCGGAGGCATGCTTCGGCGAGCTCGTTGACAGCTGTCTCGTCGACTCGTGCAGGATCGCTCTGGTGCATTCGCAGCAACCCAATGAGGCCGCCTGCGACAGCGCCGAGAGCGACACCCGCCTCGCGTACTGTGAACTGCCCGGCGACTTGACCGGCCTGGATGTCTCGAAGGGCGCGCGGTGCCAAGCCACCGGGGGCATCGAGCAGGTCCAGGCCAGCCCCAGTGATGAATCCACCGACGTCGGGATGCGTGCAGCCGAGCCGGGCCGATATCCGTAGCGAGTGTGAAAGGACCTCTGCAGGATCAGAGATCCCGACGCAGGCTCGGTCGAGCACTTGCGCCCAACGCTCAAGCACTTCACTCGACGCAGTTTCGAACAACTGTTCTTTACTCTCGAAGTGGTTGTAAAACGATCCGAAACCGATGTCTGCCGCTTCGGTGATCTCCTGGACGCTCGCTCGTTCTCCCCGCCCTTCGGCGATCAGCCGGACGGCTGCATCCACGAGAGCCTGCCGTGTACGGGCCTTGCGACGATCCAGCCGGTTGGTCGAGAGTGCCCCATTTGCTGACGTAGCGGTCACTGCCGTGCCTCCTTCTGGAAGCGGTTGATCAGTTCTGATCTCATGCTACAAAGGCGCCCTTCTCCCAGACGAGCCACCGGCGGTAGCGGCGCCCGCCGTGGCTTCGCCGGGGTCGCCCGCTCAAGCGGCGAGCTTCGTCTTGGTCGACGGCACGAGGCTGTGCAACCTTGAGTTGGTCCGGCGCACCTCGATGCCGCGTACGAGCATCCCGCTGCCGGCGATCAGGTTGAAGAAGCCGAACAGCAGGGCAAGGGAGATGGCACCCATGCCGGGGCGAGCGAAGAGCACGACGCCGAGCGCCGCGGACACAAGACCGCCGAGGATGAACATGGCACGGGTGCCAGCCTGCTCGCCCTTGCGGAACGCAACGACGATCTCGACGATTCCCGTGACGATGGCCCAGCTAGCGACAACCAGCACGAGGACCAGGGCGGTGGGCACAGGCCAGGCGATGGCGATCACGCCGGCGGCGATGTCGACAAGTCCGAGGAGCAGGTGGCCGAAGACAGGCCCGGCGGTGCGGCTGCTGAACGCTTGCATCGCCTGCAAGCCGGCGGCGATGAAGGCGTACACGGCAAACACGATGACGAGAGCCAGGACGGTGACCCCCGGCCAGGCGAGGGCCACAACCCCGATGCCGAGGGCGAGCAGGCCCCGAAGGATGAGGGAAGTGCTGAGTGACTTGAGCATGACGTTGCCTTTCATGAGTAGGTGAATGGGGGGTCAGTCGGTGCGGGCATGGGGTGCACCCTACAGAACTGATGTCTAATCACAAGAGTGATTATAAGATCACCAGGCGGCATTGTCAAGGGGCGACGGATCGGCGGGCGCGTCGTTGAGCCGCAGGGCTCGCCACCTTCGGGTTTCATCCTGCGCACCGGGGACGGGGAAACGCGGCCCGCAAAGTGGCGGAGCGCCCGCGACGTGCCGTACCCCCGGCGCTCTTCACGACGAAGGCGGCACACCGACCCAGAACGCGCGACTCTGACTACCTCGGATCGTGCGCCCAGCCGCCGGCCCGGGACGGCTCTCCGGAGCGGGTGATGACCGCCAGCCAGGCCTCGATGATCGGCGGGTCCAGGTTGGTCTCGAACTGAGCCGGCTCGATCGACTCCACGTCCCACCCTCACGGTGTCCTCGAACGTTGGCTCCGGGCGCGCCATAACGACGCGCAAGTCGTCTGTAGAGGTGTTGACGGACCCGCAAATATTCGGCGATCGGTGTTCACCCACGCTGGGCGCCCCGTTCACCAGTCGAAGATCCTCGACGTCGAAGATCCAACGCTGACCGTCACCTGTTCAGACAGAGCGAGCGCGACAGTGGTTAGTGGCAAACGGCGACAGGCTGCTCTTCGACGTGTCGGAGGCACTGACTCAATCCTCTGCGTAGCCGACTAAACGAGCTCAAGGGCGTTCGTGCCGGCCATTCGTACCTACCGGTTATGACGCGTAATCGCTGAGCCGCGTATTCGCGACAGCACGGGATCGGGCGGGGCTTGGGCCTCGAACCGTATCAACTCGCGTCGGAACGTTTGATTTTGATTGGATCGGCCGCACCTCGTGAACTACTTCAGGCGACTAGTGACGTGTCAGCGTGATTGTATAAAGAATTAGGCGGAATCGGGAATTTCCCTACGCGCCAAGCGTTGTGCCTGGTAGAACCCCCTCGAGAAGGAGCTGCCATGGCGCGTCGCGGACGA
>JBEKBX010000105.1:0-4864 GCA_050015175.1 Acidimicrobiales bacterium | reverse complement strand
ACCTGCTCTGGATCATGATGGGCTACATGCTGGTGTCGGCCGCCGTGGTGGTGACCGTGGGGCGCATTGGCGACATATTCGGCCGCGTGAGGATGTACAACCTCGGCTTCGCCTGGTTCACCATCGGGGCGATTCTTCTCTCGCTCGTTTGGAGCACGGGCTCGGCCGGAGCCCTGGAGCTCGTCATCCTGAGGATGTTCCAGGCCATCGGCGGAGCGCTGCTGATGGCGAACTCGGCGGCCATCATCACCGACGCCTTCCCCTCAGAGCAGCTCGGACTCGCCCTCGGGATGAACATGGTCGCCGGGATCCTCGGCTCCTTCTTGGGCATCGTCGTCGGTGGGCTGCTCTCACAAGTGGGATGGCGCTGGGTGTTCCTCGCGAACGTGCCGGTCGGGGTCTTCGGAACGGTCTGGGCCTACCTGAAGCTGAAGGAGATTGGTGTCCGCATCAAGGCCAAGATCGACTGGCTCGGAAACCTCTCCTTCGCCGCGGGCTTGGCCATGATCCTCACGGGCGCCACCTACGGCATCAAGCCCTACGGCCACTCCCTCACCGGCTGGGGGAATCCCTTCGTGCTGGAGATGATCTTCGGCGGTCTCGCCCTTCTCGTGTTCTTCGTCTTCATCGAGACGAGGGTGGCCGAACCCATGTTCCGCCTGTCGCTGTTCCGCATCCGGGCGTTCTCCGCCGGCAACGCAGCGTCGTTCCTCGGGTCGATTGGGCGGGGCGGTTTCCAGTTCATGTTGATGATCTGGTTTCAGGGCATCTGGCTACCGCAGCACGGTTACAGCTTCACAAGAACCCCGCTGTGGGCCGGGATCTACATGATCCCGTTCATGATCGGCTTCGTGGTCTCCGGGCCGATCTCGGGCAAGCTCTCGGACCGCTACGGCGCCCGGCCCTTCGCCACGGCCGGGATGTTGCTCTCGGGGGCGATGTACGCGGTGATGATGGCCTTCCCCGCCAACTTCTCCTACGTGCCCTTCGCGACGGTGATGTTCGTCTCAGGGATCGGTGGCGGATTGTTCGCTTCGCCGAACACAGCCTCCATCATGAACTCGGTCCCCGCTCGCCACCGCGGGGCGGCCTCGGGGATGAGGGTCACGTTCGCGCAGACCGGGATGCCGCTGTCGATGGGGCTCTTCTTCACGCTGCTCGTCATCGGGCTGAACTCCAGGGTGCCTCCGGCGATGTACAAGGGCCTCCTCGCTCACGGGATCCCCGCGGCCAACGCTGCCCAGCTCGCCCACATGCCGCCCCTCGGCTACATCTTCGCTGCCTTCCTGGGCTACAACCCGCTTAAGAGCCTGCTCGGCCCGGCGGTGCTCAGCCATCTCGCTCCCGGCCAGGCTGCCGCCATCACCGGCCGGGCATTCTTCCCCCAGCTCATCGGTACGCCGTTCAAGAACGCCCTGATGCTCATCCTCGGCTTCGCCGTTGTCATGAGCGTCATCGCGGCGATCGCCTCGGCGCTCCGGGGTGAGAAGTTCATCCACGTGGACGAGGAATCGATTGCCCAGAAGGCACGCATGCACCACGGTCACGGCTTGAGGATCCACCACGGTGGCGACGGCAGAGGTGTCCCGGGCGTGCTCGTCGGCGCGGCCAAAGGTGGCGACGGGAACGGTGCTGCCGACCAGGCAGGACCACGCAATCACCTGGTGAGCTGATCGGATCCGTCCTCCCCGGGCCCACGGCACCTGCCGCGCGAGAGTAGGGAGGAAAGATCTCGTCGAACGATCGTCTAGGCGCAAGACAAGGGGGGCGACGCCTCCACGCCGTGACCAGGCAGGCCACCGGTAGCGGTGGGCTCTGGCGCCGAGCACCGTCAAGGAGGGCAGTCCAATGGCTGTCAGAAGCCTCGTTGTCGGGATCGACGGCTCTGAGACGAGCTGTCGCGCCTTAGCGATGGCCATCGGCTTGGCTGTGCGCGAGCAGGGTTGCGTCCACGCCTGCTTCGTCGTCCACGTGCCCGCGGCGGCTGCTCTCGGCGGGTCCTTTGCGCCTGTTCCGCTCGTCGACGACGCGGAAAGCGATGACCGCCTCGCCGGCTTCGTGACCGAGGAACTGGGCCAGGCACACGTCGACGGCGACTTCACTTGCCGCACCGGTGAGGTCAGCGCTCAGCTCGAGCTTCTGGCGGAGAGTTGCAAGGCCGACCTCATCGTCGTGGGACGCTCGGCCCACCCCTACCTCCACCTCGGCGGTGTCCCTCGACAGCTGCTTGCACGGGGGCGCTTCCCGATCCTCGTAGTGCCCTGAGCGATCGGGCCGAACGCGGTCCCGAGGGCATCGGCAGCTCGCGGCTGCGCGAGGTCACCTCGGCACCGCGCGCGATGCGGTCCGACCGGGGAGGCGTCGGGACCGGCGAGGAGCACGTCGCCGGGTCCCGCAAGCGGGCTTGCCGCGGCGGGATTGGCGCCGTGCGGGTTGAGCGGTTCGAGGCGCCGAGGGGAAAGGGCCTGGCGGTGCGAGTGAAGGCGCGCGGACACCGCGAATCGGGATCGAGCACCGGAAGCGACGACGTTCGATGCTCGGCTCGCCAGCATCGATCCGCAAGGCCGGACGGCTCACCACCGCGCTGGTCACCTACGGATATATCTTCATTGAGGCCGAGATCTTCCTCGTGTGCCACCCAGAAGGTCTCGACGCCGGGCTTGGTATCGTCGGGCATGACCTCGCCGAAAGTCGGAGCCAAAGACATTACGCGGGCATATCTCGAAGACCTCATAGCGTCCGTTGCCGAAGAGTTCTTGAGCCAATGACCGATGCCGTAGCTCACCAGCACCCTCTACCGATCCGCTCGGCTGAGCAATAACCTGAGAGGCGCCTCACGTGGCCCAGGCGTCTACGCGAAGCGCGTGGTGCGCCGGAAGGCATACAGCAAGTCCATGGGCACCACCAGTCGGTTCCTGCGGATTTTCGGGATGAAGAAATGAGACGGCCGTGAAGATCAGATGCGCCGAGTGCGGTTGTGTCGTCGATCGAGGTGTCAGCGTCACTCCCTGCGGCGATCTGGAGTGTTGCTGCAAAGAGCTTCCGAGTCGCGGGGACACCGAGGATCGGGGACAAGCGACTGAGCGGCTCGAGTAGCCCCACTTTCCCGGTACTGACACCCTCACCGACGATTTCAGACTCCTAGACGATCTGCCACCAGGGCTTTTCGGCCCCGGTCGAGAAGGCCTACGACGTGGCGAGGTTCGCGGCCGAGAAGGCATACGAGGAGGCGGTGGCCCCAGGCCCACAAGGCCTACCGTGATCCCGTTCCGACCGTTTCGCCGGACTGAACCTTGCCATCCCACCCCTTCCTGACAGGCCGCCCCGACGGCGGCACCTCGGCGACCGATCCCAGCACCCCGACCGGTCACGTCCTCACGAAGCTTCGCTCGGCGTCGCACGTTGACCCGCGAACGACGATGCGATACGACCGGGCACGGGTGTCGTTGGACAGGTACGCGACCTATATCGTCGCGGCGTTCGTGGCGGGGCGGCCCGGTAGTACTCAGCGCCAGTCAGACCAGCGCATCGCCGTCGATCTGCACTTCTGGACAGTCGCAAAACGGAACGTGCCCCGAACTCCGGTGCTATCTGGTCGACGTCGATGCCCGATCGATTGAAGCGAATTCCTCGTCGCTTAGCTCCAGAGAGAGGGCGCGTGAGTTCTGCCTGACGTGATCGGGTTTGGTAGCTCCGGGGATTGCGATCACGTGGTCGTTTCGCTTGAGCAGCCAGGCGAGTGCCACTTGAAGAGCGGCCACATCATGGGCGGCCGCCACTTCTTGGAGTGTGTCCGCAAGGCCAGCTCGGCCCTTCCTCTTGCCCGGTTCAGCGCTAACGGCACCGCCGGCCATTGGTCGGTAGGCGACGAGGGCCACGTTCATCTGGCTGCACGCGTCGAGGACGCCGTTTGTCTCGGACGCGCGGTGCAGCAGGCTGTACTGGACCTGATTGGCCGCGAGCGGTATGCCGTAGTGGGCCAGCACGTCGGCCGCCTTCCGCATTTGCGCCACATTGCAGTTGCTGATCCCCACGGCTCGGATCTTCTTGGCCTCCACCGCCCTGGCCATAGCGTTCATCCAAGTATCCATTCCGCGGAGGGAATAGGGGAAGTGCACGTAGTAGAGGTCGAGCGATCCCCGTCCGAGCCGCTCCAGCGTCCTGTCAAGCGCGGAGTCGAACTGAGCGGCGGTGAGCCGGGCGGGCAGCGGCGCGAACTTGCTGGCTAACAAGACCGACCGGCCGTCTTGCCCGGCCGCCACCCCCACGGCCCGCTCCGACCGGCCGAAGCTGTAGACCTCGGCAGTGTCGAAAAACCCCATCCCCACATCGACCGCCGCCGCCAGCGTCTCGTTCAGGCGGGCCTGGCCCGGCTCGCCCGTAGTCCACCGGTTGGTGCCAATCCCGAGCGCCGGCACGCTCACACCCGACTCGCCCAGCGGCCGCTCCGTATCACCCATCGCTTTCCACGCCTCCCGTGTGAGCGCCGGAGTCGGCGGGAAAGCGCGAGGGGAAAAGGTCTCGGCGTTGCCAGGTCGATCGTACGGTGCAGACCACCATCATCAAGATAGTAAGCAGACCCCAGCCCGGCCCTCTGTTCTGGGTAGGAGTGAAGCCGCCATCAGCAACGTGCTGATACAGAGCGGGAGCAGAGTCCCACTAGGCCGTGACAGCGCTGGGTGCTCCGGAGTTGATGTCATGAGGAAGCCCTACGCCGTGGCCGCATCATCTGCACAGACGCCGGCGAGCCGCCGGAGCCCCCCGTCGTCGGACCCGAGCGTGCAGGGCACACTCGGGTCTCCAAACCAACCCGAAAACGGAAGGAGACTCCGGTGAAACAACAACGACAGTACGTCGAACCACC
>JBEKBX010000104.1:0-4989 GCA_050015175.1 Acidimicrobiales bacterium | reverse complement strand
ATCGGCGTCGGGGCGGACGTGGAGCACTCCGGCGAGACCTGCGACTACTGCTCCATGGCCGCGACCTGCCGTTACCGCGAAGAGCACATCTCCCACCATGGTTGAGACGGATCCCACGGCACCATACGTGAAACTGGCGTTCGCGGGCTTTCCTGCCGACCCAGTGCTTGGCTACGCAACCTGCTACTAAGCGCCGGGGTCTCGGGCGCCCTCAAGACGCCGACGGCGTGAGTTCACCGGCCCGGTAGGCCTTCATGTACGCGCGACAATTCTCGTCGCCGCCGGTGAGAACGTCGAGGGCAAGCTGGAACGGGCGCGTCGTGCGGTCCACAGCCAGTGCCCGCTGCATGCTCACGACCGTCGGGTCAACGATGCCGCTGTCGGCGCCAGCCTCGATCGCCAACGCCAAGAACGCGTCATTCAAGAGTCGCCTGTTTGGAAGCCCAAAACTGACATTGCTCATTCCGCCGGTGATGTGGATCTCGGTCCCGAAGCGACGGCGTAGCTCGGTGATCGCGTCGAGGCAGTGGCGGCCGTACTCGCCGTCGACGGCGATGGGGAAGACGAGGGGGTCGACGAAGATCTGACCCAGGCCTATGCCGGCGGCCAACGACGCTTCAACCATCCGGCTCGCGTTGACCACCCGCTCCTCAGTGTTCCTCGGCATTCCCGACTCTCCGGCGGCGGTGACCACAACGGGTCCCCGGAGCCGTGCCGCCAGCTCTAGCGCCTCGATTCGTTCGAGCGAAGCCGAGTTGAGCATCGGCGGTCCGACGCGGCCGCCGGTCGCTTCGGCTGCCTCGGTAACGCCTGCGGCAATGATCTCGAGATTGGACGAATCGATCGACAGCGGGACATCGACCAGCGGTGCCAGCTCCCTCACGAGCCAGCCCATCGCCTCGAGCTGGTCGTCGAGCTTGGTCGAGATCTCGTCGACGTTCACGTCGAGAAAGTGCGCGCCCGCCTTCACCTGACGCTGGGCGAGTGTGCGCAGATACGAGAACGCAACCAAGCAATCGGGCTCGTCTCCCGCCATCGCGACTTGCAAGGCGATCCGGACGTGCTTGATGCGCCCCTCCTGGTAGGGCTGCGACAGCTTCTCCTCTTCGGGAATCCGCAGGTGTCTGGACACGCCGTCTCCGTCGACAAAGACGATCCCCTCCTCGCCCTGCTCGTTGGCGGCGATCCGCTCGCTCTTGTGCAGGAGCACACGCGTGGCGTGGATGTTCTCACCGATTACTACAAAATCCAGACTGCTGGTACTCACTTGACATCCTCCTGTCGAGCCGCGGAACGGGCTTGGTGATCGCGTCCCAAGAAGGTGTTCGCCCAAGCGCTTGTGCCGCGGAGAGCGTTGTCGTTGAACACGACCGGGCCATCCAGCATCGAGGCCTCCTCCCCGTAAGCCTTGAGGCGTTCGTAGGCTCGAGCCCAGATGCATTCCCGATCGGTGACCTCGCAGAGACCGTCGTGCGAGCCGCCGCACGGGCCGTTGCGTTGGTTCTTCGCGCATTGAGATTCGGGGCAGAGATAGGCGATCTCGGGCAACGAACAATCGCCGCAGTCCTTGCAGTTGTAAAGCGGCACCTTCGAAGCGTGCTCGGCTAAGTGGAGCACTTTGCGCGTCGAGACCGGGGCCGACTCGACGGCCGAGTAGAACCTCCGTGCGACGTCGAACAGCGGCGCCTCGGGATTGAAGACGGCCCAGTGAGCCAGACGGCTGGCACGATAATTGATTGGCGTGCGAAAGCGTGCACGCCGCCGCGCTGCACCGGTGCGCGATGCGACAAGGGCGCCGTTGACCTCCGAGGAGGACAGGCCCGTCGTCTCGTCGCGCTCGAAATAGTAGAACTCGTCTGAATAGGCAAAGTTGACGTCGCTCGCAAGTCTCTTCCAGCCATCTGGGCCGAATTTGTCCGCACGGGCAAGGATCTCCTCGCAATCTGCAAGATCCAGCCTGCCGCCTAGGTAGGCACCGCGAAAGCCGAGTCCGCGGGCGATCGCCACCTGCTTTGCCGCAAGCTCGAGGAAGAACGAGCGTCCGCGATCAGGCGAGCTTGCCCAATGCTCGGCAAGGGCGACCAGCTCGTCGGTGACGACAACGCCGGGGACCCGGCCCGCATTGAACGCACGCGCCGCGCCGAGCGAGAGGACGAAGACGTTCGCGATCACCGGCACGTGCAGCCCGGAAAGAGCGAGCCAACGCAACAGCTCGTCGTCCTTTCGGGCGTCGTATCCGGCTTGGTTGATGATAAAACGCGCCCCAGTTTCGATCTTCTTGCGCAACTTCAAGTACTGGGGCACCAACTCGCGCTCGTGGCGTTTGTGGTTCGTCACGACGGCGCCCAAGAAGAAGTTCGTGGGCTTCATGCGGCGTCGCGTCGTCTCGTCCAAAAGGCCCCGGTTCATCTCCGAGTACATCGCAAGAAGTCCAACCGAGTCGATGTCGAAACTCGGGCGGGCCATCCCCCCGTACCCGGGCTTCGGATAGTCACCCGTCAGGGCAAGGATGTTGTCGAACCCCTCCGAAGCGAGCTTCCAGGCGCGGCTTTGGAGAGAGTTCCGGTTGCCGTCCTTACAGGCAAGGTGGATGATCACTTCCTGGCCGTGTGATCTGAGATCAGCGCCGAGGGTGTCCGCCGCCAGCATGGCGTTGCCTGCCGGGTTATCCGTGATCGAGAGGACATCGACCCGGTCGCTCTCGGCCAAGGCAAGTGCGTGCCTCAGGACCCGCTGTCCCGCCAGGTCGCTTATCACTCCGCGGCTCGTAACCAGCTCGACGGCCACCAGGAATCGGTCAGTCTCCTCGAGCAGATGCCGGAGGGTCGGCTTGCGCCAGGAATCGGCCGTGACTTGCTCAATGGATGCGGGAGACATGCTCATCTGACAGCCGAGATCTGCGGAAGCGGGTGGAGTTGGGGATCAACCATCGCACAACTGTCGCCAGGACTCCGAGTGGGCGCGTCCAAGTGCCGAGAAATAGCTCGATGGAACACGATCATAAGGCCAGAGTACCCTTCCAGATCCCCGTCCACCAGTCGACGAATCCGGTCTCGTACGCAGCCCGGCGATCATGCTTCTGAGCCGGTATGTATCGACGGCTCTAGATGCCACGATCCAGACAATGACCAGCGAACTGCCAAATCAACGAAATTCCGGGGGGAAGAACGGAACTGCGTCAAATGATCCTTGCCTTATTCCCGCATATCCAGGCTGATGTGCACTGCTTTCCCTTTAGATCGACCGGATAGCTGTGCGTAGGTATGCGGTGCTGTGATCCCGGCTCTTTCTGGCTTCTTCTCCGCGGCCCGGTTGCTCCCTCGAGCCCGAAGCCATCGAATGCCCTGATCATCTGGCCGAGTCAAGCGTCGAGCCGCTCCAGGTCGATCTCCAGGAAGCGGCAGACCGCGGCGAGTTCGCTTGTTATGTCACCAGGGACCGCATGAACGTGGTTCGCCCCGAACCGGGACAGGAAAGCGTCTGCAGAGGCATCCATGCGGGTGAAGGCATGGGGCCAGACATAGGTGCTCTGGTGCATGAGCGCCTCGTTCTTCTCGTCGTCGTAGACCTCGAAGCGGCCCTTGGTGACCTGCATCCGGTAGACACCGTTCAGGCGGGAGAGGCGGCCGAGGGTGACCTCCCCGGGGGCAGCCAGAAAATGAACCGCCGCACCGCCGAGCGGGAAGTACCACTCCTCGGGGTACAGGTGCACCTTGGAGAGGTTCTCGGCGGGGTCGTCCGAGCGGGCGGCGAACCAGGTGGCGTGCTGGCCGGAGTTCTCCAGGTCCCAGATGCCCTCGTCGGGGAAGTAATGACGCACGTCGGCGAACAGGACCGGCGTGCCGGTGATCTTGTGCATGATCTGCATGGTGAGGGCACCGTCCATGTCGCACTCGGTCGCACAGATGACCGGGGCCTTGGGGCCGTCGAAGTCGTACGGGTCGTTCAGGAAGGCCTCGGCGATGTCGGCGGTGGTGAAGTTGTTAGTCAGCTCGGGCTGGCCCTTGATCCCGCAGAAATCGATCTGGCCCTCCTCGATGATCTGTTTCATGGCGTAGTACGAACGCACCTGGCGCTCGAGGATCTCGGGGGTGAGCTTCTTGCCGTCGTAGTGGACGCCTGCCGCGTTCTTCTCCAGCCACTCGCGCCCGGCCGAAGCCTGGTGAGCGGGGATGAGCTCTGACCTGCGGACGATCTCGTACTGGTCGACCTCCTCCACGTCGATGCCGAACCGGCGCATCCACTCGTCGGTGCGCCCCACCGCCGTGTACATCCCCATGGAGCGGCCCCCCACCCGGGCGAAGGTGGAACCTTGCAGGGAGGTGGCCGCGTGTGCGGCGGAGAGTAGCTGCCTGAGTCGATTGGCTACTGTCTCTTCTTCCACGTCACCCCAGAGCCGCTCATGGCGACGTCCCAGCTGGTCGAGGCTCCCGCCGGCGGCCAGCATCCCGACCATGCCCGGATAGGTGGGGTCGATGTTGGAGAACAAGAGCAGGGGGCCGGCGAGGGCCTGTGCGGCGTGGACCGAGAAGTGCGGCCAGGCCCACACCGGGTAGTTGAAGAGGGTGAGGTCGGGTCGCTGAGCGGCCAGGCGGCGGGCCTCGCGCACCGCCATCGTGCTGGAAGTGATGGGTCCCGTCCCCCGCACGACCTCCGCACCGAATGCCTCACAGGCAGCCGCGATGCGTCCTTCCACGCCTACCGCGAACTCGGCCACGCCTTGATGAACGAAGTCACGACCATCGCTGAACGTGAGGATTCCGACACGGGACATGGACCCTCCTGGTAGAAAACGATTTACCTACTTTTCTGTGAGACCTTAAAAGACTAGAACGCCCTAAGAATCAGGGCCGTCCGGTCAATGCCCGTCACCGAGAACCGGCGTTGGTGCGTGTTGTTGCGGACGTCATAGTAATCGTGCACCATGATTGCAGTCTGAAGTCAAGCCCTCAAGAAGGGGGCACCTAGGCGTCGTGAGTAACATTTCGC
>JBEKBX010000103.1:0-5024 GCA_050015175.1 Acidimicrobiales bacterium | reverse complement strand
ATTCGAACACGACCGCTGAGCTCGGGCTGGAAAATGGCAGCATCGACATGTCGTACGATGCCATCAGCGACCCCAGCGCGACCTTCCTCAGCAAGAACAAGGCGAACGCCATCTTCTGGCCGGTCACCAACATGAACTACCTCTACATAAACACCATGGCGAAGGGGCCGTTTAGCGACGTGAACTTCCGCAGGGCGGTGGCCTACGCCATGGACACCCCGTTCCTTGCTAACCGTGCATACTTCGGGTCGCTCCCGGGAGCGACTGGTGGAGAGGAGGCGGCGATCGTGCCGCCTCAGGTGAAACAGTGGTTCTCAAGCTCGCTTTCGAGCCTGGAATGGACCTACAGCGTAACCAAGGCGAAGGCAATTCTGAAGGCTGCGGGGTACAAGTGGTCGTCGAGCGGCCAGCTCGAATCGCCGGCGGGAGTGGTCTACCCGAGCTACACCGTCCTTATCGGAGGGCCGGGTTGGACGGACTACATCTCGCAGGCTGACAACGTCTCCGCCGAGCTGAAGGCGATCGGCATCAGCTCAACAGTGGTGCAGGAGCCGTACTCGACATATGCCAACGACCTCGACCTGGGCAACTTCACCTTCGCCATTTCGTGGGGCAACGGGAACGGGTCGACGCCGTACTACCAGTACTTCTACATGTTCTCGCCGTCAGAGTCCGCGCCGATTGGCAAGGTCGCCAACAGCAACTGGGAGCGATTCACTTCTCCGACGATCACGAACGCGCTGTCGAGCTACGCCTCGAGCAGCAGCGCGTCGGTGCAGCTGGCTGACATGGCGACGATCGAGAAGGCAGTTCTGACCGACGTGCCGGTGGTGCCACTCACCGGCCGGGGGAACTGGCTCGTCTACCAGACCCGCACCTTCACCGGGTTCCCGAGCGTTTCTGACCCCTACAACGACGGGAGCGCGTCGGACCAGGAAGGATCGATGCTGACGTACGTGAACGTGTACCAGAAGTAGAAGTAAGAGGGTAGACAGACACGCTCCCGACGTTCGCATCGGGACGCAGGAAAGAAGACTGATAGGGAGCGGCTCGCCGCCACGGTGAGTCGCTCCCTGGCTGTCGGGGCGGCAATAGGAGAGGTAAAGCCCGTGCGATACGTGGTCCGGCGCTTTGGGGCCCTGTTGGTGACCTGCTGGGTTGCGCTGACGGTGAACTTCGCCCTACCCCGGCTCATGCCCGGCAACCCGGTGGAAACCATGTTCGCCCGTTACCAGGGCAAGGTGAGCCCGACGGCGATCAGCGCCATGGAGCTCGATTTCGGCCTGAACACCAAGACGGGCGAGCTCGGCCAGTACCTCGACTACCTCGGGCACACCCTCACCGGCAACCTCGGAGTCTCCTTCTCGTACTTCCCGGCGCGCGTGGGCACGCTGATTGGTGAAGCCCTCCCGTGGACTCTCGGACTGGTCGGCTTCGCCACCATCGTCGCTTTCCTCCTCGGGACGACGCTCGGGGTGGTGGCGGCCTGGCGACGGGGGACGGCTGGGTGGCGCCGAGCGTCGCTCGTCGACTCCGTCCTCGTCCCCTTCGGCCTGATGCTCGGCGCCTTGCCGTCGTTTTGGATCGCCCTCATCCTGCTCTACTTCATCGCCTTCAAATTCGGCTGGTTCCCGATCGGCGGTGGCCTGAACCCCGGCCAGGGGATCGCCTCGTGGTCCGGGTTCCTGTCCCTCATCCATCACGCCGCCCTTCCCGCGATCACATTGACGTTCATATCGATGGGCATGTGGATCCTGCTCATGCGCAACAACATGCTCACAGTGCTCGGCGACGACTACGTCAAGTTCGCGCGCGCCAAGGGTCTCCGCGGTCGCACCGTCGCCTACCACTACGCCGCCCGCAACGCCATCCTGCCGGTCTTCTCCCAGCTCGCCCTGGCCCTCGGCATAGTCGTCGGCGGCCAAGTCTTCATCGAGATCGTCTTCTCCTACCCTGGGATCGGGTACTTGCTGCTCCAAGCGGTGGAGAACGAGGACTATCCCCTCATGCAGGGGATCTTCCTCATCCTCACGGTCACCCTGTTGGTGGCGAGCTTCCTCGCCGACGTCTTGTACGTGTTCCTCGACCCCCGTATACGCATGGAGCCGGCCAAGTGAACTGGCGAGCCCTGTTGCACAATCGCCGCGCCGTCGCCGGCGCGCTCATCTTCGCCTTGTTCTGCCTCGTCGCCCTGCTGGCGCCTGTGATCGTTCCCTATTCGCCGACCGACATCAACTTCACCCCGTTGCTCCACCCGAGCGCGAAGCATCTTCTCGGGACCACGGTCAACGGCCAGGACATCCTCTCCCAGCTGATCTGGGGAGCGCGGGCGAGCCTGTTCGTCGGGCTGGTCTGCGGTGCCCTGATCAGCTTGGTGCAGCTCGTCATGGGGGTGTTCGCTGGCTACGTCGGCGGCGTGTTCGACACGGTGGCGGCGGGGGTGACCAACGTCTTCCTCGTGCTCCCCTCGCTCCCGCTGCTCATCATCTTGGCCGCCTACTTGCAAGGCGGGGGCCTTCTCATGCTCGTCGGGGTGATCACGATCACCGGCTGGGCCTGGGGGGCGAAAGTGCTCCGGTCACAGGCGATCGCCCTCCGGGACCGACCCTTTGTCCAAGCGGCGCGGGTAACCGGTGAGCGCCGCTGGCACATCGTTTTCGCCCACGTCGTGCCGAACATGCTCGGTATCATCGTCTCGAACTTCTTCGGGGCAGCGCTGTTCGCCGTGCTGGCAGAAGCCGGACTCGAGTTCATCGGCCTCGGCAACATCAACGACATCACCTGGGGGACCATGCTCTATTGGGCCCAGGAGGGTGACGCCATACTCCTCGGGGCGTGGGTGTGGCTGCTCGTGCCCGGGTTGTGCCTCGCTCTGTTGGGCACGTCCTTGGGGCTGCTCAACTTCGCCGTGGACGAGATCGCCAACCCCCGCCTGAGGAGGGACTGACGTGCCGCCCCTCCTCGAGATCTCCGACCTCACCATCGGCTATGGGTGGCAGCTACCGCCTTCGGTCGTCGCAGTCCGAGGCGTGAGCCTCACCGTCGCCGCCGGCGAGGTCGTCGGGATCGCCGGTGAGTCGGGATGCGGCAAGACGACCCTTGCTCTCGCCGCTGCCGGGCTCCTCGACCCGCCCGGGCGGGTGCTCTCAGGGTCCGTGAGCTACCAGGGAACCGACCTCACCGCCCTCTCCGCCCGTGAGCTGCGGCTCCTGCACCTGGCGGAGATCTCGATGGTCTTCCAGGCCTCGATGAACGTCCTCAACCCGATCATGCGAATCCGGGACCAATTTCACGACGCCATGGCGGCACACGGGGTCCGCTCGTCGGACGAGGCACGCCGCCAGGCCGAGGAGACCTTCGACCTCGTCAAGATCCCGCGCCGGTTCTTCGACGCCTATCCCCATCAACTCAGCGGCGGAATGCGTCAGCGAGCCGTGATCGCTCTCGCGATCGTGCTGCGGCCGAAGCTGCTCTTCCTCGACGAGCCCACGACCGCATTGGACGTCGTCGTGCAGCGCTCGATCCTGCAATCCCTCGACGAACTGCGCCACCAGCTCGGCTTTGGGATCGTGTTCATCACCCATGACATTTCGCTCCTCGTCGAGATCGCCGACCGCATCGCGATCATGTACGCCGGCGCCGTGGTGGAAGAAGCGCCCGCCCGAGCGCTCTACGAGGAGCCACTCCATCCTTATACAACAGCTCTGATGAGCTGTTTCCCGCCGCTCGGTGGGCCGCGTCAGCGGCTCGAGGGCATACCAGGCCAGCCACCCGACCTACGGAACCTGCCCAAAGGGTGCTCCTTCGCAACCCGTTGCCCCAAGGTGATCGCCGGCACCTGCGACGTGGTCGAGCCGCCCACCGTGCGGCGTGGCGGGGCCCGCCGAGTGCTCTGCCACCTCTACAGCGAACAGGCGGCCGACGTTGGTTAGCACCCTCGGTCAGTCGGCAGAGACGAGCGCGGGTCCCGGCCCCGCGCTCGAGGTACGCGGACTCACCAAGAACTACTCCGTCGGTCGGATCGGACGCCAGAAAGTTGTGCGTGCACTCAGCGAGCTGGACCTTTCAGTGGAAAAGGGGGAGGTCCTCGCGCTGGTGGGAGAGTCCGGCTCGGGCAAGACCACGTTCGCGCGAACGGTCGCCTTCCTCGAGCGGCCGACCAGGGGGGAGATCCTCGTTGGGGGGCAGGCGCTGCCACGGCACCCGAGCACCCATCGGTTGCGCGAGCACCGACGAGAGGTCCAGATGATCTTCCAGGACCCCTACTCGTCCCTCGACCCGCTCCATTCGGTCCGCTACAGCGTGACGCGTCCCCTCCGCTCGTTTGGCCTCGTTCCGCGCAGTGCCGAGCGGGAGGCTGTAGAAGAGCTGCTCGACCAGGTCGGCCTGGTGCCGGCCGTGAATTTCCTGCGCCGCTACCCCCATGAGCTCTCCGGCGGCCAGCGTCAGCGTGTCGGCATCGCCCGGGCGCTGGCGGCCCAGCCCAACCTCATCCTCGCCGACGAGCCGACGTCCATGCTCGACGTGTCGATCCGCCTCACGATCATGAACCTGCTCTTGGACCTCCAGCGCAACCGGTCGCTTTCCCTCGTCTTCATCACCCACGACCTTGGCGCCGCCAACTACATGAGCGATCGCATCGCCATCATGTACGCCGGCCGCGTCCAAGAGATCGGACCCGCCTCTGAGGTCATGAGCGAGCCAAAGCATCCCTACACCCAGCTCCTGCGCCGAGCCGCCCCAAGCCCCGAGAACGAGCGCCAACAGGAAACGTCCTTCGAGGCCAAGGGTGACCCCCCGGACCTCACGTCGCTTCCCCCGGGCTGTCCCTTCGCACCCCGCTGTCCTTTTGTCCAGAGTCGGTGCCAAGAGAGGCTTCCCGAGTTACGCCAGGTGGCGGTAGCCCACCGTGTCCGCTGCGTCCTGTACGAGTGAGACGGCGACGGACTTGAGACCCTATTGCGCTCCACGCATAGCCGGCGGCGGCCAGCTAAGGCACCACAAGAGGAGGTTCACATGACGCT
>JBEKBX010000102.1:0-5127 GCA_050015175.1 Acidimicrobiales bacterium | reverse complement strand
TATCGCGCGGCTGTACCTACGATCTCCACCCTGCAATACCCAACGAGGCGGACCCGCCACTGGCGCAGCCTGTACTTTTGAACTCTATCACCTGACATTGGGACTCACAAGCCCGAAGTCGGGGCGTCGATCTGCAATCTCCCGCGTAGCGTGCTTTCAGTCTTTCAGCATCGCCTGATTATGCGGCCTAATATTGCAACGTGCGAGAGAGTCCGGATAAGCTCCCGCGCTTCTCGGAGCGCCGCGGCCAGTACTCCCTGGGCACCAAGGGCGCGTCGCTTCCCTACCGCAAGATAGTCAGTTCGCCCCAGGAAGCCTATGTCCTGTCACTTGTCCGCCAGGCGGGACAGATCTCTCGCCCGGATCTCTCGCGAATCACTGGCCTCAGCAAGACCGCCGTCACCGCGCGTCTTACCACATTGGCGCGCCTTGGCCTAGTCGAGGATGCTCGGTCCGGACAGTCAAGCGGTGGTCGCCCAGCCGGACTAGTTCAATTTGCGAAGAATGCTGGCCGTTTGGTCGGGGTCGACCTCGGAGCGTCGAGCGTCGATATCGCGGTAACAAACCTCAACGCTGAATTGCTGGTTCATCTCTCGCGTGAGGTCGACGTTCGCTTAGGCCCCGTACCCGTCCTCACCGAAGTAGAGTCCCTCATAGGTAATGCCCTCGCTAAGGTTCCGCAAAGCCGTCGCCAACTGAAGGGAATCGGCATGGGCCTCCCTGGGCCCGTCGAGTTCGCTATGGGAAGGCCAGTCGCGCCACCAATCATGCCTGGCTGGGACTTGTTCCCAGTGCGCGAATACCTCGAGAGCGCGTTCCAATGCCCTGTTTATGTCGACAATGACGTTAACATCATGGCGCTCGGAGAACGCTGGTCAGGCATCGGTAAGCACGCAGACAACTTTATCTTTGTTAAGCTCGGCTCAGGCATCGGATGCGGCATCATTTGTGGGGGCGAGATCTATCGTGGCGAGGACGGTGCCGCGGGAGATATCGGTCACATTGCCGTCGATGGAAACTCTGCCGTCTGCCGCTGCGGCCAGTTGGGTTGCCTGGAGACGATCGCGGGTGGGCAGGGTCTAGGTCAGGTAGCCGAGCAGCTCGTGAGAAGGGGCGGCAACTCGGAGTTGGAGTCTCGGCTTGCCGAGGGTCAGAGCTTCGGTGCAGCAGACCTCGCCGTACTTCTCAGAGCCGCGGACCCTGCTGCTTCTCGAGCGGTTGTGAAAGCGGGTAACGCAGTCGGCCACGTATTAGCCGGACTCGTAAACTTCTACAACCCTTCCCTCATCGTTATAGGAGGTGGCGTTGCTAAGCTCGGCGACCTCTTGCTAGCGTCCATACGTGAAATTATCTACCACCGTTCTTTGCCGCTCGCGACACGCGGCATCAGTATCCAGCTTTCCAGTCTCGGCGATGACGGCGGTGTTATCGGCGCGGCAGCGCTTGTCCTCGGCGAGTTATACCAACTTTCCCCACTCTCCCTATGACACCTTCCGTGACACTACCCAACCTCGGTGCTCAGACGACTGCCACCGCTCCTACAGACAACCAACCAAACGCGAGCTCCATTCCGCAAAGTACCACGAGCGCTGCTGCTGAAACACCCCAGCCACGCGTAACTTCATGCAGCAACCCCGTCAAGAACAGGCCACCAGCAGCCAGCCCGTAACCAACGCTCTGGCTCGCTCCTGAGAGCCGCGCCGACGCCTCGGCGTTGGTCGCCCGTGACACCGTTAGCGAGATCGCGAGAGCCAGAGCACTACCCTCTGAAGCACCCAATAGCAACATCCACACCGCCTCGCTGGACATTGGAGCGACGAGTGCAGCAAGGATTCCACAACCCGTTATCAGTGCGGTAGGCGCAACCAGCAGTCGACCGCATTCCCAGCGGTGCACTACAACGGGCACGATCAAGACGGTGGCAAGGCCCCCGACGCTTGTTAGCGACACTAGAAAGCCGGCATGAAGAGCACTGGCTCCGCGTCCGCGAAACAGGATCGGAAGAAAGGACACGGTTGCGTAGTACACAACGTTCTGTGTCCCCATGAAGCCAGCAAGCCGCCAGACCGCTGATCCAAGATTACCAGGTCGCTTAGTTTCGCGCCCCTTGGTCCATTCACACCTGCGCCCAAGCTGAGGGGTCCACGCGACAAGTGCGATTCCGCCTAATACCGCCCACGTGCGGAGGCTTTCTAACACGGAACCGTGTTCCATACGCATCAGCGGGACACTGAGGCCCGAACCAGCCATCGCCCCCACATACAGCATGAGGAGGTACATTCCAATCAGTACACCTGCGCGGTGAGGTGCTCTTCGCTTTATCAGACTAGAAAGCACGACGTTCAGTGTGCCAATACCACTCGAAGTGATGACCGTCCCGGAAAACAGTCCCTCGACAGCCCATACCGTCCGCAATAACGTGCCGACCAGAACAAAGGCGACAGCTCCAAAAATCAGCCGTTCCTCTCCGAACCATCGCACCAGCCAGGGTACTGTAAGAGCGACAACGCAGAAGCACACCAAGGGAGTGGTGACAAGCCAGGTCTGCGCGACAGGTCCAATCTTCAGATACCGTGCTATCTCAGGGAGTACGACTGGAACGCTCGTCACTGCTGGCCTCAGGTTCGCAGTAACCAAGATGAACCCAAGGAGAAACAGTGCCCCACTTCTGGCGAGTCGGCTCCGCCTACTCGTGGTGTTGCACAAAGCTTCCGAACCCGGTTCGGCGATCAGGTCAGCCTGCCTCGGGCCACTCGAAGCTGGTGGTCAGTGTGACCGTTTTGCCACTAACAGCCGATTCTTGTGCGCAGGCCATCACGTCAAGAACATGCCTTGCAAACTCTGGAGTCAAAATCGGCGTAGCCCTGCCGAGAATGCAGTCCGCCAGATGATCCACGAGCAGCGCCTGGGCCATCGAATCAGCCCACGCTTGGCACTCGCGGTCCAAGTTCGGTGCAGTCCACCCATCGAGACCGGGTGCTGCCTCCTTTCGGTAAAGCTCCAGAGCCGGCTCATCACCGATCTCCATCCAATCATAAGGAAGGTTCAGCACACCTTGGCGACCGAAAAGCTCGATCTTGGGGCTGTGAGTCGCGAGCACGTTAAAGGTGCCATCGACCATCGCAAAGGTCGCTTCGCCAAAATCGAGCAGCATTACAACGTTATCGTCCGCGGTCACCTCTATGACGAGACCCGCAAAAGGGCCCCCGTCCACAGTTCGAGTCCGCTCGGTTATCCCCGCGAACGCTGAGACCCGCTTCACTGGGCCCAATATCCCTGTGATCTCGGAGATACCGTATACGCCCATATCATAAAGCGGGCCTGCACCCTTCTGGTAGAACCAGCTTGGATCGGCCGGCCACCCGCGTGCGGCAGGACCATCATGAGAGCTGCGTACCCGGGCAAACGCCACCTTGCCAATGGCACCGTCTCGCACGAGGCGGCGAGCCTCCTGGCGGCTCGGCCAGAGAACCTGCGACGGTGAACACACTACGATCAGGCTGCGAGCGCGCGCTTCTTCAACCAACTTGTCGGCTTCTTCCAGGGTCGTGGCCAGCGGTTTTTCGCTTGCAAGATGCCGTCCCGACCGGAGAACCTGGAGAGACGTCTCCGCATGGACAGGGATCGGTGTGAGATTGAGCACCGCCTCGACGTCCGAGTTTTCGAGCATCTCGGAAAGACTTGCGTAGACCGCCGGGATCTGGAACTGCTCGGCCACACGACTAGCAAGGTCAACTCTCGGATCGGCGATCGCGACGACATCCAGTTTGTCTTTGATAGCACCCATTTGCGGAAGGTACCCGTAGTCAACCGTCGCGATCATGCCTGCACCGAGGATACCAAGCTGCACCCGCTTATCGCTCATTTAAGTTCCCTTTCACTCCCTACCGCGCCTTGACACATCGCGCGAACTCTATGCACGGACATAACTTCGGCTCTAAGCTGATCAGCAACTAACTGGTTCACCTGAGCGGGCTGCCTCATAGAAGGCGAGGCCAGCTGCGAGGTTCTTATACGCGTCAATAACTGTGGCCAATGCCATGTCGCCCTTGATAGCGGAAACGAAACGGTCGAGGTCGGTCTCCGCCTCATCACGTTCGGGAAGATCGATCTTGCGCCAGTTCCCCGGCCCGGCTTCGCTGTCGTTGACCAGGAGCTGATCTGTCTGGCTGTCAAAGGTGGCGACGCCGTCCTCGCCGAGCAGATGGATACCGAGACGGAAGATACCAGCGGGAGCGGTCCAGCTGTCCTCGAGCGACACCACGGCGCCCCGAGAGAGATGGGCAGTTGCTATACCGAAATCCTCCACCTTTAGAGACTTGTGCTTGAGGTTTGCGGTCTCACCTCGGATCTCGATAATTTCGTCACTGAAGAGCCAGCGTACCAAGTCGATCTGGTAGATGCCGTGGTCAATCCATGCTCCGCCAGGCACGAGCTCCGGATCGGCGAACCAACCTGGATCAGAACTGGACGGCCAGGATCGTGGGAGCGGAGCCCAGACCCACAGGTGAGCTGAAAGCGGCCTGCCCAACCGGCCCGAAGTCACGACACGATGCAGCTCTTCGAAGCCCGATATAGAGCGAAAGCGCGAGTCCCCTGGGAAGAAAACAACGTTTGTCTTCCTCACAGCAGTGACGACCTCGCTAGCCGCCTCGAGGTCACGAGCAAGCGGCTTACCGGCGAAAACGTGCTTGCCCGAAGTTGCCGCCGACAGACAGACTGAAACGTTGCCAGGAACGGTACCAAAGCTCATCACTGCGTCAATGCTGTCGTCCTCGATAACGAGCCTCGGGTTCGTTCCCACCACTTTCACCCCTAGCCGTTGGGCCAGGTCTCCTGCGCGATCGGCGTCTTCGTCCACTATCGCCACGAGCTCAGCACGAGTGCTTTTCGCAGCAGCCTCCGCAAGCCCAATTGCGTTGTACCAGTGATCCAAACCTACAAGACCTATCCGAACTGGCTCTTGACCCTTCACCTTGTCTCCTTTTGTGTCGTTTGCTCGGCACCGCCGTCATGCTCCCCGTGAAGTGCCCCGGCCGCTCGGAGCACGTCGGTCATGTACTCGCAGGCGAGCGCCGCCTGGGTGTCGACATACGCTCGCTCTCTCGGGCCTCGTCCGTCGGGGTC
>JBEKBX010000101.1:0-5260 GCA_050015175.1 Acidimicrobiales bacterium | reverse complement strand
GCCCACTCGCTACTGCCTGGCGCCATCTCGACCGCGCTCTTGACGACTACATCAGCGGCCAGCTCGTGGCCGCGTGAAACCTGATCAGTTCGTGAACTTCGTTTTGAGCAAGTGGAACTAGATGCTCTCGGCCCTAAGTTCGATCACGTATCTTTGGCCCCGTTGAACAGGCCGTGTCGCAGGCGAGTCGGGTCCGGCCCGTCGGATGAGCGGCCGAGGTAGCGACACGTCGGCTCTCTAGCGTTTGCAGTATTTCCGCGAGAGGGTATTAAGTGCCGCTTCCACCGGTGCCGATGCTTACTCAACAGCTGTTTCACGTGAGGATGCGGGGGCCGGTGTCGATGATGCAAGACGACCGCACACGAGCACGAAGGACCCGTGCCCGGCGTGCCCGACGCTTCGGTTCTGTGTCGATGGCGCTTCTCGTCGCGCTTGGTGTTCTCGTCCCCCTCCAGCTCCTCGCGACCGGCGTTGCGAGCGGGCAGGCCGAGCCGACGGTTCGCGTCGCGCCTGCCAGTTTCGCCGCTGTCCGAAGCATCCAGTATCCGAACTGGTGGCAAGGCGGCACCTGCGATCCCGGGAACGATCCGGGATCTGAGAGCCTTGGGGCCTCCTGGCACGGTCTTGTCGCTTGCGGCCCGGGTCCCACGCAAGGTGGCAGCGACCACGTCGTCTCCTTCTTCCCAGGCGCTTGGGGCGAGCTTGAATGGGAGTGCGTCGAGCTCTCCATGCGCTGGATGTACCTCGCGTGGGGTGTGAACCCCTACCCGGCAGACGGTTGGGACGTCGTACGCGACTACGGCTTCTTCAAAGCCCGGTACAACCCTGACGGGCCTCAACTGGTAGTCGTCACGAACGGCACGGTCGGTGCCGCGCCACAACCCGGCGACGTCGTGTCGGTCGGTCGCACGCAATACGACAACTTCGGCCACACGGCCGTCGTGACCGCGAACGCCATGGATGCTCAAGGCGATGGGACGATCACCTTGATCCAGCAGAACGGCGGTGCCGGCAACGACGGTTGGACCACCTATCCGGTCGACAACTGGGTCGTCGCCGACGGGGTCACGGGCTGGCTCCACAACCCTTCGTGGACGTTTCAGTGGCCGCTGGTCGGGTACACGAGCCCGGCAGGATTCGAAGCAGGTGTCACCTCCCCGGGCAACGACTATGGGCAGGTCACGACAGACGCAAGCTCCATCTCCGTGTCCGGTTACGCGGGTTCGCTCGGAGCCAACGGCGACGAGCTCTTCGGCTACATCGACCCGCAGGGCAACTTCTTCGTGCAACAGGGCTCGTCTGGCACCTGGTACTTCGAGGCGCGGCACGCCAAGTCCATCGCCGTGACAACGACCGCCTCAGGCGTGCCAGTCCTGGCCTTCTTGAGCACGAACGGCGACTTCTACGCCGAGCAGGGCTCGCTGACCGGACCGTTCACGCTCGAGGCCACGGGTGCCACGTCGATCGCACTCGCCGCTGGCGGTGGCTCCGCTTTCCCGCTGCTGGGTTACGTCCGGACCGGCGACGCCGCCTTCTTGGTGAAGACCGGCATCACGGGCGACGCCTGGACCGTCGTCCAAGCCTCGGGCGTGCGTTCGATCGCGCTCGCGGAAGCCAGCACGCCGGCGAGTGGATTGATGGGGTACGTCTCGGACAGCGGGGTCTTCTACGCGAGCGAGGCGTCTCCGGAGATCAGCTGGACGCAAGAAGCGGCCGGCGTGACGGCGATCTCCGTCGCGGCGGTCGGGCCGACCGGCGAACCGCTCCTTGGCTACCTCGCCGGGGCCGGCTTCTACGTGGCCGAAAGCCTCTCCCCGGCCCGCTGGGCCGAGGAGGCGGTCGGTGTGGCCGAGATCGCGGTCGCGTCGAATGCCGAACCGGGCGCCTCGCCGGTCCTCGCCTATGTCACGACCGCCGGCGACCTCTGCGTGTTGCAAGGTCAGATCTCCGGCCGTTTCTCGCTGCAGGCCAGCGGTGTCTCGTCGCTTGCTCTCTCGAGCGTCACCAACTCCTGACCGGTACAGCGTGAGAGGTCGTGATGTCAGCAAGCAGCAAGTACTTCGGCCACCGCCTTCGTCGCTCCCGACCGGTCCGCGAGTCGGTACTAAAGGGTGCCTTCAGCCGTGCCGATAGATGTTGTACGACCCCGATTGCCTTGCGAGGGAAGTTGGGAAGCGCAGCTGGTGTTCCATAGCCGTACAGGAAACGCCCTTCCTGTACGGCTACTGCGCACTTCCCTCTTACGAGACCCGAGACGTACCTTCGAACCAGGCGTGGCGTGAGAGTCACACCCAAAGTCAGGCGCAGCTCCTGGGTCCGCTATGTCGAGGAGCACGACTCCCGATCCGCGGCTTTCCTGCTTTACCCGAAACCGGCTTCGTTGGCCTCGCCTATCGATCGCCTTGACCACGCCTTCTGATCCACTTCAGTCAAAGGCGCCGGGAGTGCCCTCAGGAAAGGCGAGACGGCTGTAGCCCACGCACCAGATCGAGAAAGGGACAAGCAACGGGCATCACCTCGGGACAAGCGCCGGCTGTGCTGCGGCAGGCAAGAAGCGAGCCGCGGAGCTCAAAGTCCGATGGCCGTTGCAGTTGTGGACGATGGCGGCAACCTGAAAGCCCAACACAAAATGGGCGGTGCGTCCCTCGCGGCTATCAAGGTCTCACCCGACAAGGCGTATACCGCGCTTGCTACCAACACTTCGACGGAGGCACTCGCTGAGCAGTGCCAGTCCGGCCCGCCTCTTTACGGTCTGCAGGCTGACTATCGGCCGCGCACTGCTCCTGCGGGATCGGCGTCGCCCCCGAGGTATGTGCCAAAGCCTTCCTTCACCAGGTCGCCATCGAAGATGAGCACCTCGTTGACGAACGCACGCGTCTGGTTCCTGTAGTTGATGACCAGCGCGCCGACGCCGACGTAGACGCCCTCGATGTCGAAGTGGAGATCGGGGATGCGTCTGAGGCCTTCTTCCCAGTACTCGCGGAGGGCCCGCTTTCCCCTGATGACTCCGTCACTACCGGCAAGCAGTTGCGCGGCGACAGGCGAGGTGAAGACGACCTCGTCAGAGAAGTGGCGGAGCACTTCGTCAAGATCATGAGCGTTCCAAGCCTGAACCCAGGCGTCCGCGAACTCTCGTGCTTTTGCCGTGTCCATCTCGCGAGCATGGCTCAGCTGACATGAGACCGCCAGAATCCCGAGAGCCCCGAGGATTGGCGACACCCGGTCGATACGCTGACCGATCGACGCGGGCGAGCAGGGCCGGACCTTGTGACCCGCGCCCGGTCAGTCCGCCCGCTGAGCACCCTTCCCGGACTGGTCACCGCGCCCGAAACCCAACGATTTCGTGAACATGTCGGTGAAGGACCCGTGCACCGTCAACTCCAGTTAGTGCACACGCCTGGCCAGGCGATCGGCCAGGCCGCGGCTTGCCCGCGACAGCAGCAGCTGCTCGGCCCCGCGACCCGCGGCGTTTCCCACCTGCCTGTAGCGCTCCCGTCCGACATCAACTAGAAGCCCCACCCGTATCGCGCTCTCCAGATCCAGATAGGTGCCGAAAGCACCTGCCACGACGATGCTGTCCAGGCGTCCTGCCCCGATGCCCGCCTCTTCCAACAAAAGCTCCGTACCGGCCCGGATCGCACCCTTGGCGAGCTGGATCTCGTTCACGTCCGAGCGCGTGAAGACGACATCGCGCCCGTGCCCTGACCGTCCCGCACCCACGAGCAGACACGTAGGCCCGCTCGCCGTCCTGCTCACCAGCGGATGGTCCTTCACCAGCGACCCTCGCTCGTCGATGATCCCCGCTTCCAAGCCCTGTGCCACCGCGTCGAGGATGCCCGAGCCGCAGATGCCTATCGGGCGGGCCCCGCCAATGGTCTGCACCTGAAAAGCGCCCTGGTGAAAGCGCACGTGCTCGATGGCACCCGGTGCAGCTCGCATGCCGTCGTGGATGTGTGCCCCCTCGAACGCCGGACCCGACGCAGTGGAGCAACTCCAGATCTCACCCATGTGAGACAGGCTGATCTCCGTGTTCGTGCCGATGTCCAGGGCCAGCACCGTCTCGCTGGTGTCCGCCAGCCCGCTGGCCAGGAGCATCGCCACATGGTCGGCGCCGACATAGCCGGCAATGTTCGGCGGCAGATAGAGCATCGCACCGCCGTCCAGCTGCAGGCCGATTTCCTCGGCGCGCACCAGCATCGGTTCGCTCACGCAGGCGACGTAAGGGGCCTCGCCCAGTTGGCGCACAGGCAGGCCGCCTACAAAGTGGTGCATGGCGGTGTTACCGACCACGACCGCATCGACAATCTGGCCGCGGTGCACGCCGGCCTGCGCGCAAAGCTCGCCCACCATCGCGTTCAGCTCCTCGACCAACCTGTCGTGAAGCCGCTCTGCGGCGCCCTTCGCGGTGTTCGCGTAGGTGATACGGGTCACGACGTCTTCGCCGTAGGCGGTCTGCGGATTCATTGCGCCGACCCTGCCCATGGTGTCGCCTGTGGCGAGATCGACCAGGTACGCGGCCAGCTTGGTCGTTCCGGCGTCCACGGCCAAGCCGAGCAGCGCCCCACCGGCAGGTTGGACGGAGACCAGCACGCCGGTGTCGTCGCTCTGTCTGTAGACGGCCGCTCGCCCTCGCCATTGCTGCGCGCGCAGCCGGCTCGAGCACGCACGGGCATCTCGCAGACCTATGGCGGTCCCTCCCATGCCAGCGCGAGCCAGTGCCTCCTGCAGACGGGTCGTGTCCGCACGCAGGTCGTGCAGCGAGGGAGCCTCGAGCACGACGTCGACGGCGACCACCGGCGGGTCCGGGACGAAGTCCACCGACTGACCTTCGAGCTGCAGACGCTGTGGGGCGCTGAGCGACTCGGGCGGTATCTCCAGGCGTAGCGCGCCGCAAACCTGCGCCTGGCAGGCTAGTCGCCAGCCATCGGCGCGCTCGGAAGCACTCAGGAGGTCCTCTTCCTCAGCGGTTTCGGCGCCGAGCGGGCCCTCGACCACCCGTACCCGGCAGGTACCGCAGGTACCTTCCCCGCCGCAGACCGAAACCAGCTCGATGCCCGACGCCTGCGCCGCCTCCAGGACCTTCACCCCCGGCGCCACCTGAACGCGACGACCCACCGGTTGCAGTTCCACGCCGACGAGTGCCGTGGGATCCGTCTCAACCATGGTGGGAGATGTGCTCTTCGCGGTAACGGCAGGTCGCGGCCATGGAGCAGTAGTCGCAGGTCTCGCCGGAGTGCTCCACGTCCGCCCCGACGCCGAT
>JBEKBX010000100.1:0-5510 GCA_050015175.1 Acidimicrobiales bacterium | reverse complement strand
CCCACTCGCTACTGCCTGGCGCCATCTCGACCGCGCTCTTGACGACTACATCAGCGGCCAGCTCGTGGCCGCGTGAAACCTGATCAGTTCGTGAACTTCGTTTTGAGCAAGTGGAACTAGCTGAGAGGGAGGTCCATTAGAGCGCCGCGGTGGATCCCCTGGGTCGGGCGACGGCGCATGCGCGCGTCGCGACAAGGAGTGTGAGCGCGAGCGTCTCGGCAACAAAGCTCGGCACGATTCTGCAAACAGTAAGCCCGCAGGCCCCCGGCGCGGTGCAACCTACCCGTCTGAGCTCCGCTCCCCCCTGGTGACGCCGCCGGATTCATGTGTTCAACTTGCCGTCATTTGACGACGGGAGCATGTGATCGTGGCTGACGACAGCGCGCCAGACGCGCGCTGTCGTTTGCTCGCACGGGGTCGCAACCTTGAATACGTGACGCTTGAATGGAACCTCGTCGGCATCGTCGTGCTGACAATTGCTGCCGTATCAGCCCGATCCGTCTCGCTGGCGGGTTTCAGCCTGGACAGCCTCATTGAGATCGGCGCGTCGACCGTGGTGCTCTGGGAGCTGGCGGATGTTGCCGCGCTGAGACAGCGGCGTGCAGTGCGACTCATCGGGGGCGCCTTCGTCGTGCTCGCGCTTTACCTCACAGCACAAAGCACCAGCTTCAATCTCGTCCATCAACCACTTCCTTCTCTATCTCGTCCGTGGGGAGCCGACCGATCCGGTAGGCGCCGAAGCGGGGGAGGACGTACTTGTCCAAGTCGCGGAGATAAGTCTGCTGCGTCGTCGGCGAGAGGCGACGCGCCAAGGAGAGGAATTCTCCCGACCACGACTGGAGCGTGAGCTGTGCGCCGCTTGGATCGAGCCAGCGGCCCCGCTCGATGTCGACTTGCACCTCTCGTAAGAACCGCTCCGCGTCCAGCTTGCGCGAGAGCCGACCGAGCGGGTCGCGGTAGCGAGCGCGGTATCGGCCGTTGCGTCGTTCGATGAACCCCATCTCTTCCTCCTCTCGGCTCCCCGTGGCAGCGTGCGGGGAGCCGAGAGGAGCGAAACAGGGGGTCTTAGGGGTTTCGGACGGTCACTCGTGGTCTCTCACGGTCAAACCAAAAATGGCCCCTGACCTGCTACTTTAGCCACAAAATTGCTGGAGGCGGCGCCCAGAATCGAACTGGGGTACAGGGCTTTGCAGGTGCTAAAACGGGTTCCTGGACGTCCACTGATGTCCATGAATTCGCAGGTCAAGTGCATAGTCGGTCACCGACGTACACCCGCGTTCGGGAGGGTCCCGCGCCATCCTCGCGCCAACGGATGAGCTGGCGGTTAGGAGCGAAACAGCGACCTCGCCTGTCTGTCGCGGATCGTCTCGCTCTTGCGCGCCAGGCCGAGGCGGCAGTCAATGGTCTCGGGTCATGAGTGATGTTTCAGATAGCAAACAGTTTCGTGTTACACGAGACGGTGCTACTATTGAAACACAGTTACTTGAAGCCGGAGTGCCTCAGATGTCAAACGACAACCGACCGGCCACGCAGGCGCAGACCTTGAGCGAGCTCGCGAACTTCGTGGAGCGCGCTCTGCCCCCAGGCTGGTCCAGTCAGGTCGAGAAGGAGCCTCTGGGCAAGGGAACTTGGCGGCCCGATGCTTTCCTGCGCGTCGCCTCACCCGATGGCGAAAATGCGCGGTTCATCGTCGAAACAAAGCGCACACGGAACCCGGCGTCCTTGCTCGGTGCGCTCGAACAGCTTCGCAACTACATCGAGAACAGCGATAACCAAGGGGCTGAGCCTCTGATCTTCTCGCCGTACTTGAGTCCGCGCTCGAAAGACCTCCTCGAGGAACGAGGCGTCAGCTACATCGACACGACCGGCAACGTGCGCCTGATGGCCCGGCGACCCGGGCTGTTCGTCTATACGACAGGAGCAACAAAGGATCCGTGGCCTGACGACCGGCCCTTGCAGTCATTGCGCGGCCGTGGCGCCGCAAGGTCAGTACGGGCGCTTGTTGACTATCGCCCGCCGTATGGCGTTCGTGACCTGGCGGGACGCGCCGGGGTCCCGGCGGCGACGCTTTCTCGCGTGATCGAACTCCTGGGGCGGGACGCGCTTATCACTCGGGACGACAAGGGTGGCGTCGCCGACATCGACTGGGCCGGCACGATCCGCCGATGGAGTCAGGACTATGAGCTCCGTCGGTCGAACAGGACCGCTACTTTTCTAGACCCGCGCGGCGTTGGTGGAATCGCCCAGAAGCTCACTGAAACGGGGCTGCGCTACGCGACGACGGCCTCCCTGGCCGCTCAACGCTTCGCGCCGATCGCCCCAGCGCGCGTCGCTGCGTTCTACGTCGAAGACTTCGCTGCGGCGGCGAAGCTTCTGCAGCTCCGGCCGGCCGATGCCGGCGCGAACGTCCTCCTGATCGAGCCGTTTGATGACGTCGTCTTCGAGCGAACGCTGGTCCGCGAAGGTCTCGTGACGGTTGCACCAACCCAACTTGCCGTTGATCTCTTGACCGGACCCGGTCGGGAGCCGTCTGAAGGTGATGAGCTGTTGGGCTGGATGAAACGGAACGAAGATGCCTGGCGAACCTGATCCGCTATACGTGCTTGCCAGGAAGGTGCTCCTGGACGCTCTATCAGCCTTGGAGAGTCATCTGGACGCTCTCATTCCCGTCGGCGCTCAGGCGATCTACGTCCACACCGGTGACGCCGATCTTGCTCTCCCGGAGTACACCACAGACGGAGACCTCGCGATCGCCCCTGAGGATCTCGGTGATTCGCCTTTGTTGAAGGACGCCCTCCGGGCGGCGCGCCTCAAGCCAGGTAACCAGCCCGGACGATGGACCAGCCTTGAAGAGGTGTACGTCGACCTTCTCGTTCCAGAGGCATTGGCCGGTCCCGGACGTCGCGGAGCAGACTTTGGGGTCCACGGCAGAAAGGTGGCCCGGCGGGCGAAGGGATTGGAGGGCGCCCTCGTCGATCGTTCCCGGCACACAATCGGAGCTCTCGACGTCGCGGACGGCCGCTCATACGAGATCTGGATCGCCGGGCCAGCAGCCCTCCTCGTCGCCAAAGTGCACAAGATCGCTGAGCGGGTCGGTTCGCCAGCTCGGGAGCGTGACAAGGACGCGCTTGATGTTCTCCGGCTGCTCCGCGCCGTCGAGACGACCCGCCTCGCCGGGCAGCTTGACGTGCTGGGACACGATCCGCTCTCAGCGGCGGTGACCACGGAGGCACGAACGCTCTTCAATGGCCTGTTTACCCGCCACGACGCAGAGGCGGTCGAAATGGCTGTCCGTGCGGCCGGGAGCGAGGAGAGTCCCGAGACGATCGCCGCCTCGATCGTGGTGCTTGCGTCCGACCTGCTCGACGTCTGGCCGTAAGCATGGTTCACCGAGAGCAGCGCCTCTCTTTTCAAAGAGAGCAATGACGCAGCGGGCATACCGGTCACGGGATCCTGTCAGCGTCAACGTTCAACGACGACGTCGCCGATCAACCTGCTAACAAACGACGACAACGAGCTCACCGGGACACGCCTGGAGCGACCGATGTTCACCGACTGGAGCTCACCACTCGACATCAGCTCGTAGATCGTGGTTCGTCCGATCGACAGCCGGCGAGCGGCCTCTTCTGGCGTTACGAGCAGTTGGTCGTTGGTGGTTGTGGTGAAGGGCTCAGTCACGGGGGTCTCCTCTTGGACAATCACAGTGCTGGCCCGTCGGCCGTCACAGCGGAGCGCTGGGTCAGGGGTCGCCTTGACAGCTGCTGCGCGAGTCGCCAGGTACATTCCTGCCGGAATCGGCTTCGGCACCGACGTCACGCGATCGCTGTGGGTGGAGCGGAGTCGAACCATCACGTCATGGTGCGCCGATCGGCTCACAGCACTTCTCACAGCAGTGCTCACAGACGAGCTCGCGGACGGTCTTCTTCGGTTCGACCATCACGGTGGAAGCGGTGCGCTCGCTCCGGCAGCTCACAGCAACACTCACAGCAACACTCACAGATCCAGTTCATGGCCCCGTGGATTGGAAGGGCTCGGTCGGAGCGACGCGCGAGACAGGGCCGCTCCCGTCGTCGTTGACGGCCCGGCGCACGGCCACGATCGCGTCTGGCGTGCTATGGGTGAAGACCCATAATGATCGGAGGAGGAGACATGGCTCGTAGCTATGAAGAGGCTTCGGCGACGCGCCGTGCGCGCCTGCCCGTCGCAACGCGGACCGACGGGGCGGTCTTCTGCCATACCTACCGGCTCGCGGTTCAGGTGATCGAATGCCGGGAGCTTCGCGGCCTCACCCAGACCGATCTCGCCGGGAAGACCGGCATCGACCGGGGCGACATCGACAGGATCGAGCGTGGCTCGATCTTTCCGAACGAGAAGACGCTCGTTCGCCTCGCCGACGCCCTCGGTGCGGAATGGAGCCTGGTCGACAAGCAGACGGCTAGAGTCCAGCTCTACGGTCGGTGTCGCGCGCCGGAAGGTCCTCGTAAGTGACTACGCTCCGAGAGCACGGTGCGATCGTGAGTGCCGAAACGCTCGAACGTCCGCACCTGGCGTCGTCGCCGGCCTGGCACCCTGTGCATACCGTGTGATGCCCAGACGCCCCTTGTCGTGACGCCGATGCAAGCTGTCAGCGCAGGTCCTAGACATGCCCCGAGGTCGATCCTGCCGCTCACCCCTGCCTGCTGCCATCGTGCCTCACGGCAAGGCTAGCGGTCACCCGTCCAGTCGCCGAGCCATTGGATGTCACAGGGTCTGCGTTCGCCTTGTTTGCGACCTTGAACATTAGGCAGGTCACCTTGAGCGCTGCGACCCGATGCGCTGCCTAGCCCGTGAACGATCATGAAGGTCACTCTCAGGGTGGAGGCAGAGTTCCCACCTCGGCCGCGGGTCCAACAATCGGGGCATCGACGTCGTTGAGTCCGGGGCTGAGTGCGCCACCGGCATATGGCCAGCGTGGGAGCGGGAAGGTACGCTGGGCGGGTCGCTGGTCGTGCTGTCGACAGTTGCGGGCTCCAGCCCCGCGGTCGTCGACCATGAGTGACGCCTCAGGCGGCGGCTCGTACTCGTGGATGAGCCCGCCGAGAATGTCACGGCGGGGGACCGGTCCCCTTCCGCGGGGGAGCGCTCTTGGCTGCGGCGGCGTGAGGTCGAGGCTGCGATGCGGTCGTCCCCGGTTGCAGTGCTCGACGTAGTCGGCAAGGACTTTCTCCAGGTGACGGGAGAGCACAAGCAGGTGGTCGAGACAGTCCTCTCGTACGGTGCGCACCGAGCCCTCGGCGAACGCATTCGCGTTTCGGGCGCACACAGGGGTGAGGACGGTGTCGGCGCCAATCGACGCGAACACATCGTCGAAGCTAGTGGTGAACTTGCTGTCGCGGTCTCGGATGAGGCAGCGCACCCGCCGGCCGGATTCCTCGAGCTCGACACACAAGTTGCGTGCCACCTGGGTCATCCACAGGCCGTTCGGGTTCGTAGTGACGCCGAGGAGGTGGACGATGCGGCGTTCCACTTCC
>JBEKBX010000099.1:0-5513 GCA_050015175.1 Acidimicrobiales bacterium | reverse complement strand
CGACCGTCGGGAGCTTGGACCGGCCGCGGTTCAGGAGCCACAGCTCGTGACCGGCTGCCATCGTCGTATCGGAGCACGCCGAGCTGATGAGACCCGTCCCGCCGATGAACAAGATGCGCATCCAGCTGCTCCTTGGCGTCTCCGGTGATGTGACGTCGACCTTAGCCCGCTTCGACAGCCCAACAGAGGCCGTCTGCTTGCGCTTGTGCCAAGCCGGCGAACCCGCGCTGCGGATCGACAGTGGCGCTGCCAGAATCGCAGTTGTGCGGGTTCGCGCGCTCGTGGCGCTCTTGGCAATCGTCGGCGCAGTGATCTCGGCGCTGGCGGCCGAGCCCGTCGCGGCAGGGACCGCGTCGCAGTGGTGGGCGACGCTGGCCTTTGCCAACCGCGATCTCGGCGTCGTGGTCGAGGGCAGCGGCGTCGAGCAGACCGTCGCGCGCTGCGAGCTCTCGGTTTATGCGACGTCCAACGGCGGGGTCAGCTGGGCGCCGCCGGTCGTGCTGAGCCACGCCGCGTCGTGCAATGCTGGTGGCCCGACCGACGAGTTGGCGATCACCGCCGTCGGCAGCTGGTTCCTCGCTACGCCCCAGGGCCTGTTCGAGGGCCGCGTCCGGCACCCGGGCTTCGATCTCGTCCCAGCCTCCCGTCTCACGCCATCGGAACCGGCCGACGCAGTTTGCTCGGTGGCTGCTGCAGGCAGATCCGTGTTCGTAGTGCTGGCCGAGAGCTGTGGGCTGAGAGACGCTGTCGTCCTCGTGGTCTCGGGTGACGGCGGCAGCACCTGGACCAGGTCGACAAGGATGCCGCTCGGCTCGGCGGTCGAAGCGGATCTCGTCGGCCCGCCGGGCAGTCTGGTAGCGGCGCGCCCAGCTAGCGCGTGGCTGATCGGCTGGAGGACTCCCCCTTCGAGCGCCAAACCCGTTGCCGGGCCGCTAGATGTGACCCGGACCGCCGATGGCGGTCGCACCTGGCACACGAGCACCCTGCCGTGCAGGGGCTTCTTCGACGGGCTGCTCACCGCAGCCGGGAACGATCTTGCGGCGCTGTGCCTCGGCGAGGCAATGGCCGGCTACCAGGCGATGGAGATGGTCACGTCCACCAACAACGGGGTGACCTGGACCCAGCGCTGCGACAATGGCCCACCGGGCCTGCGGCGCATCGTCGGCGCCTGTCCAGACGCCGGTTATCCGAGCGCGATCGTCGCGATGTCGAGCGGGGCGCTCGTGATGGCGCTCGGTTACCCCATCGGCGGTGTCGCGGCGTCGCTGGATGGGGGTCGAACTTGGAAGCTCGTGCTCAGAGCGGCGGCGACGTTTCTCACCCTGTCACAGGGCACCGGGACAGTCTGGATGCTCGGGATCGGGCCGGTGAGCTCAGGTTTGAGGCTTGCGGAGTCTGCAGACGGCCGGAGGTGGCATGCGGTAGCACTGCCCAGGTTGGGCTGATGTCGCCGGCGGTGGCCGTAGCTTGTGGGGCCTTGACCCTCACCTTGGGTGAGGTCGCACAGTTGGTGCCGCAGGGCATCCGCCCGGGCCGAGGGAGTCGACCGTGGAGCTGATGAGCATCGGTGAGTTCGCCCGACAGTCTCGGCTGTCGCAGAAGGCGCTGCGCCTCTATGACGAGCTCGGCCTCCTGCCCCGGCGCGCGTCGATCCGGACTCCGGCTATCGCTCTTACGAGGCCGGGCAACTGGAGCAGGCTCGCTTTGTCGCGACCCTTCGCCAGATCGGGCCCCCACTCGCCGAGATCAGGGTCGTACTCGGTCTGGAGCCGCGAACCGCGGCCTGCCATGTCGCCCGGTACTGGTCCGAGATCGAGCGGGAACATGCGGCGCGTCGGGACCTGGCCAGTCATGTAGTCAACAGCCTGAACGGAAAGAGGTCGGTCATGCACGAGGTCGCCACCCGCGAGATCCCGGCGTGCAGCGTGCTGTGTCTCAAGAGGAACGTGGATCAAGAGGGCGCCTGGGATTTCGGCAAGGAGTTTGTCTGCTCCCTCAAGAAGCGCCCGCTGCCGCACATGGAGGGCGTCGCGGGAGCGGCCTTCTGCATCTACCACGGAGAGATCAGCGAGGACAGCGACGGCCCGGTCGAATGGTGGCGGCCCGTGCCCGCGGGCCAGGCGGACGAGCTCGCGGCCGCGTCCCTGAGCTCGCCTTGCGCACAGAGCCCGCCCACGAGGAGGCATTCGCGCATCTTGGCGCGGGCAACCAGATCGGTTCTGCGCAGTGGCAGCTCGTCTCCGAGTCCCTGCGGGCTTGGGGAATGGAGAACCTGCGACAAGCGAGCGAACTCGGCGTCCGGTTGACTTTCCTCGCCGTCCCTCCGGTGACCGCCGACAGCGCGCCGGACTGCGACTTCGCAGTTCCGCTGCTCTGAGGTCGGCTGCGGCGCGAGACGGCGATCTGGACCGGCTGAGGTTCCCGCCGCCATCCATCCGGGTCCAGGTGACGGCGCGGCGGCAGTCGTATCCCGGCCCGGGACCGTGGTTTCCCTATCGGGCTAGAGCCTGGCTGTGCCCGAAGGCTCCGTGGTGCGCGCAGACCTGGGCGGCGACGGACATGGCCGAGCTCATGATGCCGACGAGATCGTCGCCGCGGAGGACCCCGGCGAGAACGGTTCCGATCACGGCGTCGCCGGCTCCCAGGGTGTCGAGCGGCGTGGCCGGGTTGGCCCCGACGTGGACGGTCTCGCCCGAGGCGGTCGAGAGCCGGGCGCCGCGAGGGCCCTCGGTCACAAGCACGATCTCCGGCCCCGCCCGCAGAGCCCGCCTCGTCAGATCGTCCACTCCGGGCGGGTCGAGACGCGTCCCCGAGAAGCAGGCCATCCAGACGGTGTCGAGGAGGGGCTCGTAGTACCCGCTCGGCCGGTCGGAGAAGTCGAAGGACACGCGCGCGAAGCTCGCTATTTCCCCCAATCGACCCTCGGTGCCGCTGCGCGCGCCCGAGTGGACGCAGTCGAATCGGGCGAGATACTCGAGGTCCACGTCCTCAAGGGCGAACCGCGACACGCCGAGGTCGTAGGCGACAAAGCCGCGGTCGCCACCGTCGAGCTCGACGACCGAGTAGGCGTTGGGCCCTTCGACGACCCTGAGGTGGTCGGTGCTCACGCCCTCGGCGTCCAGTGCCGCCTTGATGGCGCGCCCGGGCCCGTCGGTCCCGATTGCGCCAAGGTAGGCCGCGTTCACGCCGGCCCTGCGAGCGGCCACGGCCACGTTCAAGGCGTTCCCGCCCGGGAAGAGACAACCCAGTGACGGATAGATGTCGGCCACGTTGTCGCCGACCGCCGCCACCGCCTTCATTGGCCGACCTTGGCCTCGTGCCGCTGTGTCGGTCGGCGAGCGGGTCCGACGCCTGCGGGGCAAGCGAGAACGCTCAGGGCACGACGAGGATCGGGAAGCGTCCCCGCGCGAGCAATTGTCGCGGGACGCCGCCGAGATGGAGAGCGGGGTGGGCCGAGCGTCCCACGACGACGAGGTCGGCTTTGCAGTCCTCCGCGAGCTGTTCGAGCTCTGCGGCGACCTCGCCGCTGCGGCAGGTGAAGTCGCCCCTGACACTGGCCTGGCCCAGTTCCTCGGTCACGAAGCGTGCGAGTTGCTCGTCGCTCTCAGCATCGGCGACGAGCGGGACAGGTGCGAAGAACCCGCCGAGAGCCGCCGCCCCGGGCACGTGGGAGACGAAACAGGCGTGGACACAGCCTTGCTCGCGAACCGCCAAGCCGACTGCCATGGCGAAGGCACGGTAGCTCGGATCAGAACCGTCCGTTCCGACGACGATGCTCCTTATGGCCATGCCCTACTCTCGCGCAGCCGGCGCCTTGGGTCCCGGAAGTGCCGTTCCGATCAGTTCACCGGGCGACCGGGCGGCACCCGCACCGTCGTCCGCGGCATTCGCGCCAGCGCTTTGGGTCGCGCTGGTGATCAGGTCCGGGCCGACTTTGCCATCTCGATCATGGTGGACCCGAAGCCCATGACCGTGGTGGAGGCGTGCCTTCTGGGCGATCGACTCCTCGTCCACGTAGATGAACTTCCCACCCCGCAGCGCCGAGGCGATTGCTGCGATCACGCACATGACTACCGCGAAGGAAAGTATGAGGACAAGCGCATCCTTGAACGACGGGCCGATGAGCTGGGGGAAGAAGGAGCGGCCTGTGATGGCGGCAGCCTGGCCGGCGGGGAGGTGGCCGAGAACCGCCGGGCCAAGCAGGCTCTTAAGCGGGTTGTAGCCCAGGAAGGCGGCGAAGATGTAGCCGAGGGGCGGCAGGTGCGAGAGCTGGGTGGCGACCGCCACGGGGACGCCGTGGGCGAGAAGGCCGTGGAGCATCGCGGAAGGCACATGGTCGTTCAGCCCGAACACGAGCAGGGTGAAGAAGAGCCCCATCGAAAGCGGAAGGCCTGTCTGGGCGAAGGTCACGCGCATGCCCGAAGCCGCTCCGCGGTAGCGGGCCGGGACCGAGTTCATGATCGACGCCGTGTTCGGCGAGGCGAACAGGCCGCCGCCGATCCCTGAGACGAACATCACCGTCGCGAATGGCGGGTAGGAGAAGTTGGCCGGGAACGTCATCATCACCGCGTACATCGCGGCTGTGAGGAGCATCCCACTCGTGGCGAAGAGCCGGGCGCCGTAGCGGTCCGAGAGCTTTCCCGAGATAGGCCCGGCTACCACGAAGCCGAGCATGAACGGGAGCATGTAGATCCCGGCCCACAGCGGGGTGCGGGCGAAGCTGTACCCGTGCTGGGGGAGCCAGATGCCCTGAAACCAGATCATCAACATGAACTGGAGGCCGCCTCGACCGATGCCTCCCAGGAAGTTCGCCGCATTGCCTGCGGTGAACGCACGGATGCGGAAAAGCGACAGGCGGAACATGGGCTCGGCCACCCTCGTCTCGATGAAGACGAAGAACACGAGAAGGGCGAGACCGCCGAAGATCATCTCCAGCACGAAGGGATCCGCCCACCCGGTTAGGGAGTGGCCGTAGGGCTTGATGCCATAGGTGACGCCGGTGAGGAGCATGGCGAGCCCGGCGGCAAACGAGAGGTTCCCGAGCCAGTCGATCCGGGCCTTGATGCGGATGCCGATCTCTTTCAGCTTCAGGTAGGCCCAGACCGTGCCGAAGGCGCCGACCGGCACGTTCGCGAGGAACACCCAACGCCATCCCACTTGGGAGAGGAGCCCACCGACGAGGATGCCCAAGAAGGAGCCGACGATCCCGACGACCATGTTCATCCCAAGGGCGAAGCCGAGCTGTTCTGCGGGGAAGGCGTCTGTGATGATGGCCGCCGAGTTCGCCATCAGCAGCGCCCCGCCTATGGCTTGAACCATCCTCAGGATGACGAGCTCCAGGGCTCCGTTCGTGCCCGTGCTCCATACCGCCGACAAGAGGATCGCCGAGACGGTGAACCAGGCGAAGCCGAGGTTGTACATCCTCACGCGGCCGAATATGTCGCCAATGCGCCCCACGGTCACCACCACGGCGGCCGACACCAGCATGTAGCCCATCATGATCCAGAGCAGGT
>JBEKBX010000098.1:0-5695 GCA_050015175.1 Acidimicrobiales bacterium | reverse complement strand
CGCGGCGCTGCACTTCGTTCATGTGTGGCAGGACCACTTCGAAGAATCGCGCGAGCGCCTCTTCAGTGACCTCCACACCGCCAGGATACTACGCGCGATCTAACTTGGCGTGGACCCTTAGCCTGGCGCGCCGAGTTCGGGCCTTGGCGTCTTGGAGCCGGTAGCTCTCGCCCTTGGTCTCGATGATGTTGCAGCGGTGGGTGAGCCGGTCGAGGGTCGCGCCGGTGAGGCGTTCGGAGCCGAGGACCTCTGTCCAGGACTCGAAGGGCAGATTGCTGGTCACGATCAGGCTCGTGCGCTCGTAGGCGGTCGAGATGACGTCGAAGAGCAGCTCGGCACCGACCTTGGAGGCAGGAACGTAGCCCAGTTCGTCGAGCACGAGCAGGTCCAACCTCGCGAGCTGTCCCTTCAGCCTCAGAAAGGTCCGCTCGTCGCGTGCCTCGATGAGGGCGGTCACGAGCTCGGCCACGGTGCAGCGGGTCTGGTCTGCGCGGGGTCTGCAACCGCACCGGGTGGAGACGTTCAAGCTCTCCAACGACAAGCGTTTCGAGGAGAAGCTCGTCGACGTGGTCGGGCTCTATCTGAATCCGCCGGAGAAGGCCGTGGTGCTGTGCATGGACGAGTTATGCGAAGGTTCGCATAACTCGTCTGATGTGAGGTCTTCGGTTATGTGAAGTTGGTGGTGTTTGGGCTGGTGAGAGGCGTGGCGAGGCCCGGCTTCTTCGCATAATGCGTGGTTTCCTTGGTTGGTCATGTCATCCGACTAAGGAGGTCGATCGTCGATGTCTGTTGTCAGCGGCTTGGTGGTCCAGGCGGCCGCGTTCATGGGGCGGGCCGGCTACTCGCCCGGCTCTCGTGTGCACTACCAGCGCATTTGGGATCAGTTTGGGGAGTACTGCGACGCAAGCGGGGTACGACAGCCGGACCGTGAGACTGCTGCCCGGTTCTGCGTGGCTGTCGGCGCGGATGGCGCTGAGCAGTGGCAAGTGTTTTACCGCCGGGCTGTGGGCTGCCTCTTCGACGTGGCCGAGATGGGACGGTTCGCATTGCGGGCCGTGCGCGGGCGGATCTTGGTGCCCGAGATCTTCACGGCGGAGTTCGAGGCGTACGCGGTGTCGGTGACAGGACGCGGGCTGGCTGAGGCGACCGTGCGCGCCAAGACCGGGATGCTGCGCCGGTTCTTGGAGTTCCTGGCCGGGTTTGGGGTGCGGGAAGTGGCAGCGCTGAGCGTCGTGGACGTGTCTGCCTACCTCCGCTCGCTGGCACCGCTGGCGGCCTCCAGCCGTGCTGGCCAGTTGTATTTCCTGCGCGAGTACCTGCCGTTCGCGGTGCGCGAGCACGGCGCCGACCCTGCGCTGAGGGCGATGTTCCCGGTGATCGTCACCGACAGGGACGCGGTCCTGCCGTCGGTCTACCAGCCAGGCGAAGTTGCCATCGCGCTCGCCGAGGCCGGGAACGGGTCCGAGTCGCCTCTGCGGGACAGGGCGGTGATGCTGCTGGCGTCGCTGCTTGGGTTGCGGTCGGGGGACATCAAAGGGCTGCGTTTCGACGAGATCGACTGGGCGAACCGGCGGCTGTCTTTGGTCCAGCACAAGAGCGGCCGGCGCCTCGACCTGCCGCTTCCGGATGAGTGCGCGTTAGCGATCATTGACTATTGGAAGAACGAGCGTCCCGCGGTTGGCGACCCGCACGTGTTCCAACGTCACAGGGCCCCGCACCAGCCGCCGTGGCGGGTAACCATTTCCATCAGGTGGTGGCCGGGTGTTTCGCCCGAGCGGGGGTCGAGGCATCCGGGCGGCACCGCGGGCTGCACGCGTTGCGGCATTCTGCAGCGGTCGGGATGCTCGAATCTGGTGCCCCCTACCCGGTGATCGGCGCGGTGCTAGGGCACGCCGACGCGAACACCACCCGGCGGTACCTCAGGGTGGACGTCGCCCACTTGCGTCCGTTGGCGTTGGAGGTGCCCGATGGCCGTTGAGGTCACTGTTGCCGGGGCGCCCCCTGAGTTGTTCAGCGAGTATGTGGAGTACAAAAGGAACCTCGGTTATGTCTACCCGAATAGCCGGGTCTACCTCGTCAAGCGCCTGTCGAGGTTCCTGGCCGGGCGGGCCGCCGACGAGCGGGTATTGACCAGGGAGGCGGCAGAGGCGTTCGCCCGACCCTGCGACGGGGAGTCTTCTGGCTCCGCCGCGGGACGGAGGGGGGTCGCCCGCCAGTTCGCCCTGTTCCTGCGATGGAAGGGGATCGACGCCTGGGTGCTGCCCGAACACGGGGGACCGCGCCAACCCAGCTCTTTCGCTCCCAGGATCATCACCGCTGATGAGATGGCACGGGTCATCGCGTGCGCCGATGCCCGCCCCGCGTCACGGTGCGGGCCGCAAACCCAGCCGGTCTACGCGATGCTTGTCCGCTTGCTGTGGTGCTGCGGGTTGCGGATCGGCGAGGCGCTGTCCCTGCGGGTCGGCGACGTGAGCCTGGCCGAAGCAATCGTCACCGTCCGCAAAGCCAAACACAACCGGGCCCGGCTGGTGCCGATGTCCGAGTCTTTGGCGGCGCACGCGCAACGCTATGCGGTCGCCGTCGGCCTTGTCCCCGAAGATCCCGCAGCGTGGTTCTTCCCCTCCCCACGGGGCGGGGGCTACAACCCTGGCTCAGCCACTGCGCACATCCAGGGGCGATGCTCGAAGCGGGCGTTACCACGGCCTCCGGCCGCGCCCCTCGCACCCATGACCTACGCCATTCCTATGCGGTGGCCAGCTTGGCGAAGATGCAGGCCGATGGGGTGGACGTTTACGCGGCGTTGCCTTTGCTGGCGACCTACATGGGACAAGCGGACATCGCCTCGGCGGAGTACTACCTGCGCCTCGACCCGTCTGCCTGGGCGACCATCGAGCAGGCCATGGAGGGCACCTACGCGAGCGTCTTCCCGCACGGGGCGGTGTGAGATGGCCACCACCCGCCCTTTCGCCGACATGTTGGCCCAGTTCCTCATCGTCTACCTCCCCGTCACCAGGGCCTGCTCTCGGCACACCGTCTCGGCTTACCGAGACGCGTTCACGTTGTTTCTCAGGTTCATGGACCAGCGGCAGGCGACCCCGCCGGACAAGGTCTCCTTCGCGGACTTCACCGCGTCGAACGTGGCGGCCTTCCTCGGTTGGTTGCACACCGACAGGCAGTCCTCCGCGGCCACCACTAACCAGCGCCTGGCCGCGTTGAAATCGTTCTTCCGTTACGTCCAGACCGAAGCCCCCGAACAGATCGCACAAGCGCGGCAGGTCCTGACCGTCCAAGCCGCTCAAGCCCCCGAACCGGCTATCGGCTACTTGCCCGTGGAAGCAGTCGCGTTGCTGCTGGAATACGCCAAACGTCGTGGGCTTCGCGACCTGGCGCTGCTGACAACGCTCTACGACACCGGAGCCAGGGTCCAAGAGGTCTGCGACCTATCAACCGGAGACCTCCACCTCGGCAAACCTGCCAGTGCCACCCTAACCGGGAAGGGCCGCAAAACCCGGGTCGTGCCACTGACCCCGCAGGCGGCCGTGATTGTCGCCCAGTACGTCCGCACGCTGCCCCACGATCGGTCAGGGCCAGTGTTCGCAAACAGGACCGGCCAGCGGCTGGGACGCGCCGGTGCCACATACGTACTCGCCAGGTGCGCCCAGGCCGCGCACTCCGAACGCCCCGAACTGGTGCCCGCGAAGGTCTCCCCCCACGTGCTGCGACATTCGAAGGCTATGCACCTATTGGAAAACGGCGTCAACCTCATATACATCCGGGACATCCTCGGGCACGCCTCCGTCGTCACAACCGAGGTCTACGCCAAAGCCAACCCGGAGATGAAACGCAAAGCCATCGAAACAGCCGCCGTCAAAACCCTCGGACCAAGCCGCTACGACGAGATCTCTCGCCGGGACCTGCTGACCTGGCTCCGCCAAGCGATCTGAGCCACGCATTATGCGAAGAAGCCGGGCCTCGCCACGCCTCTCACCAGCCCAAACACCACCAACTTCACATAACCGAAGACCTCACATCAGACGAGAAGAGCCAGATCCAGGCTCTCGATCGGATCCAGGCGACCTTGCCGATGAAAAAGGGGCGGGCGGGCACGATGACCCACGATTACAAACGCAACGGCACGACCACGCTCTTTGCTGCGCTGAACGTCTTGACCGGAGTGGTGATCGGCCAGTGCCTGGGAAAGCACCGCAACACTGAGTTCTTGAAGTTCCTCCGCACGATCGACAGCCAGATTCCAAAGGGCTTGCAGATCCATATGATCTGCGACAACTACGGAACCTACACCCACGACAACGTTCTCGCCTGGCTGGACAAGCACCCTCGCTTCCATCTGCACTTCATCCCCACTTCGAGCTCATGGCTGAACATGGTGGAGCGCTGGTTCCGTGATCTCACCGGCAAGGCGATCCGCCGGGGGGTGTTCAAGTCGGTGCCTGATTTGATCGCCGCCATCGAGGCGTATCTCGCCGCCCACAACGACGACCCCAAGCCATTCGTGTGGACCGCCACGGCCGAGGACATCCTCGAGAAGGTCCGCCGAGGCCGAGTCGCTCTCCAGATAATCACCAGTTAAAACTGAGACACTACACTAGGAAGTTCAATCGCAAAGGCCCTGACGCCTTGGGCTCGTTCCCGCACAAGGTCCCGTGCCGACTAGCCATCTCCATCGCTTGATGTTCGACGAGGCCAGCCTTCTCGATGCTTACGACGCGGACCTCCGCTTGATGGAGAGCCGCAGCGAGGCGACGGTCACCACCTACGTCGTGCACGTGAGGGCCTTCTTGCACTACCTGGCGACCACCTACCCGTCAGTGGAGCTGGGCGACGTGACCAAGCTGCAAGTGCGGGCCTGGCTACTCCACGAGGCCAACCGAGGAATCGCTCCGATCACCAGATCCACCGCCCTCTTCGCACTGTGCTCGTTCTACAGGTTCCTTCTAGCCGAGGACCTGAGCAAGGAGAATCCCGCTGCCGCGGTGACCCTTCCCAGTCCCAATCGGCCGCGAGTTGAGTTCTACAGCGACGCCGAGGCAGACGCCATCATCGAGTGGACCTCTGCACAGCCCGGTCTTCGTTGGCAGGTGGGCCGTGTGCTCCTTCTAACGTTGCGCTACACGGGCTTGCGCATGAAGGAACTAGCAACCTGCGCACCGAGGAGGTCGACCTTGACGCTCGACGGATCTCACTCGTCGGCAAGGCCAGAAAGCCTCGCGTGATCCCCATTCCCCACCTGCTGGCGGATGTGCTCGAGGAGTACCTGGTAGTAACCTTAGGTAACCGGCTATTCGCTTCTGTCAGCGAAGGGATTGACGAGCATGGCACTAGTCACGACACAGGAGACGGTCGTGCGGCCGCCGGGGCTCGAGTTCTTCATCAACGGCCAGCTCTATCGTCTCGACGCCGGGTCCGGCATCGCACCCACGATGACATTGGCAGCGCTTCTCCGTGACCAGCTCGGCCTTACAGGAGTGAAGATTCCCTGTGATCAAGGCGCTTGTGGGGCGTGCACGGTCATCATGGATGGCAAAGCGGTGCTTTCCTGCATGGTCCTAGCGGTCGAGGCAGCCGGCCACGAGATCCTCACCATCGAGGGCCTACCGGCTGACGACTGCGTCGTCCAGGCCTTTGCCGAGCAGAGCGAGCCCGGCTATGGCACCGCCCTGCAGTGCGGATTCTG
>JBEKBX010000097.1:0-5809 GCA_050015175.1 Acidimicrobiales bacterium | reverse complement strand
TCTGACAGCAGAACCAATATTACCCACCACGAGCTCGTTCTGAAAGCCTGGCCGGCTGTCGCGGATCGCTTGACGCCGACCGCCACCTACATTACCATCCAACCATCAGGTGGTCGGACCAACTCAGCGGAGACGACGATTGTGTTCGCATGGCAGGTGAAAGCCGTTGCAAAGTGAACGGAACGCCGGAACCGAAGAAGGCGGGTTTTCCCGCCAAGCAGTGCATTGGGTTCGAGCATCGGTTGGCTGCTTTCTGCTTTCGCAGGAAGCGCAAATGCTCGGAAGGAGGTGAAGAGCGCGCTCCATAGGGCCTACAGCGATGCAGTTACCATTGGTCATGCATGGGCATCCTGAGGCTAAGGATTCCACAACCAGACATGAGTGTCTTGGTTCATGACAGCCACAAGATAGGGGAAATATGCAAGTGCATTTCCATACAGCTATGAAACGGACGGACCTGTCGCGCGGGTGGCGTGTGATGGGTCTGATGGGGATGGCCGCGCTGACGGTCACGAGCCTGAGTCTTGTTTCAATTGGAGGCGCCAACGCCGCCTCACCGATGAGGTCACAGTTCAGGAGTGGCGGCTTCCCCGTTCTCAGCAAGTCCCAGATCAAGATAGCGATAGTTGCCGGCGGACCGAACGTTTACTTCTCGCCGTGGGCGCAGGCTACGGCAGCGGCCGCGAAGGCGCTTGGCGTCACAGTCACGGACGTCGTGGCGCCGACTCCGACATTCGAGCCGGCGGTCGAGGCGAGCACGATCGACTCGCTGGTCGCTAAAGGATACAATGCTTTTGGGATCTTTCCGGATGGCGAAGCGTCGATTATTCCCGTCTATAACCGCCTGATTGCGCGTGGTATTCCCGTCATCGATCTCGCTGGGTGTACGACGTCTCCTACTCCCGCACTATTCTGTATGGCCACGAACGTCAAGGCTTCAGCGGACTACGAAACGACGATTCTCATCAAGGCAATGGGCGGCAAAGGCAACATCGCCTTCCTTACGGGCCTTCTGACGGATCCGAACACGATCCAGCGTGAAGACGGCGTGAAAGAAGCTGTGGCGGCAAGCAACGGCGCGGTCAAGCTCGTTCAGGTCGTTTCGAACATTGACTCCCCGAGTGCAGCGCCACCGGCAGTGGAGAGCCTTCTCGCTTCGAAGGGCAACGAACTTCAGGGCATGTTGTCGACGGACTACTACCCGTCGGTAGCGGCAGCGAGCGTTCTCACCGCGAACCCGATGTTCCGGCACATAGTCTTCATCGGACAGGACAACGACGCGGCGGTGATGTCGGCGATTGCCAAGAAGGCCATCTATGGGACGATGTACCAGAACTCCTATGGACAGGCGTACGTCGGGGCGACATTCCTCGAGAAGATTCTTGCGAATGGATGCAAGGTGCAGGGCAAAGGTTTTATCAGTGCCCTAGGCGCGGATAAGTTCATCAATTCCGGCTACTTCTTCGTAGGGCAGTCGGATGTCAGCCAGTACACTGGGTTGGAGAGCATTCCCTCGGTTACTAACTCGCTTGTGAAGAACTATTCGCAGTATTTGTCTTGCCCATAGGCTTTTGAGGGCAGCGTCCTTAAGTGGAGTACCACACCCAGACGGCTACTGCCGTTTGGGTGTGGTACTTGATTGCCAGGCGCGTCCACGTGAGTACGTCGGAAGTCAGGCTCTGTCGTTAGCGTGAATTGGAGGGCGCTGTGAGAGTCAAGGCGCCGAGCGTGAAGACATCAGAATCCTTTTCGATCCGGGACGGGTCGGAACCGCGCTCGATGTCCAGTGCTCAAGGCATTCTTGTTGGACGCGTAAGGGCAGTGGCCGCGAGACAAGGTTCTCTGATCGGACTGGTTCTTCTGATCGCCTTCACGTGGACGGTGTTCGGGCTGGCCGGTAGCGGGTTCCTCGGCAGCTTCAATCTCTACACAGTCGGTCAGCTTGCCGCTCGGGACGCGGTTTTGGGAATGGCGCAAGCGCTGCTGATCGTCATCGCGCGGATGAACCTTGCTGTCGGGAGCATCGGAGCGATCTGCGCTTCGCTCCTCGGCTACATGCTGGTATCTATGTCGGTCCCGTTGCCGCTCGCACTGATAACTGTCTTGGTCGTCGGCGTGCTCGCCGCGCTCGTGATGGGCTGGGTGGAGCTACGGACGAAGCTCTCGAGCTTCATCGTGACGCTGGCGTTTCTTTCCGCTTACGGAGGAGGAGCGCTCTGGGTCACGAAGGCGGATCAGTATGAGATCTCGTCTTCGGCCCTCAACTGGCTCGGCAGTGGAACGTTCCTCATCAGTAGCCTTTGTCCCCTTGTGATCGTCGCTGTCGTGTGTGCGGTGGCGCTCTGGTTTGTCTATAACAGAACCAGCCTCGGATGGAAGATGCTCTCGGTAGGAGCGAACACGCGCGCTGCACGAGCCTCCGGGGTAGATGTTTCTCGCGTGGTCTTGTGGAGCTACGCAATCTCGGGCCTGCTGCTGGCCGTGGCCGCGATAATGGAGTCCTCCTATGAGCTGCAAGTGAACGCGGGGGTGGGTTCGGACTGGCTGTTGCCGTCCTTCATCGCCCCGGTCCTTGGCGGAGTGGCACTCGTCGGGGGTGACGTCACGCTCGGCGGCATCCTGCTGGCCGCGGTCTTCTACGACAGCCTCCAGTCAGGTCTCACGATTCTGAACGTCCCGAGCTACTGGCTTCAGTTCGCCCAAGGCCTTGTTCTGCTGGTAGCGGTGATACTTAACCAGCTCCGGCACGCCCGTCAACGCAGATCACGTCGCCCAGAGCGCGCTGGTGCCGCACCGGGCGGGGAGGAGGTCGCAGTGGCATGAGAAGGGCTTTGCGCGTCCCGTGGGTGCCCTTGCTTGTAGCCACCGTCGTGGCAGGGCTCGTTCTTTCCTTCTCGACAAGGGCATTCAGCAACACATTCAACATCTACTCGATATTGCAGATTGCCGCCGTGGACGCGGTGGTGGGGCTTTCCCAAATGGTCGTGCTCGCTATTGGGGACATGAGCCTAGCGGTCGGAGGTATGGCCGGCCTCGTAACGGTCGTAGTCGGCTACCTGTACCAGGTCCAGCATTGGCCCGTCGGGCTTGCCGTGCTCGTAGGCTTGGTGGCTGGACCGGTATTTGGACTAGTCAACGGTGCGATTATCGCCAGGACTGGGCTTTCGGCGTTCATCGTCACGCTCGCGACAGGCACTGCTTTCACCGGGGTCGCCTACGGCGTGACGAGTTCAATTCCGTACGCTGACGTTCCATCGGTCCTCGTAAGGTTGGGGCAGGGTCGCGCCGCGTTTTTCCCGTATCTGCTCGTGGTTGCGCTAGTGGCTAGTGTGCTGATCGGGTCCATACTCCATTGGATGCCGTTCGGGCGTGCACTCCTGGCGATGGGCGGAAGCAGGGAGGCTGCTGTCCTTTCCGGTCTTTCGCGCCAGCAGTCAACCATCATCGCCCACACCCTTTCTGGATTGCTCGCCGGGGTCGCGGCCGTGATGTACATCGGAGTGCTCGGGACGGCGACGCCAGCGACAGGCACCGACTGGCTCATTGTCTCGTTCGCCGTACCGATCATCGGAGGCACGGCGCTCGCCGGTGGTGAAGCACACGCATTCGGGTGCTTGGTTGCGGGCGTCGTGCTCGCGACGATCAACGACGCCCTCATTGTCCTCAATATCAGCACCTATGCTGTGGAAATGGCAGAGGGGCTTCTCATCTTCGTCGCTGTTTTCGCGGGGAGACTTGGTCAGGAGGCGGCGGGGACCCAGCGTCCGGAGTACGGACATCGAGGAGGACATGTGGGTCCACGTTCGTCAGGGCAAGGAGCCGTTGCTCGAGAGCCCTTGGACGGGGCACAGGTGACGTGATGGCTACGAGGGAAGATGCGCTTGGGGATAACGCAGATGTAGCGGTTCCGGTACTCGAATTGCATGACATATGGAAGGCTTTCGGTGGCGTGGCCGCGTTGTCAGGTGCCAACCTTTCCCTGCGAGCAGGAGAGATTCACGCGCTCATAGGCGAGAACGGGGCTGGCAAGAGCACTCTCATCAACATAGCGACTGGTGTCCACCAGCCTGATCGGGGGACGCTGTCGATCAACGGCGTACAGGTGGAGTTTCCGCGGCCGAGGGTGGCAGTGGAGCACGGCGTCTCGGTCGTGCACCAGGAGCGGAATCTGGTCAGCAAATTCTGCGTCGCGGAGAATGTCTGTCTGGGGCACCTTCCGCTGGTTTGTGGTCTGGTCAGTAGCAGGCGAATGGTCGCGGAAGCCAGCCCTTGGCTGGAACGTGTCGGACTCGACGTCGATCCGCTCATGGAGGCCGGACGCCTGAGCCCAGGACAGGCGCAGCTCCTCGAGATTGCCAAGGCTCTCGCCCAGCGTTGCCGAGTTCTCCTGTTGGACGAACCGACCTCGTCGATCGCCGAGGGCGAACTTGCCCACCTTTTCGGGATGTTGCAGAGTCTGCGCGCCGCGGGTACGACCATCCTTTTCGTGAGCCACAAGCTTGAGGAGGTGTACGCGCTCTGTGATCGCGTCACCGTGCTGCGGGACGGACATAACGTCCTAACCGCCAGGTCGCTTGCTGAGCTCAGCCGCGACGAGATCGTGCACGCTATGGTCGGTCGGAACGTGCAAACGATGGCGATGCGCCAACAGGAGCTGAGCTCGCACAAGGAGGCACGCCTCGAGCTTGTCGGAGTGTCAACCGAGTTCGGTCATCGGGACGTGAACCTCACCGTGCATGTCGGTGAGATTGTTGGACTGTACGGACTGGTTGGCGCGGGACGTACCGAGCTGGCGCGCTGTCTCGTCGGACTCGGAAAGATAACTGCGGGTCAGATGCTGATCGACTCCACCCCGGTACGGATCCGCAATCCGTATGACGCTCTTCGCAACCACCGGATCGGCTATGTGAGTGAGGATCGCAAGGGCGAGGGAACTATCCTCGCCCACTCGATAAGCCGAAATGTGGGAGTGACAGTCTGGGACCGCGTGAGTGGCCATCTTGGGTGGACATCTGAGCGCCGTACTCGGGGCTCTGTGGAGCCACCGGTGAGACGCCTGAACGTCAAGATGAACAGCTTTGTACAACCGGTAGCCAGCCTGAGCGGCGGTAACCAGCAGAAGGTGAGCGTCGCTAAATGGCTTGCCGCGGATGCGGAGCTGCTCATCTTCGACGAGCCGACTTGCGGGATCGACGTGGCCACCAAAGAGGACATGCACGAGCTCTTGAGGGAGCTCGCCGGACAGGGCATGGCAATTCTGCTGATCTCCAGTGAGCTTCGCGAGGTCATTCAGTTGGCTGATCGGATAATCGTGATGGGTGGTTTCCGACTCCTCGCCGAGACTGAGAACACAGGTGACTACGAATCCATGAGTAAGCAGGTCATGCGAGAGATCACGCAGGCGTCGAGTCTCGGCATGATGAGTTAGCTGAGCTAGTACCCAGGTACGTTGGACCGATTCGGACCTCTGGAGTCTCGGTTCACTCTACTGGTGTCCTGAGTCGCAGAAATCTCAGGCGACATTTGCCCGTCGGAGCTACTACTTGAACTACCAAAGCCGTCTGCTGCGCTTCAGTTGGACGTTCTTCGTTCCACACACTTGCTCAGTCATGAAGGAGCGCCCGGCGTGACCGCTCTCGCGTCAGCTGGCCGTGCAGAAGGGATCGCCGCGGTGACTGCTGGGCAACCCTGATGGCGCTCACCGAAATTGACCAGAGTTGCTCACCGAAATTGACCAGTTGAGCCCTCGGCGTGTCGGTTGTGTGATGGTCACGCTACGTGGCGGGACCTCCTTCTGTCACGCGCCTTG
>JBEKBX010000096.1:0-6739 GCA_050015175.1 Acidimicrobiales bacterium | reverse complement strand
GACATCGCAGCCTCCTTGGTCTTAGCAACCTGGAAGTTACGACCGATGCAACGAGGGCGCCCTTCGGGCGCCCTCAGCGCGTAGCGCTATGTCTTCTCGGCGGTATGAGGCTCGCTCGCTACTGGTAGTTGTCGGCCGACCGTTGGATCAGGGCGTTCGGGCGGGCTTGTGAGCCTGTACCCAATCCTCAAGCCCCGACCGGTTCGGCCGATCGGTGTCGACTTGGGGACCGATCAGCGTCGCGAACGGGAACGTCAGTCAAGCCGGGGAGCGCCCTGAAACGGATCGGGTTTGCGAAACCCCGAGAGCCATCCAGCTCCTGGAGCCGAACTCACAATTCCGGGAATCGCTCAGCTACGGTCGGTTCTTGATCAGCTGCCTGACTGATCCCAAGGCGTCCTGGCTCAAACGTTGTCCCACCCTCTCCGCTTGTTGTCATAAATAAAACGTCGTGCCTGTTCAGCTGGCAGTTTTCGTGTCCGTTCAGGCAGTGAATGATTCACGTTTGAACCCGATACGGGAGCGATCTGGACCCATCGACGAAGGCTGCGTGATTCCCCGTCGGGAAACAATGGAGTCATTCCCGTTAGGGGTCTGTGCTAGCCGGCGGATCGTCGATCGTTGTCCCAGCGATCACAGGGCGGATTCAGTCCCCGAATGCACGCCGTCATGAGCGCGCTGAGAGCCTACGAACGTGACCGTGTCCACACGCGCACTAGAACCCCAGTTGTTGGCACATCACAGCTCGCGACGGTCAAAGCTGACGATCGCCGCAGCGAGCACCGCGAGGAACCAGACACCGACCCAGACCAAGTACGTCCACGCCGGGGGTGCCTGTGCGAAGAACGGATTGCCGTTGTCGGGCCAAAGGCCGTCGGTCGGAAGGATGTAGCGCGCGACGTCGCCGATGGTCGTGAGCGAGGAGATCTTGAACGCGGTGCCGAGCGATCCGACGACCCCTGCCAACCATGCAGCCCCGAACAGCGCGATCGCGACGACCCCGGTCGCGATGGCCGACAGCCGCGTGCTGAGCAGCAACGTGAGCGTGAGGAGCATCGCGCCCTCGGCAAAGAGGTAAAGGGCGACGAGCACGGGGTTCGGCGGAACGAACCCGCTCACCCAATCGACGACACCGACCTCCAGACCGGAGACCACTGCGGAGTAGGCGAGGATGACGGTCGCGAGACCCAACCATTTACCGAGCAGGACCTCACTCCGTCTTACCGGTCTCGCGAGGATTGAGAGCAGGACGCCCGATTCAGCCTCTGCTGAGATAGCGGGCGACGCCATTGCCGAAGCGCTCAGGGCGACGACGAAGCTGAACATGAACATGAACAGGATGAGCGCCTGGGGGATCGCTACGCCGACCTCTCCCGAGGTGATGTTGGCGTTGTGGCTGAGACGATCGAATCCCCACGCGCTGAGCGCGACCAGCCCGATGGTGATAGCCGCACACGCCGCGACGAGCCGCCGCCTGACCGCCTCACGAAGGGTGAGCAACGCGATCGTGACAACCGGGTTCATGACTTGCCCAGCAGCTCGAGGAAACGCTCCTCGAGGGTCTGCTGCTCCGGGATGACGGCCCCGATTCGGCCACCGGCGCTCACGACAGCGGCGACGAGTGCAGGGATCTCGTCAGCTTGTATCCGGGCCACGGTGAGCCACTCGCCATCTCGAGCGACCTCGCCGAACTTGGCGATCACCGCGAGGTCGTCGTCGCTCAAGCCCGCCACCTTGAGCCGCACGCTCGAGGTGCGACCGAGGAGGTCCGCGAGCGCGCCGGTAGCGATCGAACGTCCCCGATCAATCACGCAGACCCGATCGCAGACGTGCTCGGCTTCCTCGAGGAGGTGCGTGTTCAGAAAGACTGTGGCCCCCCGTTCCCGCACCCGGCGGATGATCCCGCGTACGTCGTGGCGACCAACTGGGTCGAGGGCGCTCGTCGGTTCGTCCAAGATGACGAGATCGGGATCGCCGACGAGCGCGACGGCGAGTCCGAGGCGCTGCTGCATGCCTTTGGAGAACGTGCCGACCTTGTCGCCGCGGCGCTCGGCGAGGCCGACCGTCTCGAGGACCTCGTCGATTGCGGTCATAGCTCGGACGCGTGGGAGCTGGATCAAGCGACAGTGCAGCATCAGCACCTCAGAGGCTGTCAGCCAGCTCTGGAACCGGAAGAGCTCCGGGAGATAGCCGATCCGCCGCCTCGTCTCCCAATCACCCGCCGGAGCGCCGAGCACCATCGCCTCGCCGCCGGAGGGCCGAACGAGACCGAGCAGGAGCTTGACGGCCGTGGTCTTCCCTGCCCCGTTCGGCCCTAGGAACCCGAAGACCTCACCGCGGCCGACCGTCATCGACAGGCCGCCCAGTGCCGTCGTGGTGCGGAACTCCTTACGAAGCTCGATCGTGAGCACGGCTGGCGAGACGCGTGGATCCCCACGCGATGTGTCCGCCAGGTAGCCGTTGGCTAGCGCCGTGTCCTCGCTGATTGGCTCAGCCGATCTGTTGAGCGACACTCAGAACGTCCTCCTTGTCGAGTAGGCCGGCTACGGCATGGACAACGCCGTTGTGGTCCTCCCAAATCGCTCCAGACGCCGCATTGGAATTATCGGCCAGCACCACTGCCGGTGACCCGTCGATCTCGGTCGACTCCGAGCTCACTCCCGGCGGTGTCGGGATCGGCAAAGTCGTCCGCAGGTTCCCGAGCAGGCGGATCTCGTCGGCGAGATCAGCCGGCACGCCCGGCTGGGACAGCAAGAAGTTCTCGATCTGACTCGTCGTCGCGCCAGTTGAAGTCGCAATCGGTTGTGCCACGGTGAGGATCGCGAGCGGTCCGATGTCATCGATCGTCGTCGCGCCACTGTAGGAGACGGCGACCGCTGGACCGAGGCTCACAACGAACGAACTGCCCGAGAGGCCAGATCCGGCATTGGCGCCGAAGTCGATCGTCGCAGTGACCTTCGGCATGACCGCGTAGCGATCAACCCCACTCACGCCGTTCGGGAGCGTGGACGGAAGCGTCACCGAGAGCCCGGTCGCCGTCTCGGCGTCCGCGAGGGACGCGACCTGCCCGGCGCCGCCCGACGACGTCCAGTTCAGCGTGCCGAAGGGCAGCGTCTCTGATCCCGACGGACTCCTGAGTCCGACGAGCGAGGTCGTCGTGTTGAGACCCATCAGCTGGGTGAGCTCTTGCACGTCGGCCTGGCTCACAGGCACCCTGGCGACCTGGGTCGGCGCGAAGACGGTGGTGAGCGTCGCGGCAGCGGCGACACCGACGATCACTACGCAGACCGCGGCGAGCGAGGCGCCGGTGCTGAGAGAAGCGCTCATGAATCGCCAGCTGCGACGCGGTTGCACGCGCCATGTCGTCTGGCGCGAAGGCTTCTCGATGAGCGCCGCTCGAGAGCGGGCAAGCCCCGCATCAGTGTCGGCGGGCACCCGCACGTCGAAGAATCGTTCCACCGTCGCGGCGCCCTCGGCGATCCACTGCGATCGCTCCCGGCAACGCAGGCATCCCTCGACGTGTCGAGCGTCGCGGTCGGCGACGGCGAACGGCTCGTCGATGAGCCGACGAAGCGTGCCGTCAGGAACGTGTCGCATGATCAACCTCCTTACGAAATCTGGCCTCGGCGCGCCGCAGCATCGTCCCGATCTGTCCGATACGGACCTCCATCGCCTCGGCGATCTCGGCGTAGCTGAGCCCGCTGTGGCGAAGCACGAGGACCGTCGCGGCGTGTCTCGGCATGCGGGCGAGCGCGATCCGTACCTCACGACCTTCTTCGTTCAAGATGGCGAGCTCCTCCGGGCCGGTCGCCGGCGTTGCCTGCGGGGCGCGCTCTTGGCGAACCTGACGGCGACGGCTGCTGCGGACGGCGTTCAAGCTCGCATGGGTCGTCGCAACCTTGACCCAGGCCCGCGCGTGGTCTGATCCGAGGGGCTCTGGAAATCGCCGCGGGCCGCGATGAGAACGTCCTGGGCGACGTCCTCTGCGAGGTGGGGGTCGCGAACGATGCCGTAGGAGATGCGCACTAGCAGCGGATACTCCGTCCGGAAGAACTCCTCGAAGCCGGTCGATGCTGGCAGAGCTCCACCCCTCGCTTTAGGCGACAAGGTCAACACGGTCCCCATCAATTCGTAAGCACCGCAGGCCGTGATTTTGTGACAGGGAATCTGAGCGAGCAAACCCCTAGGTGCCATCCCGGCGCCGAAGCGCGCTTTCGCGCTGGCCTCTTCGCTCGGCAGGAGTGGGCGGTGCGCTTGACTGCCTCGGCTCTTGCGCCTCTCATCGTGGCGCACAGAATGACGTTTCAGCTCAGTGGCTAACCGGCGCGGAATCGGCATCGGAGCGGACCAGGCAAAAACTGTCGTTCCCTCGCTCTTTCCATCGGGCTGGCGTCCACCCATCGTCTGAGTCGCAGATCTGATGATCTGCGCCCTCTACGCTTCGAGGAAGCAGCTGTTGCATAGAAACCCGTGTCCAGAAGACCGGGTCAATTCCAGGCGTGCGTTGCACAGAACTGGATTTACGGGCCGTTCAATCCGGTCCGCTAGTTCACTCGATCGGCCGATGGGCGATGGCGGCCGGTTCGCGTCCCGCCAATAGCCAAGCCACCACTGCAGCAGCGAGTGGCATCGCGATAAGAAGCTCCAGCAGATTCGCCGTGGGAACATTGCCGAGCGCCGAGATCCCGCCGTTGATCGAATTCGACCGGATCCACCCGATCATGCCGACATAGCCGCCGAGCGTCCCGATAAGTGCCCCAAGGAACCCGAGCGCACCGGTGGTCACGGCCGTGATCGTGCGCCTCGTCGACCCGCTCGCCCCGGTCGCGGCGAGCGTTCTCAGATCACTTGCCGTCTCGCTTCGGATGAGACCGACGCTCATCGCGAGGATCGCAAGTGCGAGAAGGATCCCGAAGAGCGTCGCCAGGTCCGTGACCTCCATACCAGAAGGGAGGCTGATGCCCCGATTTCGGGACTTGGTTGAGTTCGGACCGACGCTCGATGCCGCGGCCGAGCGCCTCGGTATCAGCCCCACCGCCGTCGAGAAGGACTATTGGGTGAGTGAGGTCCTTCGGGTGCTGGCTCGCGACTTCGGCGCTGCCTTCGTGTTCAAGGGCGGAACCACCCTGTCGAAGGGCTATCACATAGTGGAGAGCTTCTCGGAGGACATCGACGTCCTCGTGTTGCCCGCAGGACGCGGACGCGGCGCGACCGACAAGCTGATGAAGGACTTGGGTGAGGCTGCAGCCGAAGGTATCGGCGGGACAGCGACAGCGACCGGCGGAGCAGAAACCGGTCGGCACCGCGCCTACGAGGTGGCCTATCCGGCCACTCGCCACCCGACTGCTCTGATCCGCACGAGCGTGCTCCTCGAGATGGGCATCCGTGGTGGACCACATCCTCACGAGCTGGTGCCCATCGGATGCCTCCTCGGCGATGTCCTCGAGTCCGCAGGAACGGATCTCATCGAGTTCGCGGATCTGGCCCCGTTCGAAGTCGTAGTGCTTCACCCCGGACGTACCCTCCTCGAGAAGCTCGTTCACGTTCACGCGCTGGCCCAAAAGCGAGCTATCGATGCCTCCCAACCAATCGATCCGCGTAGCGGTCGCCACTTCTACGACGTCTACAAGCTGCTCGGAGACTTCCACGTCGTAGAACTGCTTGCCGACCGTGAACAGATGCATGAGGTCATGAGCAGCGTCGAGGAGACCACCCGCACCTATTTCAGTGGCGGCGAGGGCACCGAGCTGCGTCCGCCGGGAGGCTTCGGCACAAGTCCGGCGTTCGACCCCAAGAGCGATATCTCGCTCCGTCTACGGGCGGCCTACGAGGCAACGATGCCGGAGTTGTACTTCAGAGCTGAGCCGCTGCCGACGTGGAATGCGATCTGCGGACGCGTCGCCGAAAAGCGCGAGCTGCTCTGATCGTCTAGGTGCCTGACCGCGAACCGTCGACAACGGCCTACACCGGATCCATACGAAGCTCGGAACCTCCGGATGCCCCACGGAAAAACCCGCCCTCTCTAGTACCCGCACGACACGTTGGCAGGGCACCACGGGCATTTCGGGCATCAGACCACGTCCATCGTCACCGTCAACTCATCAGGCACTCCGAACTCGGCGATCAATCCCGCTAGAGCCTCACGCAGATCGTCAACCGCCTCCTCGCGCGTGGCGCCCTCGCCGTTCGCGCTAACGCACAACTCGATCGGTACGGCGCTCCACCGAGTCGGTAAGCAGCAGATCCCGCGTTTCCTGATCCGAGGGCGGGCGGTGAGGCGACTGATCGGCGAACACGCTTCTTGTTGTCGTCGCCACTGTCGCTTGCCAGTCCCAAGGGACCATGCCGTTGCCAGAAGCAGGGTCCACATCGCGCCCGCACAACGTCCGGCTGGCGTGATGATCCCGGCAGTCGGACGATGATTGACAAGGGGCCCACTGACGCGACCGAGACCAGCCCCGGCGTGGGACCAGGTCACACTGCGGTCGATCACGATCACGCCGTCCACCTCGGCGATCCTGGCTGAGCATGTGGAGCGTTCCGCCAAACCCGGACCCGACGGGCTCGCCTTCACGAACCACGCTGGGCACCTAAATTAGAAGAGGTGGTCGACGCTCATCAGTTCTCCTTCTGGAAAAAGCCCGGGCACCCTGGGCTTCAGGCGGTTAGGTCGGAACCTCACCCTGGTACAAGCGGTCAGGGGTCCTCGTCGACGCCCGGACGACGAGTTGGCACGGCA
>JBEKBX010000095.1:0-8270 GCA_050015175.1 Acidimicrobiales bacterium | reverse complement strand
AGAGGGTGCCTTTCCGTGAGGGGTTCTTGTTGCTTGAACACCTCAAGTTTCCCTTACGGAAAGGCCACTTTCGCGTCTTTCAGCTCACCAGATCTGCGAAAGCCGTGAAACGGGCAGGCTAGTGATCGTCGCTAACCGTCGCCGCGACCTCCTGGGTCAAGAGCCCGGCGAGGGACAGGACTTTCATCGTCACGATCACCGCGTTGTCTCGATACATGGTCGATGAGGAAACACGACGGATCTTCTCGATGATGTCGGGGAGGCTTCGGACCTCAATCGGTCCTCCGCCGATCCATTGAGTCGAACACCATTCGCGTACGGCGGCCTCCTGGTCTGCTTTGGCCGAACCGGCGAACTTTCCGACATATAGCCTAATTCGTAGCTGGTCAGGTCGGTAGCCGTAACCCTCGCAGGCAGCGTTGACCACCCCGTCGCGGACTATCGAATCGTTGAGAAGGGCGTAAGCCTTGGTGTTGCCACCAGCGCCAGAGACCTCTCTGACGTGTACGCCCCTCGATCCGAAGAACGACTTCACTGTGGCGAGCACCAACAAGTCGGAGCGAGCACCGATCAAATCGACCTCGTACCCATGGGTCTGGACCTCGGGTCGGTCTGCTCGGCGCGTCCGTCGAGTAACGGGGAACTTGATCGCTTCCGACACCACGAGTCCATCTGCTTCAAGGTCGAGCGCTACGAACTGCTCAAAGGCTTCCATGCGCCCAAGGCTACTTACGAGTCCCGGTCTGAGATCGAAGGGTCTCGTCACGAGATAGCTTTTCGGCAGAGAGTGGACAGTGCGGGAAGGAAAAACGGTGTTCCAATTCGACAGGAGGTTTGTCCGCCACTGGAGTGAACGGTACGTGGCGGAAGAAATGGGCGATGGAGTCGAGCGTCGACTCCTTCGTGTCGTGGGCCCCACCGCCGCAGTAAGTGGTTATCTAACGTCGACCGACCTCCAGGAGATTGGTAGGTGGAAAGCGGTGCGGGCCACCGGATACCTGGCCCGAAATAAAGCTCAAGACATCGAAGACGTCACCGCCCTGGCGTTGGATCCGCATACACCGGAACGAATGCGTCACTGGGTGCTTCGATATCTGCAAGGAATTGGGAACCCCGTGGCGAGTGCCATCCTTACCGTTTGGCAGCCGAAAAGGCACACGATCCTTGACTACCGTGCCTTGGAGGCACTTCAGGAGCTCCAACGGTTGCAGGTCCTTGGGTCAGCAGCTCCGGAGGGAAGCCAGGGAAGCCTTCCTGGTTATTGGACATATCTTGGCCTTTACCGCCCGGTCGCTAATCGTCTGGGCGTGTCTTATCGGAACCTCGACCGAGCTCTTTGGAAGTGGCACAAGAGCGCTATGCCCACGAGGTAATCATTTTGTATCTGGACCGCAACCACGCACCGAGCTTGTCGTCGAACGACTATTTCACCGAGTCGCGAGTGTGACCGGGTCAGCAGTCGCAATCGCGACCACCATCGCGGCGGCGGCAGGCGCGGTCATAGGCGCGGCCATCTCTGGGATTGTCACCTACCGGGTCACGAATCGCCAAGTCACCAACGCGTCCGACGAAGCTCAGAAGAATCGGGACCATGAACTTCACCTGTCTCGTGAAGAACGCCACCAGGACCGGCTGCTCGATGCGTACGTGGCGACAATGCGCCACGTTGGACACTGGGGCCGCTTCGCTGAGTGGAAGCGGCGCGATATCACGGCCCAGTTCGACCCCCCAATTCCCGAGCCGACTCCAGACACCATCGACTACACCAGCGAAGCGCTCGTATCGCTTGTGGCAAGCGCTGAGGCCCAACGGCTCGTTGCGGAATTCAACCGCCAGTTGATTTTACTCGGAACTGCCTTGGCGCAAATTCGTTTGACAGATGAGATGGCGAGCGGAGACGAGCCAGGACTTGCGGCCGCTGCGGCAGGCGCGCTGCCGGTAGTGAAGGAAGCGTGTACTGAAGCTTGTACCAAGGTCATCGAGGCTGGAACCACGGTACGAGAACAGCTGGCGAAGGAATTGGTGCTCCCCATCGAGTAGCGAGCTGTAACTAGGCAACAGCGCCCGAGCGGCCGACGTAGAATGCCTGGTCAGCACATGAGTGTCCCCGGCGGTGCGCAAACACCCCGGGGACCGGCACCAGGAGGATTAGCTCCAGATGCAATCCGCAACGCTATCCACGTCCGCACCACCGCGACAGCCCCCGAGCGATTCGGAGACCCGAAGGCTCGTTCCAGCAGACATCGCCGAATCGGTCGCCGCGATCCGCGACACCTACAGCCGTGATACCTCCGCCGCCGGCGTGTGCGTCGCCGACGGTATGGGGCTCCGGGTCTCGGTCGAGCGCGGTGCACTTGTGATCACCGATGGGATCGGGGATCACTGCCGCACACGGCGCTTCGACAAGGCAACCCACGGTCTACGTCGTGTCGTGATCATGGGCACGACGGGCACGGTGTCGATCGATGCCCTGCACTGGTGCTCCCGACTCGGGATCGGGGTCATCGTGCTTGCCCACGATGGCACCGTGCAGCTCGCCTCCACTCCGCGACTCACCGACGACGCCCGTCTGCGCCGGACACAGGCGCTCGCGCCCTTCGAGCCATACGGTCGCGACGTCGCCCGTTGGCTCATGTCCCGCAAGATCGTGGGCCAGGGAAAGCTCGTGCACCACCACTTCGGCGACGACGAAACGGCCGAGACTATCGGCAATCTTGCTCTCGCCATCGAAGGTGCCGCGACGATCGAGGAGTTGCGCCAGCTCGAAGCAAGTGCTGCCGCCCTCTACTTCGGGGCCTGGTCGGGCCGGACCGAGTGCGCCCCGAGCTTCGCGGCCAAGGACCGGAGCCGGATCCCGCCACACTGGTCCCGCTACGAAGGGCGCCGCTCGGTGCTCGCGTCGGCGGCCTCGAACCGCAAGGCCGAGAGACCGGTGAACGCCCTTCTTAACTACGTCTACGCGCTCGTCGAGGCAGAGGCGATCCTCGCCTGCCAGGCCGTCGGGCTCGACCCCGGCCTCGGGATCGTCCACGCGGACGCCCGCGGACGGCAATCTCTCGCGCTCGACGTGATGGAGCCGGTCCGGCCTGAGGTCGACGCCTTCGTGCTCGACATGGTCGAGCGCCGCACGTTCCGCAAAGTCGAGTTCACTGAGACCCCCGATAGGCACGTCCGCCTGCGATCGCCGCTCACCCATGAGCTCGCCGAGACGATGCCGCAGTGGGCCAAGTCGCTCGGCCCGATAGCCGAGCACGTGGCCCACGTCTTCGGCAAGGCGATGGCCGGCACTTACTCTGCGGCCACCCCGCTCACGTCTAGTCGCCATCGCGATGCGCAGGCGGTCGTGAAAGCGCGCAAGGTCGAGGCGACTCGTCGTGCGGCTGCGGGCAGGGTTCTTCAGCGCCCCGCTGCTCAGTCAGCCGCCCTCCCGCTGTGGACTTGTCCCGATTGCGGTGGAGCTGTGACGAACCCCCGCCACGTTCGCTGCGAGGCGTGCATCGACGCTGACCCCGCCTCGACGCCCGAGATCAGGGGCCGGCGTGGTGCCGCCATCGCGGCCCGCAGGCGAGCACTCACGGAGTGGGACAAGGTGAATCCGGACCGGGTCTACGACCCGGAGATGTTCCGGCGAGAGATCCTGCCGAGGCTCGGAACCGTGCCGCTTGTCCAGATCATGGAGGCGGCCGGGTGTTGCAAGGCGTCGGCGTCCGACTACCGGCGTGGGAAGCGGACGCCGCACGTTTCCACGTGGGGAGCGTTGGCCGAGCTGGCGCGGGTCGAGGTGGGTGAGTTCGACCGTTCTGACGGTGATAGTTCTCTTGTGCAGAAGGCGCCGTGCGTGGGTTAGGGAAAAGGTACGGAGCAGCGCTCACGCGGGAAGTACCGTTCAACCTCGATCTCGCTGACCGCTCGCGGCAGTCTCCGGAACCCACCGAAGGAGTACCGTCATGGTTGGAATCCCTGTTGGCTGCTACTCCGTCCACCGTCGGCAGCACGAACCATCCTACGCTGACGCGGTGCCCGGGTCGAACGTCCTCTACTACGGCGACAACCTGGGCGTTCTGCGCCAGCACATCGCTGACGAGCCCGTCAATCTGATCTACCTGGACCCGCCGTTCAACTCGAACGCGACCTACACCGCTCTGTTCGGAGAACGGGACGGGAGTCGCGCGGGACTACCCGGCAAGGCCAGACTTGAGCGGCGAGTATGGTTGGTGTCAGCACGGCTGACCGGAGGTCGCAGATGCGAGGAGCGCGGAAGGCAGTCCTGTCCTTGCTCATCGGGACGGGAGTCTGCTGCGGGCTAGTTCTCGCGAGCACCCCCACCGTGGTCGCTGCAAGTCCGCGGTCAGCTCCGCCGATCGAGAAGCAGCTGGCAGAGTTAAAGGGTTCCGATACTGTCGCCGGAGATGGGTTCGGCGGCTCGGTTGCTATTTCTGGCACCACTGCCGTTGTCGGAGCTCCTGACTCGCGTGGTTACGGCCGGGTCTACGTGTTCACGAAGGCCTCGACCGGCTGGAAGCAGACTGCCGAACTGAAAGCGGCCGACACTGTTGCCAGCGAGCAGTTCGGAAGATTGGTCGCAATCTCGGGCTCCACGATTATCGTGGCTGCAAATGGTCCCCGCTCGGCGGACCGGGTCTACATATTCACTAAGTCCACTGGGCTGAGCTGGAGGCAGGCGGCAGAGCTGAAAGGACCCGACACTGACTACGACGGGTTTGGAAGCTCGGTGGCAGTGTCGGGCACGACCGTAGTCGTGGGCGATGACTGGAAGGGCTCAGGTCACGTATACAGTCGCGTATACATCTTCACCAAGACCTCAAGTGGCTGGAAAAATGCCGTCGAGCTGAATGGCAATGGCGCTTCTCTCGGAAGCGGGTTTGGAAGCTCGGTGGCAATCTCGGGCGGCACCGTCGCCGTGGGTGCGCCGTTTGACGGATCAAAGCAGGTTGGTCTGGCGTACGTGTTCACAAAGACTGGGACCAGCTGGGACCGGGTCGCGGCGCTGCGGAACTCAGACACCGTTCCTTACGACATTTTCGGCCTATCTGTTGCGGTCTCGGGCAACACGGTGGTTGTGGGTACGGGCACGACCGGGCCGCGCGGCATAAGGGTGTACGTATTTGCGAAGACCACTTCCGGCTGGGACCAGGTCGCGGAGCTGAAGGGGCCGGGCAGCTTCTCCGATCTCTTCGGCCTCGCGTTTGCCATCTCGGGCAGCACCATCGTGGTGGGCGCTCCAAGTCCAGCGAATGCCCGCCGCGGGGCGTACCTGTTCACCAGGAGCGGGTCAGGCTGGAAACTGGAAGAGAAGCTCTACGTCTCGGGCGCCGTCTCCTTTGGTAGCTCTGTAGCAATCTCTGCAAACACGGTCCTAGTGGGCGCAGACGCGCAAGCGAACTGGACTGGCCGGGCTTACGTGTTCGCCGCGTGAAACAAATGCGAGACGGACGTGCACCGGCATGGTTGGCGACCTGCTCGACGGGCGCAAGATCGACATGCCAGAACCGCGTCGATGGCTGCGAACGTCACGCACAAGCGTGCCCGAAGAGCACCAGGGCACGACCCGTTATTCTGATGATGGCAGTATTTTTCGATCCTACTCGCCTCTGTGCCATACCCGTAGCCCCTTGACCGGCCTCGTTATTGACCGTTTCCCCGGTGGCATCCACCACCGGGGTGTCCCTCCTCGGTGTGCTGAGTGTGCTCAAGCACCCAGCTCCCGAGGAGGGACACGTGAAGTCTGACGAGGAGATCATGGAAATACTCGAAGCATTCGATCTGACCGGCAGCTACCGCGACACCGCCGAGCTCGCCGGTTGCTCACCGCACACCGTCGCCCGCTACGTCGAGGCGAGAGACGAGGGACGCCTCAGCTGCGCCCCGGCACGACGCGACCAGCTGATCGACCCATACCTGGAAAAGCTCGAGGAGTGGGTCGGGACCTCGCACGCAAAAGTGCGCGCGGACGTGGTCCACGACAAGTTGCGTGCGCTCGGCTATGAGGGCTCGGAGCGCACTACGCGCCGAGTCGTGGCTGTCGCGAAGAAGGCCTATCGGGCCGGGCACCGGCGCCTCTATCGCCCGTGGGTGCCAGAGCCGGGCATGTGGTTCCAGTTCGACTGGTGCGATGGTCCCTTGGTGAAAGGCACCCGAACGTGGCTGTTCTGCGCCTGGCTCGCCTGGAGCCGCTTTCGTGTCGTGCTGGCGGTGAGCGACAAGACGATCCCGACGCTCATCTCCTGCATAGACCAGTGCCTGCGGAAATTCGGTGGCGTACCCACGTACGCGCTCAGCGACAACGAGCGCACGGTGACCACAGACACCATCGCCCGCATCCCGGTTCGTCACCCTGAGCTCGTCGCTGCCGGGCGCCACTATGGAATGACGATCGCGACATGTGTCGTGGCGGACCCCGAGTCCAAGGGCGGCTCGGAGGCGACAGTGAGGGTGGCCGAGGCAGATCTCGTGCCCACCGAGGCCAACTTGTTGCCCGCCTATGGCTGCTTTCGTGAGCTTGACGGTGCCTGCGAACGGTTCTGCGAGGAGGTGAACGGGCGTGTGCACCGCACCACGAGGCGCGTCCCGGCCGAGATGCTCGCCGAGGAGCGCCTGAGGCTGCATCCCCTCCCCGAGCATCCCTACACCTCGGTGTTCGGCGTGACGCGCACCGTCGGGGCGAACACGCCGGTGATCTCGTTCGACGCAGGTGAGTACTCGGTGCCGCACCGCTTTCGCTCTGAGGTGGTCTGGGTCCGCCACCAGGCGGGCGAGGTGATCGTCACTGCCCTCGACAAAGACGGCGCCCGCGAGGTCGCCCGCCACGAGCGGACCACGCCGGGCAACCCCCGCTATGTAGACGAGCACTTCGGCCCGGCACCGGAGGGGCCCCTCAACCGGACACCGCGGGCGAAGAACGCCTCCGAGGCCGCCTTCTTGGCCATCGGGGACGGGGCAGGCCTCTGGCTCAGCGAGGCTGCGGCAGCCGGGACCTCGCGGGTGCGGGTGAAGATGGCCGAGGCCGTCACCTTGTCCTCTCTGCACGGGATCGCCATCGTCGACCGGGCGCTCGGTCATGCCGCAGTCACAGGACGCTTTGGCGAAGGCGACCTCGCCTCGATCATCGCCCATCTGGCCTCGGAGCCGGCCGAGGCCTGTAACCGGGCCGACGAGTCGCGCAGCCTGCAGGCGGGCACCTCTGTGTGGGAGGGCTTCGGGCGATGATCCATCCACCGACGTTCTATGAAGGCCCGCTGCACGATCACGAGATCGACGATCTCGCCGGTTTGTTGGAGCTCGTCGAAGACCAGCTCCATCTCTCAGGGTTTGACGATCTCGCCGGCCATCTCGCCTGGTGGATCCTGCGGCTCTCAAATGTGAAGGAGGAGAACCGATGAGGACGCCAACCGCACCGGATCTCCCTGACGACCTCGAGTCACTGCTGCGCCGCCTCAGGCTCCCGCACATCCGCCGGGCCGCCCCCGAGGTGTTGGCGACGGCCAAGGCACAGCGCTGGGAACCGACCGAGGTGCTGCGGAGCCTCCTCGGCGAGGAGCTCGCCGGCAGGGAGCGCTCGGCGCTGCAGACAAGGCGGAAGGCGGCGAGCTTCCCGACCGGCAAGACCTTCGAGGCCTGGGAGGCGAAGGCCTCCTCCATCCCGGCGCCCACCCAGCAAGCTCTTCGGACACTCGAGTGGGTGCGGCGTCGGGAGAACTTGGTCGTCTGCGGTCCGTCCGGCACCGGGAAGACGTTCTTTTTGGAGGCGCTCGGCCAGACTGCAGTCGAGGTCGGCATCAAGGTCGCCTGGTTCGCCCTGGAGGACCTGGGCGTGCTCGTGCGAGCTCACCGCGCCGACGACACCGTCACAAGAGCCGTCGGACGGATCCTCAGATCGGAGCTCATCATGATCGACGACATCGGGCTTTTGCCCGTGAGCCTCGATGCCGCCGAGGGTCTTTACCGCCTCGTGGACGCCGCCTACGAGAGGCGTTCGGTCGCGGTCAGCTCGAACCTGCACCCGTCCGGCTTCGACGAGCTCATGCCCAAGACGCTCGCCAGTGCAACAGTCGATCGCCTGATGCATCACGCGCACGTCTGTGTCACAAGCGGTGACAGCGTGCGTCTACAGCAGGCCACGACCGGAAAGGGGGTGAAGCCGCTCACCTGAGGTTCACGGCAGAACTGGTGGCCGTCACCGCGCGACTTTGGTGGCCGTCAGCGCGCGGTTCTCCTGGCCGTCAGCGCGCGTTTCTCAATGGCCGTTGACA
>JBEKBX010000094.1:0-6005 GCA_050015175.1 Acidimicrobiales bacterium | reverse complement strand
CCTTGACCTCACGCGCTCTCGCACCGAGAAAGGCGCGCACTACACGGCCTCCCGGAACTCCAGCCACGCTGGCACGCCCGAGCGGACGTGTCCGGGCCCGGCATGAAACAGGGAGGCTAGTGACGTGTCAGCGTGATTGTATAAAGAATTAGTCGGAATCGGGAATTTCCCTACGCGCCAAGCGTTGTGCCTGGTAGAACCCCCTCGAGAAGGAGCAGCCATGGCGCGTCGCGGACGACCGACCGTTGAGATCACCCTCACCGACGAGGAGCGCCGAACCCTCGAAGGTTGGGCGCGGCGGCACTCCTCGGCCCAGTCGCTCGCCCTTCGTTGCCGCATCGTTCTCGGTTGCGCCGACGGGCGCACTGATCGCGAGGTCGCGGCAGAGCTCGGCGTGCATCCCGTCACAGTCGGGAAATGGCGGCACCGCTTTGCTGAGGAGCGTCTCGATGGACTCCTCCAGGTGTTCAAATGTGCCACCTGTCAGTTCCAACGGGCTTCCTGCTCGGCAGCAGCCGTCAGAAAGGCCTACAACGGCTCTGGACGCCAGGGGGAGTGGGACACCAGCCGGAACCAGTTACGGAACGCTTGGAACTCTAGCTCAGGCTACGGCGCTTCAGGCAGGCGCGCGGATTTTGGCGAAATCTCCGTCTGACGCGACCCCACCTGGCGAAGCGTCTGGCTGTTCGGGACAGCGTTCTGTCCGCGATTGCTCCAGCGCAGCACTTACAAGGGTGATCCACGGACTTGGCTGCCGCTCGGAGAGCAATCTGATTTGCGGAGCTGAGAGGTTCATCGTCGCAGGTTCCATCCGTGTTCAGCGACACTTGGTGGCGGTCTCGTGGGATAGGAGAGAGGGCCGGGTGCAGGTACACAAACCGCGTTCTAGCTGGGAGAACATGACAGCTGGGAGGTGAGCCAGTCGGTCAGGAGGAGGCCGGCCAGCCAGCCAGGACGCAGTCGGAGCCAGCCAGCCATGACGGCGACTAGAAGCGACTAGGACGTGGCCGATGCGTCGAGGTAGTTCGAGTCGAGCAGGCCTCGACGGTCCAGATCAACGAAGGCGCTCACGAGCTCTGGATCGAAGTCACGATTCGCACGTTCTGTGACGAAGTCAACGCCTTGAGGTGGGTGAGCTGGCCGGTTCGGTACCAGCGCCGGTGGGTGACGGCGTCGAAGACATCGCCAATAGCCGCGATGCGACCGAAGAGTGGGATATCGAACCCGTCCGTTCCGTCTGGATAACCTGACCCGTCCCACCGTTCGTGGTGCGCCCTGATCGCCGCCGCAAGAGGAGCAAGACCGGGCGAGACCGCGAGTGTCAGGTCCGAGCCCGCCACTGGGTGCCTCTTCACCTCTACCCACTCGAGCTCGGTGAGAGGTCCGGGCTTGCGCAGGATCTCCGTTGACACCGCGAGCATGCCGAGATCGTGGAGGATGCCGACCCAGTTCATGACCTCGACGTCGTTCGGGCCAAGTCCCAGCGCCCGACTCATGGCAGCGCACATGTTTCCCACGCGCGAGGAGTGTTCGGCGGTACCGGGGCAGTGCATGGCCTCGGCATCGTAGAAGCCAGGGAGACGATCAAGGTACCTGTTGAGTGTGGAGTACATAGTTCTCTGATGTCGGTATCGACGTGCGACCAGATGAACCTGACTGCCGAGGAGTTCTCACCGCCCGCCACGACGGGAGCCAGCCAGGAAGACGATCGGGAGCCATCCAGCCAGGACGGGGTCGGGTACCCCACCGCGTTCGTAATCGAAGAGATTACGGAGGTTGGTGTCCGTCACTCCTAGAGAGCACTTGCGACCATACGAACATCTGGAAGCGCCTTGAAGGTGGTTGTGATCGTGTGTGTCTCCGCCTTCGAAACCTCACCACCGAGGGTGACGACGTAAACCTTGATACCCGCATTGGCGTCCTTGGCGACCGTCACGGTCATCTCGAGCGTGCACTGATCGAATGTCATCACCGGACCGCCGCGGGCAGGAACGCCCTTGGAAGCTTCAATCAGTTGAGTTGACACATAGGTGATCAGATCGGAGAGCTCCACCGCTTGTCCTGTTTGGTGTCGCTTCCGCACGCGAGGAGCTTACTAAAGACAAAGGTCGGGGGACCGAGAAAGACGAGAGTGGCCCGAGCGCAGCAAAGACCTTCGAGGCGCCTCAGCAAGCATGTCAGCCAGAGTAGTGAGCAGGAGCTAGCCAGCCAGCCAGAGCGCCCCAGAGCCAGCCAGCCTGGCTTGGGTGGCGCAGAAGTGCCCTGGAAGGCGTGAACGTGCGTCGGGAAATCGGACGCGGACGCCTTCGAGCGTCCCGCCGCCTGCATGATCTCGGTAAGCGGAACGGTACCGAGCCGCGGGATCTCCCGCCGAAACAGCTCCGGGTCGTAGACGCCACTCTCCACCGCCTACGTTCTCGGGAACGGCTTCTTGCTGTTTCAAGGAGGGAGCATGACGACCAGTGACGCAAGGGTGCGTGCACTCGGGTATGTGCGCGTGAGCACCACGGACCAGGCCGAACGAGGTCAGGGTCTGAACATCCAGCGTCGCGGCATCCGAGAGTACTGCCGCGCTCACCGTTTTGTTCTGCTCGAAATCCTCGGCGACGAAGGCATCAGCGGTGCAAGTGGCTTGCAGTGCCGTCCTGGTCTTGCGGAGGCACTCAGCCGCATCGAAAACCACGAGGCGACCGTGCTGGTTCTTTACCGTCTCGACCGTCTTGCTCGGGACCTGCTGTTGCAAGAGACGGTCGTCGAGCGGCTACGGCTTGGCGGAGGCTCTGTGATAAGCGTGAGTGAGCCGGACGTGGACAGCAACGAATCCATCCGCATCCTCATCCGCCAGGTTCTCGGAGCGCTCTCACAGTACGAGAAGACTCTCCTGAAGGCCAGGATGGCCGCTGGTCGGAAGTTGAAGGCCGAGCGCGGCGGATACACAGGCGGCGTTCCGCGCTTCGGCTACTCGGCCCTCCGACACGAGTATGTGCCGCTGGAACGCGAACAGAAGATCGTCGCCCGAATCCGAGTCGAACGCGCCGATGGAGCCAGCTTCCAAACCATCGCGGACGGACTGAACGCGGACGGCCTGGGACGTCTGGGGGGTGGAGAACACCACCAGGAATTCAGCAACGGGATCTCGGGGCGTGAGTAGCGGTGCCCACGCCTTCTCTCCTCGCTCCTCTCATCGGCGTGGACCTCGACGTAGACGAAATCGTTTCGGGTTATCAGCGCCTACGAGCGTTGGAGAACGAATTCACCGAAAGGGAAGTCACGAGTATGCTCGCCGTACGTCTCTTGGCGGGCTGCGTGAGGCAAGCGCCAACGTGGTGACGTCGGAGCTTCGACGGATCGGTACGTTGCTCCACTCGACGAACGATCCCCACCTGGCCTTTCGGGCGGTTCGCCTGCTCAAGACCATCGCTCGCCGGCGCGGACGCCCGAGGGCGTAGCTCTAGGGTCAACCGCCAGGCCAAGTCACCGACTCACCGGAGCTGGTTCGCTCGAGTTCGCAACTGAACGGACTGGCGGTATTGATCTCTTTGGCACTCGATCTAGGCTATGAGAGTGACTCACGAGCCTGAGATGCGCGTCCTCCTAGGTGTGCTCCATACCACGCCTTTGCTCTGCTCTGTGATCGGCGCCGAGCTGCAAGCCGCCCGCCTGCCTCTCGAGCCAGTCCATCTCGTTGACGAGGGCCTGTTGCGCCTGGCGGTGAAGTCGGGGACGACCGAGGAGCTCCTGGAGCGCGTCGCGGCGCAATGTGGCTTTCTTGTTGACTCCGGAGCCACGGCCATCCTCGTGAGCTGCTCCTCGCTCGGCCCCGCCGTCGCTTTGCTGCGCCCGCAGGTGAGCTACCGCATCTTCCGCATCGACGAGCCGATGGCGAAGGAGGCCATCGCTCTCGGCCGGCGCATCGGCGTGGTGGCGACGATCGCCTCGGCACTGCGACCGATGGTCGAACTACTTGAGACGACGGCGGCGGTGACGGGCGCGTCGGTCAAGGTAACCGCCAGTCTCTGTGAGGGCGCGTTCGAGTCGATGCGCCAGGGGCGGCTCGAGGAGCATGATCGTCAGGTCCAGACCGCCATAGCCGACCTGGCTGGCTTGGTCGACGCGATCGTGCTCGCGCAGGCCAGTATGCGGCGAGTGCTCGAGGACGGTGGCTTGCCTGTGGTTGACGACGTGCCCGTGTTGAGTTCGCTGACCTCGGGAGTACGCCAGCTCGCCCCCTTTGTCGAAGAGCTCGCCGGTTCTCGGCATCTTGCGCGATGAAGCTCGACTACATTACTGATGACTTCAGCGGTGCGACGGATCGGTAATGAGTTTCCCGGTTCTCCGGACAGGTTGGCTGAGTTGATCATGCCGCAACTGCGACGTTCGTGTGTCGGGTTTCGAACTCGATGGGGCTGAGGTTGTCGCTTGAGAAGTGGCGCCTTCTTGGGTTGTAAAAGGCTTCGATGTGCTCAAAGATTGCCGAGGCGAGCTCGGAGCGGGCTCTGCCCGGGCAACCATGAGTCTGCTCGCAAACGCAAGACCGGGCGAGCGACCAAACGCAACCCGGCGTTTTGAAGCGGGTTGTACAAGGCCGCCTGGGCGACTAGTCACGGTCGTGACACTACCTTTCCGCGTAGTATCGGCAGTTCAAGGATCGCTTCGGCACCTCCTGCCCTCAAAGGCGGCCGAGGAGACGTCATAGAGGACGAGCGTGCCGTCTTTGAAATGCCGGACGGCGAGCGCGTCTTCGATCGTGCCTTGACGAGGCCCCAGCCAGTCCATGGCCGCGTCGAGGTCGTCCTCGTCGGCACCGGTCAGAGAGTATCTCGCCGAGCGAGCTCGACCGGTCTCGGCCCGCAGCCCGCGCGCTAAGGCGAACTTGGAGGACGGCTCGATCACCTGGGCCACGACCATGGCGACCACCAGCTCACGCGAGCGTGAGGGGACATGGTCGATGAGCTCTTGGAGACCCAGGTCGCCAAGCCGCCCCGAGCACCGCGGCGACATGGCGGTACGGGAGGCTGCGGATGGTGTCGAAACTCCCCTCGAGGCTGACTGTGAGCGTACGCCCCTTGAGCACGGCTGCGAGCGCGTCGACCTTTTCGTCGGGCCAGCGCGACAAGTTTGCCAGCGTGCGGTTATTGCCAGTCGCTTGACGCAAGTCCATACTGACACTACCATCCAACCATCAGGTGGTCGGACCAACTCTGGGTAGAGACGACGACCTTAGTCGCAGGCAGGCGCTCAGGTCGTGGATCTCCTCCCTCGTGAGGAAGTTACATGCCTAGTCGGAAGCAATTGGAGCTCACGATCCCCTGGACGGAGCTTGTCACGACTACTGAAGACTGGGATGCTGCGGCCCCCAACCTACTCGGGTCGTTGCTTAGTCAAATTCAGCTCATACGAAGCTTTGAGGAGCGCGTCCTCGAGCTTGTCACTCAAGGGTTGGTGCACGGCCCAGCCCACTCGAGCATCGGCCAGGAGGGGGGCGCGGCCGGTTCGATCGTTGGACTCAGGCCCGACGACCAGGTCACCGGATCTCATCGTGGTCACCATCAATTCCTGGCCAAGGCGCTCGGGTACGTGGCACCACAAGGCATCGATCCGCTCGCACCGATCACTCCAGAGATCCAAGCGTTACTCACTCAGACATTGGCCGAGATCCTTGGACTGGCGCAGGGGTTCTGCAAAGGCCGCGGGGGGTCAATGCACTTGCGGTGGGCACAAGCTGGGGCGCTTGGGACCAATGCAATCGTTTGTGGCGGTGTACCGATGGCGGCCGGCGCTGCTTGGGCGCACCGGCACGCGGGAAGCGACGCCGTTGTGGTCGCGTATTTCGGTGATGGCGCGGCCAACAACGGGGTTTTGCTCGAGTCGCTGAACCTCGCAGCTGCTTGGCGGCTCCCGCTGTGCTTTTTCGTAGAGAACAACCGATATGCGGTATCGACAACCGTTGCCGAATCGACGGCCGAGTGCCGTCTGTCGGCTCGTGGCGGTGCCTTCGGCGTCCC
>JBEKBX010000093.1:0-6021 GCA_050015175.1 Acidimicrobiales bacterium | reverse complement strand
CGTGGTTCTTCGACCGCGCGGGGCCCTGCGGCGTCTTGCGAATAGCGTCGCCACCGGTGTTGCCTTCAGTGTTCAAAACCACCTGGGCGCCCCGAATGCCAAATTTCGCGGCTCAATAGCCCGGCCTGCACGTGCCCCTGTCAACGCTTCGCCTGCACCCTCGCGGACGCCGACGCATGACTCGGGGTCAGCGTGGGTCGCTACTCCTTCGGTGTAGGGCTCTTGCATCCCCTCCTCCGTGCCGGTTTATCCCGGCGCTCTTTGAACCTCGTCCCTCCTTCTCTGCTCGTTGTTTCGCACGCCCTGTTCGGCAGGTCGTTTGGTCACCTGCGGCGGTCCGGTGGGCGTCGGCCTCCGCCCGGAGAGCTCTTGACCAATACCGCGACCGCGCCGCCGCATGCGACGAGCGCGGCTACAAGCCCGAGGTAAGCGCCGACGCCACGAGTCACTATCAGGTAGCCGGCCGGCGTTCCGCCATAGGGCAAGCTCACGAAGGCCGCTAGAACCAAGAGAAAATTCGCAACCGTCAGCACAAAGAGCACGGGCGTGTGTGGCCAGCTCGCAGCCGGCTCTCTCGTCGCGCCAGAACTCACGGCCAGGAGAACCTCGAGAAGAATGACTGCGGACACAACCAGGATCGCCCAGCGCCATCCTCCGGCCGCCTTATCGAGCGGCGAAACTGAAAGCGTCAATGGTCCTGTAAGCCCCAAACCGGCTGAGACCTGGGGAAAGAGGCGCGAGAACAACGCTCGTTCGAGCGATTCGAAGAACTGCACACCAAGCGGTGTGATCGTCACGCGATACCAGGCAAACAGGAGCGAGAACAGAACGAACCCGGTTCCGACTCCCACCAGCACCTCACCCAAGCTCGAATCCGAGTCCACCCCACTCGAGGCGATCCCCGTGTGCGTCGAGGACGTGGGTTGCCAAGCTGCGGCAGCACGAGGCCATGAAGTCGACGGTGCAACAGTGCCAGCAGGGGTGGGTGTTGCCGTAGCAGACTCACTTACGGACCAGGGCACCGACCCCGCTGCGAATTGAGGTATCTGCTCAGATCCCGCGACGCTCGAGCTCGGTGGCTGAGCGAGCGTGACGTCCACACCTGGTCCCGACGGCGTTTGTGTCGTACCGGGCGGGGTGACGCCCCACCTGTTGGTCGGCACATTCCGTGGGCGCACGAAGGCCCCGCAGGCCCGACAGAACCCGACGTCCGGAGGAAGCTGTGCTCCGCACTGCCAGCAGGTCATCGTCGGGTCCTCTCGGTAGGAGCGCCATTTCAGCCCAGCTACTCCTTACCACAAGCGTACTGTGCGCTCCGGGCTGGCCAGAATCTTGACTGGCACCGCTGGACTCCTGTCGAAAGGCACGTCTCGAGCAGTCGCGACGGTGGCTTGGTCCCGAGCGGAAAGGTCTAGGATTGAACTCGGAATCGGCTAAGGGGCGGTTGACAGTGTGGCGCCTGCGAAAGCCGGTCCTCACATTTAAGGTGTCAGTTCACTCTGCGCTCGTAGCTCAATTGGACAGAGCATCTGACTACGGATCAGAAGGTTGGGGATTCGAGTTCCTCCGAGCGCGCTGAATAAATCGAGGTCAGATGCCATTTTTTGTGGGACGCTTGACCGGGCACGGTGCCCGTGAGAACCTCGTGAGAACCAAACGGTTCTCAGCGGAGGTTTGGCGATGCCTACGAGACCAGAAGGCGTCTACCCGGACGGCAAGGGCGGCTGGTACCTGAAGGTCACCCTCGGGCGTGATCCTTTGACGGGCCGGCGGGAACAGATCACGAAGCGGGGCTTCCGGACCGCCGCGGCCGCCGGCAAGGCTCGGCGCGAGATCGTCGCCCGGGTGGATCGAGGTCAGCTCAAACCGGTGCCCGGTGGGACGACGGTCAACCAGCTGCTCGACCTGTATCTCGACGGGATCGACGCTGACGGCCGGCTGTCGGCCAAGACTCGCTTCGACTACCGGCACTACGCCGACGATTACGTCCGTCCGCATCTTGGGACCCAACGGGTGCGCGACGTCACTCCTGACGTGGTGCTCGCGTGGCAGCGCAAGCTGACCAAGGAGGGCGGCACCAAGGATGGGAAGCCGCTGGCGGCGAACACCGTCCGCTTAGCCCGGGCGCCGCTAGCAGGGGCGTTCAAGTTGGCTGTCGGCGCCGGCATGGTGTCGGTTACCCCGATGACCGGCGCCCCTCGTCCTCGCCCGAAGCGGTCGATCCCTCGGCACTGGAGTCCCGAACAGGCGCGGGAGTTCCTCGCTCTGATGGAAGGGGACCGAACCTGGCCGCTGTGGGCCTTCCTGCTCGGGTCCGGCCTGCGGATCGGCGAGCTGGTGGCGCTGCGCTGGCCGCGGGTCGACCTCGGCGCCAGTGTGGTGCGAGTGGTCGAGTTCGTCTCCACCCTCGGCCATGAGACAGTCGCCTCGACCGGCAAGAGCCGGGACGCCGTCCGCACGATCGACCTCGATGACGGCCTTGTAGCTGTTTTGCGTCGACAGCGGAAGCTGCAGGCTGAGGAGCAGCTTGCTGCTTCGGCTTGGGAGGACAGTGACTACGTGTTCACGAAGGCCGGCGGGGGGCAGTACCACCCACAACACCTGTCTCGGCTGCTCGGAACCTACACGGCAGAACTTGGCTTGCCCCGCCTGACAGCCCACGGCTTGCGTCACACCAGCGCCACGCTGATGCTGTCGACTGGAGTCCCGCCGAAGGTGGCCGCCGAGCGGCTCGGGCATGCCGACCCGACTTTGTTCACCAACCTCTACAGCCATGTGACACCGACGATGCAGCGCGCTGCAGCAGCCAAGATCGGCCTGGCCTTGTTTGGGGACAGCAACGACGCAGACTGAGGAGTGGCGTTCGCTGCGGCCGGAGGTTCGACTCCCGTCACCTCCACCCGGTTTTGCGACAAAAGTGCTGGTAGGCGCCCTCTCTTGGAGGGCTCCTTTCGCGCCAGGACACGCTCAGGACGCGCCAGGACACCGAAGCATCGACGCTTGGGGGCGAACGGTGGTTCAGGATGGTCACTGGGCGTGAGCAAGGCGCGTAACCTCGCTTCGAACCCGGCCCGCAATCTCCCCTGTTCAAGTGACACACATTGTGAGCCAGCCTGTAGGCGGGGTTCTGTCGGCCATTCTCGATACCTGCGGAGATCGTCGGAAACCCCTTCCGAACTGGTCTCTTGCCTCACCACCAATTACCAACGTTTACAGCCCTTGACCGACCTCGCGTGTCACGTTTGTGTCATGAAGACGGCGGTCATGCAGGATTATCGAACTGTTTGTACTCCCTCGCTTCAAGCCCGCCGAGCCTCGCCGAGGGACGCGGCTCGCGTCGTCGAGCCAGGCGTGCCTAGGGCGAAATAGCCGTCGTTCGGCGATTACGACGACATTCCAGAAGCCGTCCTTCGGCGCGACGTTCTGTGTCAAGCCGTGAGCGCCGTGGCTCTGTCCGGTGGAAAACTCTGCGGGAATGTCGATTCCGAGCGGTGCCGTTCGTAGTCAGGGTGAGAGGCTCGGTATGGTGCCGGGCGATTGAGAGAGATGAACACGATGACGCAGTACCTGCTCGCAGTCCACATGGTCGACGGCCAGCCGGCTCCTGAACCCGCTCAGATGGAGCGGATGTATGGCCAGGTCGACGCGTTCAACAAGGAGCTCCAGCGGGAGGGCCAGTGGGTCTTCGCCGGCGGCCTCCACCCCCCGGCCACCGCGACGGTGGTCCGGTCGAGCGGCGGTGACGTCGTGATGACCGACGGCCCGTTCTCCGAGGCGAAGGAGCAGCTCGGTGGATTCTGGGTCATTGAGGCCCCCGACCTCGACGTAGCGCTCGCCCTGGCGGCGAAGGGCTCTGCGGCGTGCGAGGGCCCGGTTGAGGTCCGGCCGTTTCAGGAGCTCCCGGAGTAGGCGTGCCGGCCTCCACCGACGAGCTCGAGAGGACCTTCCGTGGCGAGTCCGGTCGTGCGGTCGCCACGCTCGTCCGCCTCTTTGGCGACATTGACGTCGCCGAAGAGGCGGTCCAGGAGGCCTTCGTCACCGCCACCGAGCGGTGGGCCGCCGACGGCGTGCCACCGAATCCGGGCGGCTGGATTGTCACCACCGCCAAGCGCAAAGCGCTCGACCGGCTCCGGCGGGAGTCGTCCCGCGATCGTCGCCAGTCGGAGTCGGCGGCAATGAGCGTCCATGACGACGCAGGTGATGGGGAGACAAGCGTCACTGACGACCGGCTCCGGCTCCTCTTCACCTGTTGCCACCCGGCGCTCGCTCCCGAGACCCAGGTGGCGCTCACTCTCCGGCTGATCGCCGGCCTCCAGACTGCGGAGATCGCCCGGGCATTCCTCGTGCCGGAGGCGACGCTGGCACAACGGCTCGTGCGGGCAAAGCAGAAGATCCGCGTTGCAAGGATCCCGTACCGGGTGCCTAGTGACGCGGAGCTGCCCGACCGGATCGCACCGGTACTCGCCGTCGTCTACCTCATCTTCAACGAGGGGTATGCCGCGACGAGCGGCGACGAACTCGTGCGGCGGGAACTGTGCGACGAGGCGATCCGGCTCGCTCGGCTCCTCGTGACGCTTATGCCCGATGAGCCGGAGGTCAAAGGCGTGCTGGCTCTCCTACTGCTGACCGCGTCGCGGACCGCGGCTCGCGCCAACAAGCTGGGTGAGCTCGTCCTCCTTGCCGACCAGGACCGCTCGCAGTGGGACCGGGAGCTCATCGCGGAGGGCCACGAAATCGTTCGGGCGTTGCTCCGTCGGAACCTCGTCGGCCCGTACCAGCTCCAAGCTGCGATCCAGGCGGTCCACGCCGACGCCGCCTCCGCCGAGGCGACCGATTGGCAGCAGATCCTCGCTCTCTACAATCAGCTGGTCGACGTACTCCCGACGGCGGTCGTCGCGCTCAACCGCGCCGTGGCACTCGCCGAGGTCGAGGGACCGGAATCGGCGATCTCGGTGGTCGACGCCCTCAGCATCGACGACCGATATGTCCCGCTTCACGCGGTCCGAGGCGAACTGCTCACCCGCCTAGGGCGCAACGGCGAAGCAGCGGCGGCGTTCAGGATGGCCGAATCGCTGAGCAAGAACGAGACTGAGCGAGCGCACTTTCGCCGCCGATTGCAGGTGGTGTCTGCCTGACCGAACCGCCGGGACCGAGACAGAACGTTCGCCAAGAACGTCGCTGGCCGATAGGCAGGTCGCGCCCTATTCGGCGATCTCGTGCGCACGCCGAGCCGTCGATGCGGCGCGTCAGGCAGCCCCTCGACCAGGGATGTTCTGGGTGCCGGTCACTGGCCCGAGTAGTCCCAACAAAGGCCCGCCTGGCGCCGCAGACCTGCGCGGCGGTAGCAGCGATCCGGACAGACCCGAGCGACAACCATGATGAGGTGGCTCCTGTAGAAAGCCTTAGCCGCCACTCCAATAGGAAAGTCACAGGTTGTCCGCACGTGGCGTGCAATAGGCGGTGCCGTATGGTCTCCGCTGGACCCACGGCCCCGGGAGGAAAGGGGCTCCGGGCTTTGGGGCTAGCGGGGCGAACTACACCAGACCGAGATCAGCCGGCCGTCGCTTGCCTCGTCCGGTACCCACCTGCACTCCAAGGGGGTATGCCGGGGGGGCCAGGGATCCCGCAATCGGTGCGAGAGGTCGTCCCAGTCGACAGTTTGTTCGGTTGTCGCGTCCAGAGTGCTCATCGGTGACCCCCTGTCGAGTGCATCCGTTGTTCACCTGAAGTTCTAGTTTAGTTCACTTTTCGTTCATGTGTCGTTCACCTTCATAGTCTGATTCTCCTTCCCATCCTGTGACTTATCCACTTTTCTTCCCCGGCGGGCCACCTGCCGCAGCTGACGGTGGCAGGTGGCGCCGAACCGCCATCGTGAACGGCGCGAGGTCCGCACAACATTGGCGAGCCGCCGGAGCCCCCCGTCGTCGGACCCGAGCGTGCAGGGCACACTCGGGTCTCCAAACCAACCCGAAAACGGAAGGAGACTCCGGTGAAACAACAACGACAGTACGTCGAACCACC
>JBEKBX010000092.1:0-6146 GCA_050015175.1 Acidimicrobiales bacterium | reverse complement strand
TCTGACAGCAGAACCAATATTACCCACCACGAGCTCGTTCTGAAAGCCTGGCCGGCTGTCGCGGATCGCTTGACGCCGACCGCCACCTACATTACCATCCAACCATCAGGTGGTCGGACCAAAAGTTCCTGTTCACCATGGGGAAGGTAACGCAGGATCGCTGGGGTCCGCCGCTGTCTGTTGGGAAAGCTCACAACGTAGCTACCAGGAAGAACAACCAGGAGGTGGGACCCATGAAACTGAAGATTCGGAACCTTGCAGTCGCGGCTGTTGCAGTCGTGACGGCGCTGATGATGGTGTCGCTCGGCGGAGTCGCAGCCAGCGCATCCAGCAATCACAGCCGGGCGTCAGCAACGCAAGGGCCGTGGGTGATCGGCTACAGCGGCGGATACTACGGGAACGCCTCGCGCGTGCAGATCGAAGCCGAGGTGCAGGCATATGCTGCAAATCCGGCTATCAAGCCTGAGATCAAGAAGTTGATCATCAACAACGCGGGCACCAGCGTCGCGGCGCAGATCGCCGCCGTGGATGCGATGATCGCTGAGCACGTGAACGCGATTCTGATCGACTCGAACTCGTTGACAGGTCTCAATCCCGCCATCGCTGCGGCCCATAAGGCAGGCATCGTCGTTGTCGCAGACAATGACCTAGTGAGCTCTCCGTACGCGTACGATGTGCAGACGATCGGCGTGCAGTTCGGTGCCGGGCTGATGCAGGGCCTGGTTACGATGCTGCACGGGAAGGGGAACATCGTCGAGCTGAGAGGCATCGCTGGCAACGCAACCGAGGAGCAAGAGGAATCTGGGATGAGCCAGGTTCTGGCGAAGAATCCCGGTGTCCACGTGCTCGCCTATGCATACGCGAACTGGGACGATGCCCAGGCGCAGGCAGACATGGCCAACCTGCTCTCACGTTATAACGACATCACGGGTGTGTTCACTGGCGGCGACATGGAGCAGGGCGCGGTCCGTGCCTACGTCGCCTCCCACACAAAATTCGTTCCGGTCTCTGGAACACCTGAGAACGGTTTTGCCTGCATGCTCAAGCAGTACAAGTCTCAGGGGCTTATCGGCTCGATGACCGACGGCCACCTTTGGGAGAGCGCGCTCGCGCTGAAGGTGGCGCTTGCGCTTCTCTCGGGTAAGACGGAGCCGAAGTTCATCCCGATCTCAACGATCTCGTGGGACGACTCCCAGTCAATCGCGCGGTGCGATCCGAGTGCTCCGGCCACGATGGTTCTGGTGGTCACCAGCCCGCAACTCGGCAGCGTGCAGCTCACGGTTTCGGAAGTGAAGCAGTACATGGGTTAACCGGGGTACTAGGCGTCGAGGGACCGTGCGCCTCGTGCAAACGGTCCCTCGGCAGCTTCTGTTTCGACGGCTGATTCGCTGCCTTCTATCTTGGAGGTTTCTGAGCAACATGTGGCCCGGCGTGGGTGGGCGAGTTCGTGGGTCTTGAGGGGCAGTCCGCGGAAGCTATGAACGCACGAGGCTCTGAGATGTCTTTGCCTGGCGACGAAGTTCTCGGAGTGAACGGCATTTGCAAGCGATTCGGCGGAGTCGAGGCACTCCATGATGCAGACCTGACGGTATCGCGAGGAGAGGTCCACGCGATCCTCGGTGAGAACGGCGCCGGGAAGAGCACTCTGGTGAAGATCATCGCCGGTGTCTTCCGGCCCGACGAAGGCGAGATACGGCTCGACGGTCAAGTGTTTCGGGCGATGACGCCCCAAGGCGTCCGGGAGCTGGGAATCTCCGTCGTCTACCAAGAGCTGTCGCTGATACCCGAGCTGTCGGTGGCGCATAACCTCGTGCTCACGCGTCTTCCGAAGCGCGCCGGACTTATTTCGCTCCGCAAGGCATACGTCATCGCGGCGGAAGCGCTCGAGGGGCTTGCACTCGGATACATAGACCCTCGAGCGCCCGTGTCGTCTCTGCCTTTGGACCAGCAGCAGATGCTCGAGATCGCTAAGGCCACCATGACCAGGCCGAAGATCCTGATACTTGATGAGGCGACGTCATCGCTCGGCGGAGCAGAAGTCGGGCGGTTGTTTGATCTTGTTCGCACGCTTCGGGATGAGGGAACGACGGTAGTTGTGATCACGCACCGCATGCATGAGGTGTGGGAACTAGCCGATGCTATGACGATCCTACGTGACGGCGCGACAGTAGGCCGCTACGACGTGCACAAGATCAGCCAGCACGAGGCGGTCAACCTGATGGCGGGGCGTGATGTGCGGGCGATCTTCCCTGAAAAGCGGCACGGCTCAGCTAACGAGGTTGCACTTAAGCTCAGCCAGGTACGCCTTCGTGCCAATCAGGAACCCTGGGCGCTCGATTTTCGGCAGGGCGAGATCTTGGGTCTCGGAGGGCTGGAAGGTCAAGGCCAGCGAGAGTTCCTCTCGTGGGTTTACGGTATCGGGCCCGGCTTCGGCACTTTGACGCGCGGCGATGCCCAACTTAGGATTCACGGGCCAGCTGATGCGCTCGCGCAGGGAATCGTGCTCATCCCCGAAGACAGGAAGATAGAGGGGTTACACCTGGACCTGCCTGTGCGCTGGAATCTCGCGATGGCGACTCTCGGTGAGCGCTCTAGGCTCGGTGTCATTCACATGCGCGCCGAGCGTGAGTTCGCCCTGGCGGCGATTGGCCAAATGGCAATCAAAGTCGGATCGCCGTTCCAGCCTGCGTCGGCGTTAAGTGGCGGCACGCAGCAGAAGGTGGTGCTCGGCAAGTTCATGGCCAGGCATCCTTCGGTGCTTCTTTTCGTCGACGCGATGCGGGGCATCGACGTGCAGACGAAGTTCGGTTTTTATGGGATGCTGCGGGACCTGGCGCGCTCGGGCGCGTCATGCGTACTGTATTCGTCTGATACCGAAGAGCTCGTGGGGCTTTGCGATCGGATCGCGGTTTTTTCAGACGGCGCCCCAGTCAGGGTGCTCGAAGGAAGCGAGATCACGCTGGATAGCGTTGTCGCTGCATCCTTTGCGGTGGGTGGGTGATTCGAGTTGAGCAGCCTACCTCACGTTCCAAGTGGTGTCGATGTCTCGTTCCAACGTCCGAAGTTCATCTGGCAGCGGTCGTATACCGCGGCAGTTCTTGCAGTGCTCCTCCTGGTTCTCGATGTCAACCAGAGCAACGGGCATTTCAGCACCATCCAGGCTCTCGGCATCTCCAACGAAGCGCTTCCGCTAGCGCTCGTCGCCGTCGGCGAGACGTTCGTCATCTTGACCAATGGCATCGATCTCTCGGTCGGGAGCATAGTTACCCTGGCGAATGTCACCGTGGCGGTCTTGGCCGGACACGGCTTGGCTGGATTCGGCATCGTGCTGGCCATCGCAATGGGCGCCGCAGCCGGGCTGGTGAACGGCCTGATTGTCTGTTACGCGCGGATAGCGCCTTTGATTGCCACCCTCGCGACGAGCTCAATCATTGTCGGAATAGCGTTGTACATCTTACCGTACCCAGGGGGAAGCACGATACCTGGCTGGTTGTCGAGTTGGACTGCGGGCACGATAGGGAGCATTCCGGTTTCCACGATCTGGCTTGCGCTAGCGGTGGTTGCCGGTTGGATCGTTCTGCGCCGTACCAAGTTCGGCGTCAACTTACAGGCGCTTGGCGGAAACGAAGCATCGAGTTGGTCGGCAGGTATCAGGGTGATGCGTGTGCGGACATTGGCGTACGTGGCCGCCGGTGTCTGCTCGGCGCTCGCAGGCATCGCGCTTGCAGGGCTCACCCAGAGCGGTGATCCGACGATTGGGGCTGTCTACCTCCTGAATGCGGTTGCCGCGGTGATCGTCGGAGGCACAAGCCTGTCTGGGGGTGTTGGCACGATCGTCGGGTCGATCTACGGAGCTATCGTGCTGAGCCTGGTCGCGTCGGTCCTGTTTGTGGCCGGGCTGTCGACGAATCTCCAATTCATCGTCACCGGCGTGATTGTCATTGGTGCACTACTCGTGCATTCGCTGCAGTCCAAGCGTGGGGCCCGAATTGTACGAAGAGCACGGCCCACGAGCGAACCCCGCGGGGACTCATAGAACATGTCCAGGCAACGGCGCAGCTATCTCCGTCCTGTCGAAGTGGCCGGCCCCTATGCCCTTGTCGCCTTGGCCCTGATCGGCGGGGGACTTGCTATTCCAGGTTTTCTTTCGCTTAGCCACCTCAGCTCCATGTCAGGAGTGGCCGCCTACCTCGGAATCATCGCTATCGGCCAGACCCTTGTGCTCCTCCTCGGCGGGATCGATCTCTCTGTTCCATACTTGATCAACCTCTCTGCTGTTCTTCTCGTTGGCTTTCAGGTTGCCAACTTTTCCGGACCGAGCGACTTTGCCCTGGTTCTCGTGATCGGCCTAGGGCTGGGTCTCGTCAACGGGCTTGGCGTGGCACTACTTGACATCTCCCCTCTGGTCATGACGCTCGGGATGAACAGCATCTTGCAGGGTATCGCGGTCATCTATACCGGTGGGAGCCCTCAGGGCTTTCCCCCTGCCTTTGTGACAACATTGGCGACAGGTACCGGTGCGGGAATCCCCTACGTGGTGCTCCTGTGGGTCGCCCTTATCGTACTCGTGACACTGGTGCTCGTCTTTAGTAGGTTCGGTCGGAGTATCTACAGCGTAGGTTCGAACCGAACAGCCTCAGCTCTCTGTGGCCTGCCAGTCAAGCGCACAATCATCGCGGCCTACGCGATAAGCGGACTCTCGTGTGCGCTCGGAGGCATCCTCCTGGTTGGCTACCAGGGCTCAGCTTACATAGGAATGGGTGACAATTATCTCCTTCCGTCAGTCGCCATCGTCGTGATCGGAGGTACGTCGCTGGCAGGCGGCAAGGGCTCGTACATCCAGACGGTGGCCGGTGCGTTGTTGATCACTGTGCTTCAGAGCGCCCTTGTCACCATCAACGTGAATCAGGCGGGGCAGGACGTGCTCTATGGAGTGGTTATTCTCCTGATGGCATACTTCAATCAGGTCGCTGTATCCAGGGAGGGCGGCGGCTCGAAGGCGTGGTTGCGGGGTCTGCACGGTCTCGGGGGCTGGCTGGAGCCCGTCGGGCGGCGTGGAGATGTTGTCGCGCCGATACCCGAGCCAGTTCGGGAGCCCGTCCCCAGGGCGACCGGAGAGTGACTGTGCTCCTCATAGCGCGCGCGATCGCATGCCTGACCTGGCTTGCACGCTGCTCGATTTCGCCAGTACGAGGGCCCGCGAGGTGTAAGAGCACGAGATCTCGCCGGTCGCGGAGGAAAGCTCAGAGGTTGAGAAGATTTGGAGTTCTTGAGAAGTTGGTCTGGTTGGCGTCGGACCTGAGCCTCGTAGCCAAGCCTTGGCGGGAGCGCCCTACGATCCGTCGACATGTCGCTTCGGATTTGCCTTGTACAGAACAAGTCTTTTGCCAGTGAATCAGAAAGTGAGGAAGTTACATGCCTAGTCGGAAGCAATTGGAGCTCACGATTCCCTGGACGGAGCTTGTCACGACTACTGAAGACTGGGATGCTGCGGCCCCGAACCTACTCGGGTCGTTGCTTAGTCACATTCAGCTCATCCGAAGCTTTGAGGAACGCGTCCTCGAGCTTGCCACTCAAGGGTTGGTGCACGGCCCAGCACACTCGAGCATCGGCCAGGAGGGGGGCGCGGCCGGCTCGATCGTTGGACTCAGGCCCGACGACCAGGTCACTGGATCTCATCGTGGTCACCATCAATTCCTGGCCAAGGCGCTCGGGTACGTGGCACCACAGGGCATCGATCCGCTCGCACCGATCACTCCAGAGGTCCAAGCGTTACTCACTCAGACATTGGCCGAGATCCTTGGACTGGCGCAGGGGTTCTGCAAAGGCCGCGGGGGCTCAATGCACTTGCGGTGGGCACAAGCTGGGGCGCTTGGGACCAATGCGATCGTTTGTGGTGGTGTACCGATGGCGGCCGGCGCTGCTTGGGCGCACCGGCACGCAGGAAGCGATTCCGTTGTGGTCGCGTATTTCGGTGATGGCGCGGCCAACAACGGGGTTTTGCTCGAGTCGCTGAACCTCGCGGCTGCTTGGCGGCTCCCGCTGTGCTTTTTCGTAGAGAACAACCGATATGCGGTATCGACAACCGTTGCCGAATCGACGGCCGAGTGCCGTCTGTCGGCTCGTGGCGGTGCCTTCGGCGTCCC
>JBEKBX010000091.1:0-6159 GCA_050015175.1 Acidimicrobiales bacterium | reverse complement strand
GGCCGATATAGCCGTGGCGGTCGCCGCGATCAGGCCGAGGGCCATGACGAGGGTAACCCCCATCCTGTTCATTCTTCTGATTCGCATGCTTCTCCTCCTGCCTCGGCCCCGTTCGGGAACCGACACTCTTTTTCCCCTCTACCCGAGCTAGCCGGTGCGTGCCGGCTCTTCGGTGCAGGACCGAATGGTCCAGCCCGAAATACTAGACCATTAGTATATGGTCTAAGTTAAGAGATGAGAAAAGTATCGAGCACAGACAAGTCCATGGTGGTCGGCTTCTTGTCGTCGGTTCCTCCATTTCAGCTGCCCTTGCGTGAATTCGCTGTCCTGTCGCAGCCGACACCTGCGAAAGGTGCCAAGGCACTATTCCCTCGGACCTTAGCTTGTATTACAAGAAAAGTGCAGAGCGGACTGTTCCCGTAGGTCTCCGTCTTCGAGCGGCCCGTTGATGCGTTACAGGCTCCGTCACTCCCGCGCGAGTTGACCGAAGATCCCGAGCACCTGCGCACGGCTGAGGCCGCTTGATGCCTGAGGCGAAAGGATGGTGGTGGTGTACGACCCCGACGGCAAGCCCACCGGCGCTGGTACCTCGTGGACGCCTGCGCCCGCACGTCGGCGAGCTGGAACGGCGGCCTTATCCGCTCCTTCACTAGGCCCCGCAACGAGAGCCCCAAACCGCCCCGCGCGGCGACCCTCGCTCGTCCCCGATACCTCGCCCCGCTTTGCCCGCGGTAGCACTTACTCGGGGCGGTACTCCCGCTCCCCGGTTGCTGGGTTGTACCAAACCCGCATCGGCTTGCCCGTCGAAGGGTCGGTGAAGACTTCGCTCGTCGGCTGAGAAGACTTGCTGGCAACCTTGCGGCTACTTCGGTAACGGTCCCAGCCGAAGAGCGCAAACACGACCCCGACGACCACGACCGCTACGATCACCCATTCCACGACGCCCAATGGGGGCCTCCTACCTCTGCGCGCCGGTTGGGCCAGGGGGCGCGGGCAGCCACTCGACGACCCGGGCGGTGCCGTAGGCAACGATCTCGCTCATGCTCCTCGACATCTCGGTGGAATCGAAGCGCATCATCGTCACTGCGTTGGCCCCCATGGCGGCGGCGTTTTGCACCATGCGGTCCAGCGCCTGGCGCCGTGCATCCTCGTTGAGCTTGACGTAGGACCTTATCTCGCCGCCGACGAGGCTTTTCAGGGCGGCGGCGATGTTGCCTCCCAGGCTGCGGGAGCGCACGGTGAGGCCGAATACCTGGCCGAGCGTCTTCACCACCCGGGCCTCGGGGATGTTCTCTGTCGTCGTGACGATCATGGGCCGCGAGGAAGGGGCACTCCCCCCTGCCGGCTGGCTGGGGTAACTGGGTAGGTCGGCTGGGGCCTGCATGGCTGCCTCCTGTGACTTGAGGCGTCGGTGACTGTGGGCGCCTTCGAACATGATGTCACCACGGCCAGCCGCCCGGGCTCGACCGGCTCGGCTCGGTCGGCTCCGTGCCCCCGTCGAGCCCCGCAAGACGGCTTGGCTTCGCGATGACGGCTACGCCCACGTCGCACGCGTACGACTCCATGACCCCTAGGAGCGTGGGTCAGAAGTTCGCATGACTACATGAACATCCAGATCGGGTGCTCTACCCGTGCATTGACCCAGGTCGCTTGCATGGACATGCTGCCGGTTGCTTGGCTTTGCAAGAATTCCGGTTACTGACCCACGCTCCTAGGTCTCCACGACTCGGGCTCTACGATCACGAGCTGAGCCGCCAGCTTCGATCTATCGGTACAGCGCACCACCGCCAGATGGGCCCAACGGGAGGACGAGTGACCAAGTACATAGAGGACAGCTCGAACTTTGGAGCTGATGGCCCCTTTTTCCGCATCATCCGAGAAGGCTTGCAAGGTCTAGCCGACGGCGAGGACTACTTCGATCTGTTAGCTGACGATGTCGTCTTCGAGTACGTCATCTCCGTACCTGGTTATCCGAAGCGGCTTGAAGGGCGACAGAACATCATCGACCTATACAGCGACTACGACAGCTTTATGGCCGTGAACAGCGCTGACGGTCTCCATGTCTATCGAGATCCCGCGGCGTCGGTAGTGATCCTTGAGTATGAGGTGCACGGCGAATCAGTGCAGACGGGTCGTCCGTACGACAACCGGTTCGTCTCCATCGTGACGATCAAAGATGGCAAAGTGACACGGTGGCGGGACTACCTAGACCCTGTGGCAGTTTTCGACGCCGCGGGTTGGCCTGGCGGCCAGGGCTAGGTAGTGATCGCCGAACCGCAGCAGTCGACAAGGGGTTCATTCCGCACGATCGTCCCACTCATCTGGCGTTAGGTGTCGGTGGGGCGCATCAGAATGACGCGCCCCACCGCTTCGCCCGCATATCCGTGATCGCGAGTCGCAGCCCCACAAGCAGGAATGCGGCGATAACCACGAAGATCCCGATCTGTCACATCCATCGCCGCGCCGAGCGCGGCGACCACGGTGGCAGAACGGTGAGAATCGCGACTCCACCGAATGGCACGGCGTTGCGTTCGGTCCCGCGCTTGGCGGCCGCTTGCGCCCCGGCCTTCCGAAGGATCACCGATCTCATCTCCAGCCAGCCCCATGCGAGCGCCAGAAAGCCGAGCATGATCATGGGTCCCGACGAGCTTGGTAGTCATCGGCTCCAGCTCTTCGCCCGTGCCGCGAGCCAACTCACTCCGGTCACGCGCGCAGAGTACCTGGTCGGGATTTCGCTCGAATCTTTCGAGCGGGCGCGGCCACCGCCCGGCGTTGTGAGCGGGTCGTGGTAAAAGGGTGAGGCGGCCAGAGGAGGCCGTTTCGAGAAGGGAGTCCTGGGATGACGCGGTACCTGATCTCGTTTGATGATGGCGCGATGACCTTCCCTGAAGAGGAGACGCCTGCAGTGGGCGAGGCCGCACACCAGGTGGTCCGGGCGGCACAGGAGGCAGGTGTGTGGGTCTTCGGCGGCGGGGTGGAGAGCCAGCGGGCGAGCATCGTGACTGCCGACGGGAAGGTCACCGTCCGCCCGTACCCGGAGACCAAGGCTGTCATCGGCGGGTTCGCGATCGTCGAGGTGCCCTCACGCGAAGAGGCACTGGAGTGGGCCGCCAAGTTCGCCGTCGCCTGCCGCTGCGCTCAGGAGGTCCGGGAGATCATGTTCGACCCGCTCGTCTGATCGCAGGAGACTCGCCCCGGCCAGAGCAAGCCTTGCCTTCGACTGCTACAGACTGACCGCCCCAGATGTGCCGCTCGGCCACGATCGCGAACGTCGCCGACCCGGCGGTAGGTGGCGTTCTCGCTCGCTGCGCCAGGCGCGCGTTGTCGGACACGGTTCGGTGAGTGCCCCTCGCTCCCAGATCGCCGAATATTTATGCGCGTGTAGACAACCTGCGGGCCACCTGGGGGCGGTGTTCTGTCGCGGTCAAGCGGCGAATGCAGCTGCACCCGGACCGGCTCAGCAGGCAGGGTCTCCGATACAGGCCGCGGCCAGTCCACCGCACAGCGGGTTAGGGCGACCTTGAGGGGAGAGCTCGCCGAGATTGAGAAACTGGACGACGCCGATCCACGGAGGCTTGTTCAACACAGCACCCTCGCCACTCCAACTACGCCCAGCTAGGCAAATCCATCCATGACTCAGCAGCTGCGGACAGGGGATGGTCACTTGTGAGGACGGAGCTGGAACGCCAACACGATCTCGGATATACCGCGGAACATGGCGTAGAAACCGACCCAGAGCAAGAGCAGCAACGCCCGTACCGGAAACAACTGCTGTGACGCCCAGAACCCTAAGCCGAGCTCAAGGATTCCCGCCAGGAGGCCGAGCCACCAAACGGAGTTGATCGGTTGTGTGGCAATTGACTCGATGATGTCGAGGGTCCCTTTGAACACGAGGAGGAATCCGAGGACCGCCGCTAGGGACACAAAAGTGCCAAGCGGATCTGCGAAGCAGAAGATCGATCCTGCGACGAACAGGATGCCCATCAGGATTCGGGCCCACCGCCAGCTGGAGCGGACCGAGGCGATGAAGAACTCCTCAAATCCGGACACCACAAACACCACGCCCAAGAGCACACCGACCGTGGCAGCAGAGGCGAGGCTCATTCGCAGTACAACCAACGAAACGACAAACCACGCCATGCCGGTCACCAGAAACAGCCACCAGTGATCGGTCACCTCCTCGGCCGCTTGGGCAGCTTCCTTGAACAACATGGGATCTCCTTTCAACCCGTCTCGTGGCGGAGCCCGAGGTGAACCCCTGATGGCATGGTAAGGAGACCGTTGCTCTTTCGCATACCCAAAAACGCCTAGTCGCAGTCACGTGTTCAGTCGGCCCTCCGACCGAACCCGAAGATCTCAGTGCCTCGGAACCGCGGCCGTCGCGCTGGCGAATCTGTAGCGACGACGAAACAGCAGATACGCAGGAAGTCCGGCCAGAAGGGGAAGCCAATAGGAAACAACACGGTAGGCGAGGGTTGCCAGGAGGGCGTCTCCTGCGCCAATGCCGGCCACGACGAGCATCCCGCTCAGACTCGCCTCGACGATCCCGAGACCTCCGGGAGTGATGGGCAGGAGGCCGATCACTCCAGTGACCGCATACGCGAGCAGCACCAGCGAAGGGCGGGGATGGCTGCCAGTAGCCCACAGCACTGCCAGGAGACAGCCGAAGTCGAACCCGAGCCGGGCGGTGCAAAGCAGTACCGCCCGTTGCCAGCTGGCTCCGAGTGCGGACCTGATAGAGTTGCGGTCGCGCAGCAAGCGTTCAGGGAACCCTGTCAGAGGCCGGTGGCGGCGGACGCGATTCCACAACCATTGGACGCTGCGACCGAGCAACTCCAGGGGACGGTCGGTACGCAGGAAGACGAAACTGAAACAGGCGAAGAGCACGAATCCTGCGGCACCCACGAGCGCTGTGTTGACAAGACTGCGACTGGACGGTGAGCCGGCGAGGATAGCCGGCAGCAAGAAAATAGGCAGGGCGAGGAGGCCGCCGATCTCGATGAGCGAGAACGCTGTCAGGCCGCTGACGGCGGTGTCGGCATCGATTCCCGCTATCGCAAGCATCCGGAACTGGATGGCAGCGCCTGCGGCATCAGCGCCGGGCATGATATTGGTGATGGCATTGCCGGTCAGCTCCGAGGTGACGACGGCGAACCAGCCCTTCGTGCGCAACGCCAGGCGCTGCAGCGCAAAGGTGCACGTGAAGTGAGCAGCCTCCGCAGCCACCGCGACGGCGAACCAGATGGGGTTCAGCGTCGACAGGCGCGGCCATGATGATAGAACGTGGATGACGCTCGGCAACACGAGATAGATCGTCACGCCGGCCACGACGACGGGAGCGAGCCGTTTGGCTAGGGCCCTCCACTCTGGGGGAGCGTCTTCTCGAGCCCCAGGACCGCCCTGCATCGACTGCTCCCCTCCGAGGGCATCGGCGTGAGGCTGCTCGCCAACGGCACTCGGGGGAGCGGCGGTTTGAGACGTTCCGGTGTCCTGGGGAACTCGTTTCAGGCGAGGCATCGCACGCCGGTGGCGGCCGAGATCGGCCTCAGCGAAGATGTCGACAGCAAGGTGAGCACGAAATCACCTTTGCTGAGGGCTGGACGTTGTATCCGAGTCACCTGTCCTGAACACTCCCTTCACCGACTCGCACCCGATCACCGGGCAGTGGCTCACCCGGGAAGCTACCTGCACCAGGGAGGGCTCGCATCCCGTGATCGCCCAGGGCGTCGCCCCGCATTGCCAGCAAGCCGGGGTGGCCGAGCCCGTTTGCGGTGGCGGTGCTGTGCTGACGGCGAAGTGAGCGTGGTCGAGTTCGACGAGCTCGAGGAGTTGGTAGCCTTCGCCGGAATCTCACTTATCGCCGGAGTCGTGTTTTCGCCACCCTAACGTCAGAGTCGCCCTTTACAAGGCTCGGACATGGGAGGCTTGAGACGTCAACGGCGACTCTTGTCTACCTTTATGGTCGCAACCGCCTTCTCAAGCTTTGCAACCTTCTCGTACAGCTTGTTGATGTGCTCAACAAGCTCGGCGGCAGTCTTAAAGATCTTTCGCTAATACACTGACACTCTGGTCATAAAGAAAGGCCACAGTGCCTTAGGAAAGCGAAGCAGAGCTGGGCGTCGCCGCCGACGCGCGAGAGCCCGGTGTCGGCTGTACGGG
>JBEKBX010000090.1:0-6208 GCA_050015175.1 Acidimicrobiales bacterium | reverse complement strand
TGGCTGCGTCGCATGGTCCGTCCATCTTTACCGAGCGTCCTATTGGAGGCTGATACCGACCGGCGCCGTCCACGTCGAAACGTGCGTCGTCCGCTTGTCCCGCCGGACGTCGGATGCCGACGTTCTTGAGCATCCTGGGCCTCGGCGATTTCGGATTTCTTAAGCACTGGTGATTACTGGGTTCGGCCGCTTTCGGCGACGTACATAACGCCAAGGCTGGCGGCGCGCCAGCGCGCGGGAATCGGCAGGGTTCGGTGATGTCGAGGCAACGCGAGATCGCGATGGTGACCCTGCGCGGCGACCTTCTCTTCGCGTTCGTTCTCGGCATCGTCAAGGTCGTCCAAGTGGCGATCGGGGATTGGGGGAAATGGACCCGGCATTCCGCCAACGTGCTTGCGGGTCCGACTCTTGCGCCGGGTGATGCGGCGGAGGGCACGCACCGCCCAGATGAATGCGTACTCGCTATTGGAAGTGGCAACTGTCACTTTCCGGACCCGCGAACCGTTCCAGTCAAGGTCTAGATAGCATCATCTTGCTTACAACCAGGAGGAATGATGGCGACTCGTCCTATTGCTAAGCCGCAGAGTTCGGCCGGAAACGGGGGCTCCGCCGGTGATTATGTCGTTCCCGTTGTCCATATTCACGTGCCTGAGCCCGTCGTGAAGGCTGGCTTCTATGGTGGGCTGGCTACGGCGGTGGTGGTGGGCGCCCTCGACTGGCCCCTTGTTTTGCTCGCCGGGGTCGGCGTGGCGATAGCCCGCCACCGGCGCGCTTGACAGACCGCCTTTTCTAATCACTCGGCCATGGCGTTGCCCATAGGTTGCCGTAAGAGCAGCCTTCACCCAGAATTCGCCCCAGTGTCGGCTGGGTGCCGCCTGGCGTTCACCTCACTTCCTTACCATCAACCTCACCAGTCACCCAGGGTCGGGACAGGAGGGGTCGGGTGGAAGTCATTCTGGAGCGGTTGCTCGTGGAAGTCCTGGCTATCGCCGTGCAGCTTGCGCTTTGGCGTCTGCTGGAGTGGGTTGCCTCCGGCACTCGTGCCAAGTTCGTCACGCCCTCGACGACAGTCTGACCACCTCTACAGGGCGGCCGGCCCGGCGCACACTGGCCGGTGAACCCAATCAGGCTGCTGCGCGAGGGCGCGGCTGTGCCCGGCGCGGTCATCGGCGGCGCGCTGGACCGCTTGAGCCCGGGTCGGCGAAGACGCCGGTCATGGATCGGTGACGGCAAAGCTCACATTGAGGTACGCGGAGTCAACGACCCGAAGCGCAAGAGTTTGGCCCGCGACGTAGAGCGAGCGTTGCATGCCGTCGAAGGGGTGCAGTGGGCGCAGGTGAACGCCGTCGCCGGACGCGTCGTCGTGGCCTTCGACACCGATGGCCCGTCGCCCGAGGACCTGATCGAGGTCATCGAGGGCGTGGAGGAGGTGCACGAGGTCCACAAGGAGCGCTTCTCCCACGAACAACCCGAACATCCCGGCGATATCGAGCCGATACGTCGCCAGGCCATAGCGATCGGCGCCGACGTTGTTGCCCTTAGTGGCGGCCTGTTCGGCCAGCTGCTGCGGGTGACACCGATCCCGGCCGAGCTCGGTTCACTCTTGGCCCTCGCGGAGAACGAGCCTCGCTTCCGGCACTTCCTCGAGCAGCACCTTGGGGTGGCTCTCACCGATCTCGGGCTCGGGATTACGAGTGCCTTTGTTCAGTCGCTGTCGCAGGGACCGCTTGCCTTGGCGACCGACATCACCCACCGCGCCAACCGCTTAGGCGAGCTACAGGCCGTCCGTCGCGCGTGGGAGCGCCGCGAGACAGACCTCTGCAACGCACCACACGACGAGTCCATCGACGCAGTGAGCTTGCCGATGCGCGAAGCGCCACTCGGCAGAGGTCCCGTGGAGGGGTTCGCGGACATCTCGAGCGCGCTCAGTGTTGTCGGAGCCGCGACCACTCTCGCCCTGACGGGTAGCCCAAGACGCGCCGGTGGTATTGTGACAGCCGCCGTGCCGAAAGCGGCGCGTCACGGGCGCGATGCGTTTGCCGCGCGGCTCGGGCGCGAGCTCGCCGCACGCGACGTCATCGTGCTTGACAGTGAGGTCCTGCGCCGCCTCGACCGCGTCGACGTGGTCGTGCTCGACGCTGCAGTGCTGACCACGGGGCGGGTCGCGCTAGGCGCGGTGGAGCCGGTGGGCGATCTCGAGGTAGCTGCAATCGGCCTCAAGGCGCTCGAGCTCTTCGACCCGGCGTGGCCTTCCCGATCGGCGCGGCGTGGTACCTGGAGGGTGGCGCCGATGGCGTCGATCGACGCGGAGTTGCCGGTCGGGACCGCCGCGCAGGTGCGGACCCTCGGGCGCGGCCGGCCCGGCGTGCTCGGCGTCACGCGAGCCGGCACTCTCGTCGGTCTCATAGCCCTCGAAGTGGAGCTGGATCCATTGGCCGATCCCCTGGCCCACTCCGTGCGCCGGGGGGGCCGAAAGCTTCTCGTCGCGGGGTTGCGCAGTGGACTGCGAGAGCGGCTCGCCGCCGACGGCTTAGTTGCCGGCGGTACTCGTCTTGCGGCCACGGTGCGCTCGTTGCAAAGAGCTGGCCACGGCGTGCTGCTCGTGTCAGGCGGCCCGGCACACGCAGCGTTGCGCGCGGCCGACGTCGGAGTTGGCGTCGACGGTCACGGTCGCCATCCGCCCTGGGGTGCCGCGTTGCTGACACGTCCCGGTCTCGCCGACGCACACCTCGTCGTCGAATCTTTGCCCGTTGCGCGCTCGGTCAGCACCCGCAGCGTCGCCCTCTCCGCAACGGGCTCAGCCGTAGGCGCAGCATGGTCTTTTTTAGGCCCTGCTTCGAGCGCGTCCCGGCGAGCGGCCGTGCCGGTGAACCTGGCCGCGCTCGCCGCCCAAGCGGCGGGGACCCTGGCCGGATCATCGCTGGGTCGGCGCCCCGCGCCCGCGCCGCTCAAGGAGATCGGCTGGCACGCCATGACACCTGACGCCGCGCTCCATGCACTCGGCTCGTCGCGTCGAGGGCTCTCGGTCGCCGAAGCGGCGCGTCGCCACGCGGAGCTGCCTGCCGAAGGATCAGCCCGCATCTCGTTCGCCCGGGCGGTAGCGGGCGAACTGGCGAACCCGCTCACACCGGTGCTGGCCGTTGGTGCGGGACTGGCGGCTGCGGTCGGTTCGGTCACAGACGCCGGGCTTGTCGCCGGGGTAACTGCTGCGAATGCCCTCATGGGCGGGGTGCAACGAGTCCGCGCCGAGGCGTCGATCGACAAGTTGATGTACGCCATGACGACACACGTCGCCGTACGTCGAGGAGGTCGCGTTAAGGAAATGGAACGGATCCGGCTGGTGCGCGGTGATGTGCTCGAACTGAAGGCGGGCGACATGGTTCCCGCCGACTGTCGCATACTCGACACCCTCGGGTGCGAGGTCGACGAGTCCGCCCTCACTGGTGAGTCCTTCCCGGTTCTAAAGCACACTCTGCCCGTCACCGGAGCGACACTGGCTGAGCGCACCTGCATGCTGTACGAGGGTTCGGTGATCGCTACCGGCACGGTTCTTGCCGCCGTGGTTGCCGTTCGAGACCAGACCGAGGTCGGTCGTAGCCTTGCCGACGCGCCCGAGCCCCCAGCGAGCGGGGTAGAGGCCAGGCTGTCCGCGCTCACGAAGCTGACCGTGCCCGCGACCGTGGCGAGCGGAGTCGCAGTCACCGGCATGAGCCTTCTGCGGGGCCGTTCTCCACGTGCCGCAGTGAGTTCCGGTGTCAGCCTGATGGTCGCCGCCGTGCCCGAGGGGCTGCCCTTGCTGGCCACTGTCGCTCAGCTCGCGGCGGCGCACCGGCTCGCAGAGCGCGGTGCACTGGTCCGCAACCCGCGGACAATCGAGGCGCTCGGACGCGTCGACGTTTTGTGCTTCGACAAGACCGGCACGCTAACGGCCGGGCATATCGCTTTGCAGCGGGTGTCCGATGGCTCCACCGAAGATCCGATAGGCGATCTGTCGCCCCGGTCCGTGGCGGTACTGGCAGCAGCGCTGCGGGCCAGCCCCGCCGACGATGGCGACGATCTGCCGCATGCGACCGATCGCGCGGTGCTCGAGGGCGGCAACGCTGCGGGGGTTGAGGCGAGCGACGGGCTCGGAGGTTGGAAGCTTCTGGGCGAACTCGCCTTCGAACCAGCACGTGGCTACCACGCCGTCGTGGGCGACAGCCCGAGTGGCTCACGGGTGTCAGTCAAAGGTGCGCCCGAGATCGTATTGCCGCGCTGTACCACATGGCGCGCGCCTGAGGGCATCACCGTCATAGACCGGCAAATACGGCTACGGCTCGACGCCGAGGTGGAGCGCCTCGCGAGCCGGGGACTACGGGTGCTCGCCGTGGCCGAGCGCCAGGCATCGGCGCACGCAGAGCTTGCCGATGAGCGAGTGAGCGACATGGAGCTGTTCGGTTTCCTCGGCCTGGCCGACGGGGTGCGCCCGACAGCCGCCGCGGCCGTAGCCAACTTGCGCTCGGCCGGTGTGTCGGTCGTCATGATCACCGGCGACCACCCCTCGACGGCGGCCGCAATCGCCGAGGAGCTTCATATCTTGAATGGCGCGCCGGTGCTCACCGGAGCAGATCTCGACGCGAGGGACGACGACGAGCTTGACGCCTTGCTGGGCGAGGCAACGGTGTTCGCCCGTGTCACCCCGGCGCACAAGATGCGCATCATTCGCGCCTACCAACGCAGTGGCCGCACCGTCGCCATGACGGGCGACGGCGCCAACGACGCTCCTGCGATCCGCCTCGCTCATACCGGAATAGCCCTTGGCGGCCGCGGTTCGCCCGCTGCACGCGAAGCGGCGGACCTGGTCGTGCTCGACGACCGGATAGAGACGGTCATTGACGCCATCGTGGAGGGCCGTGCGATGTGGGCCTCTGTGCGTGACGCGCTAGCCATCCTTATCGGGGGCAACCTGGGAGAGGTCGCGTTCGTCCTCGCATCCACCGCAATCGCTGGGGCTTCGCCACTGGGGGCGCGCCAGATGCTGCTGGTGAACCTGCTCACCGACATGCTGCCAGCGATGACGATCGCCTTGCGTTCTCCAAAGCGGCGCTCACCGGAGGAGTTGCTCCATGAAGGACCCGAGGCGTCGCTCGGTGGTGCTCTCGCGGGCCAGATCGCCCTGCGCGCCGCGACTACGGCTGCCGGGGCAACGAGCGCCTGGTTGCTTGCCCGGCCGACGGGAACCTCGCGGCGTTCGAGCACTGTCGCGCTGGCGGCCTTGGTGGGCACCCAGCTCGGGCAGACAGCCGTCATCGGAGGCACGAGCCCGGTTGTACTGACATCGACTCTGGTGTCAGCTGGCGTGCTCGTGGGGATCGTCCAGACGCCTGGACTGAGCCACTTCTTCGGGTGCACACCGATGGGGCCGGTTGGGTGGGGAATCGCCGTCGGTAGCGCGACCGTCGCGACGGGGTCTTCTGTAGTGGTGCCGTGGGCGGTGAGGCGCCTTTCCCAAATGCCGTCGCAGCGGCGCGGGGAGGCTTTCGTCTTGAATTAAGACGCGCATAACCCCGGTGAAATGGAACGCCGTTGTGTAGAACCGATGACGTTGGACGGCGTCGAGCTTCAGCCTCTCGTCCTCGCGAATTAGTCCAAGAGCCGCTCGTCTATCGAGTCAAGGTAGGTGACGAGGAAGTCGTTCATTGAGTCCATCACGGCCGATCACGACAAAGCGACAGGTACCACGGGCAACTCGGCTTCGGCCAGGGGCCGAACGACCCTACCGAGATTGACAAAAGGTGCACGACCCCGGTCGCCTTGCGAGGGAAGCCTAAGGGCCGTGCACCCCGTCATCCTGGTCGCGATTCACCAGGAGACGCTTGTCGATGGAACCCAGGGAGATGCCGTCCGCCTTGGTTCCATCAAGGCCGGTTACTACAGGACGAGAAGTCCTCCGAGCAGACCGGCTCTTTGTACCGCCTGGACCTCAAGAGCTGGGGAAGCCTCCTGTCTGAGGCCCTGTCACGGTGCCTGCCGTCGGGGTCGTGCCTGACGCCAGACAGTCGCTTGCGCCAACGCCGGCGTCGCGGGCGTAGTAGGTGCCCATGGTGGAGAGGCCCCAGACAGGTGAGCTTGGGACGCCCTTCAAGTCGATGACGGTCCAGCAGTCGTGTGTGGCCGGTGAGTAGGCCGACAGCACGAGCGAGGTGGACTTGTCGGTCCAAAGCGACAC
>JBEKBX010000089.1:0-6403 GCA_050015175.1 Acidimicrobiales bacterium | reverse complement strand
CTGGTCCACACCGACGTGGGCAGGCTCACCCGGTTGACGACTGTCCTCAGACGGAGCCAATCGGAGAGAGTCCACCCGACGGCATTGCCAGTCTCAGCCCGGCGCGTACTGGGCTGGATCAGCGTGCCGACGTGAAACTGGCGGGCTCAACTGTCGGCAGGACGATGGTGTCTCGGGAGGATCAGGTTCTTATCAGCCGGTGAGTTGCGAATATGAGATCGTCGAAGCAGCGGGCGGCGCGCTCACACTGACATGCTCACCCCACTTGGAAAGCAGGAGCGTCACGTGGTCTCCGGCCGCGTCCGACGCGGTTTCTTTGATCGGCAAAGCCGCACCCACCGCCGAGATCGTGAGGGTGTTCGAGGTTTTCGGCGTGGAGCTTGTGGCCGCGACCGTCCATATGAGGACGTAGACCTTGGTCCCCTTGACATCTGCCATGGACGTCTTGGTCCCCTTGGCCTCCGGGAGCACGGAGTCAATCGAAGACATGGTGACGCCAGACTTGAAGTTGGAGTACTGGCTGGTACCGGCCTTGAAGGACACCCAGCGCTTTCCGACCTTTTTTGCCTGTGCGGCGCTCAGTCCAAAGATCGTTGTCAGCCCGGAGGAACTCCCGCTGATGTAGCCATAACTTGGCGTTACCTTGATCGTCGCCGTTGCCGCACCCAGGGCGATCGTCTCCATGCCCTCTGTCACTCCCGAGTCCCTCGTGACCTTCTCGGTGCCCGAGGACGAGCCGGACGTCACCGTCAACGACAGGCGGGCACCGGTCTGCTTGGCGATGGCCGCCTTCGCCGATGCCAGTACCGAGCTCGTCGTCTCTGCTCGGACGGATCGCCGGGCGGATGGCGTAAATCCACAACAGGTCAAAATCACGAGTGCGGTCGTCGCGAGCGAAAGGGGGAGGCCAAAGCGCCGGGCGCTTGACCTGTGGACAGAACCCACGCCAACAAACCTAACAGCAGCGAGGGGACTGGAGCCCATCGGTCCCGAAGAGCAGACACAGCCGGTCGCCTGCTGCGCCGGGCAGAGTCCACCCGACGGCATTGCCAGTCTCAGCCCGGCGCGTACTGGGCTGGATCAGGGCGTGACCGGCGAGCGGGCAACCTGACTCCCTACACTCGCAGTGACGATCTCGTAAGGCGAGTGGTTGCAGTTCACAGCTTGGCGCTCTGTCTGTTGGTTATGGCCAGTGGCCTTGGTCTGCTCGTACTGGCCGTGTTCGTTGTGCTCACAAACACTGTGGCACCTGTGATCACACTGGCCATCTTTGCCACGATCATCTTCCTGTTGGGCCGGTTGGCCTTGGCAGAGGGACGCAAGATCAGCGGAGGCGGGTAGATCGGCCAATCACAGGCGCTATGACAACGAGAAAGTTCTCCACGCGGCCGTTAGGGTCCATCCCTGCGGCCAGCAGGTCGGCTGTGAGGGGCCGAATGACCACGCCGGTATTGACAGATGGTGCACGACCCGGTCGCCTAGCGAGGAGAGGTGGGGGCCGTGCACCTTTCTCAAGTTTGGGCGAGGAAGGCACGCGACAGAGGGATGGTGTGGCCGTAACGTCCCTGCCTGGTCCACACCCAGGCAACCCCGGGTTCTACAGCCCCTTTGAAAGAGGGTGCACGACCCCGGTCGCCTTGCGAGGGAAGCCTGAGGGCCGTGCACCTCGTCATCCCGTCAGAGACGCTCCGGGAGACGCCTGTCGATGGACCAGGGAGACGTCGAGGGAGTCTTGGCACTGGTATCTGCCCGCGGGGCGAAATAACCGTCGATCTGCGCTTGCCGCGCTACCTGCTCTCTGCCGTATGCTCCGATACAGATGAGGCGATCTGTCTCAATTCCGCGATGGCAATCCGAGCGGGACTCCAACTGTGCGGTCGATCGGCTAATGCGCGAACCCCGTCGCGCACCTCGAAAGCTGTAGAGGCCGGCTTCGAGGCAGGATCCAAGCAGCGCTGGGCGACGAGCGCGAAAACAGATCTGCTCGAGGGCCCTCGAGATTCAGGGATTGGTGGAGGTGAGCACGTCGTCGTTGCCCACGGCGACACAGAGACGGAGGGTCGGGCAGGAGACGCCGGCGCCCATGTGGTTGGGCTGGCCCTCGTCGACCGCCTTCCAGGCCGAGGCTCCCCCCGTGGGATTGGTGGTAGTGATCATGTCGAAAGCCGGGTCCTCGGCCACGCAGAGCCGGGTACTCGGGCAGGAGATCGTCTCCAAGGGGACGTTGTTGGGGGCGGCTGTCACCGTCCAGGCCGATGCGCCACCGGTGGGGTTGGTGGAGGTGAGAATTGGTTCGCCAGCGGCTCCTGAACCAGAGGTGACACACAGGCTCGGGCTCGGGCAGGATACGGCGCCCAGGATGTTGGAACCGTCGGTCGCACCGTCCACGGCGGCCGCGACCCACGCCGAAGCGCCACCGGTGGGGTTGGTGGAGGTGAGCACGTGCGCGTGGTCGTCCGAAGCGACGCAGAGCCGGGCGCTGGCACAAGAGACCGAGTCGAAGCCGTTGGCGCCGTCCACGGCAGCCGCTGTCCACGCGGACGCGCCACCAGTTGGGTTGGTGGAGACGACGACGTAGCCCTCCTCATCGACGGCGACACAGAGGACCGCACTCGGACAGGAGACGCCATCGAGGTCGTAGTTGCTGTCCACGTCGGTCACCGTCCAGGCCGACGCGCCACGGGTCGGATCGGTGGAAACGACGACGTTACCGCTGTTGTCAACAGCGACGCAGAGCTTCGCGGTCGGACAGGCCACGCCGTTCAGCGAGTTGGTCCCGTCCACATCGGCCACCGTCCAGGCCGACGCGCCACGGATCGGATCGGTGGAAACGAGCGCATTGCCGCCATCGTCAACGGCGACGCAGAGCTTCGTGGTCGGACAGGACACAGCGTCCAAAGAATTGGTGTCGCTAAGCGACGTCACCTTCCACGAGCTCTGAGGCTTGGGCGGGCTAGTCGAGGTCGTTGTCGAGGTGCTCGGGCGCGTTGAAGTCGACGAGGATGAGGGGCTCGAGGACCCCGAGCCGCAGGCGGCGCCAGCAACGGCAACCAGGACAAGTGCCACAACTCTCAGCCATCGCATGAGGCCCCCGTTCTCCAGCGCGGTCGGTGAGGCAGTGCTGGGCGTTGGTTCCTATACTAGCAAGCGGCATGAGAACTATTGGCAGGGCGTTGACCCGTTTGCCAGGCTCAGTCAAACTGCTCCTTGGGCAAACTGAAGAGCCGGACCTCAAGCGTTCGGACTTTGCACCCAGCCGCGTCCGCAATGGTCCTTTCGTGCTGGGCGTGTCCCTTCTTCCACTGAGGGCCGGCTCGGGAGAGGCCGCGAACAGCTCCAGCGATCGAGATTCCTGGGACCCTGAGGAGAAAGTGTCAGCTGGAGTCCCTCATTCAATCTGCAAAGGCTCCATGGGCTTCGCGAGGGCAACGTCGAGCATCATGGGATCGGCCTCGCCGCAAATCGACGAGCCGGTGCGGACCGCCGCCCTCGACGTCCCCTACGCAGATCTCGCGTGGCATGTTGTCGGGATGTGGCGATGAGGCCTGAGACGGGTTCTCGCCGCGCGCGATTGGTACTCGCACTCGCGGCGGTTGTCTGCGCCGCTACCGCACTGGCTGCCTGCGGAAGCGGTTCGAGCTCGGGTCCCGCCTCCGGGGTAGGGAAGGGGCATACGTCATTGGGCGGTAGCCGCCCTAAGTCATGGGGTTCCTTACCGGTCGATGTAGGCGATCCAGCTGCCACCTCGAGCGCACACGTGACCTTCACGCCGAAGACGGTCGTCATCGATCCGGCCCAGGTCCGCAGCAGCTTGGTCGGCGTCTCGGCTGACGGGTCGACCTACACCTTCTCGAACGACTCAGGCCCGCTCGATGCGTTGGCTCCGGGCAAGGTGATGCTGCTCGAGAGCCTGGACGCGGCGAACGTGACGAGCGTCAAGCATGTCGGCAGCACGCTCGTCGTTGCTACGTCTCCAACTACCCTCCCGGATCTCATCGAGTCGGGCAGCATCCACGTCAATGCTCCACCCGATCTGAGCGGTGCCTTCGGTTCCGAAGTGGGTTCGGGTCCGGTCACCTCACCCGCATCGACGACCTCTGCCGTGTTGCCTCGGTCGGATAGCGAGGCCAGCGCCGGCCCGCGGATCGTGCTCGATGGGTTCACGGGGTCCAGCTCTGGCTTCGGTTATTCCGGCAAAGTCGGCAATCTCGATTACTCGATCGGGTTCGATGGCGAGCCCGACGGTGTACACATCAAGGGCGATTTCTGCTACTCGCTGAACGGCTCCGGCAAGATCTCGGTCTCCTGCGGAACACTCCTGTCCATCAAGGCGAAGCTCGACGGTGTGTTCAATTATCAGAACGAGGAAGCAAACATCTCGTTCTCGAATGGTCACTTGTCCACAGGCTCCATGTCATTGTCCGGCCTGTCCGGCACGCTCACGGTCAACTACGAGGCTCTGCGTGGCAACGAGCCGAATATCAACGCCGATCCACCAGTGTTCAAGCTCCCATTCAGCTTCGAAATGCCCGTCTGCCCGGCCCCCTTCTTCTGTGATGGCGTGCCCCTCTACACCAAGGTCGAGCTGTCCGTGCTGGTGAAGCTCGGCATCGCAAGCAAGGGCTCCCTAATTCAAGGTGGCGTGTCGGTGAGCCTCGGCGGCTCAGCTTCGGTGGATCAGCCTGACTCGACACGCCTCCTCGGCTCGAGCTCGGGCTTCCACATCAGCGGCAAATTCCTGCCGGGCCCGTCGTTCACTGCCTACTCCTCGGCCGTCCTTATCGCTGTTCAGACCAAGGTGGGCCTCGGCCTCGGGATCAAGAGCCTCAATGTTATGTATTACCTGTCGTTTGTGGCCGCCGTCGGGCAGACGACCCCATCTGCTGTCGTCGGAGCGGTGAACCCCGGACAGTTGTGTGAGGACTACGCCGCCGCCTTCACAATCTCCGGCAATGCAGAAGCACAGCTGATAATAAAAAGTTTCTCGTTGTTGCCAGCTGTGACCCTGTACGAGAAGAAGGCATCCTATAAAGAGCCCGGCTGTTGAGCCGCGCGAGCTCGCAGCTTGACTCAAGGAGTCCCCGATCGGAAGCAGCGAGCGAACCGTCGATCGGTACCCGTGGACGGCCAATGCGGGTTGGTATTCGGCGCGAGCGTTCTATGTTTGCGATGCGCCCCGAACGGCATTTCGAGGACGCAAATTCAGAGCCGGTGACCGACATTCTGGGCCAGTTCTGGCGTCCGGTGGTCGCTCAGGGGACCGCTGCTCCAAAAACGAAACGACGACGGCCCGCTTCGCAATGACCTGAGCGTCTTCGACGTCTCGTCACATCAGTGTTGGAGTCCGGGAGCGAGGTAGCAAGGGCACACTTCAGTCATTGGCCCAAAGGACGGGTACGATCAAAGGAGCTGTAGCAAGCGCACAAGGCAAGGGGGTCAAGGGTGGAGACCTTCAAGGGCAGACGGGCAAGAGCGAGAGTGAGCTTCACGGCTGTGGTGCTGCTCGCTGGAATCGCGGGACTCGTGTCTACAGCCACGGCGGCTACCGGGGGCTCGGTGAACACCTTTGTCGTGAGTGGCAAGTACCACGGGACCTTGACGCTCACCAACCCCAAGAAGGACTGTTACATCGACGAGATCAGCAACATTCACTTGGACTCGATCAGGCTGGATCCGCTAACCGGAGTCCTTTCCGGGCTGAAGCCGAAGTCCTGGTTCTTTGTCGTCACTGAACCCAAGCAAGGCAGCTTCGTCAACGGGAAAACTGCGCGGCTCAGGCCCGACAACAACAATGTGGACATCACCTTTTCGCAAACATCTGGCACCATCAAGTTTGAAGGAAAGACAGGTTCGCTGAACATGAAGGTGGTGTTCAACAACGGATTCGAGAATACGGTGACGGAAACGGTGATCGGGACTTGGAGCTGTCCCGTGGTGAACCACCTCGGATGAGTCGCTGTGCTCACCTCGGCCATTGAGCTCCGGAACGTGATCACGTTGGCGTCAGGTACTGTCCCCGTACGCCGTCGACTCACAGCTAATGCGCATCATCGCTGCCGGAACTGCTGCATCTGAAGTCGAACGTTCTGAGCGAGGTTCGGTGCGACCGATGGTGACTGGCCTTGATCCGGGTCGGTGACGCGTACATAACGACGCTCTGAAGATGTGATCGGTGCCGCGGCGCCCGCGCCCGAGTTGGCAGGGCGCTGATCAGCCAACCGTCCCGGAACCGTCGATCGGTCGCGCCGATTGACCGTGCATGGGCAGACATTCGGGGCGTCTATCTGTGCGCGGAGTAAACACGCCAGCGTCTCCGGCCAGCAAGATCCCCGGCCTAGCTTCGCCATGATCTCGCCGTCACGGCAGGCGAGCGTGATCAGGACGACGCAACTGGAAGCAGCAT
>JBEKBX010000088.1:0-6458 GCA_050015175.1 Acidimicrobiales bacterium | reverse complement strand
AGATCACCGGGCACTGGACCTGCACCAGCTGAGATTGACGACCGATGCGACAGCACCTCCGCGCTGCTGACTGGTGGTCTGCTGCCGTGGGCCTTCGAGTCGTCACCCGCGCGGGATTAGATCCGCTCGGCGCCGGTGTTTGGCGATCCCGCACCCGGGGCCGTAGATGCAAGCAGGCTTGTCGCTGGCGTTCGTGAACCGTCGTCTGGCGCAATTGTCGCCCGGTTCGAGCTGATGTTCGGTATGGGCGATCTGTATTTGCCGACTGTCCCGGTACGGCACCCTGGGGATAGCCCTAGGGCCGATTCGGCGTGAACTTTTGGGAACACCCCGCCCGAGTGGCTAGGAATACGTGCCGTCGCGACGCCGTCTCCTACCCAACTTCGAACCTGAACCCTGTTTCAGTTCAGCGGGGCCGCTGCTGCATGGGGCAACACAGTAGGTGCCCTACTCAATCTCGTGAAGGTTTTCGGATGAGTGACCGCAGGGCGGTCACTGCCGCAGCTCCGCCACCTCTTCCAGACGTCCCAGCTTGTTCGGGTTGCGGACGGCGTAGATCCGAGTGATCCAGTCGTCCTCGATCACCAGACTCACCGCGGTGACGTCGCCACCGACATCGAACCGGGCACCGGGCATACCGTTAAGCCAGGCGGTGGTCGCTACCAATTCCGAGAGATCTGCCACGCGGGCCAGGAACGCCACCACCGTCGCGGCCCCGGTGAGCGGCTTCCGAGCAGCCCGCACTAGACCGCCGCCATCGGCAATCAACACCACGTCCGGGGCAAGCACTTCCACTAGTCCCTGCACCTCGCCGGAGGTAATGGCGGCCATGAACTTTTCGAGGGTTGCCTCTTGCTGGGCTCGGTCCACCTGCATCCGCGGCTGTCGTGCCGCCACGTGCTCGCGGGCACGGTGCGCGATCTGCCGGACCGCGGCCGGGGTCTTGCCCACGATCTCGGCGATCTCGTCATACGGCGTCTCGAACACCTCGTGCAACACGAACACTGCCCGCTCGGCCGGACCAAGGGTCTCGAGCACCGTGAGCATGGCGATCGAGACGTTCACGGCTAGCTCGGCGTCCTCGGCCATATCCGGACTGGTCAGCAACGGCTCGGGCAGCCATGCCCCGACGTAGTCCTCCGGCAGGCGGGACACCGTTCGGAGCCGGTTCAGCGCCTGCCGGGTGACAATCCGGACCAGATACGCCCGCGGGTCACGCACCTCCGACTGGTCCACATTGGCCCACCGCAGCCAGGTCTCCTGGACGGCGTCCTCGGCGTCGCCCGCAGAGCCGAGCATTTCGTAGGCGATGGTGAAAAGCAGCCCGCGGTGAGAGACGAACGGGTCGTCAGTGATGCCCCTGAGGCTACGGCGAGCGGCTTGAGGGCACAGGCGGCCGAGAACCCCTGCGACTCAATGCCGAACGCGGTATTGGCACGGGCCGTGAGGTTCGCCAGCCCGATGACCGTGGTCAGCTCCACCAGGGCGGCTGGGCGGAGCGCCTTCAGCAGCCGGGCCGACAGCTCGTTGGTGACCGTCGGCGGGGTCTGAGTCATCGCCTCGGCGTACTCCATGACGTCGCGCTCCAGCGACGTGAAGACATCCGATTCACGCCACCGGGGCACCTCACGCGCCTTGGTCACGTCAAGTCCCTTGTTGTGGGGCGTGGAAGTAGCCGAAGTCGAGGCAAAAGCTGCAGCCGATCAGGCTGGCCGTCGCCATGTGGGCGAACGACTTCAAGTTCTCGTCACACTGGTCCAACTTCTGCAGCTTTCGACCGAGGCTGAAGCTCAAGTTCAGCGCCCTCCGGTTATGCCACGCCACCGCGACCTGTTCAGGCACCTCTCCGAACATTTTGCGGGACATCCGCTTGACCATGGCGCCGTAGAGTCCGGTCAGCTTTGCCTGCGGGATCCGTGTACTGCTGGCCATGATGCCTCCTCTGGATACTTGCTCTCACCATGGAGACACCGGCCCCAACTCGAATGTGACACCTGAGCCGGATCTTTTGGCCGACCGTGGCTGAAACAGAGGTCCGCTGGTCGGCCTTACTGGCCACGACCCACATTGTGTCCGACCGTGTGACCGGGCGGATATAGACCGAGTTTCGGATTGCCACCTCAAGCTCCGCGTGAATCTAGTGTCTCGCACCCTTGATCAGTTCGGCACTCTCGGGATCGACGACGACCTTCACCACACCGAACCGCCAAGCTTGGCACCGCTTCCGAGCATTGCCTACGCAAAACCAGGAGCCCATCGCTATGGCGATAGTCCATGTCGTCATTGAATCTCGCCACATCGACTCCGGACGGGTCGAGACGGCCAACCTCTACCAGCTGACGAAGCTGGCTCGATCCCTCGACGAACCGCTCGTTGCTCTCGATTGTGGGTCGATCGCAAACTGCCCCCATATGCGCATAGACCACGGTGTCCAAGGGTCGCCCAGTTCACCGGGACGGGGGCGCACACAATGTTCCGCCAATCGCGCTTCCCGGGGATGCGGTGCCGCGCCGGAATCGGCGATCTCGTGCGCACGCCGAGTTCTCGTTCGGCTCGGCCATCGAGTGGGCGTAGTCTCCGACGGAGCCAACGCAGATGAACCGACCTGCACCGCAGCAAGCTGAACTGAAGCAGGTTCATCCGCATCGTCGTGTCGACATCCTCGGCGCAGGCGTTACAGGCTCTATCGCCAAGTTTGTGCCGCTCTGCCGAGGATCTCGCTCACCTCGGTTCTTAGCAGCGGGGCCAGGGACGCCGCCGTGACCTCGCCGGAACTGAGGCGATCGGTTGCGTGAAAGCAATCCCAAAAGCGGACCAGTCCGTCCTCACCGTCGGCGTCGAACATCTTTGCCGCGAGTCGCTGCCATCGGTACTGGTACCAGACGTAGTTCAGCGGGCTCATCGGCTGACCACCACCCGTGTAGTGGGCTTCGAGCTCCTCCAGCGTGCTGTATCCCTCGGCGCGCATCCGAGCGGCGAGGCGCCGACTCTGCGCTCCCACGGTGGAGAGCACTTCTAGCGTGTTCAGACTCTTCGGATGCTTCGTTGCGACGAAGGCGTGAAGGGCCAGGTTGGCGAAGATCTCGCCCAACCAGAAGGTCGGCAACCTGAGATCTCCGAGCATTTCGAAGGCGTGGCCGAGCTCATGGATCGTTACGAGGTCAAAGAATGGCTGCAGCTCCAAGCCATCTGCGCCGTCAGGGTATGTCGCAAGCAATCTCATATAACCGCGCGGTGACGCGTCGCGAATGTCGTGTCCCATTGCGACCCAGAAATCACCGCTTCCAGCGGGCATCACCACGATGCCGGGACGGATCTGACCGTCGTCGTCGTTAAAGAATGGGAGCCCGTATGGTTGCCTGCTCTCCCAGTCCGTCTCGTCGGCCACGATGAGGGCGATGTCGGGCTCGACTCCTGAAAACAGGCGACTGAAGTAGACGTAGGCGTCTGCAGCGACATCGGCAGCGGCACGCGCACGTACCAATGACCCATCGCTGTAACGCACCTCAAACGGATAGCCACCTAGGTGAGCGAGCCCCGATCCCAACGCCATCTGTCGAAACCTAGTGGTCAACAGAGGGTCGGATGGACTGCGCAGCACTGCTGTTGGTCGTCGCAGGCTTCCAGACGCTGATCGCGACGCTCTCTCTTGCAGATGGCATCGAGGGGCTGGAGATGCCTGACATCCTCAAGGGCGACGGTCGGCGGGCCGAGCATTGCGTGGCCTCTCAGCCTCCCGTCGTCGGCGTTGCTTCACCCAGTCAGACCCCCAGCCACACCAATAACGGTCCATAACAATCCATCTCGCGCCCATCCGCCCTGGTCAGCCGGTTCGGCGGCTCAGGCCGTACTCGGCGGTATGGCGCTCGTGGGGTACATCCGTCGGGCCCTCCAGTGGGTCGAATACAGCAACCTACGGTGAGCACCTCATCATCGCTAGGACCCGGTCGGCCCAAGCCGGGTCTCAGCTCGACCTGGAGGTGCACCATGACCACCACGATGCTGTCAACTGCCATCGTTATCTCAGAGCCTATGTTCAGCGATGCCGAGCAGGTCGCGCTCGGCGGCTATCTTGCTGGCTACAGCGGGCTCACGCGCGAGGCGTACACGCTCGACCTGCGCCAGTTTGCCGCTTGGTGCGCGCAACACAATCTCGGTCTTTTCGAGGCGAGGCGCGCTGACTTCGAGTGCTTCGGCCGCGACCTCGAGGAGCGCGACCGGGCTCGCGCTACCGTGGCTCGCCGACTCTGCACCGTCACCGGCTTCTACCGCTATGCCGTCGAGGAGGAGCTTCTCGAGCACTCACCAGCGGTCCATGTCCGTCGGCCCCTGCTCGACTACGAGTCGCACGTCACGGGCCTCGACCGCAACGAACTCGGCTCCCTCCTTGTGGCCGCGCCGGGCTCGGAGCAGCCGTCGAGCACGCGCTCATCTCCTTGCTCGCTCTGAACGGATTGCGGGCCTCAAAGGCGACCGGTGCCGACATCGAAGCACTTGGCCTCGAACGCGGACATCGAACCCTTACCATCTTGCGAAAGGGGGGCAAGGTCGTGACCATCCCACTCGCGCCGCACACAGCCCGGGCCGTCGACCTTGCAGTCGGCGAGCGGTGCGAGGGATCGATCTTCCTCGCTGCCGACGGCAACCGCCTCGATCGCCACGGTGCTGGCCGGATCGTCAGACGGGTGGCACGGCGTGCAGGTATCGCCAAGCTCGTCAGCCCACACACGCTTTGCCATGCCTTCATCACCGCCGCGCTCGACGCCGGGGTGCCGCTCCGGGACGTGCAGGAGGCGGCGTCGCACGCCGACCCGCGAACGACGATGCGGTACGACCGCGCACGGGTGTCATTGGACAGACACGCGACCTATATCGTCGCGACGTTCGTGGCAGGGGCGGCCCGGTAGCACTGAGCGCCAGTCAGACCAGCGCATCACCGTCTCGTTAGGCACAGCTCTCAGACATTTCCCCGATCCTGGGCAGGAGCGCAGACCTGGATGTTCCGTACGCTGCCAGGCCTGCAGTGCTGCGTCGCCCGAAGCAGTACCGAGTCGGGCGGGCCGGCGCTGCTGACGCTCCTGCGGACTCTTGGGTTTTCGGTGATCACCGCGCCGCGTAGTAGTCGGCCACTGCTCGAAAGGCTTCCTTTGGTTCCCAGGGAAGATCGGGATAGGCAACGCCTCGGCCATCGTTCAACAGTTTCACCAGGCTCATTGACGAGATATCGAGGTCATACCTCGGCACCGGGTCCGTGGGCGACTGGTAGTCGACGAAGGTGTGCACGAAGGCTCCGGCAACGCCGGCGGCATCGAGAACCTCCAGGGTCTCCACGATCTCACGGGCCTGGAGCTGCTCGTCCCTTGCCGGAGTGCCTTTCAGACGCGTTCGGACGAACCGACCGACGATGGGCAACTTGTGCAGCACCATCGAAGGGATGTGCACAATCCCTAATCCCAGCGTGCCCGACGTGTCGGCACCGACATAGGTTCGCATTCCAAACTCGGTCACAACGACCGGCTTGCCTGTGTCGAGAGACGGCTGGAGCATGTCGACGTAACGATGCTTGACTCTGCTGTCGCGGTAGTGGTCGACACCGATGAAATCGAATCGACTCCAGTCCACTGACTCCCAGACAAGGGATGCATAGGTAATCGGCCCGGAGAACACGTGCCGAACTTCGTCGGTCGCTCGGGTGAGGTAGTCCGTCAGGGCTGGTGCGCCTGCGGCACGACTGGGGTTCTTCCGCATTCTTCGCACTCTCATCAGGAGCGAACGACCTGGGAGGATCCCGCGCATGAAGAGAGTCAGTTCCGATCCGATGCAAAACACGACCTTCCCCGGCCAGCGACGAAGGAGGTCCTCGGCCATGCGCGCCGCGCCCACGGTGTACCTGAGGGTTCGCTCAGGCATCTTGTTCCAGAGCTCGGGAGAGAGCCACACGTCGAGGCCCAGCTCAAGCGCCAACCCCGCTGCCGTCTCGAGGCGCGAAATATCCAGGCCACAGATTCGCACCGCATTGCAGTGAAGATCATCCTTGATGATGGCGAGCTCACGTCGAACCACCTCCGGCTCGAACACGGGACGCCAGTTTTCTCCCAGCACTCGCCCAACGTCATAGGTGACTCCCTTGATCCTCACTGGCGGAGTCTCTCAAGAAACGTGAACACCGTCGAACACGACGAGGAGTGGCACGCCCTAATGGTTGATCGGCGGCGCACGCGAGCGAGAGAGCGCGCGGACAGTGCTGACGCCGATTCGGCAGGGCGCTGATCAGCCAACCGCGCCCGTAGATCGGTCGCGCCGATTGACCGTGCATGGGCAGATATTCGGGGCGTTTATCTGTGCGCGGAGTAAACACGCCAGCGTCTCCGGCCAGCAAGATCCCCGGCCTAGCTTCGCCATGATCTCGCCGTCACGGCAGGCGAGCGTGATCAGGACGACGCAACTGGAAGCAGCAT
>JBEKBX010000087.1:0-10656 GCA_050015175.1 Acidimicrobiales bacterium | reverse complement strand
GTCCCCGTAGAGTGCCTGGCTGCCGGTCAAGAACCAGCATTCAAGAGTCTCATCGGTCTCGTTCACTGTGAGTTCCTTCTAGATTGGTCACTGACGGCCATTTGACGCCGACTGCCGCAAGCCGACCGTTGGTCGGCCGGATAGCCTAGTGTGGCCTTTCTTCGTGGCCCGCCGACAGTGCACATGGGCGTGACTCAGCTCGGCTCGACCGGTGCCACGAGCACTCGAACGGAAACCCTTTTCGTGAGACCGAAATGATAACGACGGACCCGGATCGGGTCAAGGGTGCAATGTCCCCATAGCCGGCGGAGCCAGCGGGAGCTCCGGGATTCACCCTCTCAGGAAAAACGACGCCTCGATGCAAGGTCCCGCCTTGTACGGGCGGGATAGGCAACGCTGAGCATCCTGTGACGACGTACGTGGCGCACTACAACGAACACCGCCCGCATCGAGCACTGGGTCAGCAGGCTCCGGGAACCTTCGCGGTGCTGCCTGATCCGATCGACGAGCCAGACCCAGCACAGTTACGGCGAAACGAGATCCTCGGCGGCTTGATCAACGAATACCGGTTAGCTGCGTGAACTGGGCGGACGAGATTTTCGGCATCCACAGGGAGCTTGGCGCGCTCAAGCTGTGCAAGCGCACAAAATGGACGACACTGAGAAGAGGAGAGGGCCAGGCGACGCCGGTACAGACCGCGGAGCCTCGGCGGGCAGAAATGTCGTCGCGCTCCTGCCAACGCCGCCGGCGGACCGGGTGCTGGCTACGTGAAGGCGAAGCCCGTGCACACCGAGAACAGCTGCTCGAGAGACCCCGGCCACCCTTCGGCCAGCCTGGCGGCCAACCCCGCTCCGCGCAGATCGGCGTGGCCGCCCGAGAAAAGAGCCCCACGACTGATGTCGGCGCCCGCGCCGGCGCCCCCTTCGTCCTCTTGACCCGACGAGGACGGACTACTAACATCTCAAAACTGCGAAAAGGTTTTCGATACGAGAGAGGCAGTTCGGGTCGCAGCGAGAGGACGTCCAGTTGACATGAGCAGCGTCGTGACGATCGACCCATGTCGCGAGCTCGGCAGCCTCGACCGGCGGGTCTTCGGCGGATTTGTCGAGCACCTCGGCCGCTGTATCTACGGCGGCCTCTACGACGAGGGCTCCCCGCTGAGCGACCCGCGCGGCTTCCGCCGCGATGTCCTCGAGCTGCTCAAGTCGATGCGTATCTCGGTGCTGCGCTGGCCGGGAGGGAACTTCGTCTCCAACTACCACTGGCAGGACGGCATCGGACCGAAGGACGAGCGCCCGGTGCGCGCCGAGCTGGCCTGGGGAGGGACCGAGTCCAACCGCTTCGGTACTGACGAGTTCGTCGGGTACTGCGCCGAGCTCGGCGCCGAGCCGTACATCTGCCTGAACATGGGGACGGGCACCCTCGAAGAGGCGCTCGCCTGGCTCGAGTACTGCAACTCCGCTCGGCCGACTGGGTGGGCAGACCGGCGCCGGCGCAACGGGCACGAAAGGTCCTTCGGGATCCGCTGGTGGGGACTCGGGAACGAGATCTACGGGACCTGGCAGGTCGGTGCCCTCTCCGCCGAGGAGTACGTCGCCGAGGCGACCCGCTGGGCGCGGGCGCTGCGGATGCTCGACCCGAGCATCCACCTCGTCTCCTGCGGCGAGCTCGGCTGGACCGACTGGGACCGCAAGGTGATCGACGGTCTCGGCGCTCTAGTCGACCTGCACTCGATCCACCTCTACACGGGCAGCGAGGACTATTGGACCAACGTGCTCTCGCCGCACGCGGCGGAGCGGGCGATCGCTACCGCCTCGGCGCTGCTGCGCCGGACAGCGTACAACCAGCGCCTCAAGTACCAGCCTCGCCTCGTCTACGACGAGTGGAACGTCTGGTACCGGGACATGAAGGGGGGGCTCGAGGAGCGCTACGCCTTCGCCGACGCGCTCGCCGTCGGGACCTACCTAAACATCTTCGTGCGCAACTGCGAGTGGGTGCGCATGGCCAACCTCGCCCAGCTCGTCAACGCCATCGCCCCGATCGTGACGACCCCCGCCCTCGCGGTCGTCCAGCCCATCTACTACCCGTTCCTCCTGCACTCGAGCGGCCACCTCGAGCTCGCCGTCGATGCCCACGTCACCGGCGAGACCGTGCCTGCGCCGGCTGAGGACCTGAGTCGCTGGCCGCACCGCATCGACGACATCGCTCCCTTCGCCGTCGTCGACGCCGCGGCGACCGTCGACGCGCAGCGCGAGCGGCTCGCCGTGACGCTCGTCAACCGCGCCCAGGTCGAGACACAGTGTGAGCTCGAGCTGCGCCGCTCAGTCTTCACCGGGCAGGCGCGCATCCGCTGCCTCACGGCCAGCGACGAGCCGACGGGTGTCGAGGGCGTCTCGTCGGCGCATCTCGACTCGGCAGAGGAGGTGACGAAGGAGGCGAAGCTCCGCCTGACGCTGCCGGCAAGTTCGTTCGCGCTCGTCGAGGCGGACATTGCACCGGACTGATGACGACCACCAGCTCCGCCGGTGCGCAGGGGGCGCGAGGTCCCGGCGAGCACTCCGACCACAGCAGCGAGCAGCCGGAGGCACAGATGCAGTACCCAGAGCAACACGAAAGCCGCCCAGCGGGGCGGAAAAGTGAAAGGAGAGCAAGTTGACATACAGGAGATACGGATCGAGCCGGGCGGCGCTCCCGCAGCGGGCGTTCTCCACGAAAGTATTGTGCGGCGCGGCCTTGGCGGTGGCTGTGTCACTTCTGGGCTTGACGCCCGCACTGACGTCGGTCTCCTCGGCCGCCTCACGCACGGGGCCGACCTACAGCACGAAAACCACCTCCTACTGCAAAGCGGGAGCCACGCCGATCACCTTCTGGGGATGGGTCCCGGGCATCTACAGGGTGGTGGACGTCTTCAACCAGACTCACCCGAGCATCTGCGTTGACTACGTCACCAAGGTGGGTGGTTCGGGCGAATACATCCCGCTGCTGAATGCCTTGAAGGCGAACTCCGGTGCGCCTGACGTGGCCGAGATCGAGTTCGACGTCCTGCCCGAGTTCGAGGCCCTGCACTACACCGTGGACCTCTCGCCGTACGGCGCAGGGATGTACAAGAACGACTTCGTCAAGTGGGCGTGGGGTGAGGTGACCGAGGGTAGCAACATCTGGGCGATGCCCGACGACGGGGGCTCGATGGGTCTGCTCTACAATGCCGTCGACCTCGCCAAGTACGGCATCACCAGCCCGCCCGCGACATGGGCTCAGTACGCAGCCGACGCGCTCAAGGTGCACAAGGCCAACCCGAAGGTCTACTTCGGCGACTTCGCTGCCGGCGACGGGCAGTGGGTCCTCGCGCTAATGCAACAGGCCGGCGCGTGGCCCTTCGCGTGGAACGGTGGCAGCACGGTCACGATCGACTTCACCGGACCCAAGGAGATGGCGTTCGCCAACTACTGGCAGAAGCTGGTGAGCGAGGGCGCCATCGACCACGCGAACGACCCGTTCACGAGCAGCAGCCCCTTCTTCGAGGGGCTCAACTCGGGCATCTACCTCACCTGGCCGACGTCAGCATGGGGCCCCTCGTACTTCGCCAGCTACGTGACGAGCGCCTCCGCGGGTGACTGGGTCCAGGGCCCGCTGCCGGGCAGCGCCACGTCTTCCGGCAACTGGGGAGGCTCGACCTACCCGGTGTTCACGGAGAGCAAGCACCCCGCACAGGCGGCGACCTTCGTCGAGTGGCTCGCCGCTTCGCCAACGGCGTGGAAGCTCGAGGTCACCCCTCCGTCGCTGCTGTTCCCCAACTTCAAGCCCGATCCCGATGCTGAAGAAGGGCACCTCGCTGTTCGCGGCGCCCGCCAAGTCGGCACCCGGGATCCCGCCGATCAGCTGGCCCCCGTTCATGACGTACTACCTCAACAGCACCACGGCATGGGCGTCGAAGTTCTTCGATGGCACGCAGACCATCCCGCAGTACTTCCAGTTCCTGCAGTCCACGATGGTCACGTACGCCCATCAGGAGGGCTTCCAGGTCAACACCTAGGAAGGCTTTGTGAGGCTATCGCTCGGTTTGAGGAGCTGGTGATAGGTGCTCCACGAGCACTCCAAGGAGGGCGGCGAGGGGCTTCGGACCCTCGCCGCTCCTCTGGGTACCATTAGCTGTCCCGCGACAAAGGGGGCGAGCAGCCGAACAGCCTCGACTCTTGGGTACTGGTCGGATGTGGCGCTGCAACGGTGGAGGCGAAGTTGAGCCAAGTCGTTATCGGGGGGGCACAACAACCCATCTCAGAGCCGTCATATCGCGAGCTGCCAGCGGCGCGAAGGTGGGCCGCGCGGCGACAGAAGGGGTTCGGGCATCGTCGTGACCGCCGAGGCCTGTGGTTCGTTTTGCCCTTCTTCGTGATCTTTTTCATGTTCCTGGTGGTTCCGCTCGGCTACTCGATTTACACGAGCTTCTTTACTACGCGGATGATCGGCGGCACCGTCTTCACCGGGTTCTCCAACTACACCCAAGCCCTGGAGTCTGGGGCGTTCTGGTCAGGCATGGCACGTGTGCTGCTGTTCGCCGCCATTCAGGTGCCCATCATGATCGTCATCGCTACATTTTTTGCGGCGATGTTCGACATGGGCGTTTCCCGCTTCGGTGGTTTCTTCCGGGCGATCTTCTTTCTTCCTTACGCAGTCCCCGGTGTGGTTGCCACCGCGATGTGGGGAGGCATGCTGCAGACAAGGGTAGGGGTGTTCGTGCGCATCTTCGAGGATCTCGGGCTGCCTGACCCGAACTTCTTTGGTGCCAGCCACCTTCTCGGGGTCATCGTACTTATTGCCATCTGGGAGTGGACCGGCTTCACGATCATCCTACTTTACACGGCGCTCAAATCGGTCCCAAAGGAAGTCGTCGAGTCCGCAATCGTCGATGGCGCTAAGTTTAGCCGGATAATAACACGCATCAAACTCCCGATCATCCGGCCCGCGATCATCCTAGTAGTGATCATCAACGTGATAGGTGCCCTGCAGCTCTTCACGGAGCCGTACCTGCTGTCGCCTATGGCGCCCAACATCTCGGCTAACTACACGCCCACCCTGTACATGTACAACGAAGCCTTTTCGGCGCAGTTCTATAGCTACGCAGCAGCTATCGCTGTGGTGCTGGCTTTCGTCATCATCCTCATCTCTACGGCCTTCCTGCTCTCGCAGCGCCGGAAGGGGGCGATCACATGAGCACCGCAACCATGCCGGACAGCACTGCCGCGCCTCGGACCGAGCGCCGGACGCACAAAGAGAAGCCCGACGCCTCCGCACTGCGCATTTACGGTGTACGGCGAAGGACCGTGAACCTAGTCATGCTGGCGTGCGTGGTTTTCGCCGTGTTCACCCTCATACCGATCTGGTGGATCATCGTCTCGTCCACCAAGACCGTGCCCAACTTCAACTCTACGTTTGGCTTCTGGTTCGCCCGACCCTTCGAACTGCTGTCCAACTTGAAAGAGGTCTTCTCCAACCAGGAAGACGGCTCATACCTGCAGTGGCTGGGCAACACCGCAATTTATGCGGGCGCCGGAGGCGTCGGCGCGACAGTGTTGTCCGCGATGGCTGGTTACGGATTCGCCCGCTTCGACTTCCGCGGCAAGAACGCGTTGTTCGTGTTCGTCATGGGCGCCCTTCTCATCCCGCTCGTCGCCTTCGCCGTCCCGCTCTACCTGGTTTACGCCAAGGTCGGCCTGGACAGCACGATGCCAGGCATATTCATCCCGTTCATGGTCAGCCCGGTCAGCGTGTACTTGATGCGCGTCTACGCCGGGGCGTCAATCCCACGAGAACTCATCGATGCGGCCCGTATCGATGGCGCCGGGGAGGGGCGTATCTTCCTCCGGGTTGCGTGGCCGTTGATGATTCCGGCGCTCATCACGGTGTTCATGCTCAACGTGGTCAGCTCATGGAACAATTTCTTCCTTCCGTTCATCATCAACAATAACAACAATCTGTACCCGCTGACAGAGGGCATGCAAGTGTGGTTCTGGCATACCAATATTTCGGGAAGCAGTGAGAACTTCACGGTCCTTACGATGGCGGGCTGCATGATCAGCATCCTGCCGCTGCTCTTGATGTTCATTGCGCTCCAGCGCTATTGGCGGGGCGGGCTGCTGCTCGGCGGCCTCACGGGCTAGGAAGTGCATCGCCGGATGGCCGCGCCTTCCCGCGGCGCCCTTTGTCCACGGGCTGTGAGCGGGCGCGGCGGCGCGACGCACAGGACGAGGCACGGCACCATCCTGGTCACCACCCCCGTTGGCAGTGGGTCGGTCTCAGTTCAAACTGACCCACTGCCAACGGCTTCCGCAAGGCTGCTTGGTGGTCGGGCACCGGCCGGCGGCTCCTCCAAAGAGGCATGAGCCGCGCTGGTTGGGGCCCCCAGGGACTGCAGGGGAAAGATGAACGCTCAGAGCATGACCATTGCCCGAGCTGGCCGCAGCGGGCCGTGCGGCCTCGGACCGGCCCGCTCCACCGCCTCGGGGCTAGCCGTCGCCCTCTGCGTGGCCCTGGGTGCGCTTGGCTGGGCCGGGGCCCTGAGCGCGACGGCGGCCCCCAAGAGCGCCAACGGCCGGACCGTGCCTCTACCAGGGTACGTTTTCGTCCACGACCCGAGCATGACCAAACAGGGCACTACCTGGTACCTGTTCTCCACCGGGGACCCCCAGGGCGGGGTGAACAACGGGCACATCCAGATCCGCGAGTCGACAGACCTGACAAGCTGGAAACTGATTGGCACGGTGTTCCACAGCACGCCGACATGGGTGACCGACCAGCTCGGCGCCCCCCCAACCAACCTGTGGGCACCAGACATCTCCTATTTCGACGGCTCCTATCACCTGTACTACGCCGCCTCCACCTTCGGGTCTAACACGTCGATAATCGCCCTGGCCACCAACGCTACCCTTGACCCGGCCAGCCCCCGGTACCACTGGGCAGACCAGGGCGAGGTCTTTTCGTCCCGCGCTGGCGACGATTACAACGCCATTGACCCCGCGCTGGTGACAGGGCCGAGCAGTTCGAAATGGATGCTTTTCGGCTCCTTCTGGAGCGGGATAAAGCTATTCGCCCTCAACCCGGCGACCGGGATGCCGGCGTCGGAGCATCCCCAGCTGTTCTCTTTATCCGAGGCGCCGGCGCCGGACGCCGAAGAGGGCGGCTACATCGTGGCCCACGGCGGTTACTACTACCTACTCGTATCCAGTGGCGCCTGCTGCAAAGGGATCGGGAGCACGTACCAAGTCATCGTGGGGCGGTCGTCCCGGGTGACCGGCCCTTATGTCGACCCCAACGGGACAGCCATGACGGATGGCGGCGGCATGGAGCTCCTCGGCAGCGACGAGGGGATGATCGGGCCGGGCAGCCCGTCCGTCTACGTAGGCGCGGGTGGTGACCTGATCGACTATCACTACTACGACGCCTGGGACGAGGGCGACCCTTGGATCCAGATCCGCCGGCTCCTGTGGACAGCGGACGGGTGGCCCGTCACTGGGGCGCCCATCGTGCCCGTCCCTGGGGCGCCCCTGTCCACGCTGGCCCCGCTTCGGGGAGGTCTGGCCCACTTCGATCACCGAACGCTTGACCGGCGACATCCCCTGAAGGGTGCCACATCACACGCGGCCGCGTGACAAGGACCGAAACACCCGTGGTCTTCGGACGACGCCATCTCGAGCAGCTGCTCACTACCTACGTGAAGCACTACAACGAGGAGCGCCCGCACCGAAGCCTCGGGCTCGAAGCACCCGGAGGGCCACAACCTTTAAGAGCACTGAGCCCGAAGCCGAGCGAGATCGGACGCCGTGATCGCCTCGGTGGGCTCATCCACGAGTACTACCGAAAGGCTGCCTGAACCTTTCGATCGCGGACTGGCTGATCGCCAGTCCGTTCAACCGGCGTCCTCGGAGTTACCGGACTGAACGCGGCGATGTTCTCGCGCCATGCCCTTCGCGGATCGGCGAGGCAGATCCAACTGATCATGGAAGTGAGCACCATAGTCACGGAGAGTCACCGATTGTCAGGTGCCACCCTTCAGGGGCACGGGGTTCTGTTGTTCACCATGCGACGGTCTCCCCGCGATAGTCGAGGTATTGAAGCCCGCCGCGACCGTGCTGGGCGTCGATCACGTTGACGAGGTTGGGGATGCTCTCGTCGATGGTGAGGAGTGCGCCCGGGCCGCCGAGTCGGGTCTTGACCCAGCCCGGGGCCATGAGCAGCAACGTTCGGGGGTCGGCGTGGTGGCGGGCGGCGTAGCTGCGCATGAACATGTTCAGCGCGGCCTTGGTGCCACGGTAGATCTCGAAGCCGCCGCGTTCGTTGTTGGCGATGCTGCCCTGTCCGGAGGACATGACGGCGATCGTGCCGTTCGGTGCGACGAGGTCTTTGAGTGCCTCGATCACCCGCATCGGGCTCAGCGCGTTGGTAACCATAAGCCGGGTGAACTCCTCGGTGGAGATGTCGGCGATGGTGTCCTCGGGGTTTCTGTTGGCGACGCCGGCGTTGACGAACAGCAGATCGAAGGTGCGCGAGGCGAGGCGGTCGTGCAGGTCGACGATCTGCTCAGGGATAGTGATGTCGATGTGCTCGATCTCCAGCCGTTCGGCGGTCGTGCCTTGGAGGTCGTGTAGCTCGGTTCGTTGTGCGCCGCGAACCGTCGCCACAACCTGCGACCCACGTTTGAGGTATTCCCCGGCAATGGCGAGTCCCAGCCCGCGGGAAGCACCGATCAGGAGGACGGTGGTGTTTGGAGATTTCTGGGTCAACGTTGTACTTCCTTTCGGTTGCCGTTGTTGCCGGCAGATGCCGAGGCGGGCGCGACGAGGTTGAACAATGTCGCGGCGTTGTGGTGCGCCACCTTCTCTTGGTCTGATGAGTCTGGAAGCGTCGAGAGGAACGCCTCGATCGCGTTTGTGTCGATGCGGTGGAATGGGTAATCGCCCGACAACACGATCCGGTCGATGGTCGTGACCTCGAGTGCGTGGCGGAGCAGGCGTGGGGTGAGCATCCCGCTCGTGGCGATGTGGACGTTGTCGCAGATGTAGTCGGCGACGCGGCGCTCGAGGTGGGTGGTGACATTCGACAGGCTGTCGATGCGATCGAGTGAGGCCAGCAGCATCTCGCCCCAGTGGCCAAGCACGATCTGCAAATCGGGATGGCGGTCAAAGGTGCCCCGAAGGATCAACCTCAGGGCCGCTGTTCCTGCCTCTACGTGCCATCCCCAGCCGAACGTCGCGAGCGCGAGATCGGTCATCGGATCAAAGCCGCTGTACGCAGCATCACGCACTGCCTTTGCAGGGATCTGGGGATGGATGAACACCGGTTGCTGCAGGCGGGACGCGGTCGCGAGCAGGTCCTCGTAAGCTGGGTCGTCGAGCCAACGATCGCGGCTGCGGCCGTAGGTCATGACGCCGACGTGGCCAAGGACAGTCGCGCAGCGTTCCAGCTCTACGACGGTGGCGTCGGGATCGGGCGTAGGGAGCGTCGCCAGGGCCCTAAAGCGCGTGGGGTGTGCACGAACCGCGGCCGCCGCGGCGTCGTTGGCCTCCCGGCTCAGGACGACAGCTTCTGCGGCCGGGAGCCCTCCCGTGCCTGGTGGCGCGATCGAGAGGATCTGCATGTCGATTCCTGCCGCGTCCATCGCCGCGATCCGACCGTCGCCAATGTCCAAGAGGCGGGTCGCTATGTCGCCCCGAGCGTTCAAGGCCAGGCTGTCGTCTCGTGTCTCGGCGGGTTGCTGGTCAAGCGCTCTTGCGATCGCCGGGGTAACCCAGTGTTCCTCGACGGTGACTACGTTCATCGCGTCCTTTCTCGGCGCCGCTCGAGAGCAGGTTGGGGGATCCCGTCCGGGCACTTCGCTCATGTTCTGTTGAGTGAAGTGTAGCGCCACTCGCTCAACAGCACTAGAGTGAGTTCGTGAACAGACTGCCCACCAGCCGAGATGCCAAACGTGCGGCGACGGCACAGCGGATCGTCGAAGCCGCCCAACACGAGTTCGGCGAACACGGTTTCGAGGCCACCACCATTCGACAGATTGCCAAGCGGGCAGGGATCGACCCCTCGCTCGTGATCCAGCACTACGGCTCGAAGGACCGCCTCATCGCAGTCGCAACCCGACTCGACCAGGACACCCCGGAGAAGGTCTCTGAGCACCTCTTCGATGTCCTCGACGTCCGGATCGGCGCCCTGCCTCCAGAGACGCGGGCGGTGATGCGGTCGATGCTCACCTCCCCGGCGGCCACAGCATCGGTGAAGGCATACTTCGACGAACGGATCGCGAACCTGGCGCAAGCGATCGGCGGGCGCGACGCCGAGCTTCAGGCTGCGCTCGTCGTGAGCAGCATCCTCGGGCTCACGGTGGCGAAGCACTTCCTTAAGCTCGATGCCCTCACCCACTTCCCTGACGAAGAGATCGCAGCGGCCGCCCGGCCGTGGGTCACCGCCGGACTCCCTCCGGAAGCGCAGCAGCCGCCAACCGTCGAGCGTTCTCGATAACCGACGGGGACGATGATTCCCGTTCTTGTCGAACCGGGCCGGGCCGACGGCTCGCTTGGACGCGGCAGGTCCAACCGCCATCGGGCAGGATGGAGGGGTGCCGAAGACCTACAAGCTCGGACCTGCACGACGTGCAGTCAACATAGTGAT
>JBEKBX010000086.1:0-7050 GCA_050015175.1 Acidimicrobiales bacterium | reverse complement strand
CCGCCGTTGGAAAGCAGCTCATCGACGACCAGGGCGGATGCCCCGAGTGCCACGGCATCCTCGCCCAGCCGAGCAAGCTCGATGTTGACGCAGTTGGCCGTGTAGTCGAGGGCCTGGTTCCGAAGTACCTGCCGAGAATCCATCCGACCAGGTCACGCGACGAGGCGGTACTCATGAACAAGCCCGCCGAGGATCTCGTCTCGTCCTAACTGTATCAGTCGGGATCAGCTCAGCATCAAGTCGGGCTCGTCGATCGGATCCGGCACGAGCCAAGGTCCTTCGCGCCTGCTGATCCAGGCCACGATGCTGACAGTGCTCGTTGTGGTGGACCACGTACTCGGCCAGAACCTGCCCGAAATGGTGGTGGCTAAAGATGAGGACTGTGTCGAGCCACTCTGGGGGACGGTTCCCACCAGTCGCTCCGCGTAGGCATTCGCCGAAGTCATCAACTACATCTGATCGACGCGGTCAGGCCGGAAGTGTCCGGGTGACCCATTCGTTTCATCCGTGGTAACGGAGTTCCTGCTTCTCTCTATCGGCCACAACTGAGGCGAGGAGAGGGTGTTCCGCGTTTCGGTCACCGAGCTCGAAAGGAGACAGCTCTCACAACTGCGTCAAGAGCTCGGTCTTGATCCACCGCCCGCACGATCGAGCGAGGAAAGAACACGCGGGCGCAAGAGAACTGCCGCATGAGCTGAGACCTTCATTTACAGGAGCCTGAGGACTTGACCACTCAGACGCCTCTTACCTGCAACGAGGATGAGAGAACAACTATCCTGCCAGCACCCGAATAGCCTTCGAGCTGGCTCAGAAGAGCTTCCGTTGCCCCACACCCCGGCGATTATCTCAAAGTTTCTTAAATTAGTTCAGCTCGTGGGACGTGCGCCGGATGATGTCGTCCTGCGTCACCTTGTCAAGAGTGACAAATAACGCGCTGTAGCCTGCCACCCGCACGACCAGATCTCGATACTTCTCGGGATGCTCTTGCGCCTCGAGCAGCGCCTCGGTGCTCACCGTATTGAACTGGACGTGCCAAGCCTTCACGTTGCGAAACCCTTTCAGCAGAATCGCAAGACGCTCAAGGCCTTCCTCTGTCGCCAGCGCCCCGGGTGCGAGCCGCAGATTCAAGAGCTGAGCGAGGCTCTTGATCGTCGGCAGCGTTGCCACTGAACGCAACACCTTGGTGGGGCCGCCTATGTCGACGCCGTGTACGGGCGAGACACCTTCGGCGAGCGGTTCACCTGCCTTGCGACCGTCGGGTGTCGCGCCAACACTGGCTCCCATAGGGACATTCGACGAGATGTTGGACGTCGAGCCCGCATAGCCGCCGCCGATCGGTCCTCTCCCATACCGAGTGTTGTGGTATTTGCATGCCTCGGCAAGGTAGTCGCTCAGGATTCGTACCGCATAGGCATCGACCGCTTCGATATCGTTGCCGTACTTGGGAGCGTGCAGCATCCGCTGCCGCACTGCTTCGTCGCTGGGACTTACAAAATCGGCCGCCAACGCGTCGGCGACTTCACTCCTCGTTAAGGTTCGATCTTCGAATACCACCTTTTCCAGGGCCATGAGCGAGTCTGCGACATTCGCGACTCCCGATTGGGGACCGCTGATGATGTCATAGACGGCGCCGCCTTCCTTTATAGTCTTGCCTCTGGCCACACAGTCATCCACTAGCGCGGAGCAGAAGGCATCCGGCACCATATCTTCAAGGCAGATGTCCGCCACGGTGTCCATGTCGATGCTGAGGCGCGTGTAGAAGGCAAGCTGCTCGCGGTAGGCGTCGTACAGGGCCTCGATGGAATCGAATGTTGTGAGATCGCCGCGTCCGGGCAGCAGCCGGATTCCTGTCGCGGGATCGGTCCCGTCGTTTAAGGTCAGTTCCAGGACCTTAAGCAGGTTCAGGAACGACATCCCGGTGCATCGGTAGCCCCACTTTCCAGGGACTGCGACTTCGACACAGCCGACGATGGCGTAGTCCAGCGCGTCTTCCGCCCGCACGCCCTTTTCAAGCAGCGCAGGGACGATGATCTCATCGTTGTTCAGTGCCGGCATGCCCATGCCGAGCTTGATGGTCCTGGCGCACTCGATCAGGAAACGGTCCGGAGTGCCTGTGTGGACGCGGGCAGACACGTTCGGTTGGGGCAGGCGCGTCTCCCGGATTGTGTCGAGAACCAGGTACGTCACGTCGTTAGTGGCGTCGTGGCCGTGAGGCGTCTGCCCGCCGATGGTGACATTCTGATACGTCGGGTACCCGATGCCAAAGCGCGTATGGTTCCAGGGACGCACCTTGATCACCGAGAAGAGCTTGAGCCACAACAGTTCCAGCAGCTCCTGTGCCTGGTCTGCGGTAAGGGAGCCAACTTGAAGATCGGCCTTGTAAAAGGGATATGTGTACTGATCGAAACGGCCCATGGAAAAGGAGTGGCCGTTGCTTTCGATTTGGCTGACAAGGTGCAAGAACCACGCGCATTGTACTGCTTCGTGAAAGCTGCGGGCCCGCTCGGCTGGCACTCGGCGGCACACCGCCGCGATGTTCTCAAGCTCTGAGCGCCTCTCCGTGTCCTTGACAATCCCTGCCTGCCGCTCGGCTTCTTCGGCATAGCGATTGGCAAAGCGGATCACCGCATGCAAGGAGATGATGGCTCCTTCCAAAAAAGCCCGCTTCTTGAACTCCCCAGCCTCGTATGGCGACAGCCCGCTCAGGGTTGCCTCCACTTCATCAATGACCCCAGTAAGGCCGACACGCAGGACCTTAGGAATGTCCATGATGATGTGACCGTCACCTGACGTGATATTCCCACGTCCGGCGATGGCCCCAATCTCCTCGGCCTGGCTAACCTCCTTTGGCCGCATGGCCAGCGCCCGATCGGCCAACGTCTTACCGCGCCAGTACGGTACTATGGTGCCAATAATAGCTTCCCTGACCGTCGGGCTCACGGTGAAGATATCGGCCCGACGGCGGGCAAACTCGTCGATCTCCTCGGCGAGAAAGTCGACCGAGTACTCGGGAAAGAGCGGCGCGGCGCGGGGGGAACTGGCCTGATTACCGACGATGATCTCACCGTCATCGATGTAGATAGTCATCCGCTCCAGCAGATGCGCCAGCGCCTTAGCCCTGCGCAAGACAGGAACATCGGCAGCATTCGCCTCATAGGCTTCAGTCACCAACAACCCCCGCTCCGCGCACAGGCAGGGCTTCGCGTCCAGCACTCTCTCTCGCAGCTGCCGGACTCGCGCCGTGGACCCGCTCCGGGTTGCTGCCTCCATCATGACCTTTCCTTCCGAACGTAACTATCGCCCACGATTTGCACTGTGAGGTTGTAGGACCGAATGAGTTCGGCCGCCGACTGTACCTCTGCGTCGGTCAGCAGATCAGTCTCCCACCATTGGCCTGTTTTGCCAGTAGCCTGGTACTTGGCTCTTCCCAGTCTGTGGTATGGCAGGAGATCGATCGACTGCACACTCGCTCCCAAGCCGAGGGTGAACTCAGCTGACGCGCACAGATTCTCTTCCATCAGATTCGCCGTCGGGATTAGTGGAATGCGCACTCTCATGTTCGCCTTAGCAGCGGCTAACTTCCTCAGGTTCGACAGGATCAGCTCATTCCCTAAGCCTGTCCATTTCCGATGTTTCCCGCTATCCATGTGCTTGAGGTCGACAAGCCACAAATCGAGATATGGAAATAGTATCTCCAAAGTCTCCCAAGGCGCATTGGCCGTGGTTTCGATGGCGGTATTGAGACGCTCTGCTTTCGCCAGCCGCAGCAATGCCTCGGCGAACAGGGGCTGAAGCGTCGCCTCACCGCCGGTAAGGGTTAGACCACCACCGTTATCCCAGAAGGGGGCGTCGCGCAGCACTTCTTGAATAATGCTGCCGGCGGAGGCCCGCCGGCCGCTCCAGGTCATCGCCTGGGCCGGACACACCCGGGCGCACTCGCCGCAAGATGTGCAGAGGGTCCGGTCCCACAGCAGTCGACCACCAGTCAGAGTGCGTGCTTTCGAATCGCAGACCTCGGTGCAGACGCCGCAAGCCAGGCAATTGGCCTCGAGCATCACTAGTTCGGGTTGCACCTTTTGTGACTCCGGATTGCAACACCAACGACAGCGAAGCGGGCACCCCTTGAGAAATACGCTGGTTCGCAGCCCAGGTCCGTCGTCGAGCGAGTAGCTCTGAATGTCGAATACAATGCCTTCGACCCGCTCTAATGTCAGCCGGTCGACGGTCGTGAGTGCACTGGCCACGGGTATCGCCGCTGCGGCATCCGCCAGCGCTGGAGCCATGAAAGCCTTGGCTTCCGCCCGAATCTTGGAAGTCTCAGCCGCACGAAACGCGCTGACAGCGGCGCCGACAAGACTCACATTCGTCTGGAACCGGCCCGGTACAACGCGGTACGAGTCCCAGAGCACCGAAGGAACGTGCTGGTGCAGCGATTCAAGGCACGGATCGAGCAACATAGAACCTACGCTTATCAGCCCGCCGCCGATGACAATCACCTCGGGATTTAGCACCTGCACAACCGAAGCAAGGCCGATGCCTAAGTAGCGCCCGGTTGAAATGATGAGATCCTGAGCCACGGGGTCGCCTTTCCGCGCAGTTTCGCAGATGACTTCGCCACTGATCAGCTCTGGATCGTCCCACGCCAGCTCGCGAAGCGCGGTGTCTTCGCCAGCTTGAATCCGCTCCCAGGCGAGGCTGCGCAGGGCGATGCCGCATGCATATGCCATGAGGCAGCCGCGCGTGCCACAAGTGCAACGCCGGCCATCCACTTCCACGACGGTATGGCCTAGCTCGCCGGCAGTACCCGTGTGGCCCTGATACAGCTTGCCGTCAATGATGATCCCCATGCCTACGCCTGTGCTGAAGGTCACGTACACCATGTCCGAGGTGCCCTTCGCGGCGCCATAACGGTGTTCGGCCACTGCGCCGAAATTGGTGTCGTTGTCGAGCACCACCAGCTGCTTCAGACGCTTGGCCATCACGTCGCGCAAGGGCACATCGTGCCACCCCGGTAGGTTGGAACAAGTGAGGACCAAGCCGTCCCGTCCAAGGGTGTGTCCTGGAAAGCCGATGCCCACACCGGCCACCTGATTGGGGGAGATGCCGGCCTCCCGGAGCGTTTCCCAGTAGACATTTTCAATCGTGTCGACCACCTGTGACGGCGGCTGCCCAGCGTGATCCTTAGTGATGCAGATCGCCACCACTTTCAGCGTCCGATCGAGTACCCCGACAGCGATTTTCGTGCCGCCAACGTCAATGCCGATGGCATATGGTCTCTGTGCTAACGGCTTCGTGCGGATGGCACACCTCTTACCGCGAGGGAGTTGCCGGCCCCATCAGGATATCGCGGCTGAAGCAGACGCTGCCCAGCACGGTAGTCACAAGCGGAGACCCGGTCCTGAACCATCGCAGAGGAGTTAGCCGCGCCGATGGAGATGAGGGTGAGCAGCTCGTCCCGGTCGACGGAACCGTGGTGTCGCTGAGGACCGTCCGCCACGACTGCCTTGATAATCTCCTCGTCGTTTCCCGGAGTCATCTCGAGTCGGCGCCTGCCCCGTGGGCTCGGCACTACAACGCGGTCCGACCGCGTCGTGGCCTTCAGCTCGTCGCGCCGATACCCCGCCACAAGCCACAAGACACCGGGACGGTCCGTCATCACGACGTTCTGGGTGGGTGACGCTATTCACGCGTACGAACACGCTGCCTGAGCCACACCGCGGTCGCTTCTGCAACACGGCTGTCGGCGAGCATTCCATTCTCCATAACTACAGGCCTCGAGTGACGAGGAGGCCATGATCAACGCCGCCCAGTCGCTCAGGATTCCGATGCGAACTCACGACGAACTCGCGGCGTACCCACAGCTCCGCGTTCCTGTCTGTGCGTGGAGTTTCTTGGACCCCCAGACCTCGACCTGTCCGGACTCGGCCGAACTGGACCCTAGAAACGTCATGTCATGCGCCGAGGCGGCTGCGTCCCGGATGAGAAGACATGGAGCCTCGCCAGCTCCAGGGCCACGTGGACAACTTCCCGCTTGGTCGGCTCCGTGACAGACCAGGTCAGGTCCGTACCTGCTGGACCAGTCGACCGACGGTGTCGAGATCGAAGGGGGCGGGTGTTATCACGATCAGGTGCGTGGCTCCGGCCGTAACGAACTCTTCCCACCGTTCGGTGTCTTCGGCGCTGATCGTGATGGTGCGCTCGATTGTGGTCGGATCGCGACCGAGTCGCTCGCACCACTGGTCGAGGACCTTGGACTTCTTGGCGAAGTTGTCGGCCGGACCAAAGGCGTTCCAAGCATCGGCATGCTCCGCCACCAGGCGCAGCATGAGCTTCTCCCCCGAGCCGGCGATCAGGATCGGTACCGGTCCGACCGGGGCGGGGTTCAACTTCGCCAGGCGCGCCTTGATGATCGGTAGCGCCTCCCGAAGGTGCGCGATACGCTCCGAGGCGGTGCCGAAGGTGTAGCCGTACTCGACGTAATCGCGCTCGAACCACCCGGATCCGATGCCAAGGACAAAGCGCCCTTCACTCAGGTGATCAATTGTGCGGGCCATGTCCGCCAGGAGATTCGGGTTCCGATATGAGTTGCACGTAACGAGCGCTCCGATCCGAGCTCGCGTCGTATCAACAGCCAGGGCAGCGAGTAGGGTATAGGCCTCGAAGTTAGGGGCATTAGGGTCGCCAAAGACCGGGAAAAAGTGATCCCATAACCAGATCGAGTCCACCCCAAGCCCGTCTGCTCGTCGCCAAACCTCCCGAAGATGGTCAACGCTTGCCATGGGGTAAAGCTGCACGCCAACACGGATCTCTACCACGCCCTCGTTCTACTCCCTACTCGTGGCGCAGAGCGCCTAAAAATGAGGCTTTTCTATCGTTTGCTTAAGTCGCGCGACCACGTTGGCTACACGATACAGCGCTCCCGGATCTTGAGCCCCTCATAGGACAACGAATGGCTCGCTCACATTGAAGCCGTCGATCTCGACGCCCGAGGGCGCGCCGCCGAGCAACGAAGTCGAGAAGGAGGCCGTAAGTACAACGCTCTGGTCCCCG
>JBEKBX010000085.1:0-7125 GCA_050015175.1 Acidimicrobiales bacterium | reverse complement strand
ATCACGCAAGTCGAGCAACCAGCTTTACCCTCGCCGAGGACCCAGCCTGCGAGGGGGGATATCCAGGTCGAATCCACCCACCAGGCCGTCGTGTTGCTGGCAGCTGCTGTCGTCGTCGGAGGACTGGCCGAACTTGTCCCAGCGACGACCGTCAGAGTCATGACCACTGCCGCGACCGCACCGATTCTGCGCACCGAGCGCATCATGGCACTGGGAAAAGCCGGGGCTTCACCTAAGCAGCCTCAGCCGGTCGGCGCGGTGACCGGAGGCGACACTGCCAGCAGCGTGCCTTTGACGATGGGCGAGATGTCCAGCGCGCTGCCGGGTCTGCACAAGAAGATGCCGAGAACCTGGATGGCTGTGTCGACCTTGAACGACGCTGACATGTTCGGTGGCGTCACGCTTATCGAGGTCGCAACCGGGCACGGGGTAGATGTCTGTTGGATGTCGCTACTAAGGATGATGAAGCCTGCGGAAGCTGCCTCGCCGGGAGGAAGCACGATTCTAGGAACTCCCGGTGGCCAGATGCCCGTGTGGCTCACGGTGACGTGCAAAGGCGTGCCAGCGCTGTTTAGGAAGGTGACGACCGGATAGCCCGTAAGCGAGCACGGTAGCGAGGACGTGTCCTCGATTCGTATGGTGACCACCCCGGTACCCGCAGCAGCGCTGGTGCCGAAGCCACCCACGGTGAGTTGCGAAGGCGTACACGGTTGGGCGGACGCAATCTCTGCCACCTCTGCTACGGCTGCTGCTGCCTTGGCTGCGGCCTCTGCTGCCTTGGCTGCTGCCTCTGCCTTCTCCGCTGCCACTGCTGCTGCCTTGGCGGCGTTCGCTGCTCTTGTCACTGCGGGCGCAGTCGAACTCGTACAGCCGGTGAGCATCACCGTCATGACCACCATCGCGACTACCACGAGCTTGCGCATCATGGTCGGCAACTGACGGGCGGTGTAAGCCGCATGATCCCAAGCCCAGGTTGCACTGTCGAGGCCACTCCATACGTGCCGCCCGGAGTGACCACAATCGGTCCGTTCAAGACGTTGCTCCGGGACCTTGATTGAAGGAACGCTTCAAAGCGAGCCGTGCGGGGGTTGAAGCAATCGACGCCACCATCGCTCGCCACCCAGACCACGCCACCGGAGATATCGACCAGGGGAAATTGGCTTGTGTGCGGGAGGGACGCGCCAGGCCCACCATCGACTCCTACGGGCAGGCCCTCGCATTCCTGTCCATGGGAGGAAGCGAACAGCCTGAGGGGCGAGGTCCGGTAGTCGTAGATGGAGCCGCAGGTCCCAGGGTCCCCGCCCGAAAGCCAGACGTTGCCGTCGTAGGCAGAAAGCCAGTCCCATCCATTTGGTGGGTTCGGGATGATGGCACTCCCCAAGAGACGACCGTTACTCCCGTTGCGTTCTTGAAGTAGCAGCGTCGGAACGGGTGGCTGTCCTCGAAGCGCTGCAGGGCCGAGTTCGACAAGGAGCCGGTTCGTCTCGGTGTCCATGGCAATCTCGCACTGGGTGCCCGCGCGCACTGTCACCTTTTGAAGCAGTTGTCCGGTCTCGGGGTCGAGCCGGAGCAACTTGCAACCGAGTGCCGCCCAGAGCGGGCCGCGGCCGGAGCCGGTCAAGGAGTCCAGGGCGCCGGAAGCCAGAGAACTGTTCACGGGCACTGAGCGCTCTCGCCGGAGCGTCAACGGGTTGAGCGCCACCAGCTCGGTCGGTAGCTCCTCGCCCTTCGACAGCCCGGCCAGGAGCCAGAGAGCGTTGTCGACGAACGAAAGCGAGGAAGCGCCTGCTGGCGCGGCACCCGGCAGGACTACTGAGCGGGCGACAATGTGGCCTGAGGCGGGGTCGAGCCGTACCACCATGGCTCTCGCCAACTGTGACCCCCGCTCAGGGAGTTGGACTGAGTACAGCCATCCTCCCCCCGACACGAGGCCCGAGAATTGACCCTTTGCCACGACCTGCACCTTCACCGGGACAATGGGCACGCTTGTTGTCGTCGACGCTGTAAGGGAGGTTCGCGCCGAGAAACGGGCAGCGGCCGGAGCGCCGGACAGCCCCAGACTCGTCAAGGCAGCGAGCATCAACGTCATGGCCACTGCCGCGACCGCGCCGAGCTTGCGCACCATTGGCATCATGGCACCGCCCGCCATCACGGTGTTCGCGGGAAAAGGGGGCTGTCCATCTCGGGGTCAGGGGCCTCCCCCGCGCGTCGGGCATGATGAAGCCATGACGGACAAATGGTCATGTCAGCATTTCTCCCTCGCCAACCCGCTCCGCCGGGGAGCTACCGACCTGCCCAAGCTGCTCCGCCGCGTCGCCACCGAGATTGAGAAGCGCGACATCAGCCCCATGGACCTCCTGGACCTGACAATCCATCAGGAGATGACCGGCGACGGGCCGTGGTGGTCCGCGACCGTCTACTGGTCACCCGACAGCCCGGCGAATGACGGTCTCGGCAAAGACGAGGGTTGACAGCGGCCGCCGACCCCCAACTGGTTGGGCACCATCCTCGGTTCGCCAGATGTGCCCGCGCGCAGACGTCCACGAGGACCTAACCGCCATCAGACCAACGTGCATACTGTCCGCGTGGGACCCCATAGAGCCCGCCGCCGGAAGGCTCGCCGCCCTGCGAACACGTCCTCCAAGGTCACTGGGTGGCGACGGATAAACCACACGCCGGAGGGCTATGCGACGACCCCGTCGTACAGGGTGCTCTTGGGCATGGGCACCTTCCTTGCGAAACTCATCCGACGCGTGACCGGGGAAGATCGACGCCGCTAGAGCGCCTGCCTAGCTCCCGCCGACCCTGCCGCTAACAGCCCGGCCAGCTAGGCCATGCTCACCGAGCGGGACGGAAGGACCGCAGAAACGCCGTGATGGTCGGAAGGCTTGCATCATTGCCGCTCGCGGTCACAACCCACATCACACGACCCCGCGAGACGCGCAGCCAGCCATAACACCAGTCGGTTCGCTCGGTGCATTGAAAAGCCTCTAACCCCGTTGCCCCTCCCACCGAGACCCGCCTCAGGTCGGATGGCATCACCCAATAAGGCACCGATCCAATGCCACCGGCTGACCAGCCGTTCTCATGCACCTGTCCATAGGTCGCCGTGATGCTGAAACCCAGTGGGCGGGCGTAATCTCCGTCATCCTCAGAGAAGGCGTAGAAGCACCAGTCATTGACTGCTGGACCCAAGAAGGGGGGCCGCGGTCCGACGGGAAAGTCCGCGGTGAACTGCGCCCCTGGCGCTCCAAGCAATGCAGAGTGCGGCGGTGCGCAGGCTGCGCGCTTCACTGGCGGGACCGACAGTGCTCCATTGCCCGTTACGGCGAGCAGACCCACGCCGACCAAAATGACGGCGAGGACGACAAGGACGAAGCTCGCAATGGGATGGCGAAGGTTCCGGTACGTCCTTACCCGCGGAGGGGTGACTACCGGCCTGGCTGGGCTGTCTGCTGCCTGAGGGTCTGGCCCACGAGGCGCTGATGGCCCTCCAGAGCGGGCGGTTCCAACACGCTTCTCGTGCCAGTACTCCTTCTCTGTACTTGGCTGGAAACCATCGCTCATCGGCCCTCAGGGTACTGCGTGCTCTGGAAATACCCTGGTGTTAAGCGCGCCTGCCCGAGCCTTCAACAGTCGCCGTCGTCCACCGTCCTGGCCGTGGCCGCAACCGCGCAAACGCCCTGGGTGCCCTGACCCGGCTGGCCGTGGGCTGCCCACCCACCGCCATCACCGTCATCATCGCCAAGCTCGTGGACCGAGACCCATCGACTCTTGATGGCCTTCATGTGCTGATTCGGTCAGAAACGATCGAATCCGTCGTCGAGGAGACGTTCATTTCGGACACGGCTTTTGGGACGGGAGTCGAGTGACCTTCGACCCACGGATGCCGAGTGGTCGCAACGGTCATTTTTGATTCTTCGAGTCATAACGCCCGCTCGTCGTAAGAGGCCGTCGGATAAATCCGGAACGGGGTGTAACCCAGCGGCCTCCCACGGTGTAAACAGAGTGATGAGCGGCCCAGCGAACTCCGACGACGAGCGGCGCTTCACGCAGATTTTCGAGACCTGCCATGCCGCGGTTCTCGCCTACGTGCGGCGACGTATCGCCGCCGACGCCGCACAGGACGTCGTTGCCGACACGTTCCTCGCTGCCTGGCGCAACCTCGATGCTGTCCCATCAGCATCGTTGCCGTGGCTCTATCGAGCTGCTTCGTTCGAGATCGGTCATGCTCGACGGAAGCTCGACCAGGACCGCCGGCTCGGGGGTCAACTCACGGAAGCCGGAGAGCACGCCGGCGACCCAGCCGACGAGGTCACCCGCGCCGACCATTGGGCTTCCGCGTTCAGGGAGCTCAGCGAAGCCGACAAGGAGGTGCTGCGCCTCGTGGCATGGGAAGGCGTGTCGCCGGCCGAGGGGGCATTCGTCTTCGAGTGTTCGGTCACCACGTTCAAGGTCCGGCTGCATCGCGCGCGGCGTCGACTCGTCCGACTCTTGGACAAGGACGAGGCGGGCGACGCTCCACGTGACGCAGCAGAGATCGCCCTTGGTCGCCCGGCAGGCGATCCGCCGCCGCTGTATATCCGCGCAGACCAGGCCGCGGTGTTTGCCGATTTAGCACACCGAACGATTCAGGAGGAGTGCCCGTGAAGCTCTCATCGGTCATCGACGAACTCTCGCGTCGCAACCCACTTCGCGTTGACGAGGGCGACGCCAAGCTGTCGACCGACGCCCGCGATCTGCTGAGGGCAATCGTCTCGACACCTCGCGACCACACAGCGACTTCGCTTGTCAGCTCCCGACGTCACCCGACGCGGCCTCGTCGTATCCTCATCGCTGGCGCTGTTGCGGCGGTCGCGGCCTCGTCGCTCGCGGTGGCCGGCGTGTTCACCACGCCGAAGGCCGTCAAGCACCCGACGATCACGCATCTGAGCGCCGTGGCGTTCCTCGACAGTGCCGTAAAGGAGGCGGTCGCCCAGCCAACGCTCCCGTCGCTCGCGGCCGGGCAGTACTACTACGAAGAGAACCTCGTGCTCTCCATGTCGTCATGCCAGCTCACCAACGACGCCGCTGGCAATCCGATCCTCCAGGTTCTTCCATTGAATGCAGAACCATCGGGCACGATCTTCAACTACGAGCAGCCCATGATCCGAGAGGAGTGGGGCGCGGCAGACGGCTCGGGAGCGATCAACGTCCAGCTCGGCGGGGAAGGCCAAATCCTGCCGAGCGAGCAGGCCGCATGGAAGGCGGCCGGCGCGCCGAGTGGTTGTGACGCGGGACCAGGTGGGATACCAGCCAGTGGCGGCACCGAGGCGGGTCCAGTCGGATGGACACCGCTCCAAGGGTACAAGGGCACCTCCGTCGGCGAGCTGCCGACGGACCCCACCACCCTCGGCGCCCTGCTCGCTGCGGGACGGGTGAGCGATGACGGACAACTCTCGGCCGATAACACCCAGTGCCCGTCGCTAGCTAGCGACTATCCGGAGGGGGCTACTGTCTGCTCCGTCTCGGAACAGTTCGACATCGCGGCAAATCTGCTCGTCGCCCCCGAAGGTCCCGAACGCGTTGGTCCGGCGCTGTACCAGATCCTGACGCAACTGCCCGGTGTCGAGGAGATCGGACAGCAGACCGATGCACTGGGTCGCTCGGGCACGGCGATCGAGGACCCGAGCACCGGTTGGGCCTTCGTCATCGACCCGACGACCGGAATGCTGCTCGAAGAGCAGCAGCTAGAGACCTACTCAAATGGGGACTTCCCGCTGGGCGCGGTCACATACGCCATGACCTTCGGGCCTGCGTCCATCGTCAACAGTCTCGGGACGCGACCCGCGGGCAACACCGGCACGGCGGGCAACACCGGCACGGCGGGCAACACCGGCACGGCGGGCAACACCGGCACGGCGGGCAACACCGGCACGGCGGGCAACACCGGCACAAGCCAGCCCACGAGCACGACGGCACCGCCGGCGTGAAGGGTGCCACATCACACGCGGCCGCATGACAAGGACCGACACACCAGTCCATCAGCAGCGAGACTGGGCCGGTGACCGTTCACCTCGAGCTGCTTGTCCTGCGCCAAGAGCTCGCCGTGCTGCGCCGCCAGGTGCCCCATCCGAAGACGAAGCGCGAGGAGCGGCTGGTCCTAACGGTCCTGCAGTGGCTCCGTCCTCTCCACGAACGCCTCTCCAGCCTGTTCACTCCCGACACGTTCCGACGCTGGCACCGAGAGCTCGTGCGGAGGAAGTGGGACGGCCCGCACCGGATCAACAAGAGAAAGACGATCCCGCTTCAGACCCAGCTCGTCGTCTGGCGGCTGTCACAGGAGAACCCCACCTGGGGCTACCGGCGCATCCAGGGCGAGCTGCAGAAGATCGGCATCGACATCTCGGCCACGAGCATCCGCCGGATCACCGCTCCGAAGCGCCGTCCCGGGCCGAAGCGGGACACCTGGCGCCAGTTCATGAGATCGCAGGCGTCCTCGATCATCGCCTGCGACTTGCTCACGGTCGAGTCGGTGAAGCTCACGACGCTCCATGTCCTGTTCTTCATCGAGCTGCACACCCGCCGAGTGCTCATCGGAGGCGTCACCGACGGGGCGGCAAATCTCGCCTGGGCGACCCAGATCGCCCGCAACCTCTCAGAGACGCGAGAGGACCGTGCGGAACCGATCCGCTTCCTCGTGCACGACCGCGACAAGCGCTTCGGGGCGACCTTCGACGAGGTCTTCAAGGCCGAGGGCATCGAGATCGTCCGCACTCCCTGGCGTGCGCCGAAGGCGAAAGGCTTGGCTTCACACTGCACCTCCTGGGGTTGGTTGGGTTGTTTCTCTCTCGGAGAGTCGTCGGCCACGATATGGAACAAGTCGCGGATCGCCAGGGGTAGGCGGCTCGAAGAGATGCTCGTTCTTGTCGTTGGCCTTGTGCCCGCTAAGGAAGCCGGCACGATGCCAGTACTTGACGGTTGCCGCCGTCACGCCGAGCTGCGCGGCGATCTCGTCGAGAGCGAGCATGCCGGTTCGAGCGAGGCGGTCCCGATGGCTCAAGAGGTGATGGTCGCGGCGTAGACGAAGCACGCTGCGGGCACGGAACGGTAGTCCCCCGCCCGAGATGTGCCCGCCCTTGTTGA
>JBEKBX010000084.1:0-7782 GCA_050015175.1 Acidimicrobiales bacterium | reverse complement strand
CGACGCGGGCCAGGCCCTCGACGTGGACGGTGCGGCTATCCGCCGGTCTCTGGTGAGTCATTTCTGAGGCTCTCCTCACGAAAGGCCGGCGCACCGGCGTTGAAGGTCCGGAACAACCGTGATACATCGGCCCGGGACGTGCCCAGCGCGTTGAGCTGCCGGGCAAGCGACGAAGTGTTAGCCGAGTCGGATGGCCCGAAACACCCGTAGCAGCCGCGATCGACCGCGGGGCACAGTGCGCCACAACCAGCCTTGGTCACAGGGCCGAGGCAGGGCGTGCCATGCGCGACCATCACGCAGACTGTGCCTCGCCCTTTGCACTGCTGACAGACGGTGTGGCCAGGGATGACCGGCTTGCGGCCGCTGAGCGTGGCTGTGATCACTTCGAGAAGCTGGTAGCGGTCGATCGGGCATCCGCGAAGCTCGAAATCGACCCGCACGTGGTCGGCGATCCCCGTCGACTGCGCCAGCGTGCTGATGTACTCGGGGTGGGCGTAGACGGCCGTCGTGAACTCACCGACATCGGCGTAGTTACGCAACGCTTGAATCCCGCCCGAGGTTGCACAAGCGCCGATGGTCACTAGCAGTGACGACGCCTGGCGAATCGCCCGGATGCGTTCCACGTCGTCCGAAGTGGTGATCGATCCCTCAACGAAGGACACGTCGTAGGGACCCTCGACCACGGCGCGCGTCAACTCCTTGAACTCCGAGATCTGCACGGCGCCGACAACACCCAAGAGCTCGTCCTCGCAATCGAGCAGGCTCAACTGGCAGCCGTCGCACGAGGAGAACTTCCAGACGGCAATCGTTGGTCGGGATACGACTGTGGACGTGCTCATCGTTCGCGCTCCGAAATCAGTTTTTCCAGTGCCTCGCTGTAGTCGAAGACCGGACCGTCCCGGCATATCAACAACGGCCCGAGCTGGCAGTGGCCACACCAGCCGATACCGCACTGCATGTTCCGTTCGAGCGACACACGAATCGCCCGTAACGGGACTCCGAGGTCGACCAGTCCGCGAACAGTGAACCTCATCATGATCTCGGGACCGCACACGAGCGAAACGGTCCGAGCCGGGTCGAAGTCAACCGTGTGCAACAGAGTCGTCACGACACCGATCGCGCCCCACCAGCGGACGTCTGGGACGTCGACGGTGACCTTGACGACAGCTCCGTCACGCTCCCACCTCTTGAGGTCGTCGGGGAAGGTGATCTGGTCAGGTTCCCGAGCCCCGACAAGCACGTACACCCGTCCCGTCCGTCCCGGCTTGTCAACGAGGTAGCTGATGGCGCCTCGGAGCGGCGCAAGACCGATGCCTCCGGCGACGATGACCACGTCCTTGTCGTCGAGCCCGTCCACGCCCCAGTCGGTGCCGAACGGGCCGCGTACGCCAACGATCGACCCGATTTCAGCGCTGCAAAGTGAGTGGGTGACGGCGCCGACGTCTCGAACGGTGTGCTCGACGGGCCCTGGTGCTCCCGGCGCACTGCTGATCGAGATCGCGACCTCCCCGACCCCGAAGGACGTCAGCATGTTGAACTGACCCGGCCGGAAGGAGAACGGGCTCGGCCCGGACGTCGGTTCGAGCGACAGCGTGACGACGTCGCCGGTCTCGACGCGTCTCGCCACTATCCGGTAGGTCGCCGGAGTGAGCGGGTTCAACCGCGGCTCCACCTCAGTGAGCAACATCGCGTCCGTACACATCCAGCAACCGGATCCGGGTCGCTTGGAGTCGGTCGAGCATCACAGCAGCAAGACGCTTCATGAGTAGGTAGCCGAAAGCCGGATCCGCTTCCGCCTTTGAACGTAGGCACTCTGCATCGACCGAGATGGCGCCGACGGGCTCGAGAGCACGGGCGTCGAAGTGCCACCGGTACGGGGGGAACATCCAGGACCAGCCGACGGCTTGTCCTGGGCCTATGCGGTCGATGACGAGCGGCACACGTCCAGGCTCGTGCACCTCGAGCGCCACGTGGCCGCGCCGGAGCAAGAACAGCGACCGCGCCGGTTCGCCCTCCTCCAGCAGGAGCTGGCCTGTGGCGATCGCCACGTTCTGCGAACAGCCTCCGACCAGCTCGGCCACGTCAACTGGCAACCCGCTGAACAGCGGGTGCTCTGCCACTAGTTCACCGATGTTCTCGGTCATGACCGGTCACCTCCCGACTCGATGCGAACGGGAACAGCCCCGTCGCTCGCGGCTATCGCCGCAACCTCGACAGTGATGTCGATACCCACCGGACACCACGTGATGCAACGACCGCAGCCGACGCAGCCGGAGGTACCGAACTGGTCGTGCCACGTCGAAAGCTTGTGCGTGAGCCACTGCCGATAGCGCGACCACGTCGTTGCCCGCACCGGGCCCGTGTGCACGAGCGAGTGTGCGAGGTCGAAGCAGCTGTTCCACTGGCGGTGGCGCTCGACAGTGCCGTCGACCGCGGTCGTGTCGGACACGCCTCCGCAGAAGCACGTGGGGCACACCAGAGTGCAGTTACCGCAGGCGAGACAGCGACGGGCGACGTCGTCCCATCGGGGGTGCCCCAAATTGCCCGCTAGGAGTTGCGCGACGTTGCCGGCGTCGAGCTTGCGGTCGATTCGGCGGGCGGCCTCCTCGAGCACAGCAACCCGGGCGGCGAAGTCGGCCGACTGAGCAGGCGACCCGCCCATCTCCTCGACGACCTCGGCTCCCCGTTCAGATCCGACCCTCACGAGGTACTGCACTCCCTCTGACGACGTGAGTTCGGTCAGCGCCAGGTCGTAACCGGCCTCGACTCCGTCAGCAACCCCGGGCCCGGTGCCCATCGAGGCACAAAAGCATGTTCCCGCCGGCGTCCCGCACTCTGCGACGACGACAAACGAGGTTGCTCTCCGATCGCGGTAAAGAGGATCCGGCACCTCTCCTCCCGCGAAAACACGGTCGAGCACGCGCATCCCGGCCAGCTCGCAGGGACGCGCGCCGATGAGTGCCACTGGAGTGCTGTCCTCCCGGGGTTGCTCCAGAGTCACGACGTCGCCGTTCGAGGTCGCGCGCCAGACCAGGGAGCGAGCCGGATAGAACTCCGACTTCGGGGATGCCGGTCCGACGGCCCAGGCAAATAGCGACGGGTCATCGTCTTGGTGAAGCCGGTAGTGGCCCGGCGCCTGCTCGTCATGCCAGCCCTGGGGAAGGTCGCCGGTGCTAGAAACCTGCCGCTGCACAACCGCGCCATCGCGCACGACCGGGCCGATGGTTCGGTAGCCCCGCGCTGCGAGCGCTCCGAGCAACCTGTCAAGACCGGCGCGGTCCACTACAAACGAAGCGCTAAGGTCCATGCGTTTCACAATAGGCAATTCGGGCGACCGTTGGTTAGGGCCGAAGGCCCTCTTTTCGTTCACTTCGCAACCACAGCCGTCGTTGTCTGGCCTTTCGTCCAGCCCCGCGCAGTCTCCCTCGGCCGTCAACTGGACCCGCAGCTGGGCCGGTCAGTCGCGAACGGAATGGTAATTAAGTGGTGTGACCGAAGAGCGATGGACGGCTGTCGACCGTTACCTCAGCGACCTCCTGGTGTCCTCGGACGCCGCTCTCCAAGCGGCACTGGAGGCCAGTGCTGACGCGGGCCTTCCCGCGGTCAACGTGGCGCCCAATCAGGGCAAGCTGCTGCACCTCCTGGTGCTGGCCTGCGGCGCTCAAACCGTGCTCGAGATCGGGACGTTGGGCGGTTACAGCACGATCTGGCTCGCTCGGGGTCTGCCCGCTTCGGGGCAGCTCGTAAGCCTCGAAGCAGATCCGCGGCACGTCGAAGTAGCACGGAGGAACATAGAGCGCGCCCAGCTGTCGGACGTCGTGGAGATCATGGTCGGCCCAGCAGCCGAGTCCCTCCCGAAGCTCAAGGCGCAGCACCGGCCGCCCTTCGACCTCGTGTTCATCGACGCTGACAAGCCGTCTACGGCAGAGTATTTCGCCTGGTCCCTGCAGCTGTCGCACGTTGGGAGTCTGATCATCGTCGACAACGTGGTACATAGCGGGCAGGTCTCCGAAACCGGGATCGACGATCCGAACGTTCGAGGGATGCGACGCTTCCTGGACCAGGTGGCCTCAGAGCCTCGAGTCAGCGCAACGGCGCTTCAGACCGTGGGCGTCAAGGGACACGACGGATTCCTGCTCGCCGTGGTCACCTCCGAGGCCCCGTAGCCAGCCGGAGTCCCGTCACGAGTCAGCCTTGCACCGACCTTGCCTGTGGCTGGTGGGACGAACCGTTCACAACGATGCCCGACTTCGCACCGTGGGGCGCCCACCCGCGGACGACGTCCCAGTTATCGCCTAGGATCTCGAAGTCGGGTCCGAGGTTCGTCGCCGTCGACCCGGCAGGAGTGGCAACTCATCCCAACCGGCAGTCGCTTGTCGGCCACCGGGACCTGTGGTGCAGCCTGGAGTGCACGCCGGCCTGTCAAGCCGGAGGTCGCGGGTTCAAATCCCGTCAGGTCCGCTCTCCTGTAGATGTCGCGTCGTACCTCTGGAGTGCCTCCGGCGTCGCCGTGAGATACGAGGGCGTCTCTTGCGGCAATATGGAGCCGTCCCAAAAACGGGGTGAGCGGTCGGGTAGCTCAGTTGGTAGAGCGCGCGCCTGAAAAGCGCGAGGTCACCGGATCGATGCCGGTCCCGACCACAGATGACGTAGGCGTGCACGGGCACCGGACCCCGAACTCACGCTCGAAACGAGCCAACCCCCGCGGCCGCGCTTCGGCGAGCCCAAGGACGAAGACCGTCCGTGAGATCGCGAGTGGCGGTTCTCGTTCCGACGTGCGCTGTCGAAAAGCAGCTCGCGGACCACCTGTTACCCAATCGGTACCCCTCGTGCCATCGTGTCTGTCGCGCACGTCTTGCTTCGTGACCGCTTCGACTGGCGAGGTACCCATGGTCGGTCGTCTCGGAGAAACGTTCGCCTCTCGCTAGCTGCCGTCCGCGCCCACTATGACACCGTCCAGGTCCCACAGGTCCTGCCAGGACTGATCCTCCCTCCACAAGAACACCTGCCCTTTGATCAGACGATCGTTCTTGTCGATCCCGGCGATGGCATGCATTTCGCCTTCTGTGAGCGGGTCGCTCACCACGGCCTCGAGATTCGACTGATACTCGTTACGCCTGTCCGAGAAAGGAATCGGGGTCTGCCCTCGCTGAACGGCCCACTTCACGCAGATCACCGCCGGGTGCACTCCGTGATCATGGGCTATGTCGACCAGCACGGGATCTTCTATGTCCACGGTGTCTTCGGGTGTCCGGTCACGGTCAGGCCTAGTTGGTGACCCGATGGGGCAAAAACCGATCGGCTCAACGCCTAGTCTGCGGACGTAATCGAAGAGCTCAGGCTGCTGAAAGTGCGGGTGCAGTTCCATCTCGTTCACAGCCGGACGAATTCGAGCGTCCCGAAGCAGAAGTCCCAGCTTGGGAATCGTCGTATTTGAGGTGCCGATATGGCGGACCAGGCCGAGGTCGACCAACCTCTCCATCTGCCGCCAGGTCTCCATGAACTCGCTGTGGATGTAGGGCCGGGCATTCGGGCTACGGGAAGTCGCGTCACAGCCGGGTGGGTGGAAGTTCGGAAACGGCCAGTGGACCAGGTACATGTCCAAGTAATTCGTGCGAAGGTCGGCCAGAGACTGCTCGCAGGAGGGAACGACGTCCTCTGGAGAATGCTTGTCGTTCCACAGCTTGGACGTGATCCAAAGCTGCTCGCGAGGGAATCCCTCCAGCACCTGCCCGATACGGTCCTCGTTGCCGTAGACCGAGGCACAGTCGAAATGTCTGTAGCCAACTTCCAACGCGCCGCTCACCGCCTGCGCGACCTCATTGGCTGACACGCGGTCAGAGCCGAAGGTGCCCAGCCCTATTGCGGGCATCAGGGCACCTGTGTACAGCTTCCGCTTCGGCACCAGCGCCGGATCAACGGACATGGCAACCAACGATCCGACCGCGGAACGACTTGGAATCGCTCTCGGGCACTATTGGAGACTCGCTCTCGCAGACGCTATTCCTGGTCTCACCAGGTCGCTCGGAATTCTGCGCGTGGCGGGCATCAACGCACAACGCCACGTCGGGCTCTACCAGGTTAGCCTCATGGACCCACTCCACCATTGCTCGTCAGGGGCACGGTACTCATGAGAGCCGCTCCCTGTCCTCCTTCCAATCTGTAAAAAGGATTTCCTCTGTACAGTTGGTGAACCCGAACCTAGAGCCAGTTCTGCAGGCTCTAGGCGCCGCTAGACGCCGTATCTGCCGTCGCGCCGGGGTCGATCGCGCACCTGGTCCACAGCGTAGAACCACAAGGCTGATGCCGGTCAAGTTGTGCAATCGTTTCCATGGAGCTCGCGGGCGTTGTGGCGGACAGGGACTCCTCGACTCGTACCAGATCGGCGCCGTCTTCAGTGGCGTCGGGCTTGTGACGGCGCTGCGCACGCGCCACTAACTGCACGGCAGCAGGAAATGTGCGGTCGCTCGAACCGACTGTCGCTGAGCTCTTCCCGTAGCAGGCGAGCGTGATGTGAAATAGTCGCCTGATCGAGATTAGTTTGATGGCCATCAAGGAGACTCCATGGCAACTGTGAACCTGGAAAAGGTGAGCAAGGTCTACCCCAACGGCCTGCCCGCTGTGTCGGATCTGGACCTGGACGTCGCCGAGGGCGAGCTCATGGTGCTGGTGGGCCCGTCCGGCTCGGGCAAGACGACGGCTCTTCGGATGGTGGCGGGCCTGGAGGACATCACCTCCGGGACGCTTCGCATGGGCGGAAAGCCCGTCAACGACCTGCCCCCCAAGGACCGCAACGTCGCCATGGTGTTCCAGAACTACGCCCTGTACCCGCACATGACCGTGGCCCAGAACATCGGCTTCGCGTTGAAGCTGAGAAAGTTCCCCAAGGCCGAGATCAACGCCAAGGTCCGCGAGGCCGCCCAGCTGTTAGGCCTCACCGAGTACCTGAGCTCAAAGCCGGGACAGCTCTCGGGTGGCCAGCGCCAGCGCGTCGCCATGGGACGCGCGATCGTGCGCGAGCCCTCGGTGTTCTTGATGGACGAGCCGCTCTCCAACTTGGACGCCAAGTTGCGCGTGCAGATGCGCGCCGAGATCTCCCGCATCCAAAGGCGCGTCGGCGTGGCGACGCTTTATGTCACCCACGACCAGACCGAGGCCATGACCATGGGCGACAGGGTGGCCGTGCTGCACATGGGCCGGCTCCAGCAGTGCGACTCGCCCCAGTCGCTCTACGAGCACCCGGACAACTTGTTCGTGGCGGCGTTCATCGGGTCTCCTGCCATGAACCTTTACGAGGCCGTCGTCTCTTCTGACGCGACAGCGGTAAAGGTGGGCTCGCAGTCGCTCAACTTGTCCGACGCCCTCTTGGCCGCCCGCCCGGCGCTTCGTAACTACAAGGACCGCAAGGTGGTCTTAGGCATCCGCCCCGAGCACCTGACAGACGCCGCCTTGGCACCGCCAACAGCACCGGGCACCACCCTCAGCGCCGACGTGGAGCTCATCGAGGCCCTCGGCAACGAGCTGCAGGTGCACTTCTTGCTCGACGCCACGCGCGTCCGCTCGGAAGACGCCCAGGCCGCGGCCGAGACCCGTGAGCTCGAAGGGCTCCAGACGCTCCAGACCGGAGGCGTCAGGGCCGCCGGCGTCGCCCGGGTCTCTCCCCGGAGCGAGCTCAGGGCCGGATCACGTGCCACCTTTGCCGTCGACACCGAGCGGCTCAACTTCTTCGACTACGAGAACGGGTCGGCCATCTGGAGCTGACGGCGTGGCCGGGCGGGCGGC
>JBEKBX010000083.1:0-7787 GCA_050015175.1 Acidimicrobiales bacterium | reverse complement strand
CCGAGCTCTGCCGCGACCTCGCGATCGGTGCGCCCGTCGGCGCAACCGAGAACGATGCGGCAACGAAGGGCGAGGGACTGGGCCGAGGAGTGCCGCCGCGCCCAACCTTCGAGGGTTCGGCGTTCCTCGTCGGTGAGGGTGATCTCAACGGTCGGTCGTCCGCGACGCGCCATGGCAGCTCCTTCTCGAGGGGGTTCTACCAGGCACAACGCTTGGCAGGTAGGGAAAGTCCCGATTCCGCCTAATTCTTTATACAATCACGCTGACACGTCACTAGGACGAGCGAGCAGCCGTTCGGTGCTTTTCGGGGGCAGCTCCCGAGGTCAATCTTCGATTCCTCCGGTTTCGGCGAACGCGAGCGCATGGCGCGCCGCCTCACGTGCTGCCTCGCTCTCACCAAGCTGGCGATCGCGCTCGGTCTCGCTCACGCGTTGCAGCTCTCTTGCCCGCTCCGCAGCAGCTGTGATCGCGTCAATGGTCCCTTCGAGCTCCTCGCTCATGGCAACCTCGAATCGGCGGCGGACCGAGTCGAGGCGTTGCGCGAGGTCCCAGCGGGCACGGCCAGCGTGTTTGTCGAACTCGCTGGCCAACTGCTCGCGAGCACGGGCGAGCATGCGGCGACGGAAAAGCGCCGGGGGGAGCACCCGGCGAATGACCCGGAGCAGCTCCTCGCCGAGCGGGTCCACGTGTAAGAAGAGATAGAAGAACTGCTCCCGCTCGCTTGACACCTCCGGGACGGCGATATCGGGGAGCGAGATAGTGAACAGGTCCGCTGCCGTCGCCCGCACCTGGTTCACCCGCGCTTGGGTCTTCGCACGGAACCGCTCGGCGAGCGCTGACCAGGCCTCCTCTACTCGGTCGGCTTCTGCTTGGCGGAACTCCTCGAAGCACTCCTGCACCGCCGTCTCCAAGCTCCTCTGAAGCTCGTCCTCGAGCCGGCCTACGGGTGCGGAGCGCGCGACTGCCTGCAGTCGGTCGATCCACTGGGCGGGTGCCTTTCGGGCGAAGGCGAAGAGGCGCTCGGCGAGGTCTTCCATGAGCGCGGCGACATCTCGGCCGAGAAGCGTCCGCTCGTCCTCGAATGCCTGGCGCTGCTCGCCGGCGGCAGCGCCGAACTCGACGACACGGCGCGCCAGCTCCTCGGCATCGAGAGCGAGGGCGGCTGCCTCGAGCGAAACGGCGTCATCGAGGGCACGACCGAGGTGAGCAAGCTCTCGCCTAGCCGTGACGAGCCTCGCCTCGACGAGGTCGTTCGTGACGAACTCACCGAAGGCGGTCTCGAAGGCGGCGAACTCGCCACCTTCCTCCCCCTCGGGGTCCCTTCCAAGCTTTCGCGCGGCAAGGGCGGCCCGGGCCGAGACGCACCACAACCGCTCTTTTCGGCCGAGCTCTCTTGCAATCGCGTCAGTGACGAAGCGGCGTACCTGGCCAGCCTCGTCCTGCGCCAAATGGTCGATCTTGTTGAGTACGAAGAACGTGGGTTGCCGGCGTTCCGCGAGCACGCCGAGCAGTTCCCGTTCCTGAGCCGACAGGGGCGAGTCGGCCGAGAGAACGAGGATTGCTCCGTCTGCATCGAACAGTGCCCGGCGTGCTTCCTCATCGTTGTGCCGGTAGATGGAGCCGAGACCCGGCGTGTCGACGAGCACCACGCCAGGTTCGAGGAGCCGGGACGGCACCTGCAGCTCGACCCGGGCCACCTGCCGCTCGTTCTCAGGGTTGCGCTCCTCGGTGACGAACTCCGCGATCTCGTCGGGCGCGATCTCGTAACTCGGACCGTCGAGGGGCACCACGACCGCTCGGCGTTCTCCGAAAGAGATCTCCGTGGCGACGGCGGTGAGCGGCAGCACGCCGGTTGGAAGAACGTCCTCGGCGAGGAGCGCGTTGACGAGCGTCGACTTGCCGCGCTTGAACTCACCGAGCACCGAGACGTGGAAGCTTCCCTGTGCCAGGCGATCGCCGAGGCGCCGAGCGCGTTCGGCGATGTCACCTGTCCGCCCCGCGGCGGACGCCAGCTCGAAGGCCGTTGTTGTCAACTGGTCAAGTTCGCTCGTCACAGCATTTTCCCGGAGTCGTGTCCGATCACGTCGCCGTGGGAGGCATCAGACCAGCTCGCAGGCTCGACGGCGAGCTCCGTAGCCCGGCACCGCCATCCCCGGGCTGGTCGGCTAGTCGTCAGGCGGAGCCGCGATGGCGGAGACATCGACGTCTCCGACACGGGCATTGAGCAAAGAATCCAATTCGAGCGTTGAGCAAAGAGGCTTGATCTGGTTAGGTCCATCGAGAGCAGAGCTTCTTTTCGGCTCGCCTCAGTCTCCAACGACTTGTCACCTGCTGTGGGTGACCTTGAAGGTTGCGCATCGCTCTCCACTGCCACCTCCTGCGACAGTTTGTCAACCATTCGCAGGAGCCATCAGCCTTGTCAGGCAGCTTGAGCGAGCTCCATCGCCAATCGAACGATACTCGCGTCCATGCTTTGAGTCGACTTTCGCAGTCTCGCTGAGGGTGCTTCGGTTGGTGGGTAGCCCCTATGCAGCAACGGCGAGCGCTTCGACGAATAAGTCAACTTTTTACTGGTCAAGGGCTGAAGTCCCGAAGTCGGAGATATTCGTTCCCGCCACAGCGTACGGCGCAGCTCGACCATCGCGTCAACAAAGGGCATCGCCTCGGCGGAGTACCAGGGCTTCACCGAGAAGCTCGGGCCGCCCCCGCTGATCTCGAGATACCAGACCCAGATGACGCCATGCAGCCAGAACGACAGCCCGGCAGCCCGCTCGGGTCCCTTGTCCTTCGGGCTCTTGGCCTCGACGCCTCGCTTCACGTCGCGGAAGCACATCTCGATCGACCAGTGCCCGGCGTAGATCTCGACCACCTCGGCTGGTGACATGACAAGATCGGTGGTGAAGAGATCGCCCGGCTCAATGCCCGAGGGGTCCCTCACGACGACGCAGCATACGAGGGCGTCGCGGCAGACCCTGTACCACAGCACGTCTTTGTCCAGGTGAGCTTTGTGACCTGTCGTCCCCGCCAGTCGTGCTTCCACCTCGGTGTAGCCGGTAGCCGCCCGCGCGAGCTTCGTCAGGGTGGCTAGCCGGGCGCCTTGCTTCCCCGGTCGACCCGCTTTTCCGGTCGGTGGTGATGCAACCTCATAGAGAGCGGCGTCTCTGCGCATGAGGGAAATGACAACGGTGCGTTCCAGGTGGTCTCCGGGACAGCCGGGTCGTCGCCGCTACGGCGGCACGATCTCAAGCACAGTGTGGTGGCCTTCTTGGCCGCCGCCGGAGTGGGGCCCTTCCGATATCGCTCGACGAACCGGCCACACGAGCGTCGCGTTCACTTACGACCGCCTGCGGACACTTGTTGTCCGAGGTCGACAAGCAGGCGGGTGCCAAGCTCGAGGGCTTACGGTCCGTCGCGTGCGGCCGGAAGTGAGCGAGGCATCTTCTCAAGGAGCCGCAACTGGAACCGAGGCCGACGGAAAGTGCTCGGTGCTTTCGCGCGCCTAGGCCGATTCCGCACTCGCGACGGCAATGACAGCGCTGCAACACGACCGGCACAGATTGCCCAGTTAAGGGCCCTCGCGGTGGGGTCCATGCGGCAGCGGCGGCGGATGGTGCCCCGGAGGCGGCGGTGGCATCGACTCGATGCCCGGTGCCTCGTCCGGCCACACCAGCAGCACGGGACAAGGGGCGTGGTCGACGATGAAGCGAGTGGCGTGACCCAAGCTGTGCGGACCGAGACGCGAACGGTCACCGTCGCGGGCCACAACCAAGAGGTCGACGCCGTCGGCGACTGCTCCGACAACTTCGCGCTCCACCCGGCCCCGAAGATGAACAAGCTCCGTATTCTCCCGTCCGAGCCGCGTTGCCGCGGCTTTCAGGATCTCGGAGGCCTCCTCGTTCGCGACCTCCTCAAAATGGCCGGTAGGCCTGCGTGCCCGAAAGGCCCGACCGAGCAGTCCGGCGGTTGCCGCTTCGCTGATCTCGCCGACGTCGGAGGGCGTGACGTGAAGGAGAGTGACCTGCGCGTCGGGGGGAAGGATCTTGGCTGCGGCGTCGAGGCACCCTTGCCAAGTCCCCTCGACCAACCAGACGACAACCCTCACTGGTTGAATCATCCCACCAATCTCAGTGATGCCCATAAGGCAACAGTTGACGCCAACAACACGGGAGGCACAGTCACAACACCTAGACGGAGGAACTCCGAGGTGGGCAGCTCCTCCCCGCGCTGTCGCAGTACACGCCGCCAGAGCAGGGTCGCAAGCGAGCCGACGTAGGTGAGGTTGGGGCCGGCGTTGACGCCGATGAGAACCGCCAGCACCACCCCCGGCCCGGCCGCCGCTGCTGCCGGGAGAAGAAGCAGCACCGCTGGGAGGTTGTTGATGACATTGGCGAGCACGGCAGCGACCGCAGCTACTAGGAGGAGTGACCCGAGCGACGTCCCGTTCGGCACGAGGTGGACCACCAGCGAGCTCAGCCCGTGGAGCGAGACGGCCTTGACGACAAGCCCGAGGGCCAGCACGAAGGCGAGGAACGGGACATCGAGGGCAAGGCCGATGTCGCGAACCTTTGCGCGTCGACGCACCAGGGCCGGCACAGCGAGGATGACCACGCCGCCGAGTGCTGCGAACGCGGGGTTGACATGGAGGACCGAGGCCACGAAGAACCCGACGAGGGTTAGAGCCACGACCGCGGCGGCGAAGATTGGGATCCGAAGCGACGTCGCGACCTCGGTCTCACCGCGCCCGACGAGATCGGTGGCGAAGAATCGCCGCAGCACGATCCACTCGACGGCGATCGCCGTCAACCACGGCAGTGCCATGATCGTTCCGAAGCGGGCGAAGCTCAGCCCGCTGGCGCGGAAGGCCAAGAGGTTGGTGAGGTTCGAGACTGGCAAGAGCAGCGAGGCCGAGTTCGCGAGATGTGTGCACACATAGGCGTGCGGCTTGGCCCGTAGCCGAAGCCGTGCCACCGTCGTGAGCACGACCGGGGTGAGCAACAAGGCCGTCGCGTCGAGGCCGAGCACGGCGGTCACCACGCTTGCGACCACGAACACCAGGGCGAGGAGAGCGACCGGCCTGCCGCGAGAGCCGGTCGCCATCCAGGTCCCGGCGGCCTCGAACAGGCCGTAGCGGTCACACATGTCGGCGAGAACGAGGACGGCAGCGAGAAAGCCGATAGTGGGGACGAGGCTCCTAATCTCGACGCCGGCCTGGCTCAGGGGCAGCACTCCGAGCACTAAGAGCAAGAGGGCGGCCGGGACAGCGAACGCGGCCTCCGGCCATCCCCTGGGTCGGGCGACAGCGCACACGAGCGTCGCTACGAGGAGCATGAGCGCGAGCGTCTCGGCAATGGGGCTCGGCACAGTTGTAGAGATAGTAAGCCCGAAGAGCTTGGTCCGGGCGCAAGCGCCCTGGATGAGCGCCTTTGGCAAGCACACCGAATGATTCCTTTGGGAGCAAGTCGGTCATAGAGTCGACATGCCGAGGAGCGGCACCTATCAGACGGCTCGGTTCGCTAGTTCTGATCGGCCCCCGGCGCCCCCTGGTCTCCTCCGGTGATCTGCCGTTAGCCTGCGCGTGAGGCACGTCGGAGGCACGAGGAAGGGGTGAGCGGCAGGACCGACCTCGGAGCACGTCTACGACCTGCGCTGACGGCTTGCATAAAGGGCGTCCGGGCAGCACACCTTGTGCGGCCTGACCTCGACGCCGGGCTGACCCGCGGGCAGTGGTCCCTCGACCTCGACCGGCACGACCTACTGGATGCTTATGGGTTGGGGCAGATCAACCGTGCCGACGTAACGGTCGCATGGGCAAGGCCGCTGTTGGCTCTTCGACTAACTCGAACCAGCCTCGGCGGATGACTACTTGATATTCGTCCATCGGGTGCCTCGGGCGCTCAAGAGCGACGGACAGCGCTCCAGCAGTCGTCATCAGCCCCCTTACGCATAGCATCGAGTTATGGACGACAAAGAGATGGACCGGGTCGTGAAGGAGCTGCTGCGCCTTCCCGTCGAAACCGCAAAGCACCGAGCGGCCATCTCCCGAATCGCCGCAAAACGACGCGAACTCGCCGAGCGCCTTGGTGAGGCGATCGGGCCAACCAAGGCATCACAGAGGCTCGGAGTCAGCCGACAGACGTTCTGGCAGATCTTGAACCCTGATCAGGCCAAGGAGATCAAGAAGCGGTCTAAGGCGAGCACCCGGGGACGTACCCGTGAACCGTGACGGCATCGACGCGACCGACGACGCAATGTGTCTGATCATCTTGGTGATCGAGTCGTGAGTGCACCCTCGCCGGACCGCTCGACGGGGACGCTGACCTCGCGTGATGGCACCGTCATCGGCTACCGCCAGCTCGGCCACGGCCCAGGCGTCGTGCTGTTGCATGGTGCCGGACAGAGCTCCCGGAACTTCCTCACACTGGCTCGCGCGATGGCGGACCAGTTCACGCTCTATGTCCCGGACCGTCGTGGCCGCGGCATGAGCGGCCCGTACAGCAAGGACCACGGTCTCGACGATGAGGTGGAGGACGTCGAGGCGCTGTTGAGCGAGACGGGCGCTCACTACGTCTTCGGCCCGAGCGCCGGTGCGGTGATCGCACTTGAGGCAGCTCTTCGGATCCCCCGAGCATCACCAAGCTCGCGCTCTACGAGCCACGCTCGAGACCGAGAAGACGACCCAGCGCGCGTGGGTGCCTCGCTACGAGCGTGAGCTGGCACGAGGAGACCTCGCAGCTGCGCTCGTCACGGTCCTGAAGGGAACTGCCGACAGGACTGCGCTCCGGTTCGTGCCCCGCGTCCTGCTCGAGCAAGGGATCCGTCTTGGAATCCGTGCTGCTGCACGCAAACCATCGCCTCCCGGTGTCGTCCACCCTTTGGACCTCATCGCGACCATCCACTACGACGCCATCACCGTGGCCGAGGCGGCCGGACCGCTCGAGCGATTCGCATCCCTCCGTTGCGAGGTGCTCCTTCTCGGAGGAAAGCGGAGCAACAAGAGCCTCGAGGCAGCGGTCGATGGACTCGCCGCTGTGCTGCCGGGTGCGCGACGCGTCATGCTTTCGCGAGTCGGGCACACCGCGGCCGACAACGGGGGCAAGCCGGAACTCGTGGCGGCGGCGCTTCGGAGCTTCTTCGGCGGCCAGGACCGCCCGGCTGGCGGCCGGGGCCAGGCTCCAGTCACTCCCCCGGATCAGCCGATCCCCATCCGGCGGTCTCGGCAAAGCTGGGCCCACGACGGCTCGCCCGAGGGATCGCGGTCCAAGCTGGCCCTCTGTGTCCACAAACCCTGAGACACCTTCTATCCACCATCTGAGCGATGAGGGCAAGAAGGGTTGTCAGTCATGGGCAAGCAACAAGCAGCGATCTACAAGGCCGATACTTGGCATGTGGACGACGGGGTGTCGACCGACGGCAGCGGGCGACCGTTGCACCACAACCCGGCGCGGCTCGTCTTCACCGCCGAGTACAAGCTGGCGATCCTCGCCGAGGGAGTGCACGCTTTCCCTCACGACGCGGCAGGCACGGTTGAACTGAAGGACGCCGAGGTCGCGCTGCACGGCAGGAGCTATGCGAACCGAGCGGTCTTCGAGGACCTCTCTCTCGGCTACCCCCGACCGATCCAAGACCTGCTCAACATCGGGGCGGAGAATCGAGCCCACTCTCGCGGCCGTGGCACACTGAGGCGGTGTTCGAGGGCTTCACCGACCAGGCACGTCGGGTTCTGACACTCGCTCAAGAGGAAGCGCGCGAGCTTCATCACCCTTTTATCGGCACCGAGCACTTGCTTC
>JBEKBX010000082.1:0-8162 GCA_050015175.1 Acidimicrobiales bacterium | reverse complement strand
AACGGCCAATCCACCCTTCCCGGCGTGCACTCCGGGGCGAACTCGGCCGGCGCCGAAGGACCCATGCAGTTCGAGCCCGCCACCTTCGCCGCCTACGACGAGCCGGTCCCGCCCGGCGGTGCGAACCCACCGAGCCCGTATGACCCGACCGACGCCGTCTACGCGGCAGCGCGGGACCTGTGCGCCAACGGGGCCGCCGACGGCACCAACCTCTCGGCCGCCGTCTTCGACTACAACCATTCCGACACCTACGTGTCCGAGGTCCTCGACCTCGCCAACTCCTACGGCCAGACCGAAGCCCAGACCGTCGCTACCGGCACGGCGGGCGGGATCGCCGTCGACTGGGCGCTCGCTCAGGTCGGCACTCCGTATGTCTGGGGCGGTGAGACCCCCGGTGTCGGCTTCGACTGCAGCGGCTTGGTCCAGGCCGCCTACGAGGCGGCCGGCATCACCTTGCCCCGGACCGCACAAGCGCAGTACGACGCGACCACCAAGCTCGCACCCGACGAGCCGCTCGAACCAGGCGACCTGGTCTTCTTCGGAGGGGAACCATCCAATGTCGAGCATGTCGGGATCTTCGTCGACATGGAAGGCGGCCAGGCCGTGATGGTCGACGCCCCGTACACCGGTGCCGACGTCCGCGTCGAGTCATTTCCCACGACGGTCGGTGCCTCTTGGGGAACCGACACTTACCTCGGTGCCACGACGGTTTGATGGCGGGCTGCACGATGAACCCTCAGGCAAGGCATGGACCGAAGGGTCGATGGCGACCGGTTAGCCGCCTGCTGCTCGTCACTACGGACGTCTCACGGTAAGCGCATAACCCTGCCGATTATCCGTCGCGGCCGTACTGGAGAAGACACGCTCCGAACGTCACACCGAACGCCCGGCCCTGGTGAAGACCTGAAGAGCCCGAACGACGGAGACGCCCTCGGCAACCGAGGTTGATGTGGGTCATCGACTCGCGCGATGGGGATCACAGCGGACTCCGCTGTCCCGGGCGTGTCGGCCTGTCAGGGCTCAATCGCGACTGGCCAATCGTCGGTAATCCCAAGCTGAACCGGCCCGGGAATCCTGGAGGCTCGCTTGACTCCTCGGTCAGACTTACGCTGTGCAGGCAGTTTGAGGAGGCCCCAATGCCTGACTTTGGAAGCCTGACGGTGGATACAGTGATCATGCACGAACTTCCGCGGGGCCGTGCGCCTTCGGAAGATGATCACGGCGTCGCGCTCTCGGAAGCACCGATCGAGCTTGGTTCGACCGACAAGGGTTTCCTTGAAACAAAGCTGCGCGAGGGACTTGGTGGATTCGCGCGCGAGGTCGTCGAGGACGTCGAGGAGCAATCGCCGGTCCCCGACATGATTCGCCAGCTGGTGCGGTCAACAGATGACCTCGTCGAGAGTTCGCGGGCCATGGCGGTTCGCCTCCGCTGCATGCAAGCGCACGTGACGCCTATCAGCCTGTTGCTGATCGCGAGTGGGAAGATCCAAGACGAGATCGTCATCGTCATTTCAAAGCTCGATCACGAGCAGGCAATGCGCGTGGAACAGACGACAAACGCGCAAGGGCTCCGCACCTACCGCGCCCAGCACCTGCGGGACCTCGTGCTCGGGCAGGGCACGCAGGTCTTCAAGGCGGGCGCGTTCTCAAGCTCCGCCGTACCCGAGGATGGCCCGCTTTCTGGCCATGTCGTGGACACACAACGAGGACAAGGCGGAATCGCCGACTACTTCTTGCTATTTCTTGGATGTCAGTTCATCTCCGAACCCCGGGTACTCACTCAACGCTTCTTCGAGCTCTCGCAGAAGGTGATCCGCGCCTCGGCAAAAGACGATCCGGAGACGCAGGCCGCATACGAAATTGGGCTCCTCGCGGCGATGCAGTCACAGTCCGGAACGCTCTCACCCGAGCGATTCGCACAGGACATCATGCGACCCGAGCATCAAGACGCCTTCATGTCAGCCATGCGAGAGAGCGGCCTTCCCGTTCGACAGTTTCGGAAGGACACCGAGTTGATCGCGAACGAGATTCGGCGCGTCAAGGTTCAGACGGCGCGCGACGCGACCATCTTCGTGCCTCCTTCGATGTACGAAGACGGTTCACTCAAGATCGAGACCATCACCGCGACGAAGAGTCGCGTGACCATCGAAGACGAGGTGAAGTCAATCACTGGAGCGAACGGTCCCAAGAGACTCACTGCTGAGGCCAGTTGAGCTCATACGACGACGCGCGCCAGCGGTACGTCGCTGAACTTTCAGCCTTCTCGGCTGCTGCTGGATCGATTTTGGACTGTCTCGAACAGGTAGCGCGCCTCGCGGGCGTCCACGCAGCGATGGACGCACGCGAGAAGACGGTCTCGAGCTTCATCAAGAAGCTGCAGGTGAAGGGTGCGTCGTACTCGGACCCATGGCGCGACGTGACCGACAAGCTCGGTGCTCGCGTGATCGTCGAGACGCTTGGCGACCTCGCAAAGGTTCGAGCGATTTTCGAAGACGTTGCTCGCTGTCCGGTCCACGTATTGCGGATCGAGGACAAGTCGGAAGAGGCTGACGAAGCGATCCTCTTCTACCCGGGCGTGCACATCCAGGTCGAGGTCCCCGGTGCCACTACGAGCGACGGCGAATCCATCGAGTGCGAGATCCAACTGCGGACAAAGGCGCAGGACCTCTGGTCCGTGCCATCCCACAAGCTCGTCTACAAGCCCGTCCTCGACCCTGAGAGCGAAACCAAGCGCCGGATTCTGAGACTGTCAGTGCTGGTTGAGATATTTGACGAGGAGGTGGAACGGGCAATGACCGAGGTCGCATCTATGCCGGGGTACGCGGAAGCGCGCCTTCTCGCCGCGGCCGAGTCCCACTACTTCACGTTCGTGGGCGAACCTGGCGAACACGAGCTGTCGCTCGAGGTCCTTGGCCATCTGTCCGTCGTGATCCGGGACCGCAAAATCGAGGACTATCCAGCCGCTCTCGAAGAGTTCGTCGCCACCCATCGAGAGAAACTCGCGCTCGCCTACGAACAGTTCGGACCCTACAGCGATTCCGCGAGCGAAGGGACGTACTGGCTCGTGTCGCAGCCTGAAAGCATCATCGTCTGGCACTTGATCGAAACTACCCCGATGCACCTCGCCTCGATCATCAGCGGGACCGATCTAGCGGAAACAGTCCGTCAGCTCTATGGGATCTGGGGAAGCGCGTTCCCAGCTAGCTACTAAATTGCCGCGACCTACGACCTCATCGGCCAGCCGCGCTCGCGAGAGGGCATAGAGAGGTCGTGCCCGAAAAGAGCCGACCCGAACACAGAACGTGAGCACGCAATACCGGGTCGCTCTGAGATTCGACTACGGATAAGGACGGTTCTCGCGCCTCAGCTGACGACCCGTTTCGCCTTGCTTTCTCCTTCGTGCAGAGGTCTCCTCACCAATGACACCGCGCGAGAGAGGAGACGTCATGGGACGAGTTGCCATCTACGCCCGAGAAGCCCCCGGTCGTGCCGGCCGGGGCCGGCTGAACCGACAGGTAGGCCGTCTCGTTGCCCAAGTCGCTCGACAGCCGGGCTGGCAGCATGTCGCGACCTACGCCGACCAGTGGGCGGGTGTCCGGGGGGACCGGCCGGGACTGTCCCGACTGCTAGCCGACGCCCCCTCATACTTCGACATGGTGGTCGTCGACGGTTACGGACAGATCTCGCCCAACCGGCACGAACTCGGCGCGATTTTCGGCCACCTGAGCTCGGCTGGCGTGACGACGGTTGTCCTGCGCCCATCGGCTGGACGACGGTTTGCCAAGATGGTTGCGAACCTCGCGCTGGCCGACCTCATTGGCGAGGCTGTGCACTGACTCGCCAATTTCGTGTCGCCTCATCGGATGGTGAAGATCGCAACGAGGGCGCCCCGGCCATGAACGGGCGAGAACGGTAGAAGCGTCCGATGGCCGGGTGAGCTTACAACCCGTCGCCCGATCACGAAGAGAGCCGCGCCCATGAAACCGTGAGCGTGTCGATGCCGGAGAGGACCTGCCCTGTGTTCACGACGAGAGCCGGACGGGGTGGGCACCTTCTGACGTGTCGGGCGCGCTGGCGGTGAGCGAACGGTAGAGGCGGGTGGTGGCGGGCTCGACTTCGAGGTCAAGGTCCCCAAGGCGTTGATGAAGGAGCTTCCAGGTAGTGGTGACCGCGTCGATGCGACCGTGGGCGGCGTGGAGGGCCATGAGCCGGCGGTAGGGCTCCTCGGCATAGCGGTCGAGGTCGATGGCACGCTCCAAGGTGTCAGCCGCGGCGTCGGGGCGTCCGGCGTGGTCTTCGAGCTCGGCCAGGCGGAGGTGGGCGTCGAGGGCTCGGCGGTGGAGGTCCTGGCGGACCGGTTCGACCCAGGGGTAGTCGCCTCCTTGGAGGAGGTCGCCACGGTAGGTGTCGACGGCTTGGCGCAGTGCGGCTCGGGCCTGGTCGTCGGTGGCCCGGGCGACATCCGCGAGGGCCGCCTGGAACTCCCACAGGTCGCAGGCGATCTCGGCCGCGCACGGTTGGTAGTGCTCGCCGGTCTTGGTGAGCACGTCGAGAGCTTCGTCGCCGGGACCGCGCAACCGCGCGCGCAGATCACCGAAGGCACGCCAGAACTGCTTAGCGACACGCTCGGGAGTGGTGTCCGGCCACAGCGCGTCGACGGCCTCGTCGCTGGTGGCGCCTTCGGGGCGGACCAGGTACCACGCGAACAGGGCCTTGGCACGGCTGCGCAGCCCGGTCGCGACAGGCTCGCCGTGGGCGGTGATGCGAAAGGGACCGAGCATCTGGACGACGATCGGGCGGTCCTGTCCTTCCTCCACGACGCAAGCGTCGGGCCAGGGTTCCCCGGTACCAGGCGGTTCGTCCCATCCGACCGGGTGCAGGACGGTGATCGGCTCGTCGACCAAGGCCTCGACCTCGTCGTCGTCGGGGTCGTCCTCGTCGAGGCTGTCGGCGACCGCGCCGAGCAGCTCGACTACTTCGTCACCTCGCAGGCCGAACAGCTGGGCGCCGGCCAAGTGCTCAGCGAGCGCGGGCGGGTCCGCGTTCGTGACGGTGCGGCTGGCGTCGACGGACAGCTGGCCGATGGCAGCAGGGCTACGGCCGAGGTACACGACGGCGATCCCAAGGCGAGCCGAACCGCCCACCAGCGCCACCCATCGCCCGATCGAGTCGTCAGGCACCTCGTCGAGGAACACGACGAGCAGCGGCAGCGGGTTCTCGGGGTTCGCCTCCCGGTAGCTCATGGCATCTATGGCCTCGGCGGTGTCGAGGCGTCTGGTCCGGGCGATCATCTCGGCCTCGACAGCCCGGGCCAGATCATCGGAGGCCTTCGCTCGCCGTATCGCCGCATCCGGGCCAAGACCGGGGAGCAGCCGCTCGGCGAGCCTGGCCGTGAGGAGGACCTCAAAGGCGCCCGGACCGGCCCGGACCAGCAGGCCGGCAACGAGCGCCCGGGCGATGTCGTCGGTCGCCTGTCCGCACAAGGCGATGCCCGACAGGTCGGTGGTCTCGACGGTGACGGTCGCACCGTTGCGGGTACCGACCTCGAGGTGTCCGGGGTCCAAGCAGCGCTCGGCGTCGTCGAACGGGGCGATCGGGAACGCTCGGGGGTCACTCGTATCCTCGTGGTCCGCCTCGGCACCGAAGGGGTGGGCGAGGTGGTGCAGCGTCGGCCGCGACGGCTCGGGGGTGAGGTCCCGGCCGGGCTCGGGCGGCCGGTAGCGGTAGGCGTGGCGCCGCCGCAAGCGCCCAAGGGCTACGGCCGAGAGCACGCCCGCCGCGAACGAGCCGGCGACGACCGAGCCCGACGGCAACCGAACCGGCGTCCCGTTCGTACCAGTCTTTTGGGCCGCGCGACTCGTCGGGACCGGTGCGCGCCCTGCCGGTACGGACGTCACGGGTCGGGGCGCGGTCGATGGGCTCTGAGCAGTCGTTGGCGTGACAGCCGGTGGGGCGGGTGAGGTAGTCGGTCTCGTCGGCGTAGTCGTGACCGGGAGCTTGGTCGGCGTTGAGCTTCGTTGTGCCGGCGTTGGTCCTTCGGGCATCACGAGGATCCAGCCGGGGTCGATCCAGTGAGGGTCGGTCAGTGCGCGCCCGTCGGGCTGGGGTCGGCCCTCGTTGAGCCGGTAGATCTCCGACCAGCGCAACGGGTCGTCGAGCTGTCGCTCGGCGATGCCCCAGAGGGTGTCGCCGCGCTGGACGACATATGTGCGCGACGAGTTGGTGGAAGTTCTCGCGACGTCGGGCGTGCTGAGGTCTGCTGCGGCCGGTTTGGAAGTGGCCAATAGCGGCCGGGTGGCATCGGTGAGAACCAGCGTGGCGACTGGTTGGCGTCCGCTGGCCGCCGACAGGCCGCCGCCGAGCGATCCAAGTGCAGCCCCGTGGGTCGGGCGAGCTGCGAGGGAGAGGGCGGCGACGATGACAGCGGCGACGAGCCGGCCGGTGACTGGTTGGAAGATCCCGGCGAGCGGGAGCCGGGGGGCCTGCCGCCCGGCGAGGGTGGCGGGGACCTCAACGGCGATGGAGGCGACGAGCACAGCCCAGGTGACCCAGACGGCGGCGGCGAGGGCGTCGACGAGGGCCTGGTCGGGGATGCCTCGCTGATCGAGGGCGTGGCCTAGCTGGGCCCATGAAGGGACGTGGTGCGGGAGGGGCCAACCGATGAAGTGCCAGAGCGCCCAGGGGATGCCGGCGGCGAGGGCGGCGAGGAGTCCGAGAGCACAGAGGCCCTTTACGATGTGCCCGACACGGGTCATCACGGCCCGCCGTTCTGCTCGGCAGTGGCCGTGCCCGTCCCGGTGACAGTGAGGTGATCGATGCCGCCGATGCTCAGTATCTGCATGGGTTGGGCGATCGAGACGGTGACGGTGACCTGGTTGCCGTTCACGGTGACGGTGCCGCTGTGTCCGGCCGCGGCGAGGTAGTCCTCGGCGTCGGTGGTGGCTTGGGCGGGGTCGAGGGTGATCTGGCCGGTGGCCCGGTAGGTGGGGATGTCGATGGCCTGCGCGCCGGCACGTGCGGCGGCTTGGGCCTCGTCGATGGCCTGAACCTTGGCGGCGAGCGTCAGCCCGCCGTCGAGGACGAGGCCGGCCATGAGCAACAGCGCCATGGTGAACACGACGACGAAGGCGGTGACCATGCCGTCCTCTTCGCCCGCCCGGGCACGCAGTCGCCCGAGCGCGCCAGTCATGTGGCGCTCCGGTAGGTGTCGACGACCTCGACGAAACGACTCGAGATGGACTCCGAAGCCGGAAGGCGCAGCCCGGTGAGGTCGGAGAGGCTCACGGTGCAGGTGACGGTGACAGCTACGAAGCCGCCGGGCTGGAACTGGGCGGTGTCGGTGCTGACGCTGAGCTGGGCGCAGGTGACGTTGTCGGATCCGAGCGCGGCGGTCGCGATCTGGGTGGCCATCGCTGTCGCGGTAGCGGGGTCGCGGGCGATGGACGCGGCCCGGGCTGCTTGAGCGGCGGCGCCGTCGACGTCGATACGCGCCCCGGCCAGGCGTCCGAGGGCGACGACGAAAAGCAGGACAAGGATGAGAAGTGGAGTCAACAGCACCAGCTCCGCGGCGACGCCTCCGGTCTCGTCCCGCTTCACACGGGCGGGAAATGTCATGGCGCTTGAGCCGGGGCAACGTAATCCTCGGTCGGGCCGGACGCGACGGCCTTGACCGGCAGTGAGAACAGGCCGAAGACGCTCTCGGCGTGACCGGTGACTACGACGGTGGTGGTCGTGGCGGTGCGAGTGGCAGTGATGTCGGGACCCACGAGCACGCCGCTGCCGAGCTGGTCGAGGACGCTTTGGGCTTCGGCTTGACCGGCGGCTGCGGTCTCGCCTTGGAGACGGCCGACGGCGAGGCCCTGTTGGGCGACGGCGTCAGCGACGTGGGTGGCGTGCTCCCAGAGGGCGAACTGGACGACGCCCATGATCAAGACCAACAACAGCGGCGTGGCGAGTACCAGCTCGGCCGAGACCGAGCCGCGCTCGTCACCTTTAGGGGCGCGACACCGACGCCGTCGCCGGCGCGCTGGCGTGCGCAGCCTCCGCAGTGTAGGGAGGCCGTGAACGTGGCGCTTTGGCAGCCTTGTTGGCGCCGGAATCGTGGGAAATGCGCGGCTGACCTCTGCGGGTTGGCCGGTGTTCTTGGTGCCGTGAGACATCGA
>JBEKBX010000081.1:0-8257 GCA_050015175.1 Acidimicrobiales bacterium | reverse complement strand
CCTCTCGTGTCCGTCACTTCGCTCATCGAATTGACGCCTCTTCCCGAACTGCCCAGCTGTCCGAGCGCTCTGTCCCTAGCTAATGTGCCTACATTATTATATATCGGCAGTATCGATCCAGGTTCAACCGTGAGGACCACATCGGCAGCCCGAGACAACCGCTGGTGCTCCTCGCTCGCTCCTCCCGCCGCGGTTTCCGGCTGGTACCTCCCGCCCCGTCGTCCTCCGTCTCTGGACCGCCCCTCCCATCGAGTTCCCAGCCGGAGCGTCGTGCGCCCGCAGGCCGGCGCTCGTCATCGACGTGGGTGCGTCCCCCCGGTCATGGTCCGTCGCCACGCCTGGCGGTGCTTGTCCAACGCCGCTTCGACGCTCCAGACCCACTGGCATGGTCTCCATCCGGCGACCTCGGGGCGCGAGGCAAGCCGTTGCTCGAGCGGCACGAGCACCCTCCGCTGCAAATCGGCGAGCGGACCGAACTCGGCAGCGAGGTTCAGCACTTCCACCGCCAGGTACGAGCGGGCCGCGCGCCACTCATCACCGGAGGTGACCTGGCGGGGTCGCACTACCGCACGTTCCGAGCGCAGGTCATGCTCCGAACCATGCGCCAACAAGTTCATCCATGCCCACGCGGGTACGCTCGCAGCGCGTCCTTCTATCCGCTCAGCCACGTGCCCAACAAGGAACGCCTCGCAGTCGCCGATCAGTTCAGCGCTACGCGCATTCCGATCGCGATACCACAAGTGACCCTCCCTCCCGCACCCGACGGGTGGCCTCGACGCTCACCGCCGGTTGCCTGCACCACCGTCGCCACTCGGTTCGCCGAGGCGGGCTCGGCCGGAACCTCCCGGTTGACCCATTTCCAGAGAATCTCGCCCGGCAACGGCGTGTCTCTCATCTCGACTACCTCTCTGTTGAGGGTATGCCAGCCATCCGACAGGCTGGCAGGGCCGAAAGTCCCGATCACGTCCCGCCGAGGTGGCTCCCTGGCACGCGAGGCACACGTTCTGGATCCTGCGAAGCGCCTCGGTCTTCGGCTCGACCGCAACTGATGGTCGCCTCTCGGTATCGTCCGGGCGATGACCGATTCGCCCGACGCCGGGAGGGCGCTGTCGTTCGGCGCCGTCACCCATCTCATTCGCGAGCGCGTGCCCGGCAAGGTGGTTGCCGCCGAGCTCGATGCCCGAATGCGCGCGGTCCTCGTCCGTCGCAACCCGGGCGTCCTGGCCGTCGGGGCCCGTGCCGAGGCGCTCCCGTTCGTCGATGACAGCTTTGACGCGGTCGCTGTTTCGTCGGCATGGCACTGGATGGATCTCGCCCTGACCGTGCCCGAGGCTGCCCGCGTGCTACGACCCGGCGGTCGCCTGGGCGTGCTGTGGGACGGGCCCGCTCGCGACGTCGAGTGGGTCGCCGAGCTGCTCGACCCTAGGCGCGATCAGATTAGGCCCGCCAGCGACCACGCCGACCGTCACCGCCTCGAGCTGCCGACCTGGTCCATGCCGATGACCCGCGACGAGCTGGCGGGTCTCGCCAGCACCTACAGCGCCGTGATCACGCGGGCGGCCGAGGAGCAGGCGGAGACCCTCCGCCGGGTGGAGCGAGTGGCTACCGACCACGCGGGCTTCGGTAGCGGGACGACAGTCCAGCTGCCCATGAGATGCCGGTGCTGGCGGGCGACCCGCGGCTGACAGCCCAGTGCATCGGCCAGTCTGCTGCGACGTAAGCGTCGATGTTCGTACTTGACGGAGGTAAAGCGCAGGAGTAGCTGACCCGTCGTCAAAACAGTGCCCCGGTCGGAGGTCAGTTTTCCAGCCGGAGCTGCCAGCATCACCTACATGGAAGAGATACCGACATGATGGAAGCTAACAGCGCGACCTATCCGTAAGGAACTCACTCCCAGAGAGAGGTCAAAGGATTGTCGCCTCTCGTTGTAACGCTGGGCGACAGCCCCGTCCCATGCCGAGCCGACCTGCAAGGCCAAGGCAAGATCTCTTAAGACTTCTTGTGTGACTCCCGTCCAGCACGCCCCATCGCGAATGCACCGAAAGCGGCGAGCAGAACACCTGGTCCGATCGCAAGTCCCATCCAGTAGTCCAGGGTCAAAGACGGCGACGCGGCACGGAAGTAGCTTCCGACGAGCACGGGCCAGACGACCGGGACCGACGCGAACCACGCCCCGCACAGGAAGATCAGAAAGCCTGCGCCGACGAGCCGACGAGCATCGAGCGTGCCGGTCATGCGGCGCGCGGTCACGACGATGCCGAGACAAGCGAGCAGGCCGACCGCGCCTGGCAGGACCGCGCCGAGCCCATGGACGAGATTCCAGGTCCAAGAGGCCGTCCCGTCTGCCGAGAAGCCGAAACTCGGGCCGATAAAGGGAACGATCCCTGCCCACGCCGACAACAAGAGCGCGAGGAAACCCCCGAGAATCAAGCTGAGCGGTGCGCTTCCTGGCGAGGTCGCCACGACCGGGACTCTGTCGGGGACCACTGACGGCGCAACACCGTCTCCTACGCCCGGAGCTAAATGGAGCGGTCCAGGCTCGTTACTAGGTGTGTCCATGGACACCTCCTTGATCGCGTCCAGATCTTATTGAGTTCGGCGGTTCGACCAGTTCCAACGGTCTGTGCACGGTTCTGGTCATGACGACCGGTTGCCCCGACCGTCAGGAGTGCCCAGAAGTTTGCCCGCGATGCCAAGAAGAAGCGGCACGGTTGTTAGGGCGCAACGACTGGCCAGGAGCCTCGGCAATCCGTTCCCACGCGTCAGATGGCGTCCAGCAGCCGCAACCTGACCGTAATACTTCTGTCACGTGCTGCATACTGAGCGAAGAAGCATTGGCAGGAGGGAACAGATGGACACCATGGGAGAAAAGGAGATCCCGATCGAGACATTCGACGCGCTGCTGTACGACCTCGTGACGTGGGACCTCGTGGTTCGAGGCGAAGGAGACGATTCGCAAACTTGGCGTCTCGTAGCGCGAGCTCAACAGCGATTGGGTGACCTGGCAGCGTCACGAGGACCGTGGCCAGCCGAGCGCACGGCCTACTTGAACCGGCGATGCGCCGACTGCGGCCTGAGACAGCTGACCTGGGTGCGGGACGGCACCTACCTCTGCGATCCGTGCTGGCAGGAGCGCCTCACTGAGGCACAAGACGAGCCCACAACGGTCGTCGTGGGCGCGGCTAAGAGCCCTCGCTGGGTTCGCCGTCATCGCCAGCGAGTCGCCTCATAAGCTGCGGGCTCTGATCGCGGTGCACTCGGGGCAAACGCGGGTTTGGCCGGATCATGAAGTAAGCGCGCTCCTCGCGTTCTCGTGGTAGCTCTTGATTCGCGTCACCGGCTCACTTGCCCTTCGTCTGAGAAGCACTCGTTGTCTGCCGTCTGAGGCCACCACCACCCGACTGCTTCGCGACGACCGCAAGCGAACCCATCGAGGGCACGACAGTGGACTCCTCCCCTGTCGACCACCGCACCCGCAAGAGCGACCCGGTCACGCCTGTCACGACTCCATCGCGGGGAGCCTCGCCAACTTTCCTCGAAGAGATTTGTACGCGATCACCAACGACTGCCATGTACCGAATGCTGCCACTCCGCGGCGTGTCTGGCCAGCGCGGTCCCACACCTTTCGCGTGGAAGCTCCTGAGACTGTTCAGGGTGCCGAGCTCGAGGGGTGGGACCCTGGATGGCTACGGCCTGTGACTGCCGGGCTTGTTGCCTCAGCTGTGATGTGAAGAGCACCGGGGGAGCTAGCTCCCGGGTTTCCACTGACTCCTCGGACCTCAGCAGGCGTAGTCGGGGTCGAAGGGGTAGTCGTTCGGGCCGGGTGTCTCCTGCAAGAGCCACGGGACCCCGCCCGCGAAGGCGTACTTCGCCCCGCAGTAAGGCGCCAGCACCGAGGGGGCGTCGTAGTTGTAGCTCGACGGGTAAGGCGGTGAGGTCCAGTAGGCCCCTGCAATCCAGATGGGGACCTGGGCTCCGGGTGGCACGTAGCCCCCGGTGATCCCCTGCCACTGCGCCGAGGTCGAGTAGATCCCGGCCGTCAGGTTCTGCGCGTGCAGGAAGTTGAGCGCCCCCTGGATCGTGAGCGAGTTGAGCGAGTCGTCACAGGACCAGTACTGGCCGCAGGCGTCGTTCTCGACGTCGAGCCACCACACCGGTGACGAAGCGCCCTGCGAGCTCGCGTACTCGACGGCCTCCTGGGCGGCGTTGTAGCCGTAGTTGTAGGCGAGACAGGCCGCCTGGGAAGCGGCGGCGAGCTGCGCACAGGTCCCCTCCGGGCCCTCCTCGTCGATCGTGTCCGACGAGGAGGGGGAGTTGAGGAACATGTACAGGTCGTAGGGCGCCCCGTCTGTCCCCTCGGCCTGCTCTGCCCATTTCACCTCGGCCGTGAGACACGGATTGTACTTCCCGACCGCCCATCCGTCGACGCCGACGACGGCGACAGTGTAGGCCATGGTCCCCGCCGGGTAAGACGGCGGGCCGGGGAGCGTCACCGTCTCCGAGGACCCGGGTGTCGAGCACTGGGGCCAGTTGACGTCGTAGCCGAAGCTGCCGGCTGGGTCCTCGAGGCGCGGGGCCGCAACCGGTATGGCGGCGATGGAGCTGACCGGCGAGCTGGCCGCCCGGCCCTTTAGCGCCCCGTGGGCCTTGACGCTGCCGAAGCTCAAGACAGTTCCGTCCTGCTCGGCGATCCAGTCCCCTGAGCCGTCGGGTGTGACGACGAGGCCCACGATGGGCGAGGTGGCTCTCGCGGGATAGAACGTCCTCAGGTGCAAGGCGTCGCCGAAGCGGAGCAGGTTGCCGTTCGCCTCGGCGAGCCAGTACCCGTCGTCGTCGGGCATCGCCGCCATCGCGACTATCAATTGTCTGATGTTGCGAGGCCGCGCCGAGCCGTAGAACTTGGCGTCACCGAAGTGGAAGACTCTCCCAGTCCTGAAGGCGATCCAATAGCCCTTGCCGTCGGTGGTGGTCACGATCGCGACGACGTGGCCCGAGATCGATGACTTGATCGAGCCGTAGTTCCTGGCGTCGCCGAAGGCGAGGACGCCGCCTGTCGCGGTGACAAGCCAGTACCCGGCGCCGTCCGGGGTGGCCGCGGCCGCTACGACCGGGTCCCGTCGCAGCTTGCCCCCGGCACCGCCCTCGTCGCGGGCGTCTCCGAAGGGGTACACGCTGCCGTCGGCGCCGATCAGCCAGTAACCCCTGCGGTCGGGAGTGGGGAGCAGGACGATGATGGGCGCGACATTGTGCTTGTCGAACCTGGAGCCGTAGTAGGCGGCTTTGCCGACCGCCACGACCCTGCCGTTGGCCTCGGCGAGGTCGTAAGCGAGAGTCGAGGGGGGCGGCATCAGCACCGCAGCGATGGAGGTGATCGGCGAGGCGGCCGTCACGCCGGTGAGCGAGCCGCGAGCCGTGGCGGTGCCGAGGGTGAGGACGGTGCCGTTCCGCTCGGCCAGCCACGCCCCTGTGCCGTCGGTGGTGACCGTGAGGCCCACGACCGGCGACCTGGGTCTCGTCCCCGGACGCAGCGCGAGGCGCGGCGCGTCGCCGAAACGGAACACGCTGCCGTTCTCGTCGGCGAGCCAGTACCCGCCTCCGTCGGGAGTCGCCGCCATGGCCGCGATCGGCCGACCTGGGGAACCGGCCTTTGCCGAGCCGTAGAAAAGTGCGTCACTGAAGTTGAAGACGCCTCCGGTGCTACTAGCGATCCAATACCCCTTGCCGTCGTTCGTGGCCACGATTGCGACGGCGCGAGCCTTGATCGGTGAGTCGACTGAGCCGTAGTTCTTGGCGTCGCCGAAGGCCAGGACCTGGCCCATTGAAGTGACGAGCCAGTAGCCACGACCGTCGGGCGTCGCGGCAGCGGCCACGACCGGGTCCCGTCGCACCTTGCCGCCGGCACCGCCCTCGTCCGGGGCGTCGCCGAACGGGTAGACGCTGCCGTCGGCGCCGATCAGCCAGTAGCCCCTGCGATCGGGAGTGGAGACGATGGCGACGATGGGTGCGACCAGGTGCCTGCCGAACCTGGAGCCATAGAAGGAGGCACCCCCGAGCGCGGCCACATTGCCGTCGGCCTCCGCGAGGTCGTAGCCGAGGGTGCTGGGAGGTGGCACCCACATTGCTGCGATGGAGGTGACGCGTGAATTCCTGACCAAGCCCGTGATCGAGCCGTGCGCGGGGGCGGTGCCGAAGTTGAAGACGGTGCCGTTTCGCTCGGCCATCCAGGCGCCTGTGCCGTCGGGGGTGACGGCGATACCAACGACCGGCGAGGTGGCTCTCACCGGGGAGAACGTCGCCAGTGCCCGCGCGTCGCCGAAGCTGTACACGGTCCCGTCCGTGTCGGCGAGCCAGTAACCAGCGCCGTCGGGCGTAGACGCCATGGCCACGATCGGAAGACCAGGGGTACCGGCCTTGGCTGATCCGTAAAACTTGGCGTCGCCGAAGCTGAAGACGCCCCCGGTGCTGTAAGCGATCCAGTAGCCCTTGCCGTCGGGCGTGGCCGCTATCGCCACGGCGTGGGCCCTGACCGGTTTTGAGATCGAGCCGTAGCTCTTGGCGTCGCCGAAGGCGAACGCCTCGCCTGAAGAGGTGACGAGCCAATACCCGTCGCCGTCGGGCGTCGCCGCGGCGCCCACGACCCGCCCGGGCTGCACCTTGCCCGCGGCACTGCCCTCGTTGCGGGCGTCGCCGAACGGGTAGACGCTGCCCTCGGCGCCGATCAGCCAGTATCCCTTCCTGTCCGGCGTGGAGACGATGGCGATGATGGGAGCGGCCAGGGTCCTGCCGAAGACAGAGCCGTAGTAGGCGGCTTTCCCAACCGCCACCACCTTGCCGTCCGCCTCGGCGAGGTCGTAGGAGAGGTCATGGGTCACGGCGGCTTTCCTCGTTCTCGGCCTCGAGGCGCCGAGTGCCGAGCCCGACTCGCTCCTGGCAGATCGGCCCAGCGAGGCGGTAGCGAGCCGGGGCGAAGCGCCGACGTCGACTGAGGTGAAGAACGAGCTGGTGCCGAGCCCGACTGCGATGACGAGGATCGCAAGACGACTCGATCGGCTCCGACCACTCATGACCGATGTCACTGCAATGGCACCTCATGATTCGGTTCTGTTGCCACAGGGCAAATCGTGAACGCCGCCTACTTGCCGACTGACCCGGAGCGCGGTGCGAGCGCATTAGGGGTCGCCGATGCCGGCCTTCCGGAATTGAACTACGTCAGGCCTGGGTCAGCACTGCGGGATTCTGAGATCGGAATGTGTGATTCGGGACCACGGCGCCAGATTGGCTGCACACCATCCACGGCCGGACGGGCGCGCTGTCAAGTTAAAGCGCTGATGCTGTGAAGAACCTCGGAGACCGCTTAGATTCGGTGTCCGCGGGAGCTGGACGTACTGCCGCGCTAACGCCCATCCCCGCGGGACACCGCGTCAGGTGCACGGCCCCCTGCTTCCCTCGCAAGGCGACAGGGGTCCTGCACCTTCTATCAATATCGACTCGGGTCAGCCCTTGAACGCGCGTCGCTGAGGTCCGCATCCTCGGTGTCGAACGGCCTTAGCCGTGAGCGGGCTGTCGCGATCCCGGGTCAGCTCAAGTGGGCGCTGCGGGAGCCACGGCGCTTGCCCCGCGGCCGCGCGTAGGGGTCGGTGAAACGGACAAAGTTGACGAGCACGAGAGCGGCCAGCCAGGCGAGACCGGCGAAGACGAACGCCACGGGACGCTCATAAGACATCAAGAACAGCACTCCGAGCACTGTAAGCAGGATGATGTTGGCCACAAGGATCACCCGAAGCCCGAGCAGTGCGCCGATCGAGCGGTGCCACATAGCTTGAGTATGGCCGATTAGGTTCTCTCTCTCGTCGTCACAGCGCCTGTGATTGGCCTGGTCTACCTTCCTGCGTTAGTCCTGCGTGCCTCTGCAAGGCCCCACCGGACGAGCAGGAAAATGATCGTGCCAGTAATGGCCAGTGAGATCACGAGCGCCACGGTGTTTGTGAGCAGAATAAGCGCAGCTAATGCCAGCAGACCAAGGCCACTGGCCCCAACCAATAGACCGAGCTTCAACCTGTGAACTGCAACCACTCGCCTTACACGATCGTCACTCCGAGTGTACGGAGCCAGGTCGGGTGCTCGCCCGTCACGCCCTGATCCAGCCCAGTACGCGCCGGGCTGAGACTGGCAATGCCGTCGGGTGGACTCTCTCCGATTGGCTCCGTCTGAGGACAGTCGTCAACCGGGTGAGCCTGCCCACGTCGGTGTGGACCAG
>JBEKBX010000080.1:0-10105 GCA_050015175.1 Acidimicrobiales bacterium | reverse complement strand
AGCAGGCGGCCGACGCCGGACTGGAACGGATCGGCGGTGACGTCCAGCTCTGCTTCGCCTTCCTTCGCCACGCGGGTCTTTCTCTTTAACATTGTTGTCACTGTATTAGGCGAACCTCTTTAGGTCGCCGCGCTTCTCCTCTGGCTCGTGAAGTCACAGTCGAAAAGGAGGGAGCGGTGATCTTCGTTGGTGTGGACTGGGCAGAGGACCATCACGATGTGTGCGTGATGGACCTCGAGGGGACTGTGCTCGGCAAACGTCGGGTCCCCGACAGCATCTCGGGCGTCGGCGATCTGCACGAGATCGTCAGCGCGCATGCACAAGATGCCGAGAACGTCGTCGTCGGAATCAAGATCGACCGAGGCCTTGTCGTGACGGCACTCGTCGCGGCGGACTACGAGGTCTTCGCGATCAATCCGATGGCCTCATCTCGCTATCGAGACCGCGACGCCGTCTCCGGTGCGAAGTCCGATGCCAGAGATGCCAAGGTGCTCGCCGATCTCGTGCGCACCGACCGGCACAACCATCGGCCGGTCGCTGGTGATTCCTCCCTCGTCGATGAGGTGAAGATTCTCGCCCGGGCACACCAGTCGGCGATCTGGGGCCGCCAGCGCCAGGTGAAGGCGATCCGGTCGGCACTTCGCGAGTACTACCCAGCAGCTCTAGCTGCCTTTGGGACCGACCTCTCGCACAGCGACGCGATAGCGGTGCTCGCCGTTGCCCCGACGCCGGAACTCGGCGGTCAGCTCTCACGCTCATCGCCGCGGCGATGCGCAAAGGCGGTCGGTCGCGCAACGTTGAACGCCGCGCCGGGGAGATCCAAGCAGCGCTTCGCGCCGAGTATCTCGAGGCGCCGAAGATCATCGCCGAGGCCTACGGGGCGACCGCCCGCTCCGCGCTTCGGCTCATCGCGAGCTTCACGATTGAGATCAGTGCACTCGAAGAGGCGCTCTCGGAGCATTTTGAGCAACACCCGGACGCGAAGATCGTCCGCTCCCTGGCAGGACTGGGAACGAATCCTCGGCGACCGGGTGCTGGGCGAGTCCGGTGATGACCGGACTCGTTTCGCCGGTCCCAAGTGTCGCAAGAATTATGCCGGCACGTCGCCGATCACGAAGTCCTCGGGCCGAAGCCACGTCGTGCTCGCTCGTTTCGCGCGCAACCGGCGCCTTGCCGACGCTCTCAATCAATGGGCCTTCGGCTCGCTCAAGAGCTCACCGGGTGCCCGCCGCTACTACCACAAGCTTCGAGCACGGGGCAAGACTCATCGCCAAGCGGTGCGCCAGCTCGCCAACCGATGGGTCGGGATCCTCCACACCTGTCTTCAGCAAGACGAGCTCTACGACGAACAAACCGCCTGGCCGTCCGAAAAATCGGTCGCCGCTTGATGGGTTACGGCGATGGGGTGTCTAGCGCGTGAACGAGATCGGGCCACACAATGGCTTCTCCTGCCTCAGCTATCCGCATTGAGGCACCGGGTAGTAGGTTTAAGGAAGTGGTCATTCGCTTCTGCTAGCGAAGGGATCGGCGAGCATGGCACCATCAGTCACGACACAGGAGACCGTCGTGCGGCCGCCAGGGCTCCAGCTCATGATCAATGGCCAGATCTGTCGACTCGACACTGGGTTCAGCGTGGCTCCCACGATGACATTGGCATCGCTTCTCCGTGAGCACTTCGGGCTCACGGGACTAAAGATACCTTGTGACCTGGGCGCTTGTGGAGCTTGTAATCCTCACCATCGAGGGCCTACCGGCTGACGACTGCGTCGTCCAGGCCTTTGCCGAGCAGAGCGAGCCCGGCTATGGCACCGCCCTGCAGTGCGGATTCTGCACGCCGGGGTTCGTGATGACTGCTCGAGCCCTGTTGGATCGTGTGCCATCTCCTAGTGTGTCCGAGATCAAAGAAGCTCTCTCCGGCAACCTCTGCCGTTGCGGCTGCTATGCCGGAATAGCCCAAGCCGTTCTCCACGCGTCGGAGATCCAGGCTAAGGCGAGCACCCGATGAAGCCAGCATATACACCGCGCGTGCAACGCAGCCATGTAGGCGCGTACCGCCCTCGAATCGACGGGATTGAGAAGGCCAGCGGAAGAGCAAAATACGCTGGCGACCTGATGGTGAAGTGTCGAGTACCCGGACTCTTGTACGCGAAGGTACTGCGCAGTCCCTTTCCCCACGCGAGGATCAGAAGCCTCGACGTGAGTCAGGCTTTGCAGCTGCGGGGCGTCGCCGATATCCTCACGTTCGAAGATCCGGATGTCGCCTGCTTGAAGTCGACAAACGCAGGCTGGACAGACGGTGTCGACACCCTTTCCTACGAACGCATGATGTGGCGACGCTTCCGTGACCGACGCGTACTGGGGTCCCATGCTCGATGGGTCGGCGATGAGGTTGGGGCCGTCGTCGCTGCGGAGCGCGAGGAGATTGCGGAAGAGGCGTTGAGGCTGATCAAGGTCGACTGGGAGCTCCTGCCGTTCGTCCTCGACCCCGTTGACGCAATGGCGCCGGGCGCCCCCATTCTCCATCCGGAGCTCGGGGACACCAACGTCCTGCCCGAGGACACGGTTGGCGGAGCCGATGTTTTTGTGGACAAAGGTGACATCGCTCAGGGCCTCGCCGATGCAGACGTCGTCTTGAACGCGACCACTACCTACCACAATGCAACACAGAACAGCTTGGATAATTGGAACTGCCTCATTGAGTGGAGCCGGGATCACGTTACTGTCTGGTCGAACTCTTACGAGGCCCATCAAACGCGCATGCATATCAGCGAGATGCTTGACGTGCCATTGAACAGCGTGCGAGTCGTGAGTCCGTATGTAGGCGGCCAGTTTGGCCGCGGTGACACCGGCGACCAGCCGTTCTTTCTCTTCACTGCACTTCTGGCCAAGAGAACGGGAAGGCCGGTATGGTTTAGGCACTCCCGACGGGAGTCGTTCCATGACGGGCGACAACACATATGCTATGAAGGAACGATCGGCGCAAAGACAGACGGAACGATCACGGCGTTGTCTTTCAAGTCTATCGGCAATGTCGGGGCTTACGCAGATCACAGCATGTTTGCGATCAAGTTCGCTCCCGTCGAGGCGACTGAGGTCGCTTTTGCGCACATTCCGAACGTGCGTTTCGAAGGGCGCGGTGTCTATACGAACAAGATGCCCGCCTGCATGATGCGCGGCGTCGGCAACAGCCAGTTGAACCTGATTCTCGGTCGCCTCGTCGACGGGCTCGGGGAGGCACTGAACATCGATCCGCTTGAGATAGCTTGGAGAAACTTTGGCCATCAGTGGGAGCAGTTGCCCAACAAGAGCCTGGTCGAGGTGCTGCGGACGGGTGCCGCAAGGATTTCTTGGAAAGAAAAGCGTCATCTCCCAGGCGAAGGGTCCTTAGTTGACGGGGTGAAAAGACGCGGTGTGGGGTTCTCGTTTCATCCGGGTTGGCATGCTGAATGGCAGGAGCTCCGGCGCGGCGAAGTCCATGTGACCATGACTGTGAACGCGGACTGTAGCATCACCCTGGATGCACCGACAGTGGAGACCGGAACGGGCTCAAACACTTGTAATGTGCTCGGTTGTGCCGAAGCTTTGAGCTTCCTCGGTATCAGTAGCGGCGACATCCACTGGATCTCCACCGTCGATACGGACGCCTCTCCACAGGATTGTGTCCAAACTGACAGTTCGGTCTCATTCTTGCAGTCTGAAGTCATGGCGGCCGCGAGCAAGGAGGTCAAGGCCAAACTGCTCGAGCGTATCGCCCTACTCCTCGATGCGACTCCTGCGGAACTTGACATTGATGCGGGCTTTGTCTACCGGAGAGACGCTGCGGGCTGCCGGCGGAGTGTGAAGGAACTGCTTTGCGAGGCCAGTCTTGACCCAATTACAGTGAGCGTAAGCCGACGACCGCTTGGCACACGCACCGGCGTTCCGTTTATTGCGACGTTCGCCGAAGTGGAGGTCAACACCGAGACCGGCCAGGTGCTGGTTCTGCGGCTGGTTGTGGTCAACGACTGCGGGACTGTCATGTACGCGTCCGGTGCCGAAGCCCAGCAGATCGGCGGTCAGTGCATTGCCTTGGGTGAGTCGCTCACGGAGGAGATAATCTACGACGAGCGTACGGGGTTCCCCTTGAACTTCAATTGGATCGACTACCAGATTCCCACGATGGCCGACATGCCGGAGATCGAACCGGTCTTGTTGGAAGTGTGGCGCGGGGAAGGCGAATACGGAGCGTGTGGCATCGGTGAGGGGACCGTCACCTGCACACCGCGCGCCGTCCTCAACGCTGTCTACAACGCCATCGGTGTCAGGATCGACAGTATTCCCGTGAAGCCAGAGGCGGTCCTTAGGGCTTTGGGAAAGACCATCTGATGACGTTGCCTCCGTTCGATCACGTGGCTGTGAATTCGCTTGAGGAGGCGGCCAGCCTCCTGGGCGAACAGAAAGCTCGGTCATTGCTGGCGGAACCGATCTTCTCGGCAGCCTTAAGGACCGCGTGCATCCAGACTATCCGAGTGTGATGCGCTTGGACCAGAAGTCGTCGATCAGCATCTCGGACCGGTCGACCTCGCGTCGCGGCGGCGGACCGCCCTCTTTGATCCAACGCGAGATTATGGCTGGGTGATAGCCGAGCTCATCGGCGATCTCGGCGATGGTGAAGCCGTGGCGTTGCAGCTTCAGCACGTCCATGTACTCCTCCTGGGTCAGCATGGTGAAGGTCCCTCTGGGGCTTGGTGCTTGCTCGCCCGAAACCCTGTAGGGGCCACTTGCTCACCGGGTGGATGCCCGGTGCTGCCGACCGCGGGAGTTCAGCTCAATCGCGAACTTCGTTGATCACAGAACGCGCACTCGCGTGATCATCGATCGCGAGATTCGATGATCGCCAACATTATGATCGTGCGATGGTGTCTGAACCGAGACGATCAGGGGGAACTACGGGCTAGTCGCTAGTTCCACCAGCCGTGGGACGCCACCCAACCGAGCCGAGCAGGCCATCCTGGCCCCTGGTGCCGAGAAGGCGGTCGAGCGACACTCAAGAATGCCGACCCACAGTGATCACGTTCAAGACCCTCAACTACCGGGCCGATCGGTGGATCAAGGCTGAGCGGCACGGTCGCCGGAAAAGGCAAGCTCCAGTATGGCTTCCCTCAACATCGCCCTCACGATCTGCGCCTTGAACGCGTTTCTCGGCGCCGGGCAGGCGTTCTTGACGGCGATGACACCGGCTGTCTCCGCGGTCTCAATATCTGGCTCTCGACCGATGAGAAATCGCTCCACCTCTGCAGCTCGAAGGGGAATGGGAGCCACCGCGCCGAACACCACCGCGGCGTTCTGGATCTTGTTGTCGCGCATGGACAGCACGCTCGCCACACTGACGATGGCGAAGTCGATCGAATGACGAATCCGAAACTTGCGGTAGCGCTGGATGCTCGCTTCTTGTGGAAACGGAATCTCGAGTTCGGTCACCAACTCATCGGAATCAAGGACTGTCGTGCTTGCCGTGCCTACGGCGAAGAACCTTTCTGCGTCGATCACTCGCTTGGTGGTCCGAATCTTCGCGTCGAGGGCAATTAGGGCGGGTGCCAAATCAGAGACGTTCACAGCGATACAGGCACAGTTGAGGCAACGGTGTGCCTCCTCCTCGACAGCGGCGAGATCGAGTGTGCTCACGTCCTCCGTCTCGATATCGCGCGCTGACAATGGCGCGCCGACCATCTGCACTCGCGGAGTGGCGGCAAGCGCCTCCGCACGAATCGTGACGAGCGACGCTGGCTCGAATGCTTGATCGTTGCCAGCCACGGCTATACGTCCGCCTAGGTAGCGGTCGATGGCTACGGCTGCCCGCCGTCCGGCGGCAACTGCCTCGATCACAGAGGCCGGACCAGTGACGACGTCTCCGCCGGCGAACACGCCGGGCCAGCTCGTTGCACCTGGCTCCGTCACGACGATGCGCCCGCCCCCCATGTGGACCAGGCCGTCCGCGAAACGGAGATCAGGCACCTGCCCAATGGCCAGGAGAACACAATCGGCGTCTACAGTCAGGGTCGTGTCGCTGTCAAAGGAAGGATTGAAGCGTCCCTCGACATCGAACACCGAGGTGCACCGTACGAGCTCCATGCCCGAAACACTGCCGCTGGTAGTGAGTACCCGCCCGGGTCCCCATGACGTAAGGAGTGCCACCCCCTCCTCAAGCGCCTGCGCAACCTCCTCGGGCGCTGCCGGCATCGTGTCGCGGGACTCGAGGCAAGCCATGGTGACCTGCTTCGCGCCAAGGCGGCGGGCGGAGATCGCTACGTCGATGGCGACGCCGCCCCCACCGATCACGAGAACCTGATCTCCTGGCGGCTTCCGGGAACTCTCGAGTCCTAACAGGAACTCGAGTCCAGATTGCAGGTGTTCCCCGCCGTCGATGCCAAGGGACTTGTCGCGCCAGGCGCCCGTGGCAAGCAACGTGCTGTCGAAGTCCTTGTTCAGCCCGATGAGGGCGTCCCTGTCAATGGTCGCTCCCAGAACAAACTCCACCCCCATCTGCTGAAGGGCCTCGACCTGCTGCCGAACGACAGCCCTCGGCAGCCGATAGCTGGGTATGGAGTGAGTCAGCATGCCACCGGCTTCGCGCAGGGCATCGAACACCGTTACCTCGTGGCCGGACTTGCGCAGGTAGTAGGCAGCCGCGAGCCCGGCGGGACCGGAGCCCACCACGGCCACGCGCTTGTTCGTCGACACATCCGGGGACGGGAAGAATGTGGACACGTCTCCCAGAATGCGATCACCGACATAGCGCTCGATCGCCCTCGTGGAGACGGCTTCGTCGAGCTCGCAACGGTTGCAGCCCTGTTCGCAAAAGTGCGGACACACTCGACCGGTGACGGCAGGCATCGGGTTCCGCTCCAGCACGAGTCGAGCTGCCGTCTGCCAGTCTCCCTCACGGATCAGCTCCAGATAACTCGGGATGTCAATGTGAGCGGGGCAGCTGCCGGTGCAGGGGGGCGCACAGAACCGGCTTCCACCGAAGATCGAGTGATAGCGATTGTCCCCGAGCAGCGCCGCACACTGCGTGCCACCCTTCCTGAGACAATGAAAGGCATTGTCAGGGGCGCGGTAGTACCAGCACCTCGGCTCCTGGCAGATGTTTCCACCGACGGTCGCCATGTTGCGGATCTGCGGTGAAGCGACCGAGCGCGCCGCCTCCGCCAAAAGAGGAATTCTCGCGTTCACGAGCTCGTGGTCCGCGACCTCAGAAAGCGTCATCAAGGCGCCGATCCGAATCGCCGTGTCCGCCAGACTCACGCCACTCGCGCCGGCGCTCGATTTTATGTCGACCAGAAGTGCTGGATGCTCTGGATGTACGCGGTCTTTGAGAGTGCCGAGCAAATCGGTCCCGCCAGCGATGACCCGAGCCTTCCGCTCTCCCAGGAGGACGGTTGCCTCCTCCAGCGAGCTCACGGCCGCATGATCGAACGAAGGCAACGTCATGAGCCAATCTTCCCCAGTGCCTTGAGAACTGTCTCCGGCTTCACCGGGATGCTGTCAATTCTGACGCCGACGGCGTTGTAGATGGCATTGAGGACGGCGCGCGGCGTACAGGTGACAGTCCCCTCGCCAAGGCCACACGCTCCGTACTCGCCTTCCCCGCGCCAGACCTCCAGCAAGACCGGATCGATCTCGGGCATGTCGGCCATTGTTGGAATCTGATAGTCGATCCAGTTGAAGTTCAGGGGAAACCCGGTGCGTTCGTCGTAGATGATCTCCTCGGTGAGCGTCTCGCCCAACGCGATGCACTGGCCGCCTATCTGCTGGGCTTCGGCACCAGACGCGTACATGACCGTTCCACAGTCGTTGACCACGACGAGTCGAAGAACCAGTACCTGGCCGGTGTCAGTGTTGACTTCCACTTCAGCGAACGTCGCAATGAAGGGAACGCCGGTGCGAGTGCCAAGCGGCCTGCGGCTCACCGCCACGGTAATCGGGTCGAGACTGGCCTCGCGCAGCAACTGCTTCACACTCCAGCGACCGCCGACTCCGTCTTTCCGGTAGACGAAGCCCGCGTCGATGTCGAGCTCCGGAGGCGTCGCTTGGAGGAGTGGAGCGACTCGCTCCAGCAGCTTCACCTTGATGTCCTTGCTTGCGGCCGCCATGACCTCCGACTGCAAGAAGGCGACGGCACTATCGGTTTGGACGCAATCCTGTGGCGAGACGTCCGTGTCGACGGTGGAGATCCAGTGGATATCGCCGCTGGTGACACCGAGAAAGCTCAGTGCCTCGGCACAGCCGAGAACGTTACAGGTGTTTGAGCCGGTGCCCGTTTCGACTGTGGGTGCATCGAGGTTGACACTGCAATCCGGATTCACGGTAATCGTTACGTGCACCTCGCCGCGCCGAGGCTGCTGCCACTCAGTATGCCAACCAGGATGAAACGAGAATCCCACCCCGCGTCGTTTCACCCCTTCATATATCGGCCCCTCACGCGGCTGATGACGCTTCTCCGTCCAAGCAATACGGGCAGCACCGGTTTGGAGCACTGTGACGAGGCTCTTATCGGGCAGTTCTTCCCACTGGTGGCCAAAGTTCTTGCAAGCTATGTCGATCGGATCGACGTTCAACTCCTCCGCGAGCCCGTCGACAAGCCGGCCCATGATGAGGTTCAACTGGTTGTTACCAACGCCGCGCATCATGCAGGCGGGCATCTTGTTCGTGTAAACACCGCGTCCTTCGAAACGCACGTTCGGAATGTGCGCGAACACCACCACAGCCGCCTCGACGGGAGCGAACTTGATCGCAAACATACTCTGGTCAGCGTACGCGCCGACGTTGCCGATCGAATTGAAGGAAAGAGCGGTGATAGTACCGTCTCTCTTCGCTCCCAGTGCCCCTTCGTAACACATGTGTTGTCGTCCGTCGTGGAAGGACTCCCGGCGCGAGTGCCGGAACCAGACCGGCCTTCCCGTTCTCTTGGCCAGAAGTGCTGTGAAGAGAAAGAACGGCTGCTCACCGGTGTCACCGCGGCCAAACTGACCGCCTACATACGGACACACGACTCGCACGCTGTTCAATGGCACGTCGAGCATCTCGCTGATATGCATGCGCGTTTGATGCGCCTCGTAGGAGTTCGACCAGACAGTAATGCCATCCCGGTTCCACTCAATGAGGCAGCTCCAGTTGTCCAGGCTGTTCTGTGTGGCGTTGTGGTAGGTAGTGGTCGCGGTGACAACAACGTCCGCGTCGGCGAGGCCTTGGTCGACGTCTCCTCTGTTCACAAAGACGTCGGGTCCGCCGACTGTGTCTTCGGGGAGAACGTTGGTGTCCCCGACCTCCGGATGCAGAATGGGAGCGCCTGGCGCCATTGCGTCAACAGGGTCAAGAACGAACGGCAGGAGTTCCCAGTCGACCTTGATCAGGCGCAAGGCTGCTTCCGCAATCTCCTCGCTCTCTGCGGCGACGACGGCACCAACCTCATCCCCGACCCAGCGGGCATGCGACCCGAGGACGCGGCGGTCACGGAAACGTGGCCACATCATGCGTTCATAGGAAAGGGTCACCTCGCCGCCGCACCATCCGGCGTTTGTCGGCTTCAGGCAGGCGACCTCCGGATCCTCGAACGTGAGGACGTCGACGACTCCTGGCAGCCGGGCAGCCTGACTCGCGTCGAGACTTCTGATCCTCGCATGAGGGTGAGGACTCCGCAGGACTTTCGCGTACAGCAAGCCGGGTACTCGACACTTGACCATCAGGTCGCTGGCGTACTTGGCTCGTCCGCTCGCCTTCTCAGGCCCGTCGATTCGCGCGCGGTACGCGCCCACATAGCTGCGGGGCACGCGGGGCGTGTACGCCTGCTTCATGAAGCGGCTGCCTTAGCCTGGATCTCCGACGCGTGCCGAACGGCTTGGGCTATTCCGGCATAGCAGCCGCAGCGGCAGAGGTTGCCGGAGAGAGCTTCCTTGATCTCGGAGATCGTGGGAGATGGCACACGATCCAACAGAGCCCGAGCGGTCATCACGAACCCCGGCGTGCAGAATCCGCACTGCAGGGCGGTGCCATAGCCGGGCTCGCTCTGCTCGGCAAAGGCCTGGACGACGCAGTCGTCAGCCGGTAGGCCCTCGATGGTGAGGAT
>JBEKBX010000079.1:0-9362 GCA_050015175.1 Acidimicrobiales bacterium | reverse complement strand
CGCTTCGAGCTCGCGGGGGTGTTGGTGGTGCTGCGCGCAGGCGACAAGAAGGGCCCGGGTTCGGCAAGGCCCCGGGCCCTTCTCTGATGGTCTGCTTGTAGCACCAAGCCAGAACCGGTGTCCGACTTGCGAATGGCACACCTCTTTGCAGTACTTCAAGTGACGGCATCGGTCTATTGCACCGTTCGGGTCGTGCCTCGTTCTGGCTCACAATATCATCGAACCAATGGTTGTAACTGTTTTTTAACACTAGCCAGGGCAGCCTGTTGACGGGGCTCAAACGGTGCCAATAGCGAAGGACAATCCCGGTGCTTCTAACGGCGCCGCACACTTTAGATGTGCCAATTGACAACCAAGCGTCCGAAGCGCATCATGACCGAGCGCGATCGCTGACCGTAGCATCGTGCATATCTGCACAAGGGGGGAAAAGAGAATGGCCGTTGTCGAACTGACCATGCGACAGGGCGTTGAAATCGAGGACGTTCGAGAAGCTCTGAAGGTGTTGATCGAAGGACTCCGTCCGGGAGGTTGCACGACGTGCGGCCTGCTTGGAGTCGACATCGTGATCCGAGCCGGAGATCCCGTCTTCTACGAGCAGGTCTCGCAGGTGACGGCAATTAAAGAAGTGCTGTCCGTTTCCCAGGGTGCCGCCACAGACGAGTAATGAGTCGCGCCCCGCTCGATACTTTCACTCCGACCACGTTTGCTCGTAGGCCCTGCCTAGTTGGTGCGACTTTCCACCCCGCGGAGTCGTCTGCGCTCGATGCGATATTGCCCCACATCGGCGCTCTTGAGGTGACGCCGGACTCGCTGGTCGTCTCGACAGAGGACGTCACCCTAGACACCAGAGCGCTGACGACTCTTCGAGCTCTCGCATTCGACATCGACATCGTGGCTCATGGCATCGGCTTGTCGATTGCCTCGCACGATGACTGGTGGGACGGATACCTGCGCTGTCTCGATCAGTTGCTCGATGCGGTACCTGTCGCCTGGCACAGTGAACATCTTGGTTACACGCGGGTGAACGGCGAGTTCCTCGGGACGATGCTTCCCGCGCCCAGGACGCAGGAAATGCTTGATCTGCTCGTTGATCGAGTGAGGGTGCTTCAGGCCCGTTACGAGCTGCCGTTCCTGCTCGAGAACGTCGTCGGGCTTCTTCCCGACTACCCTGGCGCCTACTCCGACGCCAGTTTCTTGAACAGCCTGGTCGAGGCGACAGGGTGCGGTCTTTTGCTCGACGTCTACAACCTTCGCTGCGACAAAGCCAACCGAGGGCTCGAAATCGGTCCATTCCTCGACGAGCTGCAGCTTGATGCGGTTGTCGAGCTCCACGTCGCTGGAGGTGTGAGCTATCGGGGCTTCACCCTCGATGTCCATTCGCGAACGCCCGAAGCAGCAACGCTGGAGCTTGCTGCCGAAATCGCTCCGCGGTGCCCGAATCTGCGCCTGGTGACCTATGAGCTGCTGGACGAGGCCGTTGCCACGCTAGGGACGACACGCATCGTTCAGAGCCTCACCGCGACAAGGGAGGTGGTGATTCCCAAAGTCGCCTCGGTTTCCGAGTCAAATGTCACAATAGGGGCCACCCGACCTGACGGCACCCATTGACGTCTCTTGGCCTCGGACAGCTCCAAACAGGACTCCTGCAGCTGATCAAGGGTCGGCCAACGGCAGTAGCCGACTCCTACCTATCTGAAGTCGCCCGGTCAGAGGCTCTTGTACTTCTCCGCGAGATTGCCGCCTCGTGGCGTGCTACCAGCATCCAGCGCACGGCCCCTTTGACCACAGCGATGCTAGAGAGAAGAGGGTACTTGGGCGCCGAGCTGATTGCCCTGATCCGGGCACCAGATTTGGGGCCCTTTCATCGTGATGTGAGGAACCGGTTGTTCGCTAGCGCCGCTAATCACCACGACCCTCTGGTGGCGGCGGTCGCGCGCTTCGAGCGAGCCCTGATCGGCGTCGCCGAGGGCACCCTCGAGTGCGCCATCGCTATCGAGTGGCCGGTTGACCCATATCCCGTCCTGAACGCACTCATGGCTGGACGAGAACTTCCCGCCACGGGCCCTGCGTCGCATCAGGTCTTGGTCGGTCCGACCGTGGCGGGCATGTTCAGGGTAATGCCGAGTTGATCAGGCAATGGGTAGTGGCGAGTTGATCAGGCAAACGCGCGATCAGACTCAACGATGGGTTTCGGGCCGATTCTGGATCACGGATGTAACGGGCCGCCTAACAACACGTTGACCAGGACTTTCGGGTACGGAAAGAGGGTGTGAGGGGAGGAAAAGGACACCAAAGGCCGGGGGCGAGACCGGGAGGACGGGATCGGGCCGGGAACAGGACCGGGGCACGACGGCACGGAGACCGACGCAGACGAACGACACGAGGAACCGCATCCGCAGCCACCCAGACCAGAGGCCTGGGGGGCGACGAGAGGGACGCGCAGTTAGGACGGCATAGCCAGAGGTCGGCCGGAGGGGAACGAGGCCGGCGGACAGGCGTCCACGTTCGCCCACGCGACGTGAGGGGCGAGTGGTTGCTGACGTCGCACCAGGCGCGGACGGCGTCGGAATCTGCTCTTCCGCTCCTCGCTGCCTTTTACGTGATCTGAGCGGAGAGCACGAGTTCGTTCAAAGAGCTGGGTCAGAACCATCGCCGTGAAGCCGACGAAGAAGACTGGTTCCACGAAACCGCCCAGCCTGTTCAGCAGGTAGGCCAGGCCCAGGACCGGGTATGCGACGAATGCGGCTCTGGCCAAGTATCGATAGACATTGGCGCTGCGAGTCTTCTGGTTGCGTGTTCGTCGAAAGGCGAATAGGAGGGCAACCGTTATGCCACCAAATTCGAAGATGCCGGCAACAATGTGCAGGTATTGCTGAAGGGGAAGCCTGAAACTCCACTCCATGTTCCGGCAGACAGCGTTGATTCCATCACCGCACACTTCTGGGAACGCTCCACCCAATGCTCCAGCGCCAGCGAAGACCATCATGGACAGCCAGTCGCGTCGGCCACGCAGGATGCTCCTGCTACCTGCCCCTAAGAATGCTCCCATGAGGAGCAGGCCGGAGAGAAGATCGGCATGCTGCATCGCCGTGGCGAAGGGTTGCCCGGTCACCTCGAGATCGCTGAAGAGTTCGTCGGGTGACCGCATCAAACCGGGCCTGAGCGGAACCAAGACCCACCAGTTGTACGAAAGCAGTCCGAGGATCCCGAAGACCCACGCCACCACCAAGCGGATGAGCAGCCGACGTGACGCGGTCACGGAGGAGCCGGGAGCAGATGCGCCTTGTTGGGAGGCCACCGCGTCCGGGACGAGAGAGAAGGCCGGATGATGACAAGGGAGAAAATAGTCAAGATAGAGAGAGGGTAACGAGATCCCCAACGACTAACACCGCCCAGCCTCGAGGCATCGCCAACCGTGGGGACGAGTACGGCAACCAGGTCCGCGAGGGCCGCGCGGCCACAGACCCGGGAACTGGGGACAGGGCAACAGCTCATCACTCGGCGCCGGTGAGGGTCTTGACCGAAATCGAGCGCTTGAAGTTCGTGCTGCCGCCGTAGGTGGCGACAAGACTGTAAGTGCGCGCCTTGAGCTTGTAGAGGGGGACAGCCTGTACGATCCCCTTCCTGGCTGGTTTGGCCATCGTCGTGCCGTTGGTCGCGATCGGATTGCGCTCGAGATGAGCAAGCACCGTGGTGCAGTGGATGTCGAAGCGAGCGGCAAGTGGGAACCGAGCTGCTTCCGCGTATCCGGCAATCAGCCGTTCGATGTCAGTGTGTCCGGGGCGGATCGGGGTCTGGCGATTGTCGGCCTGCCTGGCGCACTCGATGTCGAGGTCTTTTCGGCACCGGAGACCGCGAACTCCCTTCTCAGAGACCTGCACGAAGTCCTTGCCCTGGTTTGAAAGCCGTAACATAAGGCCCACCTTCGCCTCCACCGCGAGAATTGCCAGTTCACAGTGGTGTGTGGGTGTGGCCGAAGAGCGACACGAACGTGCGCTCGTAGGCACGCGCTTCGTCTCGTGGTCGCGTGACAGCGAGCAAAGGAGAAGGAGGCAGGGCACTGGGGTTCGGGTGCCGCCAGTGCCGTAGGATTCGCACGTGTACAGCCAGATCGAGGCCAACAAGCGGCGAAGTGTCATCCTGGTCTGTTTGTTCTTCGTGATGTGGGTGGGGATCGGAGCTGCCTGCGGCTTCATCTTCAAGGTTGTCTCGGCCGACGACAACTTCCCGCCCACGAACTACGGCTTGGAACCGGTGTTCGTAGGCATGGCGATCTGCGGTTTCCTGGCTGCCTGCGGGATCCTCTACTCGCTCACCTCCGGAGCGGGGATGGTGCTCCGGGTTTCGGGGGCCGTGCCCGCCGACCCGACCCAGTACGCCCAGGTGCACGACGTGGTCGAGGCCCTGGCCATCGGTGACGGGATCCCCAAGCCGGCGGTCTATGTGATCAACGACCCCTCACCGAACGCCTTTGCTACCGGGGTCAGCCCGGACAAGGCGGCCATCACCTTCACGACCGGTCTGCTCGCCATCATGAACCGTGAGGAGCTTGAGGGCGTGGCCAGCCACGAAATGAGTCACATAAAGAACCACGACATCCGCCTCCTACTGCTCGTGGGCACATTGGTCGGCCTTGCCGCCATGCTGGCCAGCATCCTCTGGCGGAGCGCCTTCTACGCCGGAGGCGGGCGCAGCAACAGGGGCGGCGTGATCATGCTCGTGGTTTTCGCCGCCGGTCTGCTGCTCGCCATAGTGGGCTTCATCTTCGGCCCACTCACCCGCCTGGCGCTCTCACGCCGGCGCGAGTCCCTCGCCGACGTGAGCGGTGTGGAGTTGACCCGCAACCCGGCCGGACTGTTGAGTGCCCTCAAGAAGCTGCAGCAGAACGACAAGCCGTTTAGGAAGATGAACCACGTCACCGCGGCGATGTGCATCGACGACCCGCTGCAGCACCACGACGCCTGGTACCACCACCTCTACGACACCCACCCTCCCATCGAAGAGCGGATCGCGGCGCTGGAGAAGCTCGCCTCGGGCCAGTCCGTCTGACCGGCCCGTCGATCTGCCGCCAGCCGACCGGTTCCCCGGCTCGCTTGGCCTTACTAGTTGGCTGGTGGAGGTCCCTCAGAACCGACCGCAGGCGGTGGTCCCTCGCCGTCACCGGCAAGCGGCGGCCCCGAAGGCGCCGCGCCGGCGCCAACTTGACCGGAACCCGGGAAGCTCACCTGGGGTACCGCCCGGCTTTCGTCGTCGGTGGCGAAGAAGGCCACCGCCTTGAAGCCGAACGACCCCGCCACCAAGTTGCGCGGGAAGGTCTGCAGGGCGATGTTGTAGTCCCGGGCGCTGGTGTTGTAGTAGCGGCGGGCGTACTCGATCTTGTCCTCCGTGGCGGTCAGGGTCTCTTGCAGTTGGACGAAGCTCTCGACCGCCCGCAGCTGGGGGTAGTTCTCCGCCACCGCGAACAACGACCGCAGCGCTCCGGAGAGAGCGTTCTCGGCCGGGGCGACCTTGTTCGGGTCGCCCGTCGCGCCAGCGGCGACGGCGTTGGCGCGGGCGTTGGTGACCGCCTCGAAGGTCCCTTGTTCGTGGGTGGCGTAACCCTGCACAGTCGATACGAGATTGGGGATGAGGTCGTGGCGCCGCTTCAGCTCGACGTCGATCTCGGACCAGGCCTCCTGGGTCCGGTTGCGTTTCTTGACGAGGCCGTTGTAGGCCGTCCACAAAAAGAGGACTACGAGGACGACGATGATGATGACGATGATCAGCACAACCATGATGGGAGGTGGACCTCCTCGGCGCTTGGCTCGCGCGAACTCTACCGGTGCGGGGCCGGATGGCCGCCCTGGCGCCACTAGTGAACCGCTTTACACATCGAACGGTACTCGCATAGAGCAGCGGTCCGCCGCCACCGAGTCCAAGGCGGCGCTCACATCAACCCAGGCCCATTCACCCCACCCCGCCCGGCGACGCACACCCACCCGAGATACCGACTGGGATAGGTAGGGAGGTGGTTGGCGGGTGTGAGCCCTGGGCAGCTGCCGCAGTGCCGCGTCTGCGAATTCGTGAAGGTTGCTAGCCAGCCCACCGGTTCTGTCCCGATCGCTGCTACTGCGTATGTCAAGCGGGAACTTTGTCCGGTTGGGGGCCAGCATGCATCGACGAGGTGTCGGGAGGCGTTGTCGCTAGCCTAGAGGCGCATCTGAAGACCTGCACGAGGAGGCGATTCGCGAATGACTGCTCGTAACGACGTCTACGGCGACGTTGGATTCTCCGAGGTCTTGGTGGCGAAGGGACCGTGTCAAGAGCTCGCCGACGAGCTTCACCTGTTCGGACAGTTCGTTGGATCTTGGAGCCTCGATTGGATCGGGAGAGGGCCGAAGAGCCAAAGAGAGCCGATGACGGGCGAGCTCCATTTCGGTTGGGTGCTTGAGGGTCGCGCTGTGCAGGACGTCTGGATCGTCCCAGGCCGTGGCCAGGTGCGCGAACCCGACCAACACATCGGTTTCCACGGCTCGACGGTTCGCTTTTACGATGCTGACCTCGGTGCGTGGAGATCCACCTGGATCGAGCCCTTCAAGGGCGTCGTTCGGCGGTTCATAGGCAAGCCTGTCGCGAACGACATCGTGCTCGTCAGCGACGAGGAAACCCCTCAGCTGCGGTGGCGCTTCACGCAGATCAGCGAAACCTCATTCGTGTGGCTCGGCGAGACCTCATATGACCGAGGTGAGACATGGGAACTTGAAGAGGAGATGCGAGCCACCCGACTCTCGCCTTGAACCGAGTTTCCCTGCTGTCGCGCTGGTCGAGACGTGAGGCGACGAGAGCTGCCTCACGAGACAATCAGTAGGTCCGAGAACGACAGGCCACCTTCAGCGACGGATCGGGGAGTTCCTAGGTACGGGCCCGCCTCCGTCAAGCTCGAAGGTATCTTGCTGCAGCGCGATCTCGATCGGCCTATCGGACAGCGTCGCTTCGCACGCTTGGCGTTTGGGCGGGCAGACACATCAACCGGCAGTCGAAGTCTCCGTGCTGAGACGTCGGTTGGCCCGCTACAGCTCCGCTCACGAAGGACGCCTGAAGTTCGCGTGCCGATCTTCGACCTCCTCAAGCCGCGCAATAGCATCCGGCTCATGAAGGCCGCTGTGTGCACCAAGTACGGACCGCCGAATGTGCTCGTACTCACGGAGCTCGAGAAGCCCAATCCCAAGCAGGACGAAGTGTGCATCAAGATCCACGCGACTGCTGTGACGTCGAGTGACTGCATGGTCCGGAGCTTCAATCTCCCTTACTCGATGTGGATCCCGGCGCGACTGGTGTTGGGCATCACAAGACCGAGGAGACCTGTATTGGGCATGGTGGTCGCAGGCGAGGTAGCAGGTGTTGGCAGAGGTGTCGCATCATTCAGTGAGGGTCAGCAGGTGTTCGGCCTCGATCGCTTTGCTTTTGGCGCCTATGCCGAGTACAAGTGCATGCCGTCGAGCGGCCTGTTGACGTCGAAGCCGTTCAATCTGAGCTACGAGGAAGCGGCCGCCATTCCTTACGGAGGCATGCTGGCCCTGCACTTCCTCAAGAGGGGCGAGATCCGCAGCGGGCAAAGAGTGCTGGTCTATGGAGCCTCGGGGGCAGTGGGGACTTCCGCAGTGCAACTTGTCAAACACTTTGGGGCGGAAGTCACCGGGGTTTGCAGCACCACTAATTTAGGACTGATCCGATCTCTCGGAGTCGATGCGGTGATCGACTACACCAAGGATGACTTCACGAAGATGGATGGGCTTTACGACCTTATCTTTGTCGCCGTGGGAAGTCGCGTGAGGCCCCCCTCTCGAGCTGATTGCCGTAGAGCCCTGGTTGCAGGCGGTCGATACGTGTCGGTGGATCAGGGCAAACCAGTAATGAGCATCGAAGACCTGGTCCTCCTCAAGCAGCTGGTCGAAGCCGGAGAGCTGAAGCCAGTCATCGACCAGTGCTTTCCGTTGGAGCAGATCGCCGAGGCTCACCGATATGTCGACAGAGGTCACAAGAAGGGGAATGTCGTTATCACCTTGTGAGTGTTGTGCGACTCTACTCAGCTGGACGTTCGACGTCGAAGACGCGACAGCTCACAACATGTACCTCATTGGCGCACGGCTACCGGTCATGTCACGATCGCGAGCGGGAGTGAGGACCCGGTGCTCGCCGTAGCAGAAGGAACGCAAACACTGCGTGAGAGTCCTGATCTTGGGCGTGGGCGTGATCGGCAGCTTCAACGCTGCACGCTTCAAAGAGGCCGGTCATGACGTCACGCTGCCGGTGAGAGGCCAGCGTTTAGAAGACCTGCGCGAACACGGGATCCTGCTTGAGGACTTTCGCGCCGGTCGGCGCTCGACCGCTGCGTCGCGCTCGTGGACGAGCTGCGGCCCGACGATGCCTACGACCTCGCCATCGTGATGCGGCGCAACCAGATAGTTTCGATCCTTGCCAGCTGGCACAGAACCGGCGGATTCAGAGCGTGTTGTTCCCCGGAAACAACGCGGCCGGTGCTGAGGACATGATCGCCGCCCTGGGTCGTGAACGGGTGCTCATAGGACTGCCCAACGCAGGCGGAGATCGCCAGGGCTATCTGGTCCATCATGTGTGGTCTCGCTGGTTCCCGCTCCTCCTCAGCGAGTTGGACGGCAGTCGGACCGCTCGCGCGGAAGCGATCGTCCAGCTGCTCCGAGGCGCGGGGCTCAGAGCTCGCGTGCAAAAGAACTTGGGTGCCTACCAGAAGACCCACTTCGCAGGGCTCGCCCCCTTTGCGGGTGCGCTTTACCGAGTCGGGGGCGACGTCCGCAAGCTCGCGCACACGTCATGAGCGCGCATTCGTGTAGGGCATGGCTCCCGGTCAAAGCGCAACGTCTTACCCTTTTTGACGGGCACCTTCTCCCGTGTGACCGCTTTGCCAGGTTCGTCGCGTCGTTCAAGCCCTTTGTCTCGCAGGAGGAGGGCCCCGGTGAACGCGGTCGGAGCACGGCAGTTGGGAGCCGCGCGCCCGCAAGTCGGGAAGAACGCCTCCCTGCTCTTGTTGCGATCGACGACGGCCGGATGGCGAGTCCCTTGTGTATGTCGGGGAGCAGATCACACCGGTCCCGAGTGGTCGAAGGAGACCCCCGTCTCCTCGCACGGTGCCAGGGCCGCCTTGACGCCCCGGACGGACTTGCCGAGGTATGTGATTTATTGCATGATTACGATAGAATTCATTTCCAACTTGAACACGGCTTGTCGAGAAAGGCATGACGGCCATGAAGATCGCAGAAGACATCACTCAGCTCATCGGGAACACGCCTTTGGTGCGGCTGCGTCGCCTGACCGGGGAGGGCGGGGCCACGGTCGTGGCCAAGCTC
>JBEKBX010000078.1:0-9520 GCA_050015175.1 Acidimicrobiales bacterium | reverse complement strand
TGGAACGAGGACCCGAAGCCGTTCGTCTGGCACAAGAGCGCCGAGGAGATCCTCGAGCGACTTGCGGGCTACTGCTCGGCGGTGACCGAAAACAGCAGCGCTTCACGCTGACACGTCACTAGGCCGTCATCGCGGATGGCTTGTTGTCCGCCTCCTGCCCCGGATGATGGATGGGTAGCTGATCGGGCATGAATAAGGCGTCGGCGCGATGTAACCGGGCCCTTCACCCGCCGCGAACAGCAGGTCAACGGACACTGGATCGTCAGTGACACGTAGTAGTGAGGCGTGTGTTAATTCTTCTCCCCGGCGCGTTCGAGCTGCTCACACCGGGAGTGACTGAGGAGGAGATTTGCGTCAGCTGGACCCCTGCAGAACGTCGCCGGGGGGTTCTTCACCGACAGAGAGGGTGCGCGTCTCTCGTGTGTGATGGCAAGGTGTTCGTGCAAAGGCGATCTGCGTCAGTCGCTGAGGCCGCGGAATGAAGTGGTCGGTCCAAGAAAGCTGAGTTCCCGTGACCGGGCACGTGAACGACCGGCCACGACGATCGTGCACGACATCAGACGGTTGGCGACGCCGCCCGACAGTCTTCCGTGCGAGCACGATGCAAGACCGAACCGCTACAGCTCCACGCGGGCGACGTGCCCCGGTTCGTGCACTGCACTCCCACACATGAGTGCACGTCACGGACATAGACGGACCACGCGTAGTGAGGAGGAGGCGGGATGGGTCGGCGCGCCTTGCGGTTCCCGAGGGATGCAGACTGAGCCGATGCCCTCTGGATGCTTGCCCAGGGGGACCCGGTGTGGGGGCTCCCACGCGAAGTCCCCGTGGCCACCATGTGTATCCCGCGCCTTCCACGGCGTATGGTCTAGGTCAGTTGGGTCCGCTTAATTGGGAGCTGACGCGAGTCGATGCCCCCATAGGGGAAGAAGACATTGTGACCATCGTGCTCGATGGCAGCTCGCTCACGATCGAGCGTCTTGTGCGCATCGCGCGAGGCGGCGAGAGAATCGAGCTCGACGCACAGGCGCTGGAGCGCATCCGGGAATGCCGCGCCATGCTCGAAAGGAAGCTCGCTGCCCACGAGATCATGTACGGCACCAACACAGGGATCGGCGAGTTCTCGGAAGTGGTACTGACTGACGAGCAGGTCAGGCTGTTCCAGCGGGCACTGGTTTACAACCATGCGGCCGGCATTGGCGAGCCCGCGCCCCCTGAAGTCGTGCGTGCCGCCATGGCAGGCCGCATCAACGTCCACGCCCACGGCAACACGGGCATCCGACCCGAGATCACCGTGACTCTCGTCTCGATGCTCAACCGCGGCGTGATTCCGATCATCTGCGAGAAGGGCTCTGTCGGCGCCAGCGGCGACCTTGCCCCGATGGCCCAGCTCGCGCTCTCATTGATGGGCGAAGGAGAGTCGTTCTATCAGGGTGAGCGCATGCCCACGAACTTCGCAATGGCGCGCGCCGGCATCCCGGTTCCCGGCCTTCAGGCCCGCGACGGTCTCGGAACCATCAACGGCGCCAACGTGCTCACTGCCATGAGCGCTCTGTTGCTGTACGACGTCGACCGCTTCCTGCGCCAGGCCGAGATCGCGTGCGCGATGTCGCTCGAGGCGCTGTTAGCCAACCTCAAGCCTTACGACACACGACTCCACGAGCTCCGGGGTTTCCCCGGAGCGGTGCGCAGCGCCGCTGCGATCAGCCGATGCATCGAGGGCAGCGACTTGACGACGGGCAAGATCAAGACCAAGGTCCAAGACGCCTACTCGATGCGCTCGTCGCCGCAGGTGATCGGTGCCGCCCACGACGCTGTCGCCTGGGCGGTCAGCCAGGTCGAGATCGAATTGAACGGCGTCGGCGACAACCCGATCTTCATCCCGGAAAGTGAGCTCACACTCACGGGCGCGAACTTTCAAGGCACGCCGGTATCGCTGCCAATGGAGATGGTCGGCCAGGCGATCACCATGGTGAGCGTCCTGTCCGAGCGGCGGATGAACCGGCTCGAGAACCCAGCTCTGAGCCAGGGACTGCCCGCCTTTCTGACAGCCGAACCGGGCTTCTACAGCGGCCTCATGCTCAGCCAGTACACGGCTGATGCGCTGATCACTGAGCAGCGCATCCTCGCCGCTCCGGCATCGACCATGTCCATCCCGGCTGCAGCGGACCAGGAGGACTTCGTCTCGATGGGCATGAACACGGCCCTGAAGAACCGCCAGATCCTGCAGAACGCCTGGGCGGTGATAGGCATCGAGTTCATGGCTGCCGCCCAGGCACTCGACTTTCGCGACTTCACGCCAGGCAAGGGCGTGCGTGTCGCTCACGAGGTCGTCCGCCGACATGTCGAGCACCTGGCAGAAGACCGGCCGCTGTACTCCGACCACAACGCCATGTCCGCCCTCGTGGAATCGGGTGAGATCCTCGATGCAGTCGAGGCTGTCGTCGGCCAGCTGTAGTGCGCGAAGACATGCCCTGGTGGTGAGTTCCGCATTCCCCAGATACCCGCGCCTTTCTTCTGAACTCGGAAAGACGACCAGTCTGTGGTCTGACGAGGCTGGCGCCTTTGTCGGTGTCGTTCATCAAGAACCGCCAGCGCCTGAGCTGACCCGGCACGACAACTACTCGAAGTCAACCGCGCGCCAGTTGTGACCGCAGGCGGTTGAGGACGACGGTCGCCACGCGTGGACCATTACGGCATTGCGCTACGGCATCGAGAGTTGCGGGTGTCACGCTCACCTCGGACGGCGCACTTGGAAGATCTGCGCACGCTGGCGCTGGTGGTTACGCCTGCGACCCGTGCTTGGCACCCACAATCGAGACGTTGCACCCTTGACCCGGTCGGGGCACGTCGTTAACATCATGGCAGTACGAAAAGGTTTTCCATTTGAGTGCTCACACCACTGATCGAGCCGGGAGGATGGCTGGGTGAGCGCGGGACCCGTCATACCAGTCGAGCGAAAGTTTCTTGCCCTGCAACCCATCGTCGATGGCGATGTCCAGATTGCCGACGGGTTCTGGGGAGCGCGACAGCGCCTCAATCGTGAGGTGACGATCCCGTACGGGATGAAGATGCTCGAGGAGAGCGGCACAGTCGAGAACTTCCGCATCGCGGCCAAGAGGTCACGTGCCGAGTACCGGTTGCCGCTGTTTCGCGACTCGGACCTCTACAAGGTCCTTGAGGCGATTGCCTGGGAACGCGCGCATGGCCTCGACGCCGAGCAGGAAGAGTTCGTCGCGTCGAGCGTCGAAGTCATCGGGGCAGCCCAGGAGCGCGATGGCTACGTGAACTCCTACGTGCAGGTAGTCGAAGACGGCCATCGGTTCGCTAATCCAGCGATGGGTCACGAGCTCTACTGCGCAGGCCACCTAATGCAGGCTGCTGTGGCCGATACTCGCACCAGCGGTGCCCCGGGCACCCTCGCGGGTATTGCGAATCGCTTCGCGTCCCTGCTGGTCAACGTGCTCTCTTCGGAGCATGTCGACTACGTGCCGGGCCATCCGGAGATCGAAATGGCACTGGTCGAGCTGTACCGGACGAATGGTGATGGTCGGCTTGTCGACCTTGCGGCCGATCTCATCAGGCGCCGCGGACGTGCGTCGCTAAGTTGGCATCCGTTCGGGCCGTCGTACTTTCAGGACGACGTCCCCTTTGAAGAGGCCCTAACAATAAGAGGTCACGCCGTGCGGGCGCTCTACCTGCTTGCCGGCGCGACCGATCTCTATGCTGAGACCGGTCGATCGAAGCTCTTGACGCCGATCCTTGCCCAATGGCGCGACATGGTCTCGACGAAGACCTATCTCACCGGTGGGATCGGCTCGAGGCACAAGGACGAAGCCTTCGGCGACGCGTACGAACTCCCGCCAGACCGCGCCTACTGCGAGACGTGCGCCGCGGTCGCGTCGATCATGTGGAACTGGCGCTTGTTGTTGGTGACCGGGGAGGCGATCTACGCGGAGCTCATGGAGCGCACTCTCTATAATGGCTTCCTTGCCAGTGTCGGCTTCGACGGCACGAGCTTCTTCTACGTCAATCCCTTGCAGTCCCGGGAGCCATCCTGCCGTCAGGCCTGGTACGACTGCGCGTGTTGTCCGCCGAACGTTATGCGCCTGCTCGCGAGCCTTGAGCATTACGTGGCGACTCGAACGGTCAATGGTGTGCAGCTGCACCAATACCTGCCCTGCAGGATCCGTGCCGAGCAGGGCAATGCCGGCGCGCTCGAACTCGCGATCACGACTGGCTATCCCTTTGACGGGACCGTAGCGATACGAGTAGTGGCCGCCCCCACCGACTCCCAAGAGATAGCGCTGCGCGTTCCCACTTGGGGTCGTGACGCGCGCTGCACAATCAACGGCCGTCTCGTGACGGTAGAGCCGTGCGAGGAGGGCTACCTTCGCATCCACCGGCAGTGGTCGGCCGCGGACGAGATCGTGCTCGAGCTACCGACGCGAGTTCGCGCTGTCGTCGCTGCGAACGAGATCGACGCCGTGCGTGGTTGCGTGGCGTTCGAGCGCGGACCTCTTGTCTACTGCGTAGAAGGAATAGACGTGCCCAAGGCCGTGGATCTGGATGCCGTCTCGGTGGACGTGTCGGCGACCCCAGGAGAGGAGCGGGGCTTCGACATCGGCAGTGAAGGCGCGATTGCTCTTCGCTTGGCCGGCAGGTTCGTGCCTTCTCGGTCGGGCTGGCCCTACGGCGAGCTCGATCCGAACAGACCTCGTGACGTATCGACCGCCAACGGGACCGAGCCAAAAGGACGCGCCGTCGAGATGCGCGCCATCCCTTACTACGCGTGGGGAAACCGCGGTGCCACGACGATGCGCGTCTGGATCCCAGGAAACTCGGATCTTGCGAAACAGGAGTCCGACCAACCAGCGGACAGGGGGACGCCCATTGACTAACGGTAACTAGGGGGGTACCTTGAAACATGACGAAAAGGTTTTCGTAACATTGCGAAAACCCGAATAGTCGTTCTCTACCAGTACAGGAGGGTTCGTTATGCGGAAGAAGTATTGGAAGACCCTTGTGGCAGTGTCCGCAACGGTCACGGCGCTGTCCATAACTGGGGTCACGGCCATGTCGGCAGGGGCGAGCGCAAAGGCGGTGAAGGCCAGCCCGACCTTCGGCGTCAACGCGACCGGGACTGTGGAGTTGTGGGCCAGGGACGCCACGAGCTCCGCCGTGGTCGTGTTGGTGCCGGAGTTCAACAAGACGCACCCCAACTTGAAGATCGTGCTTCACCTGACTTCGCCCAACGACGACACCAGCCAGCTCGCGACGGCGATCCGTGCTGGGGACCCACCGGACCTCGTCGGGCTCAACGACATCGACGTCCCGGAGTTCGCGCACGAGAACGCGCTCCTCAACATCACGAAGTACGTGAACGCCCTGTCGTACAAGTCCGCGCTTAGCCCCGGCCACTTGGCGCTCGCGACGATCGGCAGCCAGTACTACGGGGTGCCTTATCTTTCCGACCTGTCGGTGCTCTGGTACAACAAAGTGCTGTTCAAGGAGGCTCACATCAGCGCTCCTCCAACGACGTTCGCCGACATCGCGACAGACGCCAAGCTGATCACCGCACTTAGCACGTCGTCCAAGCCCGTCTACGGCCTGTCGTTCGCCGGTGACTGCCAGGGCTGTCTCGGTTTCGTGATGCTCCCCGACATCTGGGCGAGCGGCCAGCACCTGATCGAAGGCCCACTCGGCCATCAAACCGCAAACATCCTGCATAACCAGCCACTCAAGGCGTTGCTCAGCGTTTACGCACAGATTTGGGCCAGCAAAGAAGCACCGGCCGATTCCCAGACCCAGAACGGCCCAACCTGGGGCCAGGACTTCGGCAAGGGCAACATCGGCATGCTGCCTGGTGACTACGGGTTCTTCAACACGTACCTCAAGGAGGGCCTGCCCGCCAGCGACTTCGCCGACGTTCCGCTCCCGAGCGAAAACGGCGGCCACGGGAGCACCTTCGATGGCGGTGACGACTTCGTGATTCCCGCCGGAGCCAAGAACCCCTCGGGCGCGTGGGAAGTTGCCCAGTGGTTCCTCTCCAAGGCGGTGCAGCTCCAATACGCACCCAATGGCGAGTCGCCGGTGCGCAGCGACATCGTTACGCCGGCGTACGTGAAGGCTTACCCCTACGACGCCGTAGCGCTTGACACGCTCCCATACGGCTCGGTCGAGTACACGCTGGCCTATGACCAGGTGTTCAACGAGCCCGCCTCGCCGTGGTTGAAGATGTTCGACGAGGCTGTCTACAGCGACAACGTCAGTCAAGCCCTCGTGATTGGGCAGAGCGGCATTCAGGCAACCCTCAACTCGGTTACCTCGTAGCCAGCGCGGCCGCCGCGGCGCTGCCCTTAGCGGGCGGCGCTGCGGCGCCGCTTTTCTCGACGATCGAATGCGTCTTTAATAGGTGACGTCCCGGACTGCCTGCAGGGAAGGTGAGAGGGTGCCAAAGCCCACATCGCCAGTACAGTCGTTGCCACTCCGGGGTGGCTCGCGCTCCCTCACAGCGAAACCTGTTGGTCGATCGCGGGCTCGTGCCCGTCGTGAGGCTCGTGCCGCGTACGCGCTCATCGCTCCCGCAGTCGCGATCGTCGGAGTCTTCATCTTGTACCCGCTCGGCTTCGGCGTGTACATCTCCTTTACCAATTGGCCACTCATCGGCCCGATTCGCCTCATCGGTGGTGCGAACTACAGCGCGCTCATCCATAACACGGTGTTCATCCATTCGATCGTGTTCACGCTGGAGTACACGGCGATCGTCACCGTGCCGATCCTCGTGGTCGGCTACCTGCTTGCTGTCTTCGTTCGCTCAAATCGCTTCGGCTCGACGCTGTTCCGGACGTGCTTCTTCCTGCCGTTCATCATCGGACTCAGCACTCTGAGCTTCCTTTTCTATGTCGAGCTGCAACCAGGCTTCGGCACAGTCAACGTTGTCCTCGCCAAGCTCCACATCGTCGGCATCAACACCCCGTGGACAGCGAGCACCGGCCTCGCCCTCACGGCTATTTGCATCCTTGTCGTGTGGTTCGCCTCAGGGCTGACGATGATGCTGCTCATGGCCGGGATGCAGAGCATTCCGGAGCAGCTCTACGAGTCCGCGGGTATCGATGGCGCCTCGTGGTGGCAGTCCGAGCGGCTGATCACTATTCCGCTTCTCCGGCGCTCGATCGTGCTCAGTCTCGTGATATCCATCATCGGCTCGCTTCTCGCTTTCAACCAGTTCTTCATCATCACCGATGGCGGGCCGGGCTCGAGCACCCAAAGCGTTGTCATGCAGATCTACGAGACATTCAATGCCTCGATGAGCGTCGGTTCTGCCAGCGCGATGTCGGTTGTCCTCGTCGCGGTCGTCGGCTTCATCACTTTCTTGCAGATCCACTTCCTCAGTCGTGACGATGTCTAAGCAGACCTCGAACACGCCGACGCCGAGCGGTCGAAGAGCGCGACGAGGAACGGCTCTCTATCTCATCGCAGGAACGATGATCAGCGCCATCTTCGTCGTGCCTCTCGTGTGGGAGATACTCCGTTCGTTCCAGGCGCCGGGTGCGATCATCTCATCGCCGTCGCTGAAAAGCTTCTCGAATCTCGGTTTCCACAACTATGTAGAGCTCCTCAGCAGCGACGACATCCTCCGCAACGTCATGAACAGCCTCATAGTCGCAGTTGCGACCTCCGTGATCACGGCGATTGTAGCGACGCTCGCCGGCTACGGCTTCGGGAGGTTCAAGTTTCGGGGGTCGAGCTTCGCCTTCGCCCTAGTGCTGCTCGCGTTCATGGTGCCGTTCCAGGCTGTACTTACTCCGCTCTTTCTGGAGTTGCACTTCCTCCACCTTCTGAACAGCCTGTTTGGACTCGCGTTGTTCTACACGGCATTCAACCTTCCGTTCGGGACCTACCTGATGCGCAACACCTTCTTGCAGATACCGAACGAGTTGGTCGATGCTGCAGAAGTAGACGGCGCCTCGATCATGTCGACGCTCACGCGAGTGCTTCGGCCGATGGTCATCCCTGGCGTCGCGACCACCGTCCTTTACGCCTTCTTGTTCTCCTGGACCGAGTTTCTCGGTGCGCTGACGTTCACGACGAACGACTGGGTCTATACGCTGCCCGTGGCGTTGGTGAACGTCGAATCGAGCGATACCTACGGTCAAATCAACTACGGGGTCCTCGTCGCTGGAGCGGTGATCGCCATGATCCCTTGCATCATCATCTATGTTGCACTCCAGCGTTACTACGTGCGGGGTCTCGTATCCGGCGCTGTCAAAGGCTGAGTCGTGTGAATTCGCAGGCTCGCCCAGGGACTAGCAGGCTGAACCAAGGCAAGGTGCGCCAGAGTTCGATGGAGAAGATGTCTAGTGCGGTTCCTGCGCAAGGTGATGATGAGCTGGGGCCTAGCGGGCGCGACGCCACCGTCCGCCAAGCGCACAAGCACCGCAGGGCGCCCACGATTCGAGACGTTGCCATGCTCGCGGGCGTGTCCATCGGTACGGTGTCGAAGTCGCTGAACGGACGCGAGGGTGTCAGCACCCGGACGCGTGCAGAGGTGCTGAAGGCCGCCGAGCAGCTGGGCTTCCACTCGAATGCGCTGGCCAGGAACCTGCTCACCGGGAGGAGCTTCACAGTCGGCCTGATCACCAACGACAGCTTCGGCAGGTTCAGCATTCCCGTGATGCTCGGAGCAGAAGATGCACTCCACGCGGGCCAGATAGCCGTGTTGCTCTGCGACGGGCGTGACGACGCGATTCGGGAGCAGCACTACTTGCGCACGCTGCTGTCCCGCCGCGTCGACGGGATCATCGTTACCGGACGACGCAGCGACCCAAGACCACCGCTCAGCACCAACGTCCCCATCCCGATCGTCTACGCGATGTGCGAGTCAACCAACCCCGAGGACGCGTCGGTCTTGCCGGACGACGAGGGGGGTGGGCGCCTCGCTGTCGAGTATCTCCTCGCGACGGGTCGGGAAAGAATAGGACATATCACAGGACCGTCGGACTTTCGAGCAGTCAGGCTTCGCGCCGCCGGCGCGACGAATGCTCTGGCAGACGCCGGACTCTCGATGGCTGGGGAAGGCCCTCTCCACGGTGAGTGGAGCGAGGAATGGGGAAGGCAAGCAGCAAGCATCCTGTTGCGCCAAGCGCCCGACGTCGACGGTGTGTTCTGCGGAAGCGACCAAATAGCGCGTGGAGTTGCCGAGTTTCTCAGGGAGAGCGGTCGCAAAGTGCCAGACGACATCGCGCTTGTCGGTTTTGACAACTGGACAGTCATGGCAGACGCGTCGAGACCGCCACTCACGACGATCGATATGAATCTCTCCCAGATCGGGCAGACAGCCGCGCAGATTCTTCTCGCCGCGATTGACGGGCGCAGCACCCATGGCACGCGGCTCGTGCCGTGCCAACTCGTCGTCCGGGCGTCGACGAGGACCCCTGACCGCTTGTACCAGGGTGAGGTTCCGACCTAACCGCCTGAAGCCCAGGGTGCCCGGGCTTTTTCCAGAAGGAGAACTGAT
>JBEKBX010000077.1:0-9661 GCA_050015175.1 Acidimicrobiales bacterium | reverse complement strand
GAGGTAGACGGCCTCCAGATCAGTCTCTCCGGCGCTCGTCAGAAGATGGACCAGATCGAGCAGATGACCGCTCGTTCCACCGACGCGCACCTCGACACGCCCACCTTCTCCCAGATTGCCGGCCGCGCCACCACCACCACCACCACCACCACCAACGACTCGATCCGATGACTGGTTCGCGCAACTCGCCGGACCTGATTTGCCAAGTGCAGAGAACAAGGGCGGGTTCGGCTTCCACCCGATGTTCTGCTTCGCAGACGCGACCGGTGAGGCATTGTCGGGAGTGCTCAGGCCGGGCAATGCCGGCTCGAACACCGCCGCTGACCATGTGAGGGTCCTCGACGAGGCGATCTCTCAGCTGCCCGACGATGTCCAAGCTGGCCACCACGTTGGCGAGAACGCGTCCCTCGTGCGACGCGAGGTCGTCTGCCGGACCGACTCGGGCGGCACGACCGCGGCCTTCACCACAGCTCTGCGGGCCCGCAACATCGGGTTCTTCACGAGCGCCATGACCAACGACCAGGTCCAGGCCGCCATCTTTGACGCCGAAGGGATCGAGGAGGTGTGGGTGCCGGCGCTCGGAAAAGACGGCGAGGAACAAGACGGTTCGTCGGTCTGCGAGCTCACCTCGCTCGTCTTGTTATCGGCGTTTCCGAGCGGGACAAGGCTCATCGTCAGGAGAGAGCCGCGGCATCCCGGGGCCCAGCGCAGCCTGTTCCCGTCCCTCGAGTACCGCTACTGGGGCTTTTACACCGACTGCGAGGGTAAGCCCGCTGAGCTCGACCTCATGATGCGCGCCCATGCGCACGTCGAGAACCACATCGCCCGATTGAAGGACTCGGGGCTGTGTCGCTTCCCCTTCTCGAGCTTCGAGGCCAATGCCAACTGGATGGCCGTCGTGATGCTCTCAGCGGACCTCGTCAGGTGGTTCCAGCTCCTGTGCTGCGACGGATACTGGAGTTGCGCCCGCCCGAAGGCGCTCAGATGGGGCCTGTTCCACGCACCGGGCCGCATCGTTCGCACTGCCCGGCGCAGCATCGTGCGCATCCTCGAGCACTGGCCACAGGCAGGCATTCTGCTCAGCGCCTATCGCCACATCGAAGCCATCACCTGATCGCTTCGAGATCGCGAGCACCGGACGAGCCTGGACCTGCCACGCCCACGATTCGGGTGATCAGTGCGGTCTTGGCCAAATGCGGGTCCCCAGGCCTCTCCGGTCACCGGAATCGTCCGGCAATCTCTCCGACCGACCTCAATCGTGAGCGGCACTCGATCCTCAATGCCCCGCGTGAATGATCGGGGCTAGTACCGATGTAGAGCTCTCCGTTCGGAGCGATCGCAAGACCGAAGAGCCAGGACGGCCCGCCAAAGGAGGCGCTGAGCGCCGGCACGGGCTTTGAGCCAAGAGGCACGGTGCCGCCGCCGGCGACGGTCTCGATGATGCCGTCGGGCAGGATCTCGCGAATCCTGTCGTTCCCCTCGTCGGCGAAATAGACGGTGCCGTTCTTCGCGACCGCGATTCCCGAGACGTTGTGGATCTTCGCATCGACTGCCTGGCCGCCATCGCCTGAAAAGCCGTGCTTGCCATTTCCCGCCACCACCTGGAAACGACCGTCAGAGAGCCGTCGCAGAATCTGGTCACGACCACCGTCTACGACATAGAGAGCGCCACTCGGACCCACCGCCAGAGCTTGGGGTGTCTTTGGTGAAACGATCGAGCCCGCCGTAGCTATGTCGCCGGTCGCAGGGCTAATGCCTTTCGAGCGTGAGACGACTTGGCCTGTAGTGGTGTGACTGAGGGCCAGGCCAAGCCCACTCGCGAGTGCCGCCACGACGACCACGAGGCTGGCCCTCATCCAGCGCCGTCGCCGAAGCCGTTTCGCCTCTTTGATCAGCGCCTCCGCGTCGAACTCGGTCACGGCGCGGCGGTGGGGTGCGAGCAGGGTCACGCTAGCTCCGGTTGTTCACTTGAGTCGATGGAGCTAAGATTAGTAGCACGATGAAGGATGTCAAGATCGATCCGTCCAACTCGCTGCCGCTCTTCGAGCAGGTCGCTGCCGAGATACGTCGCGCGATCGCCGACGGTGAGGCCAAGCCCGGTGAGCGCATGCCGCTGGCCAAGGATCTCGCGACAGTGCTCGGGGTCAACACGAACACGGTGCTTCGTGCCCTTCGCCAGTTGCGCGAAGAGGGACTGCTCGAGTTCCGGCGAGGTCGAGGTATCACCGTCGCAGGGACTCCGCAGCGCGGCGCGGTCTTGGCGAAGGTGAACGAACTCGTCAAGTTCGCCAGACAGCAAGGCTATCGACCAGATGAGTTGATCTCGATGATCGAAACTACGACCTAGGGCGACTCGTCACCCTGCTTCGCGAAGAGACTCCTCCGATCGGCGCCAGCACTTTGGATGCCGAAGCGCTCATCAAAGAGGCGCGGCGACTTCGTAGGTGACGTTGGCTGATCGGCATCGCTGCGGTCCTTCTCGTAGTTCTCGCAGGAGCAATCGCTTACGTGGTTAGCCACAGCAAGCCGACAAAGCCCTCCCTGACGACCGCGACCTCACAACCGTCAAGGGAGGGTGCCCCAGTTGCCGGTGCGGTCGTGACCCCGAGGCAGCCGGGCAAGCTCGCAGTAGGTCCGAACGGCGACCTCTATGTCATAGACGGCGGCCGCGACGAGATACTGCGGCACCTGCCAAACGGGACGTGGAGCGTCGTCGCAGGCGATGGCCGCCAAGGCTTTGCCGGGGACGGCGGTCCGGCCATCCGCGCCGAGCTGCGGGTAGGCACATGGTCGGGAATCGCCATAGCACGCAACGGCACCAGCTACTTCTCTGACAGTGGGAACGGTCGGGTGCGCGAGGTGTTACCGGACGGCATCATCGAGACGGTTGCAGGCGGAGGAAGGATTCCCCTCCCGGACCGAGCGGGCGAGAAGGTGCCTGCCCTCAGAGCCGCCTTGCCTGACCCACTGGGCGTGGCACTTGGGCCGAGGGGCAGTCTCGCCATCGCCGCACCGCTTGTCATCTCCCTCGAGCGCGACGGCGACCTCACCTGGATCGCTGGGGCCAAGCGGTTTGTTCCGTGGTGCAAGACTTGCGACATCGGAGAGGACAACTTCTACGATGCCGATCAGCTGGCCTACGACGGTGCCGGTGACCTACTTGTCTCTAGCGACAACATCCCAGTGGGTTACGGCGTCGCGGAGGTGCGAGCGAACGGAACCATTCGCGATATAGGTGGCGCCCGGGGGGAGGGAGGCGAACCGCCCGCCATCTCGCCGGGGCCAGACGGCAGCGTCGTCGTCGCGGGTATGTCTGGTCTGTACACGATCGCGAACGGCAGCCGGAAGTTTCGGCTGGTTCCGCACACCTTGAACTCCGCGCGCGGGTTCTCAGCCCTCTCTCGGGCCCTCGGCGGCCATTACGGTCCTCGTCATTTGAGTTATAGCTTCTTCGGCGGTGACGGAATCGTCGAGAGCCCGAGCGGGATGATCTACGCGGACGCAAGCCCGTTTCCTGCCTTGGCCTTCTATCGCATCGTGGAGCTGACTCCATCCGGTACCGCCAAGGCTCTTTTCAAGTCTTAGCTGAAAGCCCCCTCCCTCGCCGTCCGTGCGTTCGGCCTTCGCGGCGCGCCGCCCAGTCATCAGGCCCGCCGCGTCGCCAGCGCCAATGTCGGCGTGAAGCGAACCCAGATCCGACCGCCGTCTGAGGTCCGGTAGGTGGGAGACAGTCCCAGGACGTCACTCGCTTGGATCCAGATGATCCCGGCTTCCGGGCTGACGAAGTCGAAGGTCTCGTATTGGTTGAATCCGATGTCGGAGTGAACGGGCGTCCAAGTCGCGCCTGCATCGGAAGTGGTGTACAGGACATGACCGGTGGCCCCGCCCTCAAGACTCCCGGGCACGACGAATCCGTGGCGTGCGTCCACGAACTGGACGATCCAGGACCTGCTCCGGTTGACCGGCAGGGACACCCGGGCCCATGTCGCGCCGGTGTCATGGGTCACAAAGAGCATCGATGCGCCACCGACCGTGAGGAACCCGGTCGAGCCGAAGAACGTCGGCGGTGACACGCCACAGCCGTCCGAGCACGCGGCAGGGACCGGGAGATGCTGCTGCGTCCAGCTCGACCCTCTGTCATGGGTTGTGAAGAATCCCAGGGAACCTGCGTTGCAGTACTCCGTGATCCAGCCGTCGTTCGGAGTGGCGAACACGATGCCGTTCTTGTCGCAGTCCGTAGTCAGTCCCCCGAGGCTCACGCCCGAGCCGACAAGACTCAGTGTGCGAGCAACTAGGAACCATCTCCTGCCCCCGTCGGTGCTGCGGTAGATCGCCACGGCGTCCTGACCCATGGCGGCCCCGAGGTTCTCCATGTCCCAACCGTCCTGCGCGTTGACGAAATCGAGCGACCCGAGGTGGTCAAATGTGGAAAGGCGGGTCCAGCTCGTTCCACCGTTGGAGGTCGAGTAGAGCGTCGTCCCGACGCCCACCCACGCCCTTTCGGCATCAAGGACGAACAGGTCGCTAGCTGAGCTGGGAGTAACCCGCGTCGTCGACGGCGTGACGTCGGTCCATGTGACCCCTCCGTCGGTCGTGCGCGCCGGCACCAGCGAGGATGGCGCAAGCGACCCGGGGTTCGAAGTCCAGCGAAGGGCCCATCCGATCCGGGACGAGACCATCTGCAGCGAGTCGAGCCACAGCGGCGTCACGGTCGGGGGTTGGGAGGCCGGCGGTGCCGGCGGGCGGCAGACGTCCTGCCGGCAGGCCACTAGATCCATCCTCGTCAAGGTGTCCTGCCCGCTCGCCAGCCAGACCGTACGCCCCGCGGCCGCGATCGCGCCCGGATCCGAGCCGACGACGATCGGCCGACCCACGACCCTGTCGTTGACCGTGTCGATCCGCACGAGGTGGACGTTGGCCCCGTTGAGAGTGGCCGTCACCCAGAGCGTGCCGGGGGTCGCCGCCATCAGGCCCGACCCGTAGAAGATGGGCAGCTCTCCCGAGCCGGGGAACGAAAGCAGTTTGATCGTCGTGACGACACGGTTGGTGCGGGGGTTGATCCTCACGACGGAGGATCCGTTGGAGACCCACACGGCCCCGTCGCCAGTCGCGACCAGCCCGAACAGACCGGCGCCCCGGACACGAGCCATGACGCGTCCGCTCGACAGAGAGAGCCGCAACAGGCAACCGGAGAGGCATTGCTCGTTCACGACCGACATCCAGGCGGCGCCCTCGCCCACAGCGAACCCGGGCCTCTTCTCGAACGGCAGCGGCAGGGTCCGCACGGCCAGGGTGCGGGGGTCGATGCGGACCATCCCTGCACGATCGAGTGTCCAGAGGGCCCCGTCGTCGAAGGAGAGGGTGGACGAGACGATCGGGATCGTGCCGGTCACCTTGCCCGTCGCCGGGTCGACCCGGAGAATCCCAGAGTCGTCCGTGACCCACAAGCTGCCGGCTCCGTAGGCAAGGTTCGAGAGCGAGGCGGTGGCAAGTGACAGGATCGGTTCGCTCCTGTCGGTGGCGGGATCAATGCGGTAGAGGGATCCTCCTGAGGTTGCCCAGGCAGACCCGTCACCGGTGGTGACGCCATAGACGCCACCTGCCGGGCGGAACGTCGCCGTGAGGACGGGACGAAGCGCCGCTGCCGCCCGCGGCGGGCTGCCTTTGCCTATCGAGGTGCCCGTCGACATGCAGGCTGTCAACAGCGCCGCGGCGCCGACGAGCACCGCCCAGTTGAGCCGCGAACTGCGCATCAGTTGGAGTTGTACTCCTCGCAGACGTCGTGGGGTACCGCGCCCATCGGGCCGAAGTCCTCTTCCACCCCCCTCCGTCTGTTCGCCCGCGTGGTCCCGCCTTGGCGGGTTCGCCGTTCGGCGAGGCACTGAACCAGGACGGTTTTGGAGGGAGTGCGGGTTCGCGTCGGCGGGCCGATGGCGGGGATCTCCGACTGGTCCTAGGTGCTGCCCGGAGACAAGCGGTCCGCGGACGTACGCTTGCGATCGTGAAGGCGTTCGCCCGCCTGACCGTCGTGGTCTTGGTCGTTGTGGCTATCGGCATCGGCGTGAGCGCCTCGTCGTGGAATCAGCCGACCTACGGGCCTTCCTGGGGTCGATTCTCCATCGAGTTCCCGTCCGCGCCGACTACGCACATACCGCGAGAACGCGACATCTGGTTCGCGAGTGACGTGACGCATGGTGTGCACGAGTCGGTCGACGTGCGTGTCTTCCGGGCCGATCAATATTGGTCAAGCGCAGCTGAGCAGGAGCGCGAAATCGACCAAATTGTCGGGCAGGCGGCGACCGTGACGCGCGGTGATGGAGTCACCGTGATCGCCCCTCCGCCCTTCTGTGCCGGTGTCTGTGCTGATGTCGAGTTCGTGCGAGAGGGACCGACGGTCTGGGCGGTCCAGGCTGCGGCTTCCAAGCAAGCTGGACCCTGGGTTAACCCAGATTGGCATGCAGTCTCCGGTCCACAAGACGAGAGCCTCAGCGCGATGGCCAGAGGCTTGTTGGCATCATTCGAACCCGCGGGGTAAGCCCTGTGAGACCTCTGCCAACCCGTGCGCTACCGCTGGGTCGTGGCGGCTTCTTTGGCTACGCCGGGTGCGTGCCTAATGAGTGTGCCCGCACTTTGCCCCCGCCTCAGCCGAAGCAGGCCTCCGGTACGTGGACGGCGAGGACCCTGCTCGACGTGAAGCTTGTGACCTGGATAGCCACGAGGATGTGGCCGACCAGAGCGACCGGCGTCCAACTGGGCGCTTGCTTTGCTGTCCAAATCGCGGTTGCGCGTAGCGATCCTGTCGTAGGCGCGAGGCAGGTCATGCCTCGATAGCTCTGGAGCAGCAAGAAGGCGCCGAGGTCGTAGGCGGTAAACCCTCGGTAGGCGGTGGCAGAGGGTGGATCGACTGGCAAGGCACCTTGGGGCAGGGCCATCGGCCTGAGACCGTCGGAGCTCAGCAGGCTGACCGACGAGAGGTAGCTCGTGATCCAGACCCCTCCCTCAACAGGCGTAAGCCCAGCCGTGCCGCCCGACAAGAAGGGCTGTCGACGCATCGCTAGCACTTGGCCGGTGATGGCGTTGAACTTCCTGACCAAGCCGCGCGCGTCATTGGCTCGTGAAACATAGCCAAGCGCATAAAGGATTCGGCCGTCGGGCGAGAGCGCCAGCGACGCGCCGTCAGCCCCGGCGTCCTCTTTGCGGACGATCTTGCCGGTGGCTGTGTTCAAGAGCAGAAGCACGCCGCCGTCGTTCATCCACACGTCATCGGTACCACTGACCCCGGAAGTCACCGAGAACCAGGGAATGTTGCCGAGAAAAGGCAGCTGAACAGGAGGACCCAACTGCAGCGTTGACGCGTTGACAGTTCTCAGGGACCAACCCCCGGTGACAGTGCCCTGGAGAGACACATCCCGTGCCGTGAAGACGACAATCCGCCCCCCGACGGTCTCGATGAACGAGGCAGCGGACATCACAGGCCCGACCTTGAGCGCCCCTGAGCGCAAATCGAGGCGAACAATGGGTTCCGAACACGGTTCGATGCAGCCGTTGATCGCGAAACCGAAAGCGAATGTCTTCGATGACGCCGCGGAGCCCGGGATGACAACAGCAGTCTGCGGGGCGAAGTTTGCACGGGCGATCACATGCTCGGGCCACGGGCCCTGAGAGACAGGGGTGGGCGTCGCGAGGAGCGTGACTCTGATCGGGGACGGAAGCTGTGTCCCGTGCGGTAGGCCGAAGGTAACGACCTTCGTGGTGTATCTCCCTACAGGAAGTGGCGGCATGGTCTCCGGCGGAATGCACGCTGGCAGCTGCGGCGTCGCCTCGCTGAGCGTCTCGGTGCAGCCCTGAAACCTGGCTGAGATCGGGGCCGCGAAGCGGTTCACACCCGGCCTGAGGTGGACCGTCGGACTGCAGGCCATCAAGAAGCGGAAAGCGTTGTAGCTCACCCGGTTGTTTGTCAGCCCTACGAAGAGCCATCCGTCGGCGGCGCAAGTATTGACGGTGATCGTTCTGCCGGTGGTGTTCGTGAGCAGCGCCTCAGCTCGGATCGGGGTGCCCGCAACCACTTGAGTCGTACTCAGGACAAGTCGGATCTCGACCGGAGATGGTTTCCTGCTGGCCGAAGAAGGTCTGAACGAGCCGAGGATCGTGCGCGCCGTCGCTCCTGAGCCGTAGCCGACGTTCCAGACCGCGGGGAGAGAGACCTGAGCTCTTCCGTGGTCGACAGGTTCCAAGGCCGATGGCGTTGCCTCGGTGTGCACCGCGAGCACTGGACGAAGCAGCGATGGTGTTCTCGTGGTGGTCGGCTTCTGCCCGAGGAGTCGACTTGTTGATGTCGTGCAGGAACTGACCATCAAGCCCAGTCCTGCCAACGCGACGAGAATCGACACACGCTTCGCGGTCACGACTTCAAGAAGCTCCTCGGCAGCAGTTTCGCGTATTTTGTTCACCTAAGGCTCTCGACGCCGCAACCATTTTTCTTGGTGGCCATGACGATGATGCTCGCCGCGTTCACGGCCAGAGGGGAGGCTTCCGTCTGAGTCGGTGATTGCAGTACTCCATTATCCGATATATCATGATTGGAGAGTCGTAGCGAAGGGCAGGTCCACATGACGGTCGAAGGGATTCGCGGGTCGTCAGATCGCAGCATCCTCGTTCTCACCAGCCTGGCCGGTGGCCCAAAGCATGGCTATGGCCTTATCAAGGACATCGAAGGCTTTGCAGGCGTGAAGCTTGGTCCGGGGACTCTGTACGGGTGCCTCGCCAAGCTCGAACAAGCGGGTCTCGTTGAAGCTCTGCCCGCAGAGGACCGTCGCCATCCCTATCGCATCACCGCCTCAGGTCTGCAAGCGGTGAGGGAAAGGCTCACCGAGTCCGCCCGCATCGCCGAACTTGGGTTGGGCAGAGTTGCGGGAGCCATGTCATGAACAGTTGGCTGTTTCGCTCGCTGGTGGCGCTTTACCCCAAGGCTTGGCGGGAGCGCTACGCCGATGAGGTCGGGGACCTCTCCGCAGAACTCCTGGAAGCCGGTGAGACGACACGATTGCACCTCGCGCTGGAACTGGCAAGGTCGTCCCTAGCCGAACGGGTCCGCTCGTTGCACAGGGGTCGTTCCATGGTGGTGCTGTCTGGCAGTACGGCTCTTGTTGTTGTCGTGGTGGCCGCCTTCCTAGCGACGAACGGCTTCGGGCTTGGCGGACCGTCCAGGCCGAGAACGACGCCGGTCGGATGGGTCCCGGTCGCCTACCGCGCGGCGCAGGTGTCGGTTCCGCCGTCAGCTGTATTCATCAGTACAGAGGCGGCCGGCATCGGTTCAATAATGCTTGTCGCCACATCAGAAACCTCCGGCGGCGTCTGCTTGGGGTCCGCTGGTCCTGGAGGCACATATGTGTGCCTTCTCCCCCTGCGCCAGGTTCCTTCGGCCTATGCAAGCAAGAGGCCCGCCATCCTCGGCGGCGTGCCCGTCTACCTCGGCCCGAACGGCGACTACTACGTGCCGTCCCTGGGCGTGGCGATCATGGCGATTGGCCCCCTGGCGCGCCGCATCGTCGACACCTTGACCCGTATTCGGCTGCCGACGGCACGCTGCATGCACGCGAACCCGCAAAGGGGCTTGTACCGCCCGAGTTCGGAGGACTTGTTAATCACGGGAGACGCCACG
>JBEKBX010000076.1:0-10450 GCA_050015175.1 Acidimicrobiales bacterium | reverse complement strand
CCCATGTCTGGCGGACACCACCAAACACGAACCGCCGTCCGGACAAGGGATGGAATGGATGTGTTACGAGAACAGTCCTGTCCTCACCGTCGCTCTTGGGTGTACTTGACGACTTGGACGAATGCCCCCATGGAGTCGTTCTGGGGCTCGATGCAAGTCGAGCTGCTCGACCGACAACGCTGGCGGACAGTCCTCGAGCTCGCCATCGCCATCGCGGACTACATCGAGCACTTCTACAACCCGACCCGGCGCCACAGCTCGCTCGGCTACCTCACACCGAACGAATTCGAAGTCCTACACTCAACCCAACCCCAGGCCACGTTGTCCTAAAAAGTGGTCCAGTGAATGGGGTACAGGCCAAAAGTGCAGTTCAGGGGCCTGGAAGGGGCCAGGACGGTCCTTGATAGTCCATCCGCTCGCGTGTATTTCTATCCAGCTTTCAGCCAGCATGCAGCGCGACGGCCGTGGTAAGTGTCTTATTAGACAAGGACGCGTCGTGGGGGGCCGATGGACGACGAGGAAGGGCGTGAGGAGTTCGAGCTGTTCTTTCACGCCTACGCTCGTCGTTTCGTCGGAGAGGCGTTTCTGCTCACCGGTAGTCAACAAGACGCGCAGGATCTCGTTCAAGAGGTGCTCGTTCGCGTCTGGCAGCACTGGCCTACTGTCGCCCACCATGACCACCCGGAGGCCTGGGCACGCCGTGTGATGCGGAACCTCGCCGCCAACCGCCGGCGCCGTAATCTGCTCGAGGAACGCCACCGTCAGCTCACCGTCCCCGAGCGCGGTCAGGCGCCCGACGCGGATCACCTCGACATCGTCAAGGCCCTGCAACGACTCTCCGGGCGACCGAGACAAGCCATGATCCTGCGCGCGGTGGTGGGTCTCAGCGTCGACGAGATCGCGGGCGAGCTCAGGGTCCCTTCTGGCACGGTCAGGTCGTGGCTCCATCGAAGCAGAACAATCCTTGCAGGCCACCTCGGAGTGAGCCCGCTTGTGACCCCGGGAGCTGATTGACTTGCCCGAATTCGACGACCCGGTCCTCGCAGATATCCGCGCTGCGGCTGAGGCTGCTGAGCATTTACCTCTCGGCTTCAGCCTGGAAGACGTCTTGGCGGAAGGCAGCGCTCGCCGCCACCGCCAGAGGCCGTGGGCCCACCGCTTCGGCGTCGTTCTCGTGGCGGCCGCCATCCTGGTGGTGTTCTTCGTTCCCCTTCCGCACCTGAGTCTGTTCAAGCGTCTTGTCTCGTCTCCCAATCCGTCGCCCGCGACGAGTGGGTCGAGAACGCTGCCGATCGGGACGCGACTGGCCGAGCTGAGAGGGTCCGACACGGTGTCCGGTGACTCCTTCGGCTCCGCGGTGGCCGTCGCCGGCAACACCGCGGTCGTGGGTGCATTCGACCATGACGACGACGATGCCGGCCGGGTCTACGTGTTCTCCAAGACGGCTGGCGGCTGGGAACAGACCGCCGAGCTGAAGGGTTCCGACACCGTCGCGGGTGACAACTTCGGCGTCGCAGTGGGCATCTCAGGGACCACGATTGTCGTGGGTGCGTCCAGCCACGACTCAACTTCTGCCGGACGGGCCTACGTGTTCACCAAGGCGGCTACCGGCTGGAAACAGGTTGCCGAGCTGTCAAGCCCGGGAACATCGCTGGCTCACATCTCTGTGGCGATCTCGGGCACGACGATTGTCGTTGGCTGGAACTACCCCAACAGTCCGGTGTCTGGACCGGCTCAGCCGGGCGTTGCGTGCGTGTACACAAAGACGGCCACCGGTTGGCGCCGAAGCGCCGTGTTGAGGGGTCCGAATACAACTTCCTTCGGCTACTCGGTAGCCGTCTCGGGCTCGACGGTCGTCGTCGGCGCAATCTCAGCCCCGCCGGCCGACCCTGTCGGTCGGACGTACGTCTTCACCAAGACAGCGACCGGCTGGAGGCAGTCCGGTGTACTGAACAGCCCCGACGCTGCCAACGCCTTCAGCTTCGGCTACTCGGTAGCCGTTTCTGGCTCGACGGCGCTGGTTGGGAGCGGCGGTACTGGCCCGGTGTACGTCTTCACCAAGACAGCGACCGGATGGAGGAAGTTGGCCGGCCTGAAGGGCAGGGACACGGTCTCCGGGGATGGCTTTGGTTCCACGCTGGCGCTTTCCGGCACAGCGGCCGTTGTCGGCGCGTTTGAGTCGGCTGACGATGCCGGCAGGGTCTACTTCTTCAACAAGACGGCGAAGGGCTGGAGGCAAGTCGCCGAGCTGAAAGGCAAAGTCGGTGGAGGTTACTTCGGCTTCTCCGTGGCGATCTCGGGTACCACAGCCATCGTGGGTTCAGTCCCGACCTCAGGAGCCGTTTCCGTCCACGTGGGCTTGCCGGTCAGCCCCGGCCGAGCGTACCTGTACCGGGCCTAGGTCAAGTGCCCTGTCTGCATTCCTCCTCACCTCAAGGGTCACGAGGTTAGACCTCGCGCCGTGACTGCTGACTGGCAGGAGCTGTCCTAGCGTCGGTGGTGACCCCGTAATTCGTCCGCCTTATCGGGGTACAGCGCGCGTCGCCCTCTTTAGGTCACGGAGACAGCGACGTTTGCAGATCGGGAAGCCTCCACGGAGTTGATTGTTCTGAAGATGCGGACGCGCTGGGCCGCTATGTCCACTGATTTCCGAACAGCTTGCAGCGCGATGGCCGAGCTAAGTGTCTTTATTGGTGAGGACGTGTCGTCACAACTTGATGAAGCACAGGAAGGGCGATCGGAATCTCAAGAACAACAACAAGAGGGGGGTGAAATGCATATTCGCAGCAAGATCGTTGCCGCGGCGTTAGCGGCGATCTACCTATGTGCCATAGGTGCCACTGGGAGTGCCGCGGCGACAAGCAAATCGGTCTCGTCCCGCACGACATTGACAGGACAATCCGGACTCCATGTAGAGCAACAGGTATCCCGGCTCAAGGGCAATCCGAACGCTGGCAATCCGCCGGGTACGCGGGCACCGACCCAGACCTGGAAGGACCCCAAGGGCAATCCGAACGCTGGCAACCCGCCGGGTACGCGGGCACCGACCCAGACGTTCGGAAGGCACCACGTTCGGTAAGTAAGCAGAGCTTTCCACGGAACCGGTGTGACGATTGACACCGGCACGAGGGCTGCCGTCGCCACACCGTCCCGTAGGTTGGCGACGGTTAGCCCTCTACCTGCGAGCCGATCGACCAGGGCTTGAACAATGCGTCGCCGGGAACGATTCGCGAAGCCGCGACGACCACACTTTCTCTGGGGGCAGAGCGCCCTGTTTCAATCAGCAACCGCCTCATTGCCCTTATTTCAATGACACAACGCTATCCAACTCAGGAGGTAGTCCATCATGTGCCAAGTTCTTGATGGGGGACGCGCATCGCGCAGGGTCCGGAGGACCGCGAGGTCCGGCATCCTGGCCATCCTCGCCCCGATCGTCTGCGCAATGGGCGTCTTGGCCACTGCAGGCGAGGCGGCGGCATCTGGGTCGATCTCGTCCCCCGCGGTCTCTGAGAGACTCGTGCACGCGACGCTCCATGCATCACCGTTTCGTGACGGGGCCGAGCTACGTAGCCATTATGCTGGCTTCGAAAGCGGCTCGCACGCTCCCAGCTTGCCTCATCAGCAATTCGACGCGGTGGCGTTCGGCTCGTTTGGCTCCGCCCTTGTGGGCTCCGCTCCGGTCGGCAACGGCCCGGATTTCACGGCGGTCGATCCGGCGACGCACACGCTGTATGTCACGAACGGCTTCAACGACAACGGCCCAACAAACGCGGGCGGCAACACCGTCTCGGTGATCGACGAACGCCACTGCCAGGCCGATGACGTCTCGCGGTGCAAGGGGCCGTGGCCGACGCTCACGGTCGGGAGCGATCCGAACGCTGATCCGAGCGCGGTCGCGATCGACCAGCGGACGGACACGATCTACGTAGCGGATCCGGGCGACAACACCGTGGCGGTGTTCAACGGCGCGACCTGCAACGCCGAGACGAGCGCCGGTTGCGGGCAAACGCCGGCGATGGTCCCGGTCGGGGGACCGCCGGTCGCGATCTTCGACGACCCGGCCAATAACACCGTGTACATCCCCAACGCCGCCGAGGACGACCTGTCGATGCTCGACAGCGCGACGTGCAACGCGACCGATCTCGCCGCCTGTCCGACCACGCCCCCGCCGACCGTCACCGTCGCTGGCCTCCCGTTCGCCGGCGCCGTGGACCTTTCGACCCACACGGTGTACGAGAGCGTGTGCGGGGACCCGAACTTCGGGTGCCCGCCCGGCCCCAACGGCTTTTCGGTGTTTGACGCGAGCACCTGCAACGCGACCGTGCAATCGGGATGCGACCAGCTCGGCACACTGCCCACCGCCATCCCCCCCTTCGGCTCTCAGGTCGACCCCGCCGACCAGACCCTGTACACGGCCAACGGCGACAACACGATCTCAGCGTTTGATCTGCGCACCTGCAACGCCGCCGACCTCGCCGGCTGCGCGACCGACTCGCCCGGCACCGTGATGGTTGCCCCGCCCGAGTCCTTCGAGGTCTCAATCTGGCTTGTCCTCGACGCGCCACTCCATACCGTCTACGCCGTCAATCAGAAGGACGACACCGTTTCGGCGATCGACACGGACGTTTGCAACGGCAGCCACCTGTCTTCTTGCGCGGCCCTGCAACCGCCGACGGTCCACACCGGCGAGGATCCTGAGTCCATCGCCCTCAACCCAGCTACCCAGACGCTCTATACCGCCAACCAGGTGAGCAACGACGTCTCGGTGATCGACGCTTCGCGGTGCAACGCGACGGTCACAAACGGCTGCCGAGAGGCGCCGCCAGCCGTTGCCCTGTCCGGGCCGGGCGCGCTGGCTGCCGACCCGGCGGTCGGCACCGTCTACGTGGCAACCGGTACCGATACGCTGTCGATGATTGACAGCCGGACCTGCAATGCCATCCGCCACGATGGCTGCACGTCGGCCCCGCCGACGGTCAGCGTCGGTGCCTTTCCACAAGGAATCGCCGTCAACTCGGAGACCCACACGGTCTATGTTGCAGACTTTGGATCTGGGCCGACTGGCAGCGTCTCGGTGCTCGATGCGAGAACCTGCAACGCGACCACCACCAGCAGCTGCGAGAACATCCAGACCCTCCCGGTGCCAGGCGGCAACGCCGTGGGCGTAGCGGTTGACACAGCGACTAACACCGTCTATGTCACTACGGCCCCGGCCAGCGGGCCGAACACCGTCTCGGTCTTTAACGGGGCGACTTGCGACGCAGCTCAGAGCTCCGGATGCACACAGGTGCCCCATTCGGTGACCGTCGGACTCGGAGCCGCGGCGCTTGCCATCGACACCTTGACCGACACCGTCTACGCGGCTAACTTCGCCAACTTCGCCGGGAACACCGTCTCGGTCATCGACGGAGCCACTTGCAACGCCGCCGACACAACCGGCTGCACCAACGCGCCGCAGACCATCACACTCGGTCCGACCTTCACATCCCCCGACGGCGTCGCAATCGATCAGGCGACCGACACGATCTACATTGCCAACCTAGAAAACGGCGAGGGCTCCGGCACCGTCTCGGTGATCAACGGCGCAACCTGCAACGCCGCCATCAACGCAGGCTGCGGTCAGACACCGCAGAGCGTCACGGTCGGCTTCGGCCCCGTCGCTATCGCCTTCGACTACGTGAACCGCAGCGTTGTCGTCGCGAACATCGAGGACACGAGCGTCTCTGTCATCAACGCCGCGAGCTGCAACGCCATCATCAGCTTCGGGTGTGACGGCGTCCAACCGAAGCTCGCGGTCGGTCGGGCACCTTTCGCCGTCGCGATCGACCCGACGGTCGAGACGATCTACACCTCGAACGGCGACGACACCGTTTCGGTCGTTCGCACGATTCCATAATCGTCTCGCCGGCGGTCGGCATTTGGCTGGATCCTGCCAGAACGACGGGCGGGTGGATGCTGGCGGCAGAACTGAAGGGTTCCGACAGGGTAGCCGGTAACGGGTTCGGCGGGTCGGTACGACAGACCCGAAGGCCGATCCGAACACCCGCAAGGCACCACATTCGTTAAGTAGGCGTGGCAACCCGCCGCACACCGGGGCACCGACCCAGGCGTTTGGAGGCCATTTCGGTTTGTCGCTTGCGCGACCAACGGACCATGCGGCGGGTGATCGCCCGGCCAGCGCGGGACACAAGTCAACGCGGCTTGCACGACCTATCCGCGTGGAATCTCGCGTCGCGGATGAATCTGTTTCACAGAGGTACTTCAGTGAACGACCAGCTTTCGAAACACCAAACCAAGACAAAGGGGGAAGAGATGTACCGGATAGGAAGCAAGCCCATCACGGACGGGCGTAGCAGCCAACGGAGAAGCGCCTGGTCACGTCGGAAGGCACTTTCCCCGATCGCCGCCGTGACCGCCTGCCGCGCCGCGCCATCGTCGCCCGCGACGACCGGGAGGAGCCTCAGGTTCCTCGTCGAGGCCGCACTTAGCTGTCTGGCGCTGCTAGCTGGTGTGAGCGCGGTCCCGACTATGGCGGCGGCAACTGGCACGCCTGCTAGGAGCGGGCCCGTAGCCCTCAACGGCCCGATCGGCTCCGGGTCGGCGCTGGTCGCCTCGGCGCCGGTCGGCAACGGCCCTGACGTGGTCGCGCTGAACCCCGCGACGCATACGCTCTACGTGACCAACGGCTTCAACACGAACGGCCCCAACGCCGGCGGGGACACGGTTTCGGTGATCGATGCGCGCCACTGCAATGCGCAGGACGTTTCGCGCTGCAGGGGGCCATGGCCGACGATCAAGGTCGGGAACCTGCCGAGCGGGATCGCGATCGACGAGCGCACCGACACCGTGTACGTCAGCAGTGGAGAGAACGAGGGACCGGGCATCGTATCGGTCTTCAACGGCGCAACCTGCAACGCCACCAACACGGCGGGGTGCGACCAAACACCCGCGACTGTCCCCGTTGGGTTAGGACCGGTCGGGATCTTTGCCGACGACGCGGTCCACACCGTCTATGTCCCGAACTCCGACAACGGAGCAGGCAACAGTACGACCGTGTCGATGATCGACAGCGCGACCTGCGACGCCTCCGATCTCTTTGGCTGTCCACACGCCCAGCCGCCGACCGTCAACGTCGGGGCAGCACCCGCCGCCGTCAACGTCGACCTGGCCACCCACACCGTCTACGTGACCACGATCGGCAAGCTGAACGGGTGGACCGTGTTCGACGCAAACACCTGCAACGCGACGGACCAGGCCGGTTGCAGCGACCTTGGTCACCTCCCCGGCGACCCGATCGGACCGAACTCGGCTGAGGTCGACACCGCCAACGACACCATGTACACGGCCAACTACGACAACACCGCGTCGGCGTTCGACCTCGCCGATTGTGACTCCAGCGACCTGTCGGGCTGCAAGCACGACACGCCCGGGACCGTCGCCCCGGTCCCAACAGTGGGCTTCGACCACGCCCTGTGGCTCGCCGTGGACGCCCCGCTGCACAGCGTCTACGTCGCCTACCAAAAGGACGACTCCCTGATCGTGGTCGACACGGACAAGTGCAACGGGGCCCATCCGGCGGGGTGTTCGACGCTCAGCACACCCGAGATCCACACAGGTGCCGACCCTGAGTCGGTCGTCGTCGACGATCAGACCCAGACGCTTTACACCGCCAACGAGGTCGACAACGACGTCTCGGTGATCGACGCCAGGCGCTGCAACTCGGAGATCACAAGCGGCTGCCGGCACCCCGCGCCCGAAGTCGCGATCTCGGGAGCGGGAAACCTGGCGGCCGACCCTGGCGTCGGGACAACCTACGTCCCGACCGGCGCGGACACTGTGGCGATGATCAACACCAGCAAATGCAACGCCCTCCAGACCGACGGGTGCACCAAGGCACCGCCGACGCTCACGGCCGGCGAGCAGCCTGCGGCGGTTGCCCTCGACGCGCTCACGCACACCGTGTACGTGGCCGACTACGGCGCCGGCTCGGCCGGCACGGTCTCGGCGTTCGACGACGGCACCTGCAACGCGACCGACCAGGCCGGCTGCACCACGATGTCCACGCTCAAAGTCCCCGGCGGGAACCCGTACGACCTCGCGGTCAACACCGCCACCAATACCATCTACGCCGCCACAATCACCCGCAGCGGCCCGGACCTCATCTCGGTGTTCAACGGCGCAACCTGCGACGCCACCAACAGGGGCGGCTGTGACCAGACGCCCGCGACCGTCGCCGTTGGTAGTTCGGGGCACGCGCCCAACAACTCGTTTCTCGAGCTCGCCATCAACCCGGCGACTAACACGATCTACGCGGCAAATATCTTCAACACCGGGCCCAACGAGCCCCCTCCGTACCTCGGTAACAGCGTGTACGTGATCAACGGCGCCACCTGCGACGCCGCGAACATGAGCGGCTGCGGCCAGAGCCCAGCCGCTGTCAAGCTTGCCCCCCACCCACCGGTCGGGTCCAACCCAGTTGGGATCGCGGTTGACCAAGCCACTGACACGATCTACACGTCGAACCTCGCCGACGGCGAGTACCCCGGCACTGTCTCGGTCATAAACGGCGCCACCTGCAACGGCTCAGACCACGCTGGCTGCGGCCAGAGCCCAGCCACCGCCCCCGCCGGTTTCGGCGCCAACCAGATCACGGTCGACCAGCTGACAAACCAGGTCTACGCCACCAGCATCGAGGACACTAGCGTCATCGTGATCAACGGCAACACCTGCAACGGTGCCAACGCCACCGGCTGCGACAACACGCAAACGGAAGCCACGGTGGGCGACTACCCGGGCTGGATCAGCGTCGACCCGGCGGTCGGCACCGCATACGTCACAGACATCGAGGGCGTTTCGGTCATCCCACTCAACCACTAACGCCCGCACAGACGGCCCACGACGATCCCGTTCGCTGACATCGCCCCACGATCGCCGTCTCAACGACCGGGTCAGCTTTGTGCCCGCCTCGACGTCTACTCGTCTTAATCAGTCACGGTTTCGCCGCGCAACGACTTCTGAACCGAGGAGCGGCACCAAAGGCTGCGACGAATCGACGCCGCGCCTTCCTGGGCTGGGGTGTCTTTGTATTTTGGCCCTCCCGATCCGAATAACCATCACGGGGCGTCAACCGCGCATTCAATCTCCTCCTGCCGTCGATGGAGCAGTCGATGCCTTCGTTAGTGGCCTCGAACGGCGATGACGATGCTCGCGATCGCGACGGCAACCTGCTTCTGGCCCGGGCCGAGCTCTCTTCCATCGGCTTCGTTCTGGCGTTCGACTGCAGCCACTCGGCGTGCACGTGGGGCTGATCTACCCGTAGTAACGCGTGTTACTACGGGGCGGATTTGGCAGCACTTCCCGGACGAAAGGACGGACGGAGCCCACGTCGACGGACGGAGCAACACTGGGTGCACGGATTCCATCACCTTGCCAAGGTGAGGGTCGCGGGTTCGAATCCCGTCGTCCGCTCCAGATGGCCAGCTCAGAGCCATAATCCAGTTCTCTACACTCGGCGGTCCGCTGTCACTCTATCCAGTCTCGACAGTCTCGACAGTCTCGTGCACAGTCTCGTGTGCTGTGCGACTCCGGTTCATGCTTGCCAGTCTCGACAGTCTCGTCAGCGAACCGTTGGTGAAAGAGACGAGACCGTCGCTGGTGAGTTCAATGTGGCGCTCGCCGTTGGCGTCTCGCAGGGTGAGGCCGGTGACTCGTTGTACTCCGTGTGCAAGATGCCCTTCAGATGTGTGATGCCAGATGCGTACATCATGAACCGAACGAGATACCGCTTGACCTCGATGACGGAGTGGTAGTCCCGGAAGGCGAGCATCGTGCTCCAGCAGTACCAGAAGATGGACTTCGTGAACTCGGGGCCGAACCAGTCAGCCGTGGAGATCCCTTCGAGTTCCTCCTCCGGCGTGGGGGGTAGTGACTGTCGACACATCAAATGGAGAGGTCACCGACAACGTCGAATACTGGCTGGTCACCGAAGCGGCCCGAGCATTCGCACCTGGCGCCACGGTGATCACCAACAGCGACTCGAGTGGCGTACCGCTGTCTGCCTGCGAATCTGGAACAGGGCTCTGCGTCGCCGCAGCCACGAATCAGGACGGGACCACCGGCCTTTATGTGGCCAGCGCCACAAGGAGTGCGGTGAGCTTCACCTTCGACGACGAAGGAAACGGCTTCACGTACCCGCTTCGTTCGTCACCTACCTGTGCCACCGGCGCTGCCGAGCATCGCGTGGATCAACGAACCGAAGGAGGTGTCGCCCGAGACAGTGATTCCGTGATCAATGCGTCTCACAAGGGTTGAGACGCGCCGCAATCGGAGTGACCACGCTCACTGAGAACCTGCCAGACCTGCTCACTGAAATCTTCCAGTCCTGAGCTCTCGGTGGACTGACAATCCACCACCGAGGGTGGCCCCCTTCCGAGGCTTGTGGTGTCCAAGC
>JBEKBX010000075.1:0-11346 GCA_050015175.1 Acidimicrobiales bacterium | reverse complement strand
GCCGCATCGTCGACACCTTGACCCGTATTCGGCTGCCGACGGCACGCTGCATGCACGCGAACCCGCAAAGGGGCTTGTACCGCCCGAGTTCGGAGGACTTGTTAATCACGGGAGACGCCACGCCTCCCGTCTTGTCTCGCGTGACCGCGGTGGTGGCCTGTGGCAACTGAGGCGAACAATCAGCGCCAGAGCAGTTGGACAAAGCTGAATGGTTGACCCGCGAGCTGGCACCGAGGCGGTTCGCGCGTCAGACATCACTTCTCTAGGTATTCTCCGGTGCGAACGCTTCATGAGACGGGGGTCTCCCCTGATGACGGTGACGGCGGCCCAGGTGGCGTGGCCTTTGCTCCGTCAGGTTCGCTCCGGGCACACTCACGTCGACCCAGTTCGCCGGTGAAACGAACTGGCCGGCTAAGAAGTGCTCTGCGGTGGCAGGCTTGCCGCACTTGTGTACACCGGGGTCGTCTGAGAGCCCTGGTCTGAAACGCCGAGGCCGGTGCAGTCATTGACCTGCGGGCATTGGATGTCACCGATTGCCATGAAAGCGTCGACCTGCATGCCGCTCGGCACGCTCGACGGAACGGCGAAGGTAACTCTGCTCCAACTGACGCCCCCGTCGTGGGTCACGAGCACGATCGCCGAACCTCCGTTCGACCCGTTGTGCCCGAAACTCTGCGGTATGTCCGCTGAGCCGGCGACGAAGCAGTCTTCGTCACTAGGACAAGCGATGTCGGACAGGAACGGTTGCGGGGCGTTCGCCGGCAGCGCCTCGGGCACCCACGTGAAGCCACCGTCGCTCGAGGCGGCGATGTCGCTCACGGTGGTGGTGCTGTAGCTGCATCCGACGACGCCGTTCTTGGCCTCTTCCGCGGCAGCTTCTGCCGCCGCTGCTGCTGCCTTGCGAGCGATCGCCTGAACGGCCGAGCTCGGAACAGTCGAGGGCGTCGGTACCTCGGTCGTCGTGGTCGGAGAGATTGGAGGGTTGAGAAACTGCTTCATCTTGGAGCACTGGGGAGGGTTCGGGGCCTTGATGGCAATGTTCCCGATGACAAAGCAGTGCTCGGCGTCCGCACAGGCGATCCGCGATAGTAGGTAGTAGATGCCGAAGCCAGCCGGGAACGCTCCGCTCGACCAGTCCGTGCCTCCGTCGGTCGTGTTAGCCACCACCCCGGCCGTCCAGTCGTTCACACCGAGACGATCACTTGTCCCGATAGCGACGCAGTCGGTTGCCGTCGCGCAGGCAAGCGACTCCATCGACTCAGCCGGAGGAAACGAGGAGTCTCGAAAGCTCATCCCTCCGTCGCTGGTCGACAGGAACGTCGCGTCGATTGGCGTGCCGTTGGGATCGGCCGCCGTCGCGACCAGCCCGGCACAGAATGAGGACGATGGGCAGACGAGAGTGTAGAGCTGGCCCTCGCCCCCGGGCAGTGAGTTGATCGTGAAGGAGTGCCCGCCATCTGTGGTCGTGACTAGGACCGGTTCGCCGTAATAGGTGGCACCGCCTGCGCAGCTCTCTGCGCTCGGACAGGCGAGCGCCGTCGTGAAGACCACGCCTGAAGGGACCGGGAGCGCGCTCCAGGACTGCGCCCCGTCGTTCGAGACATACAGGGTGTCGTAGTCTGCCGGACCGCTGCTCGAGGTGGCATTGTCACCCGTCACGTAGCAGGTGAGCGCCGTCGGGCAGGTGAGGTTTCCTGGCTCCGGCCCGGTCGTGTCCCGTTGCCAGCCCTCGCTCGTGATATATCCGGCAAGCCGCCAGGCACCGGCGGGCGCATGGACAATCGCTTGGGCTCTCGAAGCGGGCAAAGCGCGCGCTGCTTGCCAGGGGGTGTGGATCGGCAGTGACGGCCCCGGAGCAGCGGGCAGGAACGTGACGAGCAAGCCGGCGACGAGGCCAAGACTCGCAGCTACCGTCATGAGCACGATCGAGCGGGGTCGCCGAAGAACCCGGGAGCGAGATCGATGTCCCGAAGCAGAACGCCGCCGGCCGCCGTCTGGGGACACGTCCGATGCGCTCACCGGCCGTATCGACGGCTCCTCCTGTTCAGTTGCTGCAGCCGCGATTGCCGCCCGTGCGCGCACCCAAGCGTCGGTCGACGGCTCCGGGAGTTCACCGCGGAAGCGTCGGAGCAACTCGATCTCGTCAGTCATGTTCGTTCCCTTCTGAAACAGCGGGAATGTCGGCGCCCTCGAATTCCCACAGGTCGAAATCGAACCCGTGCAACTCCTCACGCAGGGCTGCGCAGGCCCGCGAGAGTCGCGAACGCACCGTGCCGGGCGGAATATCCAGCGCCACCGCGATCTCCTCGTGGCTCAGCTCCGCCCAAGCGTGGAGGAGCAGAATCTCGCGCTGTTCGCCGACGAGCGTCCGGAGCGCAGCGGCGATGCGCGGGGCCACAAACGAGGCACTCAATCGCTCGTCGGGAAGCGATGGGTTCTCGCGGAGCTCCGTCTCAGCGCGCAGTCGCGAGTCGAGGTCGAGCAGGTGTTGTTCGGCCCTCCAGTGATTACGCAGCAGATTGGTCGCGATGCCGTACAGCCAGGAGCGCAGCGAGCCGCGGACAGGATCGAAACTGGCTCGCCGGCGAAAGGCCGTCGCAAAGGTCTCAGCTGCGAGGTCGTCGGCTAGAGGGACGCCGACCCTCCGCGCGATGTAGCGGTGGATGGCGGCAAAGTTCTCCTCGAAGGCGCGTTCGAAGGATGGGAGCTCGAGGATCGGCCCTTCGTTCCCCTCTGGATCCGGTTCTCTGTCTCGCGCTCCCACTACTACATGATTGTCTCCGCGTGCCGTGGCGTTCCCAAGCTCGGCGATCGGATACAAGAACTTCGTCTCCGCTCTCGTCACTTGGGCGAGCTCCCCGGGCAACCTGTCGTTCGATGTGCCGTTCCGCGAGCACTGGGCGACGACGCTTGGTGGCATCATGCCAGTAGTGCGCAGACTCGGTGCGATCGCGACAGTGGCCATGACGTTGATGCTGGCCGCTTGCACGAGTTCGACAACACCCATGGCAACGACGACGGCCGTCGCAAAGAGGGCCTCATCAGCTGCGCCAGAGTCAGAAACGGCAGCCGGAATAGAGGAGACGTCATCGATCAGCGGCAGCCGTTTGACATACCTCGCGATAGCCTTTGCAGGACGGCGCGACGGCGCGATCCTGGAAAGCGCCGCTCCAGTGAAGGTACCGGGTAACTGCGCTCTTGGTGTCTCCACCACCCGTGACGGGGCGACTCGCTGGTCAGGACCGCTCGTGTTCGGCAACGGCGCGCCTTGTGCCGACAACCTGGCCTCAGGGCAGGAGTCGCTTTCGGTCACGAGCGACGGCGCCTGGTGGGTGACGATCGGCAACAAGCTCTACACCGGAACGCTCGCCGGGCCCGCCGCCAAGGACGTGTCATTACCCGGTGGCGCCCAAGCCTGTTCGGTGACCGCGTCGGGCGCAACGGTCTACGTTGCGATCGATCCGAGCGGCAGTTGTTGGACCCCGGCAGGGTTGCTCCGATCGACCGATTCCGGAACGAGCTGGTCGAAGGTCCCATCGTTGCCCGTCGCACTCGTCGGCTCGCCCAGTGTCGGTGCTGTGGTGCTTCCGACGGCCGACTCGGTCGTGGCTATCGGATGGCCACCGGTGGGGTCTCCTCCGAAGATGCTGGGCTCGAGGGGTTCCCTTGCGGTCGCGCAGAAGACCGGCGACGGAGCGTGGTACTCGAGCATCCTGCCCTGCAACGCGGGTCATGGGAAGACCACGGCTTGGGCAACGGGCCTCGTCACCTCGTCTGGGAAGCGATTTGCCGCTGCTTGCCTCGGACCGGCGTCAGGGGGTACGACAGGGATCGAGATCGTCACCTCGAGCGACGGCGGTCACAAGTGGTCCGAGCGTTGCGGCTTCTCGTTGTTCGGTCTTGGCAACACGCTGAACAAGTGCCCGGATTACGGGAGCCCGACCGGCATCGCCATCGCGCCCAACGGTGAGCTCGTGTTGTCTGACGACAATGTCGGCCTGGTGGCGTCTTCGGACGACGGTGCATCCTGGCGAACCGTTGTCTCGGCCTTCGAGGGCGCGCCCTTCATCGATCTCTCGTCGACCGGCGGCGTCCTATGGGCTCTTACGTTCGGCCCCGGTCCCGTGACCGTCGGCGCGTGGTTGGCATACTCGACTAACGGCGAGAGTTGGCATAGGGCCAAACTGCCGACGACATAGCTAGCTCACCGCGCGCTCAGGCACTCCGATACCCGAGATCCTTTTCAGCGTCCTCGTCAAGTGGTCCGGCGAGGGTGTACTCACGAATCGGTCACCGAGGTGCTCAGACACGTTGCGCCGTACGTGGCTTCGATGCCGTCAGGTTTCACGGTTGCTGGCCCGGGTGTTCGTCTTCGACCGCTTCTTGATCTCCTTGGCCTGATCAGGGTTCAAGATCTGCCAGAACGTCTGGCGGCTGACCCCGAGCTTCTGTGATGCTTTGGTCGGCCCGATCGCCTCACCGAGGCGTCCGGCGAGCTCGCGTCGTCTTCCGGCGATTCGGGAGATGGCCGCGTGGTGCTTTGCCGTCTCGCTCGGAAGGCGCAGCAGCTCCTTCACCACCCGGTCCATCTCTTTGTCGTCCATGACCCGATGGTATGCGTAAGGGGGCTGATGACGGTACTTGAGAGCTGTCCGCCGCTCTCCTGGTGGTCAGTCGGCCAAATGAGCTGGTGTGTTCCGGCCGCCCAGATCGCCAATTCCGGGGCGCCTGCATCCCGGCCAGCGACCGAGCATTCTGTGTGCCCCTGAGCCGACGGCCGGGAACACCTCGGGAACCAGAATATTTGCGATGCTTGTGGGAAGTTCCAGCGCACACCGTGTATCGAATCCGAGGTCGTCATGCTTCCAAAGGTCTCCGAGTTGCTTGTCCTCGAGGACCACCCGAACGTTGATGCTGTCTGCATCCGCGTCCGGTTGATGCCTGACGTAGAAGCTACGGAGCTCGCCCGAAGACTCGCGATCGACATCGTGCGACGACTTACTGAGGCGGTTCCCGAGACATTCGATCGGTGGTACGCACATCTCAACGGTGGGCAGGCGCTCGATGAGACGGACAAGGCCGTAGTGCTCGGGTACGTCGGTGCCGACTTCTCGAACGCCGCCGATGTGACCCGCGTCGAAGGAGCGGTGGTTGAGCATCTCTGGGCATCGGTAGCCGACTCACTCGACGGCGGCTGGGGCCGGCCGCTGTACGTGGAACACGACCACTTTTCAGTGATCGACCACGGCCCGGACGGCCTCTCCACCTACGATGTTGGCGAACCTGATCTCGGATTCCGCCTATGGGAGTCCAAGCGCCACGCTGCCGAGAGAAAGGTCACGTCGACCATCTCGACGGCGGCACGACAGCTCCGCGACCACGGGACCGAATACCTAGCCCGCATCTCAAAGGTGCTCCAAACGAACCCGAACCAGCGGGTCGCCCACCTCGGTGGGACGCTCGTCCGAGCGTGGAAGGAGGCCCGCCCTACGGCCGCCGTGGGAGTGTCCGTCGGACGCTCAGCCGGTGCCGACCTGCCTGATCGACCCTTCATCGGGCTACGACGCAACTTCAGATTCGAGGATCCAGCCCGACGAGAAGGCGTGGTCATCGAAGTGCCAAACCTCACGGTGTTCGCCCAGGACGTGCGGTCCACCGTCCTCACTGGACTGGCCTGATGGAGCGCGCGCTCGACCCTGCCTTGCTCCGCGGCGCCCTCGGGGACATCGGGAACCTCCCAAAGGCTGAGGAGCTCAGGCAATTGCTCGCTGACGCCGAGGTAAGCGCGTTCTTCGTGCAGGATCAGGAACTTCCGCCTGCGTTGATCGAAACCGCCTGGGTGCTGCACCAGGTCGGAACCGTGCGTCCGGCATTGCAGATCTACGAGCCTGAGCGACAGGTTCAGGCCAACAGCGTCGCAGCCCATATCTTCGACCTGGCACTCGCGCGGGGACTCGTCCCAGGCGAGGAGTTAGTCACGACGTTCGCCGCGCAGGTGTCGTCAATTCGAGGCGACCGGACACCGAACGCCGCCGCCCTAGGCGCCCGGCTCCCTGTACCGGAGGCGTCCATCGTTCGAGAGTCGGGCCGGGCATCACTCGAACTTGGTTGCAGCCTCTTGAGTCTGGTGCGGGCAAGCACTTCGGCGCTCCTCCGACGTCTCAACCTGGAACTCGCGACGATCGGAGGAGGTGACGACGACGCCACGTTCGTAGAGACGCCGCTTGCGGCCGCCGCCTCTGTCGTACGCGGAACTCGCTTTCTACTGCGATACCTCGCCAACGGGGACCCTGGCGATCTCGCGTCTGCCCGTATTGAGTTCGAACGAGGCGTGAACGACATTGCGGGCCGCCGAGACCTCGACTCCCGGTGGGTTGCTGCCCATCTGCTCGATCTAACTGACGATCTTGGCCGTTCGTCGGTGTGGGCAATCCTTCCGTCCGACACGCCGCCTGTTGTCGGTCGTGCGATGACCCTTGGAGACCCGCCGATCATGACTCTCTGGCCGCCGCAGATCTCGCTGCTGCAGGACGACGCGCGCAGTCCGTTGAGGGCCGATGTTCGGCGCTCGGTCATGACGTTCCCCACCAGCGCTGGCAAGACGCTTCTGACGCAGCTGGTCGTGGTGAACCACCTGGCGACCGTGAATACAGCCGTCTGCGTCGTCGCGCCGAGCCACAGTCTGTGCCGCGAGATCCGCCAGGGTCTGGACCGCCGACTCTGGGTGCTTCGCAAAACCGTCGCCGAGGACGGCCCACTTGGCGACCCGACCACATTGCGAGCGCCGGTCGTAGTCATGACGCCGGAGCGCCTTGCTGCCCGACTCCGCTCCGACGGCGCGGAACTCCTGAACGAGTTCGGCCTTTTCGTCCTCGATGAGGCGCACCTCGTCGCTGATGAGGCCCGAGGCTGGACGTTCGAGACAACTATCAGCCGTCTTCATGAGTTGACTGTCGATACCGGCCATCGACTGATCGTCGTCTCCGCGGCGCTCGGTGGGACGGCGACGGTGCGGACATGGCTGGACGTCAATGAACCGCCGTCGAACACGGCGGCGCGCTGGCGGGGACCGAGACGGCTCCACGCGACGTACCACACCCAGGAGTATGGGGTCGTCAAAGTCCTCCCCGCTGTACCACCGAAGCGCCTCGACCGGCACGTCCAAGAGATGGTGGGCATCGTCAGTCTGTACGTCGACGCTGGCACTGCGACGGCCGTGCGGGGCCATCGTGTGGGCGACATAGTCACGTACGGGAAAACGACGGAGAAGCCGAGTCGGGCTGAACAGCTCAGCCTGGTCGTCAACCATGCAGCACGGACCGGCTCAGTCCTCACCGTTCACGCAACGAAGGTCGGCGCTGAACGCCTAGCCCAGGCTCTTGCCGCAGACCGCGAAGACCGGCCGCCGACGCAGCTGGTCCACCTCGCGGAGCAACGGCTCGGCCCCAGCCATCCACTCGTCGCCGTGCTCCGTAAGGGCGTCGCCTACCACCACGCTGCCCTCCCGGTTGACATCCAGATCGAGATTGAGAACAGCGTCCGGTCGCGCGAGATCGACGTCGTGTGCGCAACCACGACCCTCACCGAGGGCGTCAACCTGCCGGTCCGCACGGTCGTCATCGCTGAGCGCGGTTACTACGACGGCAATGAGAACCGCTTCGTTCCTCTCATCGATGACGCCGCGATGATGAACGCTGCCGGTCGTGCCGGTCGAGCCGGTCGCGAAACCGAGGGATGGGTGATCATCGCCTACGAACCCTACGCACCGACCCCGCGTTCAGCGTTACGGCGCCTCGATGAGGATCAGGACGTCCATAGCCGACTCAACACAGAGAGCGCCCTAGCAGCGCTCGACGCCTATGAGGCGCTCGTAGCTGATACGGCCGGTGTGCTGCTCGACGACGTTCCTGAGGAGGTGGATGCGTTCCTCGGCTACTGCTGGTACCTCGCCGAGGTGTCCGCGGCGCTCGATCCATCAACTCGAGCCGACGCCGTCGTTGCCGGACTTCAGAAGACGCTCGCATGGCAGCAGCTGACCTCGAGCGTCGTCGAACGCTGGGAATCCCTCGCTCGCAAGCTGACTGTGACGTTCGAGGTGACCGACCTTCAGCGGCGCCGGCGCTGGGCGCTGACGGGAACGAAGCTTTCGGCGAACCTCGTGCTCGAACGGGTCGCCGTCGCGGCGCGTGCAGGGGCCATGGACCTGCCTTGGGACCGTACCGTTGACCCGCTGAGCGTCCTCGAGGTGCTGCTCGTTGGCGATGGACTCTCGATGTTGCTGTCGCTCCTTCCTGAGCGGGACAGGCGGTTCAAGCGCCGCCGGTACGGGGCGATCCAACTGATCGACGTCGACATGCGGGCCCTCGTGCTCGACTGGGTGGCAGGAGTCGAGCTGTCAGTGCTCGCCGACCGGTACCTCTCAGACGTCACGGGTGACGACGCTGACGCCTTCAAGTTCGAGCAGCTGGCCTCCTTCCTCACGAAGGTGTGCGAGCACCACCTGCCGTGGACGACCGCGATCGTCATCGAATGGATTCATCAGGAGACGGGTGTCGAGCTCTGCCCTGGCTTGCCCGCTCACCTTCACTACGGCGCTCCAACGACTGCTGGCGTCGCCCTTATGCTGGGGGGCATCCGATCCCGACGGTTGTCGGTGGCCATCGGTAAACGAGCCGCCAACGAGAACATCCCAGATGAGAACCTTCGGGCATGGCTGGCCCAGATGGGGCTCGCCCAGTGGCGGTCCGAGTTTGAAGCGGCGCCAGCCGAGCTCGCCGACCTCCTCCAGTTCGTACGGAACCCGGCGGCGAACATCGGTCAACCGCTTCTTGACGGCTCGACCGTCCAGGTTCCCTGCTCTTTCAACGACGGCGTGCTCGTCGGCCAGGAACTGTCGATCGCATACCTCCTCGACGAGGAGCCACCGCGACCGCTCGTGGTGATCGACAGAGAAGGAGAAGTCGCTGGGCAGCTGCACCCCTCGGTGTATCACGACGTGAGCATGCTGGTAGACGCAGGCTTCCAGGTATTCGGCACGGTCGTCGAGGTCGACGGCGGACGAGCGCTCCAGCTGCGGCTGGACGTCGAGTAGGCCAACGTGGCCAGTTAGCTCGCAGCTGGGTACCCGGGGCAAGATGAGCAGTCGCACGACCCCAACGTGCGCTTACGCCGGGCGATCGCGGACAGAACGCTCCCACAGAACGACAGCCTCATGCGGCCGCCGCCGGCGCCAGATCAGACGGTTACGCGAGCGCCTCGGTAAGGCGAATCACGCTTCTTTTGTACCCAGGCATCACCTTGGAAGGTGATGCCTGGAGGCTCTGCAGCCCCAGATCTCCCAGTGTTCGTGGTGCATGTGGTACAAAAACTCGTGGTACACGTACCACGAAAAACGCTGAAGGGTGCCACCTGACAATCGGTGACTCTCCGGGACTATGGTGCTCATTTCTATGACCAGTTGGATCCGCCTCGCCGATCCGCGAAGGGCATGCGGCGAGAGCATTGCCGCGTTCAGCCCGGTAACTCCGAGGACGCCGGTCGAACGGACTGGCGATCAGCCAGTCCGCGATCGAAAGGCTCAGGCAGCCTTTCGGTAGTACTCGTGGATGAGCCCACCGAGGCGATCGCGGCGTCCGATCCCGCTCGGCTCCGGGCTCAGTGCTCTTAAAGGTTGTGGCCCTCCGGGTGGTTCGAGCCCGAGGCTTCGGTGCGGGCGCTCCTCGTTGTAGTGCTTCACGTAGGTAGTGAGCAGCTGCTCGAGATGGCGTCGTCCGAGGACCATGACGCGGTCGAGGCACTCGGCTCGCACGGTGCGGATCCATCTTTCGGCATATGCGTTCGCCGAAGTCGTCAACTACATCTGATGGAGACGGTCAGACCAGAACCGTCCGGGTGACGCACCCATTCCATCCGTGGTCAGGCCGGGAGTTCCTGTTCCTCTCCGTCGGCCACAACTGGGGCGAGGACAGGGTGTTCTTCCTCGATGATGATGGCGTCAAACACTCGTTGCCCCTTGGCTGGACCGACGCGGCGTCTGTTGACGTGTTCGTCGCTCTCGCCACCGGGCGCAGCCCGTTTCGCGTCGACGACCTCATCGTGCTGGCGGATCTGGTGGTGCGGCTGTCTCGAGCTGCCGACGAAGACGTGTAAGGCGAATTATGCCGGTGGTGTAAGGTGAATTACGCCGAGGCAATCGAAAGGTTCACTGGTGCTTGCTGGTATAGATCGTTAGTTCGCCCAGTATGAGGGCAGTAATAGCGAACTGATGCCTTGACACCGTCCGATGAGAAGGCATAATGATACTTACACCAATGTGGTTCGGAAGGAGAGCCGGTGGCCAAGAAGGCAAGTGACCCGAAGATCGAGACGCTTCAGGCGCAGCGGTGCTTGAACTCGGCCTCGGAGTTCCTCGATCCCCGGGACCTCGTGCAGGTGAAGTACGAGATGGTGCGCCGGGTGCGGGTCGAGGGCGACACGGTCGTCTCCTCGGCCGCCGAGTTCGGGTTCTCCCGGCCCTCGTTCTACGAGGCGGCGGCGGCATTGGACCGCGGTGGCCTGCCCGCCCTTGTCCCGGCCCGTCCCGGGCCCCGCCGGGCGCACAAGTTGACCGAGGAGATCGTCGCCTTTGCAAGGGCCGCCATCGAGGAGGACCCAACGCTTCGCGCAAGGGATCTCGTCGTGAGGATCGAAGAGCGCTTCTCGCTCAGCGTGCATCCACGTTCGATCGAGCGGGCACTGGCCCGCCAGCCCAAAAGCCCCGGCCGGTGAACCGGCTCGCCAAGACGGCGCGGATCTGGCCTGCCGCTACGAGGAGCTACGGCGGCGTGTGTTTTGTGGGGAGATCGACGGACACCGGCTCGGTCTCTCTGTGCTGTTACGCCAAGGCGTCACGGCGTGGATGCGAGCCGCTTGCAGCATCCCCACAGCCCCTGCCCCGACACCCCCGGCACGCCCAGACGGCGACACCGAGCCCATGGTGGCCGTGCTCGTCTCGATGGCGCTTGCATGTCACCGAGTCTGAGCGATGAGCATCGAAGTCGCCCACAAGGTCAGCGCGGCACACCTGTCGCGCACGGCCTACCTTTACGTGCGCCAGAGCACGCTTCGCCAGGTGATGGAGAACACCGAGTCCGCCGCCCGTCAGTACGCGCTGCGCCAGCGGGCGGTCGCCCTGGGCTGGGCCGTCGACCAGATCGTGGTGATCGACACCGACCAAGGCCAGTCTGGCGCGTCTGCGGCCGACCGCGAAGGCTTCTGTCGCCTCGTCGCGGAAGTCGGCATGGGCCGGGTGGGGATAGTGCTCGGCCTCGAGGTGTCCCGGCTCGCCCGCAACAACGCCGACTGGCA
>JBEKBX010000074.1:0-12691 GCA_050015175.1 Acidimicrobiales bacterium | reverse complement strand
AATGGAAGCGAATGAACTCGACGACGCTACGGACCAGGCGATAGACGAAGCTGAGTGCCACGGCCAAGCAGGATCACCCCGCCGATGGTTCCTGGTCAAGCTGCAGATCGGGTTCTTGGACCCTTCGGGATTGATCCACGAGTATGAGCGAGCGGCTTGAGGTGCGGATCGAGTTTTCGGATATTACGGGTTCGTTGGGACATCTGAAAGAGAATGGTTTCGCCCGAGCGGTCTACATACTCACGTATGTGTTACTATCGTATGTATGCAAGTAGACCGACTGTCGATCACCATGGATCCCGACCTCGGCAAATCCGTCCGTGAAGCCGCCGCCCGATCGGGTTCGAGCGTCTCAGCCTGGCTCGCTGCCGCAGCAGCAGACCGGCTCCGCAACGAGCTGCTTGGAGCTGCCCTTGACGCGTGGGAGGCAGAATCGACCCCATTCAGCGACAAGGAGCTCGACGCAGCAGCGCGGGTGCTCGGAGTATCTCGACATGCTCGGGGCAGCGCCGCTTGATGGCGCTTGTCCTTGACGCCGGAGGGCTGATCGCGGTCGACCGGCTTGACCGGGCAGTCGGCGCAATGCTCCGTGTGGCCCAGCAAGAGAAGCTTCCAGTACGAACGAGCGCGGCAGTCGTTGCACAGGTGTGGCGAAACGGATCACTCCAGGCGAACTTGGCGCGTGTACTGGCCGGCGTTGACGCTGCCACCCTTGATGGAGCCACAGGAAGGTCGGTCGGCGAGATCTTGGCGCTCAGCAAAACGGCTGATGTGGTCGATGGTCACCTCGGTCTGGTCGTGCAATCCGGCGACACCGTGCTCACGAGCGACGCCGAGGACATTAAGAAGATCCTCGCTGCCCGCAAAGTTGCTGCGACAGTGCGGCGAGTCTGAAGCCTTGCTCAAGACGTCTCCCGACCGGCGAGAACCGGGGCGGTCAGGGACTGACCGGATACGATTCCTATCAGCTCGCAAGCGCCCGCTGCGCCTTGGCGTGAGCGCTCGTCCTCATCCAGATAGTGCATGAAGGGTGTGGACCTAAGTTCCGTTTCGAGTCGGTGTGCGAGATGGCCCGAATCGCTCCGCGTAGAGTCAAAACAGGGGGACGAAGGGCAGTTCGAGACTCCTGGGCGGCTGCTTCAGGCGACCCACCGAAGCTCTGACCAGCCACTATCTGCTTGGAGAGGGCGTGGACCTAAGATTCGAGTCGGTCCTCCGACACTCGCTCTTCTCACCGTTCGCCCTGGTCAAGGGCTTGGGCCTCAGAACGAACCACTGTGAAAGTCCGTCGCGATCACAGGCAGGTCACATGGGCCAGGTGCGACGTGAGTGAAAAGGGCGTAAGTGCGTGTCCCGTGCTCGCCCCGGGACCAGCGGTGTGCTCCGGATAACCGTCGTTAGGTGTCCGTGCGGGCAGCTCCCAGGGTCTTCGCTGGCGGCGCAGATGAGGTGATATGTCGTGCACCGTTCACGGTGCTACAGCCTCAGACGAGGCTTGGTGACGCCATGGCGTCGGCCGGTTCGGCTCGGACGCGCCAGTCACTAGACACGAATGCGGCGCGGACGATGCCGTCACGGTCGATGACAAAGGTGGCGGGAACGGGTAAAGAGCGCGAATGGTCAGCGTTCTGGTTGCGGGGATCGTTCTGGAATACGTTCACCTGCAGGTCCTCGAGGTCCCCCGCCAGCGTGAACTGCACCCGGTAGGCACGGATCACTTCCTGATCGAGGTCACTCAGGACGGGAAAGGCGAGCTCGTGCTTCTCGGTGAGCGAAAGGCTGTGGTCCGCGGCCTGGGGGCTGATGGCCACAAGCGATGCGCCGAGCTCGCGAAAGCCGGGCAGCGCTTCCTGCAGGCTTCGCACCTGAATATTGCAATATGGACACCACTCGCCACGGTAGAACACCACGACGACAGGTCCCTGAGCGAGCAAATCTGCCAGCGTCACGGGCTGTCCCAGAGCGTCTGGCAGCGTGAAGTTCGGCGCGTGGTCACCGACGGCGAGGCCGGGGGCGACGCCCGACGACTCGATCTCGGTAACGCCCGCCTCGATACGCGAGGCGATCGCGTCAGGGATGTTGGCGGTGATCTCATCGAGCTGCGGCTGGAGTGCTCGAAACGGACTGGTGGTGGACACAAGTTCTCCTTGGGCGAGAAACGGACTGGAAACTCCACTCTGGCACTCACAACCGACCGAGGATTCGCGACACATGTGGCCCGCCCGTCAACACGGGCGGGCCACATTTTGCGAGTGTGCTCAGCCCGGGAAGACGGCGATGATCGGACAGTTCGAGATCGCGCCCGGCGCGGTGATCCCGCCGAGGCCGACGTTCGGCTTACCCGGTAGGGCACCAACGATGTTGCCCGCAAGCGCCTCTGCACGCACGTCGAGCATGGAATGAAGCTGAACGCGCTTGCCCGCGGCGATCGCGGCGGCGGTCCACTCGACGGGGGTCACGTCCCAGATCGGCGAGTAGTGGACGGGGTCGCTTGGCTGCTCCTGCGCGACGTTGAGCGGGTCACCTTGCCCGAGCAGGGCGGAGTTGAGGCCTTGCCGCATCGGGTTGGCGTCGCCGAGAGTACCGTTCACCACCGGGATGATCGCAGCGCGTGCCGACGACGGCGCGTCGCTGGCGAGACCGGGTGCCGCGTTCAAGTTCGGCGTGTACGTGCTGTGCTCGAGCGCGGCTACCAGGGGTGAGGACGCGTCGGTGTGGAGGTAGACGGTGAGCTGTCCGTCGACGAAGCCGGTTAGCAAAGAGAGCGTCACCGTGTGGTGTGCGTAGTCGATCGACTCGACGCTGCCGCTGACGCCTGTGTTGTTGGCGACCTGTGGGGCGTTGATCACTACGCCCTTGCCGATTCGGACGAGCGGGCTGTAGTGGGCATCACCCTTTGCGCCGTAGGAGTAGCTGGCGGGCGGGAACCCGTTGGGGCCCGGCACGACCGACCACTTGAGGCCGAAGTTGACGGTCCCGGCGAACACGAGCGTGCCGTGATCAAAATGACCGTTCTGAACCGCGGCGGTGCCGAGCGCATTGTTGAGCTTCCGCGAGTAGTTCACGCCACGTTGGCGCGCGTCCTTCAAGTTCGAGGATTCGGTTACTATGTACCAGGTCGGGCTGCCGCTAGCCGTACGGCCCTCGTAGAGGGGCAGGGTTACCGTGTCGTGCTCGATATCGATGCTGAGCGCCGATGGCAGGCTGTAGGTGAAGACCCCTACAGCGGGACGGTTTGAGCTCGGCGTGGCGGTATGGGTCTGAGCGACTGAGGCGGCTGATGCGCCGCCGATGCCGAGAGCCAGGGCCAGGACGCCGCCGAGCGCGGCGGAGCCGAGCGTCAGGCCCAAGGCCAGGGACCGTTTCTTCATCTGTGTTTGACCTCCTAGGTCGTAAGTGGAGGACTGAGCCTCCAGTGCAGATGCAGTCCCTGGCCGCGGGAAAGCGTTACGGTTCGCCTCGACGGGTTGCACAAGGACCCCCGCTGGGGACGCGAGGCGGGGCAGCAGGAGAGTCGGGAACACGACTGCTCATAGGTGGTCGGTTTTCCAAGGTCGACCTACGAAGGGTGACACGCGTATAGCCGTCGATATGTATCTGCTCGACTCTTTTGAACGACCCCGGTCTGCATCTCAGATGGGTTGTTCGGGCGCGGTTGCGACTGTTCGCACCCTCATCATGACGATCGTGTGTGACGGTCCCGGGCCCGGAGATCTGGGCACCCCTGTTCCACCGCAAGCAAGCACCCCGTCATGGTGTTAACTCACAAGTTTCCGGGGGCTCCGAAGTTCGGGGCGAAGGGGGAATCCGGTGTCTGTTGATGACCAGATACTGACCGATACCCGCGACATGCTCGCGGTGCACGATGCGTTCAAACGGGCGTTCGGGGACGCCCCGGGTCAACTCGCCTCGGTGGACGACGGAGACGTCGAGCGGGCCCGGTATCTTGCCGACTACCTCTCAGAGGTGCTTTGGCTGCTACATGTCCACCACGAAAGCGAGGACGAGCTCTTGTACCCGCTTCTTTCCGAGCGCGCTCCCGAGGAACGAGAGCTGTTCTCTCGCATGGAGGCCCAACACGCCGGCCTGGTCTCGAGTCCCCAAGCAGCCGAGCGCGCAGCAGAACGGTTCGGGAGATCGGGCTCGGCGGTCGATGGTCAAGCTCTCGCGAGTGCGTGTGAGTCGCTTCGCGAGTCGCTGGTCGAGCACTTGGACCAAGAAGAGAAGGAGGTGCTACCGATTGCCGCGCGGTGCGTGTCGCCGCCGGAGTGGGGGGCGCTACCGGCGCACGCACTCTCGCACTACGAAGGCACTCGAGTGTGGCTTCCCTTAGGGCTTGTGCTCGAGGCGATGCCCGACGCCATGCGGGAGGACATGCTCGCGCACGTTCCTCCGCCGGTATCTCAAATGTGGTTCGGCGGCGGATCCGATGCGTTTGCAAACGAGATGGCAGCGATCCGAGGCAGCGCGGCCTGAACCTCTGAGACAGGACAATCGCGAGGCCTTGCACGAAGGGCTACGGCGTCAACTACGGTGCGAGCTTTACGAGTTTGCCGAGGCGGAGCCCGGCGTAACCCATGGTGACCTCGAAGGGATGCTGGCGCGATGGAGGCACACCAGGCGGATCAGCGTCGGGCGATCTGCTCGCGCACGAACATGGCGGCTGTTGAGCCCTCGCCGACTGCAGCAGCGACTCGTTTGACCGAGCCATGGCGGATGTCGCCAGCTGCGAACACCTTCGCCAGGCTGGTCTCGAGCCAGTAAGGAGAGCGCTCCAGGAGCCAACTTCTCGGGTCAGCTTCGATGAGGTCACGGCCGGTGAGGACGAACCCATGGTCGTCAAGGCTGACAACGCCCTGGAGCCACTCGGTGTGTGGCCTCGCGCCTATGAAGACAAAGAGCCCGTCCGCAGCCACGGTGGTCGTGGTGCCGTCGGTGCGGTTGCGCAGGACGAGATGATCGAGCTGCCCGTCTGACCCCGCGCCAACGACCTCGGTCTCGAGGCGAACGGATATGTTCGGCGAGGCGTCGATCTCGCGTATGAGGTAGTCGGACATGGTCGTCGCCAACGAGGCACTCCGCACAAGCACGGTCACGTGTGCTCCACCGTTCGCGAGATGCGCGGCGGCTTGGCCGGCCGAGTTGCCCCCGCCGAGCACGAATACTTCGAGGCCCCCCATCGATCGTGTCTCTGAAACGGCTGCGCCGTAGAAAACGCCCGCACCGACGAGCGCGTCGACGGCGGGCACGCCGAGTCGACGGTACGCGACACCTCCGGTGATTACGACCGTCGCTGCGATGACATCATCGCCGCTCGACAGGGTTACGAGAAGATCTGCTCCCTCGGGGCGAAGTGCCGTGACGGCGCGCGCGACAACGAACTCAGCGCCGAGCTGGCCGGCCTGGCGGCTGGCGCGTTCGGCGAGTTCACCGCCGTGCACGCCCCAGGGGAACCCCAGGTAGTTGCGGATCTTGGAGCTGGTACCGGCTTGTCCGCCAGCGGACTCGTGCTCGACGACGAGCGCTCGTAAACCTTCTGATCCCGCATACACTGCCGCCGCGAGTCCCGCAGGCCCGGCACCCACGATCACCGCGTCGTATCGCTCCTGTCTCGGGTGGGTATTGGCCCCTAGCGCTTCGGCGAGCTCGTCCTCCCTCGGATCGACAAGCACTGTCCCGTCATAGAGCACGGCGACGGGCAAGCGGTCCACATCGACACCATGTTTCGCCAATAGCTCGCGACCCTGAGGGTCATCGGCCCGCAGCAGAGTCGTGGCGACCGCGTTGCGCTCGAGCCAACCGCGAAGGTGAGCTCCGCGCACGGCGTTTGGTGCGTCGACAATGAATGCCTTGTTGTAGCGGAGTTGGTGCTCGCGGGCCCATACGCGCAACGCCTCACCGAGCACGGGGTACACCTCCTCCTCCGGGCTCTCCCAGGGCACTCCGAAGTAGAAATCGACCTGGTTGAGCGTGAGCGCCTGGTTAAGGTCGTGAGCAGCGCTCACGTCTCCAACTCCGATCATCAAGACGCGCTGCGCAGAGGGATGCAGGTGGTGCGCGGCAATCAGAAACGGGATGCCGTCGCGTCCTGTCATGCGAAACAGCGCAACCACGATCGCGACTTGTTCTCCCGAATCTCGGTACCTGCCGAGCCGTTCCAGACCATCGGCCGGGTCAATCGAAACGACAACGGAGTAGTCGGACTCGAATCGACGCCGGAGCACCACGTCGAGTGCGGTACGGCAGGTCTCGTCCGTCGCCACTGCGAAGAGGACCGGCATCACGCCTGCTCGGCCACTGCGCGGATGCGCTCGAGGGTCTCTTCCATCCCGGCGTGCAGGTCAGCGCGCCTGTCGTTGCGACCAAACAACACTCCGATCACGAACCAGCCAACCCGGGTGATTGGCCGCGTAACCTCATAGGACTCCGTGACTCTCGTCCCTTCGCCCTCTGGCTCGAATCTGTAGGTCCATTCCACCGTGCCCGCGAACCTCTCGGTGCGGGCGAAGGAGAACCTGCGGGCGGGCTCGACCACTGTTACGACCGGCTTGTTCGTCCATGCCCGGCGGCGCGGCACCTTGTTGACCGCCTCGAAACGCGCGCCGACCGCTGGACCTCTTGCCCCGTTCAGCCAAGTGCACCGTAGGATCTCGGGACTGAAATCCGCCATCCGCGTCACGTCCGCCACCAGGCCGTACACGGCATCTGGCGTCGCCTTCATGTAGACGCTGACGGCGTCATGGTCGAGAGCCTGCACGCCATCCTCCTCTCTCAAGCCTTAAGAGACCAAGGCTTGGCACTGCCAAGGCGGCGATGATACAGCCGCGTGAAAATCGTCGGCGCGATGAGAGCCACCTGCGCCGGCCCGATCGCTCCTTGGTGACAAGCCGCGTCATCGCGGCCCTCCCAGCACCGCACCGACCTTCACGGACCACCCTCTCACACCTGCAACGTCGGCGACCTTCGTCAACGTCTGCGTCGGCGCCCTGGCCAAGGTTCTCGGCGCCATGTCCTCGGGTGCGCTGTCGGCGATGCGGGTGACGATTGTGCCCCACGTCACCTACGTCGCGGTCACGGTCGGGCATGAATCGGGATCTTCAGGCGACTCGGCGGCGTCATCACATCCGCATCCGTTACGCCTTCGAAGCATCACGCCGTGCAACCGGACGCTTGGGAACCGGGGTTATGGAGCCCCGACGCACTTAGGGACAAGATTCTCGCCGCTAGGGGTCACCGGGCTCGTGGCACTGCAGGCGATGCGCTTCACGGCACAAGGTCATCAGTCAGACCGGTCAGGTCGTGCTTGACGACGAGACACACGAGCCGCCGTGTGATGTCATGCCCAATCTGGCCTCGATCGACAAGGTCCTGAAGATCGAGGACGCCAGGGCGAGGCTTGTCGGCACATATGCCACCCGCAGACAGCTCATCAACGTCGTGACCGACGAGGCGCTTCTGTCGGGGCGTGACGAGCTGCTCGCCGAGCTGGAGAGACGTCGAGCTGCTCTGAGAGAGGCGAGCATTGACACGACGGCGGCTGAGCGTGACTGAGCGCACGACAATCACCCGCACAGAGCTGGCCCGGGTTGAATGAACTGCTCAACGTCATCAAGTCCGGCGAGCTGGCGCCGGATCGGAGACGGTATCCCATCGATGGACCGGCACTCAACCGACCCACCGGAGGATCGGACCCTCAAGATGGCCGCACAGAGGCCGACGGAGTGTACGGGTGTTCTACCGGCGTCGGGAAACTTCGGCAGTTGCCTAGTCTGACCAGGGAAAGCGTGAATGGTGTATGTAGCCCGCTATACGCAAGGGACTAGATTGTCTTGGCAACCCTGACAACGGAGGCACCGAGTGAAGCGAACCCCTAAGTCAGGCGAGCGGCTGAGCGCTAAGCAGCTGGGAGCCGAGCGCCTGAGCGCTGACGAGCTGAGTGCCAAGCGCCTGAATGCCGAGCAGCTGCGGGCCAAGCGCCTGAGTCCCGAGCAGCTGCGCGAGATCGCTCAGACAGGCGTGGCTGCCAGGAAGCGGGCAAAAGGCTGAGCCGATCGGACCCACACCCCACGATGCCCTAGGAGCCTCGCAAATGGCAGAGAGTCGCTTGAAGTCACCGGTCGTGCCGCAGTCGTGACGCCATCCACCCAGTGATACGCCGTAAGAGCAAGCCGATCACAGGGCCGGAGAGGCCGCCCTCAGTTCGTAGTTCCAGTTGCGCCGGGCTTCGTGTCCAGCCGAAGACGCTCGGGGAAATATCGGGGATTGGTGCCTTGACAAACCCAAACGGATGAGTCATAATAAATGGCGTGGACAAGATCACCGTCACTCAGCTTGCTAACAAGATCCAGTCCGAGGCCGACGCCTATCGGTTTATGGAGTCGATCCGCTGGCCGAACGGTCCCGTATGCCCGCACTGTGGGTCGGTCGCCGCGCACTACTTCCTTAAGCCTGCGAACTCGGAGTCTCGCAAGACGCGGACAGGTGCCATGTCTTATCGCCGAGTATGGAAGTGCAAGGACTGCCGCAAGCAATTCTCCGTCATAACCGGGACCGTCATGCACGGTTCCAAGGCTTCGCTGCGCGTGTGGCTTTTCGTGATCTTTGAAATGGCTGCGAATAAGAACGGCATCGCTGCCTACGAGATCCAACGCAAATACGGCATTGCCAACCGCACCGCGTGGTTCATGTGCCACCGTGTTCGCGAGGCGATGGTCAGGACCAACCCGTCCAAGATGCTCGGAGTCGTCGTCGCGGACGAGACCTGGATCGGTGGCGAGCCGAGATGGCGCCACGCCGACAGGCGCATCGACGGCAAACAGGGCAAGACGGACAAGACTCCTGTCGTGTCCCTTATAGACGCGAGCACTGGTGAGGTGCGTTCCCAGGTCGTCGCCGATGTCACCGGCAAGACGCTCCGCAAGGTCGTCAGCGAGAACGTCGAGTTGGCACGGAGCACCCTTCACACCGATAGCGCGCAGGTCTACAAGGGAGTCGGCGCTGAGATGGCTGGCCATGAGTCGGTCGACCACAACATCGGCGAGTACGTCCGTCAGGGCATCTCCACCAACAAGGCCGAGAACTACTTCAGCCAGCTCAAGCGGTCGATCGACGGCACGCACCACCACGTCAGCGTCGAGCACCTGCCGCACTATCTGTCCGAGTTCGATTTCCGGTACTCCAACCGCAAGCTGACCGACACTCAGCGCATGTACCGCCTCATGGGCCGGGTGGGCGGGCGGAGGCTCTCTTACAAGCTCAGCCCAATGACCTAGTTGCGGTTGCTCGCCTCGGTACGCTAGGTGCTTGTGGCCGACCACGACGCTTACCTCGATTCCGATCCAGACCCGAACGCGGAGTTCGCCCGCTGGCTCAATGAATTCGTTCAAGTCCGTGGGCACTTGGCCCGGGCGCTCGAGCTTCGCAACGGTGAGTTCAATAAGCGATTTGAGGCCCTGTACTCGTTGGCTAGGGCCTTGAGATTCAACCCGGACAACCTCGGCTGGACAGCCCTGTCGGTACTCGATGCCATGTTGCAACCGTTGGGCGATGCGCTTGCTATGGGTAGTAGGAGTTGGATCGATGATGTCGACAGTGATCTGCACAATCGGGTTTGCCAGAGAGCGACAGCCAATCTGCCGCTCCATGTAATCATTGATGCAATTGACGAATTTCGCTACGGCAAGGTCTGTTTGGACCGCACGCAAGCGCGGAATGTGCCGCAGGAGTTGCGAGCCATGCTGGCTAAGCAGCTTTCGATCAAACTGCTGAAGGCAATGAACGAATGGCGGAAGTGAGAACATGACCGACATCAGCGCAGACGAGGCTTTCGAGCGCGACGGACGGGTCAACGTGGACATGGAGCCGGAGGAATTGCTCACGGTGCTGCTCACGACCAACCTGCGCGAGCCCAACGATGAAGTCGAAGACGATGCGGTATCGGGAACCTGTTGAAGATCATGCCTAGATCGCCTCATCCGTGTTGAGATCGTCGTGGATGCGAGGTGACTCGCCATCCCAGGAGTACGCGATTACTCGACGCTGCTCAAATAGCAAGTTATCTGGAAGTCCATATCTTGCAACAAATTCGAGCGTTGCTTCCCATGGCAGCGGCAACGCTCCATAGATGAGCGAGGCACTAGTTATCTTAAACGGTTGTCGGGGTGGAATGCGCGCATTGCGTGGCTTATCGAGCGTGAACGTGGCCTTTCCGTCGAAGATCTTTCCGTCTTTTGGAACTATCACCAGCTCGTTCAACGCAATCTCGATTGTTTGTCGGGCGATATTGGTGAAATTGAGAATGAGGTTTATACCCTGGTCGGGAGGACGGAGTTTCTGGGTATCAAGTCTCTCCATTACAAGTGCGTAATGGACCTCTTGGTGCATTTGACGTCGATCTTGTTCCTTTGCTTCGGCGCGCCCAAGTAGCGGAAGATGCCAATAGGTTGCCGCATAGCAATACCCCCCAACCAAGACGATAAGGATAAGTGGAATTAATATCCAATTCCAGAATGAAGGATGGACAAGGGTCTTCTTCGCTGTCATTACAACAAACGTCTGGGAAGCGTCATACCATCCGACAGCAGCCAGACCCGCGCCCGCGATCAAGGCTGCACCGGCCCTGCGTCGTTCACGCTTCCAGGTTTCGTGGTGCTCGACGTAAGCCATTTCCCCAGCGTAGCGCTATTTGGGTTTGTCATCGCACCAATCCCCGAAATATCCGTCGATATCGCTGCAGTTGTGAGCTTGTCCAGTCGACGTTCTGCGTGCCTGTTCTGGATCGTTCGTGTAACTGAGCATCCCCGTCGGCTGTTCTCAGCGTCGCTGTCAGGGCTGAGGGGCTAGGTTCGTCGAATGGGGTATGACGTTGTAGTCGTCGGGGGTGGTTCGGCTGGTTGCGTTCTTGGGGCGCGATTGAGCGAGGACACCGGTCGTAGGGTGATGCTTGTTGAGGCGGGCCCTGATTGCCCGGACATGCGTGGACTTCCGGGTGATGTTCTTGACGCGTCGGAGCCGACTGTCGGTCACGACTGGGGGTATACCGCGGACGCGGAGCTGGACCGGGGGATTGCGGTACCTAGAGCTCGGATCATGGGTGGGTGCTCGGCTACGAACGCATGTTTCGCGTTGCGTGGGGCGCCACAGGTTTATGACGGGTGGGCGGCGCTGGGGAATGGGGGTTGGAGTTTCGCCGAAGTCCTTGAGGACTTTCGTCGCTTGGAGCGCGACGAGGACTTCAAAGATCACTGGCACGGTTCGGACGGTTTGATCCCGATTCGCCGCCACCCCCGGGAGGAGCTGAACTCGGTCCAGGCCGCGTTCTTGGATGGCGCGGTCGCCTCGGGTCATCGCTATGTCGAGGACCACAACCGGCCGGGGGCAGTCGGTGCGGGACCGACACCTCGCAACGCCCGCGATGGTGTGCGTATGAGTACCGCGGTCACCTACCTCGCCTCGGCGCGGTCGCGGCCGAACCTCACCATCTGTCCAGACACCGTGGTGGCACACGTCGAGTGCTCGGGGATGCGTGCGACGGGGGTCCGCCTTTTGGACGGAACTCTCATCGAAGCTGGCCGCGTGGTGCTCGCAGCAGGAACCTACGCCAGCCCCCTGATCCTCGCCCGGTCGGGTATCGGTCCCGCCGACCAGTTGCGAGCGCTCGACATCACGCCAGTCATCGACCTGCCCGGTGTCGGGTCGAACCTGGTCGACCACCCACTGGTATCCATCGATCTGCCGACTCGACCGTCTCGCGGCCCGAGCCGCTTCCAAGTCCACCTCACGCTTCATTCCTCGTCAGCGGATGTGGCCGGACCCGCCGACTTGCTGATCTTCACTGCCGGACCCTTCGAGGTCGATGCAGACCAAGCCGCCAGCGGCGCAGCATTCGGAATCGTATCTGGACTCATGGCACCCCGCTCCCGGGGCTGGGTGCGCTTGGCCTCAAACAAGCCCAGCGACCCACCCCGAATCCATCTCGCTCACCTCAGCGATGCCCTCGATCTAGAGCGCATGCTTGACGCCGTCACCGAGGCAAGGCGAATCGCCCTCAGCGAACCGGTCGCTGCGATCACCACTGGAGTAGAGCTCTCTCCCGGGCCGGCCACCCCGACCGATGACCGCGATGCACTCGCAGCATGGGTTCGCAGCGCGGTCTCCACCTACCATCACCCCGTCGGCACCTGCGCCATGGGCTCCGACCCCACCCTGGGTGCGCTCACTGACTCGCACGGCTCCGTACACGGGATCGACGCCCTTACCGTTGCGGATGCGTCGATCATGCCAACCATCCCAACTGGTACCACCAACCTGCCGACGATCATGCTCGCAGAGCACATCGCGCGTGAGCTGCAAAGCACCTGAATGTTCAAACTGCTGGCGGTCCCGGTGTGAGCCAAATCGCGGGGTCGCGAGCGCACAGAACGACAGCCTCAACTCCGTCACCCACGCGCCCCGATTCGGCGTTAGGCGCTGATCAACCAACCGTCCCGGAACCGTCGATCTGACGCGGAGTGCCGCCGTAGCGAGGGCGTCATTCGGTGTGTCGCTCTGTTCCGACACAAATGGCTAACCCCGCCTTGCCCGAGCACCGGGGCAGGCAGCCGGGTACTCTTCTGTCAGCGAGGAGGACCAAACATGAAGAAGACCCTCATCACCATCATCAGCGCTATGTGCATCGTTGCTATCTCGGCAA
>JBEKBX010000073.1:0-11325 GCA_050015175.1 Acidimicrobiales bacterium | reverse complement strand
CGGTAAACGCGAGGCCTGGTGTGGGCGACAGTGTCCAGCCGCACCCAGGCCGAAGCTTTCCACGGCAGTAGACGGCCTGTAATCTGCGCTTACCGACGAAGCGGGAAGCTGCCTGCTCCGGCCCTCTCTTCCCCTTTCGGCTTGTTACGTCATCATCCGCAGGATGGTCTTGTCCCATCGAGTTCGAGGACGAGTTGCTCCGTTAGCTCGTCCGGGCAGCAGGAAACCGCGAGCATGCCCACCCAGCGGGGGGCGTGCCTCAAAGAGAGACTCTCGCGTTGCTGAGACCTTCGACTAGCAAAGATGCACCGCCCCCCGGTGCTGTGTGCGGTTCCTCCCCTACGCCGCCACGTGGGCGAACTTGGGCGCCTGTCGTGGCCGATGTGGGCAGGCCGCGGCTCGGTCCCCGGTGGCGGCGGTTCGGCCCTGCGTGCCGGCGGTCTGTCACTGTGCGTGGTCAAGCGCCCCGGTCGCGGCCGCGCTGCGGTCCTGCGTACGGGTGGTTCGGCCGTTTCGGGGGCCGTTGCGTTAGGCCCCCACAACGCTTGTGGCTGCTAAGGAACCCGAACCACCGTCTCAGTCACGCGAATGTGAGACGACCGAATCGACACGGGCATCAACTACGTCAGCGGTGCCAACTCGTCGGGACTGAACGTCGTGTCGCTCTATACCGACGGGTCCACCTCGCTCGTGCTGTCGGCCTACTCACCGGCCACCCACGACTGCTGGACCGTCATGGACTTGAAGGCTCCGGCCACCATTTGGGGCCAAAGCCTTGACATGGGCACCTACTACGCCCTCGACGCCGATGTTCCGGCGGCCGACTGCGTGGCCTCAGGCACGGCCCCGACGGCGGGCACCGTGTCAGCGCCGCAGACAGGCGGCTTCCCCGGTTCTTGAGGTCTAGGCGGTACATAGAACTGATTTGATGGACCAATGAACGGCCTAGTTGACCGTCTGGACTCCATCGACAAGCGTCTCCTGGTGAGTCGCGACCAGGATGACGGGTGCACGGCCCCCTGCTTCCCTCGCAAGGCGACCGGGGGTCGTGCACCTTCTATCACGATTGATTGGCGACACGAATGTGCGGTACTAGCTGCCGACATTCACAACGCAGAAGAGGTTGCCCTCCGTGTCGGCGAGCACCACGAAACTCGCGTCGTCTGGGTAGTGCCACTCGACCCTATGTGCACCGAGGTCAATGAGGCGTTCCACTTGCGCGACAAGCTCCTCCCCGCTGTCAACGTGGAGGTCCAGGTGCATCCGGTCATCCTCATCCAGCGTCATTCCTGGCCCATCGTTCGCGCTTGCGAGGAGCACGACGGACTCGTTCTCGGGGATGCTTCCGCCCCGAACCGCATAGCCGAGCGCCTTGCTCCAGAACTCCGCAGCTCTGCGACTATCTGAAACGTTGACGACAACAGTGCCTATTTTCATCATGAGTCCTAGCCTCCCACTGCGTCGCCTCGTGTCGCGGGTCTGGTGAGCGCGACCAGGATGACGGGGTGCACCCTTGCAAGGCGACCGGGGTCGTGCACCTTTGTCAATATCGCCGCGGGTCATTCGGCCCAGGAACCAAGCCATGTGCCCGGAGCACGTCTTCCCCGTCGCGATGAACCATGATGGACCCGTGAGCGACTTCCTCGTCACCTACCTGGAATCGGTTGACGAGCGGCTCCTGGAGTACCTCGATGAGGAAGACGAGCTGAAGCTCGATGCCGTCCAGCGCCTCAGGTTCTACACGAGCGCCCTGCTCGAAGGGTCCCTCAGCCCGAGGCACGTCGAGAAGGACTGGCTGGACTGGTTTGCGCTCGTCCCCGCCATTGTCGCCACCTATGGCTCCGATGAGCTGCGCTGTCTGGAGGACGAGGCGGAGTTCCTCCGAGTGATAGAGGACGGGGACGTGAACCTCACCGAGGCCGCCCGGACCTACCTCAAGGCACTAGAGGAGTGGCTCGGCATGTACCCCGAGGTGAGGAACCCCTAGAGGGGCTAGGCGCTCTCAGCCTGTCGAAACGGTCGAGATGGACCAGCTAGACAGCTTTCTCGTCGTCTGCTTGGATTCCATCGACAAAGCGTCTCCCGGAGTCACGCATCCAGGACGACGGGGTGCACGGCCCACGGCTTCCCTCGCAAGGCGACCGGGGTCGTGCGCCCTCTATGTCAATGTCGACCTGGACGCTCGGCCCTTGAACGCTCGCTTCCGATGCTGAGCAAGGCGTCTGTGACCGAGCCCGGTGGCTTAGCCATCGAGGCTGCCCGTGGGTCGTCATCCACCCCAGGGTTCACGCGACGCCTGGAAACATGACAGTAGGCTTCTGGCAGACGAAGTCCACGAGGGGGAAGCCATGCGTTACAAGGTCATTGCCGCACTTGTCGTGGTTGTAGCCCTGATAGGTGCGTCGGCAGGCGTTGCTCTGGCAACAAATACACCGAGCGGTACTGCTGCTACGACGGCGAGCATCCCCGCCGGAGGTCCCGTGAAGATCTTTGTGACGCCCAACAACGGTGCAGTTGCAGCGATTCTTGTCACCGGGGCGATTGGCGATTACGGCAAGACGCTTACGATCGACAAGAACGGCAAGACCGACTCGAATGGGAACTACATCAACGTCACGCTGCACAAGGGCACTTTCGAGATCAACTCGACGACGCTCGACGCGAAGGCGAACAGCTCACAGCCGACCTTCTACAAGGCGACCTGCTCGGCACTGGACTCTGTAACCGGTCCGGTGACACTGTTCAACGGCACCGGTCTCTACAAGGGAATCTCCGGGACGTTGAGCATCACCGAGACCTACGCCTTCATCAGCCCGCTCTCCACCAGTGGTGGGAACAAGGGCCAGTGCAACCTAAGCGCCCAGCCGATTAGCCAGTACTCCTCGATCACGGGCTCAGGTACCGTCTCCTTCTAGTAGATCAGCGGCAACATCTCGAGATATCCCGGTCCCTGGGGAGCCGAGCGTCTCCTGGAACCACACGTCCAGGATGACGGGGTGTACGACCCCTCGTTTCCCTCGCTAGGCGACAGGGGGTCGTGCGCCACCTATCAATATCGGCTTGGGTCATTCGCCCCTTGAACGTTATGGTGACCAGCGCGTGTGACGGCAGGTACGGCCCCGACCGGCGCCTCGACGCCCAAGACAGGTAGCTTCCCGAGCGCCTGAGGCTTAGGTCTCATTCAGAGCCGACGTGTTCCCGAGGGACACGCAGGGACACGAGCAGACGGTACGGGGCCTAGCGACCGTGCCGTCTGCATCGGTCCTTCTCCACGCGGGCGCACGCGGGAGGGCAACACTCCCGATCGCCGCAGGGAGTGACGCGGACACCTCGATCGACGACACAACCGCACTCGGCACATCTGATCTTCACGGCCGCCTCATTACTTCATTCCAAATATCCGCATAAACCGCCCCGTGGCGCCCATGCTCTTGCTGTAGGTCTTCCGCCGCACGACTCGCTTCGCGTAGGCACCTGGGCCACGTGAGGCGGCTCGCAGGTTGTTGCTGAGCCATGCGGCTCGGTAGAACTGCGATGTGAGCTGCGGCCCCGTGGACGAAGGGGCTTTCGCCCCTATCGCGAGCCGGAAGTGCCCCTTACGCTGCCCTCATGGGAAAGGGGGGCTGAGCAATGCGTTTCTTCCTTGAGGACTCCGTCGACGTTTCGCGTCCGTTCGAGGCGGTACGGGAGCGCTTTGTCAGTGACGGAACTTGGTTCGCGCCTCTCGCGAGCGCAGCCGAAGAGGACGGCGAAGCGCTTTACCTCCGCATGGGACCGTCGTGGGCGAGCGGGCGAGTGGCGCGTGAAATTCGGGTGACACTCGGTCCTCCTCGCGACCGTGGGATCGCGGTGGTCGTGCCCGTATCCTGGCAGTCGAGTGGGCTGCCTGCGCTCTTTCCTGTGCTCGATGGCGACGTGGAACTCCTCCCGCGAAACCCGGACTACTGCCGTGTCTCCCTCTTTGCTTCCTACGTACCCCCGTTCGGGCAGCTCGGAGGTCAGCTCAACCGCGCCTTGTTGCACCACGTCGCCCAGTCGACCGTACGTTCCTTCCTTGTCCGGATGGCCGAGAGCCTTGAGGATGAGAACCTTGACCGATGGCCTGCGACGTCGCGCTTCGAGAGAGATTGAGCCGGAGCGGCGATCCCGGCCACGAGCGGCTCGCGATGGTCGATTCCGCCGTGACCACTCCGTGACCAAATCGGCCAACTTGGCGGGACGGCGACTCGCTGACCAGGGAAACGGACGTGCCCAGAGCGGGACTTGAACTCCCGCCAGCCTCATCCTGCCCGGTCCAGCTAGTCCGCTAGAGTCCAGGTAGGAGGCTCATTCCAGTCGGCAAACGGGCGCTCCATGACGGGCTGTCCGGAAGAATTCGCAAGCGTCTGTGACCACCGTGTGACTCATCTGGTCGGCCGTGACAGCCCGCAACTCATGAGGTCATCGGGTGCGCGTCACCCAAGCCGTGATGACACGCGAACTTCGCCAACCGTTGCCGAGGTTCCCGGCGCCGGGAAGATTCGCTTCCCCCGCCACAGGCACGAGCGGTCTCAGCCGTGAGCGAGCGCTCGCGATCCTCGGTCAGCTCGTGGGGGCGCTGAGGGAGCTGAGGCGTCTGCGACACCAGGCGAACAACCGCGAACAGGCGTAAAATTAGTCCGTGCCGCCCGTTGCCCATAGGGCCCCGACGCCGGCAAAGCATCTAGCAGTCGCAAAGCCGGCAAAGCAGCTAGCAGTTGTACCGCTGCCAGACCTTGCGCTAACTCTGATCGACCACACGAGCGCGTACAGGGGTCGTGACGGCGGCATCGTGACGGTTTGCGGATTCGATCTCCAATTCCGCAACGGAACGGATCTGACCCCGAGTGATTATGTTCCGGTCGCTAATCGGGTCTACTACTTCCGGGTCGCGGAGGTTAAGTACCATGAGATGGCTGCACAGTCGGACAGTTTCACGCCGCTATCGCAAGTCTCTCTTGTCCGCGACCCGTTGAATGCTCACGACCCGAACACGATCCAGGTGCTCGGCCGAGCCAGCGAATGCATCGGCTACGTGCCAAAGGGCGCCGCGGCAAAGATGTCTTCCCTCATGAAGCAGATCGGTACGACGGTCGCCACTGCGACGGTCATCAAGAGTCTCAGCACTAACGGGAAACGCACCGCAGTGGTGGTCCTGGCGGGAATCGAGCGCGACATCGAGATGGTCGGGACGCTGTACGTCGAAGCTGGTGCCGAGCCTCCCAGCGACGACCAGCGGACGCTCAAGGACTGAGGTACCACGTCGCAATCTTCGGCGCCTGAGTCGCGAAGCTCCTGGTCGCAGCTCATTTCTAAGCCGGTAGGAGGTGCGGGCCCACTTGAGCCTCCCTGTCTCGTGCTCCTGCTTCAGTTCCGCGGGATCCTGAGGTGGGTGCACGGCCCCCTGCTTCCTCGCAAGGCGACTGGGGGTCGTGCACTGCAGTCACTGTCGCCACGGATCATCAGGACCTTGAACGCAGCCGACGCGCCAGCGCCGAGGTGGACAACTGAACGACTTGCTCGTCGTCTTCTGGGTTCCATCGATAAGCGTCTCCTGGTGAATCGCGACCAGGACGACGGAGTGCACGGCCTCCTGGCTTCCCTCGCAAGGCGACCGGGGTCGTGCACCCTCTATCTCAATGTCGACCTGGACGCTCGGCCCTTGAACGCAGCCGACATACCAGAGCCGAGACGGACCAGTGGACGGCTTTCCCGTCCTCGACTGGACCATCCAAGAGCGTCTCCTGGTGAATCGCGACCAGGACGACGAGGTGCACGACTCCCTGGCTTCCCTCACAAGGCGACCCAGGGGTCGTGCACTCGCCACCGCTACGGCATCCATCATTCCGTCCACAGAACACTGGTTGAGCTGCTAAGCAGCGCCCATGTGACTGTAGGTACTGCCCTTAAGGGTCCTCGATACCGCAGACACAAGACTTTTCCGGCGCGCAAGTTGTTCGCGATATGCCGTCACCTGCCAGTGAGTGTCCTCCAGAATCTGGGCCGAGTTCTTCAAGGTTGCCTATGCTGACGACAACAACGGTGCGAGGCTGCCAGTCAGGCTCGTCGCATCGCCTGCAGTGCTCGCTCTCCGCCCCCGGAAGCAGATCGACCGCACGGATGGCATCGGTGAGCACAACCACCTGGTAGACGCGTCCTCGTACAACTGATGCCACACACCGAAGGTGCCGTCGGCATCTGGTGTGTCAGTTCGTGGCGTTACCCGTGAGCTTGGGATCGTGGTGGAACTCCGGCCACGAGCCAGCTTCCGTCGCAAGTGCTCCGTCGGAGCCGGCAAGCTCCAAGTGCTCGACGACGGCCTGACCTTGTGACGTCGTGCCGCCGACCTTGTAGCCGGCAATGGTGATGCCGATCGTCCCGTTCGGGTCGTCTGTGACAAGGGGAGAGTCCTGCACGCCGACCACATGCTCGAGCACGTCGATGACGGCGCCCGTCTTGCCGTCGAGGATCTCGACACCGTGAAGGGTCGGTACCACGAGGTCTTGGTAGCCGCCGAGATCGACGCTTGTGATCCCGCCGCCGACTGCACCGAGCGCCTGGGTGCGCCACAGGACACGGCCGGTACGACCGTCGAGGAGGTAGACGGTGCCGTACCGGTTGTTGTCGTAGGACGTGCCTTCGGCCACCTGGTACAAGGTGTTGCCCTTCGCTTTGACGAGCGCGGGGCTGTCGCTCGTCGTGCCATCGAGCGCCGTGCTCCAGGCGAGCGCGCAGTAAGAGGTGACCGCGATGACTTTGTCGGTATCGGAGGCCCCGGGGAAGAACGTGCCGGTACCCGCGACGATGCCTTCGGCGCGTCCTGCGAGGAAGGGCCCGACCGCGGGTGAGCCTTGGACGACCTGGTTCGTGTTGTACTGGCAGTCGAGGCCACCGTTCGGCGTCTTTGCCCCGGCGTTGCCGGTCGCGGCTAGCACCCGGATGTGACCGCCGTTGCCGTAGGCGACGTTGAAGGCATGGCCTGCGGCCGAGTCCCCGCCCTCTATGACCTCGGTTTGGCCGTTGTCATAGAGGTCGGCGAGGGCCGCGGTGGTGAAGACCGGGGCGGCCTCGAACCAAGGAAATCCCGCAAGGGCCTGGCCCGAGCTTGCCCTGAGGGCGTCGAGGTACTGACCGAGCGAGCCGCCGACGACGGCGGTCGAACCCTGCAGATCGCCGACGGCAAGTCCCGCTTCGACACCACGGGTGCTTGCCATGCTCGGTGTGTAGCGGATCGTCTTGTGCCACAGCAGGGTGCCGTTTCCTCGGAAGGCGTAGTAGCCACCTGCGTCGGGATCGGCTGCGCTGCCCGCGCCGACATAGACCGTCGAGCCGTTCACCGAGGGCGACGACTGGATCGGGATGTTCCCAATCCGCACTGGCCAGTTGGGAATCTCCTCGCCATCGGCGAGGTTCAGCGCGTAGAGATAGCCGCGCAGGTCGCCAACGACGGCAACCGGTGTTCCTTCGAGGTCTGCGAGAACCGGCGAGGACATGGCGATCGGGGCGGCAACATCGACGTACTTCTGCCAGGTCGGCGTGAAAACGACGGTTGCGTCGTGAGGATGGCTGTGGCGCCCGACCGATGCCGCAAAGGACGAAGCCGTCGCGAAGGTGAGGGATCCGGTTGCTGCGAGCGCCCCGACGCCTGTAGCAAGAGCGGCGCGGCCACGCGTCCTCTTCTTGATCTCCGTCATGGGACTTTGCTCGGGTTGTGGCGCCCCGCGCGCTCGAGCCTGCGCACGGCTGACGATGGTGGGCACTCGCTCGGACGCTCTTGCCGGTCGAGCTGGTCAGGCGGGAGGTTCGGGGCATCGCCAGCACCATCCCGGGGAAGCCTCCTCCTGATTGGGTGGGGCACGCTGTCCGCAAGATCTAGTGCGCCCGCTATGCACTTTCTCCGGTAGGCATGGGTTCCGTTCGATGTTTTCATTCGCACGATTCTCCAGCGCCGCAAGGCACTCCGCTATCGCGTCCGGGCTTCTCGTCGGTCGATCCGTTCCGGCCCCCCAGACCACCTGTCACACGCCCCACGTTCGCCCACGTGGGTACGCACCTGGCAGAGGGTAGATCATCCGGGCCAGCGCGGCCGGTGCCGCCGTCAGGATCTCAGGACAGGGCTCACCGCCGCGGACCGGTCAATGCCACCACCAATGCGACAATGACGGGCACGGACCTGCGTAACCACGCTTCGTGTGCTTTGCTGACCACGTGAGCCGCGTACCCGGGGAAGAACGTCAGCAGCGAGTGCGCCGGCTGCGTGAGGTACAGCACACCAGCTACGATGGCGGCGACTCCGACGATGAGCAGGATTTATTGCTAGGACACGTCGCACGGGTCCATGTTACGCGTCTCCACCGCCAGCACGCAGGGCCGGGGGGCACGCACCCACGGATCGGCGCAGAGGCGCCCACGTTCGCCCACGTGGCGGCATAAGCGGGCGGCTAGTAGGTCCGTCCTGATGCGCTCAGCCCGGTCGGGGCCAACCGGCAAGGTGCGGCGAACGTCTGCTCGATACGGTGTCCGGGTGCCCGACCTCACGCCCGAGAAAGCTGAGGTCCTCCGACGCGCGATCGCCATGCTGCCGCCGAACCCGCTGCGCGAACTCAGTCGGGAGCGGGCGCTGACGATCCTCGGGCTGTCGACACCTCGACCTGGTGTTCACGTCTCGCCTAATCAACCCGACATCACGGGTTGTACGGCGGAACCGCCTCAGCGCGGCTCCCTGACCAGGCCCTTCACGGTTGAGCCGGCGAAGTCAGATCAGGGTCACGCCACCGACCAAGCCAGCGCCGTCGAGTAGCCTCATCGTGCGAGGCTGGCGACGTGGAAGAGCAGCGACAGCAAGCGCGTGCCGAAGATCGGAGGCGGCGGGTTGGTCGAAAAGAAGGGCTGGTCGACCATCTCCCAAATGCTGAACTCTGCGCGTCGACGACCGGATGGGGCCGGTGCAGCGATACCCGGAGAACCTGCGTGTGCGCCTGACCTGCGGGAGGAGCCGATCGCATCAGAGCTCAAGATCACGCCGCGGCATCCCTCGGCACCGAGGCCTGCGCCGCTCGAGGTAGAACGGGCGGACTGGGATGGGCACTATCTCGAAGTGTGGTCAGACGGTCCTCCGCCTGGTTACTTGGGTCAACTGGATCCAGAGTTTCAACGTCAGCTCGCAGATCGTTGGGCTGACCTGGGATTGGAGGACTGCTACTTCTATCACTGCGTGCGCCTTCGCGACGGCAGCTTCATCGATGGACCGTGGGACCTTCTAGACAACGAACTTGAGTATCTGGGAGGGATCGATGTCGCAGGGCGCAAGGTCCTCGAATTCGGTCCCGCCAACGGCTGGCTTACCCATTGGATGGCAGATCAGGGTGCTGACGTCGTGGTCTTGGACGTCGGCTGGAACTTGCTTCCCGACTTGGTTCCTTTGCGCGCCTTCGATATGGAGACGATGCGTGAGGAGCAGGCGTATTACTGTGCCAGCGTCGTCAACGCGTGGTGGTACCTGCGCCGAGACTGGGGTCACACCGCTCGCGCAGTTTATGCACCGATCTACGACTTGCCCCCGGACCTGGGGCGGTATGACATCGCCATATTCGGGTGCATTTTGCTCCACCTGCGCGACCCATTCAGGGCGTTGGAGCAAGCCGCGGTCTTCATTGACGACACAGTGGTCGTTGTCGAACCACTGAGCGTTCCGGTCGCAGATGTGGACCGACATGTCATGTACTGGAACCCAACTCGCAGCACCAATCCGAATGGCTGGTGGCAGATATCACCGGCGGTTGTCGTTGACATGCTCGAAGTACTGGGCTTTCCAAATGCAACCGTCACGTATAACCGTCAGCTCTACCGACCGGAGGGATCCGGTTCCGACCCCGTTGAAGTCACGATGTATACCGTCGTTGCGCGGCGAAGCTGATCGACGAAACCAGAAGTGCCGCTGGCCCAGGACGAGACGCCATCGAGGCGTTCGACCATGACGACCGAGGGAGCGAGCGATGGTCCGCGTCGAAGGGCTGGTCGAAGCCGGTGCACGAAATACTTAGCTCTTCGAAGTTTCTGATCCGGCGAATTGGTTCTTTGGCGAGTCCAATTCTCCCTGATTACGGCACCTTTTCCGCGCATGGTCAGGCAATCAAAGGCCTATCCGCGCGGTGAGGTAGGCCGCTGGTTCTGCCTTGCCGGTAGGTCGGGACGGGCTCAGTCCCGCCGGGTTTCCCCGCCGGGTGCGTGTTCCGCCTCGCCATAGGTCCTGGCGCGGCGCGCCGTCGAGCGTGGCGGCCTGGCCCGCGCTCGGCGCGGCGAGCCCGACAAGCAGCCGCAGCAGCGTGGTCTTGCCGGCGCCGCTCGGCCCGACGAGCGCGGATATCCGGCCCTCGGGAACGCTGATCGTGCAGTCGCTCAGCGCGGTGACCCGGCGGTATCGCTTGGTCAGCCCGCTGGTCTCGAGCACAGCCGTCATGCGATGTCCTCCTCGGCCTCCGCCTGCAGCGTCATCCTCAGCAGTGACTCGATCGCCTCGTCGTCGAGCCCGGCGGCGCGCGCCTCGCTCACCCACGCCGCGAGCTTGCGGCCGAGCCGCGAGTGCGTGTCAGGCGGAGGACCTGGCGGCAGAGCCCGAACGAACGTGCCATGCCCGGTACGCGCCTCGACCAGGCCCTCGCGCTCCAGGTCGCGATAGGCCTTCAGCACCGTATTCGGATTGATCGCCGTCGCCGCGACGACCTCGCGTACGCTCGGGAGCTGGTCGCCCACGGCGAGCAGCCCCATCCGCAGCGCCTGTCGTACCTGCTGCACGATCTGCTGGTAGGGCGGCACTCCGGACCGCCCGTCCACCCGGAATCTGATCATACCAACGCTCCAGTGTCCTAGGACTCCGCGTCCTATGATACTAAGACACTGTCGCGCCCCGCGTCAAGCGATCGGTGGTCCGGGGGTGCGGTTATTTGAGCGACCCCCACAGATCGGATTATCTGGGCGCTCGCCTACGGATAGTGGGACGATCGCGGAGAGCACGTAACGACGCTCCGCGCTTATGCGTCAAGTGCTCCCGATCACCGACCAGTCGCCCTCCCGGTGACCTATCACGTAGGCGTTCTGGCGCACCGGGAATGTCCGACGAACGGTGACGGACGGTGATTTCGGAGTCCCACGGTGAACCGGTATGTCGTGATCATCTACAACGCGTGCGTCGTCGCGCGACATCGACAATGCTCGATCGCTACGATCAAGACGTGCGCCAACCGGTTCTGGTCAAGATCCCGAAGACCGTGCTGGGAGCCGTTCTATTGGGATTCGGCACAATCTTCC
>JBEKBX010000072.1:0-11355 GCA_050015175.1 Acidimicrobiales bacterium | reverse complement strand
GCCGCCGTCTGGGTCACCTGGGCCGTGCTCGTCGCCTCCATCGCCGTTGAGGTCCCCGCCGCCCTCGCCGGGCGCCGCGCCCCCCGGCTCCCGCTCGCCGGGATCTTCCAACCGGTCACCGGACGGCTCGTCGCCGCTGTCATCGTCGCCGCCCTCTCCCTCGCACCTCGCCCGACCCACGCGACTGCACTTGGATCGCTCGGCGGCGGCCTGTCGACGGCCGGCGGGCGCCAACCAGTCGCCACGCTGGTCCTCACCGGTGCCACCCAGCCGCTCTTGGCCACGTCCAAACCGGCCGCAGCAACCCTCAGCGCGCCCGGCGTCGCGACAGCTTCCACCAACTCGTCGCGCACATATGTCGTCCGGCGCGGCGACACGCTCTGGGGCATCGCCGAGCGGCACCTCGGCGACCCCTTGCGCTGGTCGGAGATCTACGAGCTCAACGAGGGCCGGCCTCAGCCCGACGGGCGCGCCCTCACCGACCCTCACTGGATCGACCCCGGCTGGACCCTCGTCATGCCCGAAGGGCCAACGCCGACACGACCAAGCTCAGCGCCGACCCGGCTCCCGGTCACGACCACGCCGACGAGACCGACTACCTCACCCGCCCCACCGGCCGTCACGCCAACAACTGCGCAGAGCCCATCGACCGCGCCCCGACCCGTGACGTCCGTACCGGGAGCGCACGCACCGGTCCCGACGAGCCGCGCGGTCCACCAGGCCGACACGACCGGGGCGCCGGTCCGGTTGCCGTCGGGCTCGGTCGTCGCCGGCTCGTTCGCGGCGGGCGTCCTCTCGGCCGTCGCCCTCGGGCGCCTGCGCCGGCGCCACGCCTACCGCTACCGGCCGCCCGAGCCCGGCCGGGACCTCACGCCCGAGCCGTTACGGCCGACCCTGTGCCACCTCGCCCACCCCTTTGGTGTTGACGTCGACCACGAGGCCACGAGTGACCCCGGAGCGTTTCGGATCGCCCCGTTCGACGACACCGAGCGCCGCTTGGACCCCGGACACCTCGAGGTCGGTACCCGCAACGGTGCGACCGTCACCGTCGAGACCACGGACCTGTCGGGCGTCGCCGTCTGCGGACAGGGGACCGACGACATCGCCCGGGCGCTTGTTGCCGGCCTCCTGGTTCGGGCCGGTCCCGGCGCCGCCGAGGTTCTCCTCACGGCCAGGCTCGCCGAGCGGCTGCTCCCCGGCCTCGGCCCGGATGCGGCGATACGGCGAGCCAAGGCTTCCGACGATCTGGCACGGGCTGTCGAGGCCGAGATGATCGCCCGGACCCGACGCCTCGACGCGGCCGAGGCCCCAGATGCCGTGAGCTACCGGGAGGCGAACCCCGAGAACCCGCTGCCGTTGCTCGTCGTGCTCTTAGACGACGTGCCCGACGACTCGATCGGAAGATGGGCGGCGCTGCTGGGCGGTTCAGCCCGTCTCGGGATCGCCGTCGTGTTCCTCGGCCATAGCCCTGCTGCCATCGGCCGGCTGTCCGTCGACGCCAGCCGCACCGTCACGAACGCGGACCCGCCCGCGCTCGCCGAGCAACTGGCCGGCGCCCAGCTGTTCGGCCTACGAGCCGACGAAGCGGTCGAGCTGCTCGGCGCGGTCGCCGACAGCCTCGACGCGGGGGACCCCGATGACGACGAGGTCGATGCCTTGGTCGACGAGCCGATCACCGTCCTGCACCCGGTCGGACGGGCCGACGAACCGCACAGTACCGGGGAGCCCTGGCCCGAACCTTTCCTCGTGGAGGAAGGACAGGACCGCCCGATCGTCGTTCAGATGCTCGGTCCCTTTCGCATCACCGCCCACGGGGAGCTGGTCGCGACCGGGCTGCGCAGCCGTGCCAAGGCCCTGTTCGCGTGGTACCTGGTCCGTCCCGAAGGCGCTACCAGCGACGAGGCCGTCGACGCGTTGTGGCCGGACACCATTCCCGAGCGCGTCGGTAAGCAGTTCTGGCGTGCCTTCGGCGATCTGCGCGCCCGGTTCCGCGGTCCCGGCGACGAAGCTCTCGACGTGCTCACCAAGACCGGCGAGCACTACCAACCGTGCGCGGCTGAGATCGCCTGCGACCTGTGGGAGTTCCAGGCGGCCCTCGCAGATGCCGCCCGGGGCACCGACGACCAGGCCCGAGCCGCGCTGCGCCGGGCCGTCGACACCTACCGCGGCGACCTCCTCCAAGGAAGCGACTACCCCTGGGTCGAACCGGTCCGCCAGGACCTCCACCGCCGGGCCCTCGACGCCCACCTCCGCCTGGCCGAGCTCGAAGACCACGGCGGACACCCCGACGCCGCGGCTGACACCTTGGAGCGGGCCATCGACCTCGACCGCTTCGCCGAGGAGCCCTACCGTCGACTCATGACCGTCCACGCCGCCCAAGGCCGCATCGACGCGGTCACTGCTACCTGGAAGCTCCTCCATCAACGCCTTGGCGATCTCGACCTTGAAGTCGAGCCCACCACAACCCGCCTCTACCGCTCGCTCACGATCAGCGTCCCCGACACCTCAGACGGTGCCCGCCCGATCCGTCTCTCGTCGTGACCATAGGGCAGGTCCTCCCCAGCATCGACACACCCTGCCGGATTCTCGCCACCTGCAGATCGGATGGGCCGCCCTCTCGACCGACACGCTCCTCGCGTTCCTGGACGCGGCTCTCTTCGTGATCGGGCGGCGCGTCCCGGCGACGCCCTTGTTGCGATCCTCACCATCCGATGAACTGACTCACAGGACCCGCCACCGACGGCACTACGCCGAAGTCGCCGCCACATCGCCCGTCTGCTCAGCGCACCGCACTGCCGATGAGGTCGGCCAGCGCGAGGTTCGCAACCATCTTGGCGAACCGTCGTCCAGCCGATGGGCGCAGGACAACCGTCGTCACGCCAGCCGAGTTCAGGTGGCCGAGGATCGCGCCGAGTTCGTGCCGGTTGGGCGAGATCCGTCCGTAACCGTCGACGACCACGACATCGAAGCAGGCCGGTGCGTCGGCCAGCAGTCGGCCCAGTCCCGGCCGGTGCCCCCGGACACCCGCCCACTGGTCGGCGTAGGTCGCGACATGCTGCCAGTCCGGCTGTCGGGTGAGCTGGGCAGCGAGCTGGCCTAACTGTCGGTCCAGCCGGCGCCGGCCGGCACGACCGGGGGCTTCTCGTGCGTAGATGGCAACTCGCCACATGGCGTCTCCTCTCTCGCTCGGTGTCATTGGTGAGGAGACCTCTGCACGAACGAGAAAGCAAGGCGAAACCGGTCGTCAACTAAGGCGCGAGAACCGTCTCGTTCTGCAGGCACCATCGACGTGACGCAGGCAGCGTTCTCTCGTCGCGTTCTGCTCCTCACCCGCGTTACGGATCCCAGCTGGCAGTGCGACACTTCAATCCATGCGGACACGTCTACGAGTGGTCGCCGTTCCGCTTGTCATGATTGCAGCTGGCATCGGGAGCTATGCGACGATGCCTGCCGCCGGCGCAATGGGTTCCTCGCCGGTCCGCACTTCGAACAGCTACTCGCAGGACCTCGTGGCGCTCAGCTTCTCGCCGATCGCGGGTGAGGACCTATGGGCAGGCAACGGCCTTGCCGTCTACCGTTCGGACGACGGTGGGATCCGATGGACGAACATCACGCCGACCAACCTCGTTGGCGACGACCCCACGGTGCGCTTTACCGGATTCGCCTCGTACGGCGGCTCGCAGCTTTGGTTCTCCGCGACGGAGGCCGAGAACGTGACAGCGCACCATCTGCGTGGCTTCGCGATCGAGCACTCGGCAGATGGCGGGCGCACTTGGACCTGGACGGGAGTCCCGTCGTGTTCGGGCTGCTCCATGTCGCTCTCCTTTGTGAGCAGCACTCTTGGCTGGGCGCTTGGTAGCAATGGCGACCTCTACGAGACCGCGGACGGGGGGACACACTGGAGGCTTCTGCCGTCGACGGCGGCGACGGCCGCGGCAAGCTCAGGGGCGATCGACTTCGTCGACGCGTCGAGCGGCTGGCTCTCGAACGGCCGCGAGCTCTATAAGACCTCCGACGGCGCACGCAGCTGGACCCTGGTCGAACTGCCCGCAGTCGGGCGCTCCAAGTCGCTGCCCGCTCGCCTCGGCTCGCCCCACTTCTTCTCGTCCGGCAGTGGAATCCTGCCTGCGACGCTGTCGACCGGGAAGGCCGTCGTATTTATCACGAGCGATGCGGGTCGGAGCTGGAGCTACCGCAGCGCGCCGATAGCGATGGGTAAAAACTCTCCCGGTTGGTGGACGATGCCGTCCTTCTCTGCGAGCTCGCCCACGGTCTGGACGATATCGGCCGGCACGCAGCTCTTTGTGACAGGTACCGCAGGACGCACGTGGTCGAGGATCACGCCACCCGCCTTTTACGGCAAGGGCGATCCGGTCTGGGGCTTTGCAATGCTGACGACTTCGACCGGCTGGCTCGATGCGGCGGCGACACCGTGCGACGACGGTGGTGAGTGCGCCGTCCCTGTGCTGTTGCGCACGACTGACGCCGGCCGGACTTGGCAAGCGATCCAACAGCCGGCAGCGTGAACGACTGCGCGCCCGGGTAAAGGTGCGCCGAACGTTGTTCGGCGCGCTAAGCGGTCCGAACGATGTTGTTATTCGGTGCAGCGTTCTGTTCCGCCTGCCGCGTGTAACGGCACCTGTGGGATGCCAGGCCTCAGCTCTCGTCGCTTCCGTGCCTTGAGGCGGCTAGTTGGCGCGAGTGGATCCTGCCCAACGGTCCGGGCTCCTATTCGTTCTTGCGGCGACCGGGCTTGGGGGATGCGCCCCACACCAGCATCCTGGTGAATGGCGGTTCAGGCCACCAGGTCGCGTGGGAGACGCTGGGGTCGTCCACCTCTGATGACAGATTCGAAACCTCAGGTGGCTCGCCCGATGTGCGACAAGCGCCTGCTCGGAGTTTCCGAGACTCTTTATCGCTGGCTCAGCGTCGACAAGGAGAGAGTCGGCAATCAGGCGTCGTGACGCCCCGCGCTTCCCGGCCTCACGTAGTCAAGTCCTCAACCTCGTCCTCGGGGGCTGGTCCGTCGGGCGGATCCGGTAATCGGTAGAGTACGTCAGCGATTTCCGTCGCCTCGTCAGCGTTGACGAGCGTCGGTGCAATCCACCGTCCCTCATAGTGCCAGCCACCTCGGGGGCCGATTCGAACTCGACGCCAGTGGCCCCGACGGAGATGAGGCGCGACGGTACCTCCCGACATCTCGCCGGTACGGCCCTCGAATGTTCGGCCCAAGTCGATGACGTGTGCCCCGAGTGCTGCGCCCGACCACGACCTCCGCCGGAACGCTCCTCGTCGCACGGTGTCACGAACGTCTCCGGGAGACATGCTCGGGCTGATGACTTGAGAGAAATCAGGCTCCTTCCACGAACCCCAACTCACGATGCTCGCAGCGTTCGCGGCTACGGATGAGAAGGCTCCGTACCGAAGCTCACCCGAGATGAACGTCGCGGTTGCATCTGGTTGGAGGCCCAGAGTCAGGAGATAGAGCGCGACGTTGAAGGGCTTTCCCGTGCCGTCTCCGCACAGCACGACACCGTGGAGCGTGCCGCCCTCGTCGTGGAGCACCTCCCACTGCGTGGTGCCGTTTGTGGAACTCGTAACCCACTTGGAGGCGGGGCCGAACTGAAGCGGACCGCCGAAGAGCACGAGAACAGAGGGGAACGGCAGGCGAATCTCGGCGAGCAGGTCCGAGGGTGGTGAGTGGCTGCCCGCCAGTGCCCGGCCCGCACCAATGGACATGTAATAGGGCACGGCGAACAACGCGAACTCCAGCTCCACTCCTAACATTCGAGCGACTTCCGGATCTGGCGCACCGAGCAAACCGTTGCGAATTGATTGAAGAGTTCCTCCGAGATTCCGGGAGACGTGCTTCACGAGGACCGCGGCGGCGTCCCCAGGTTGGTAACCGTCGCCGCGCCGAGGAGTCGCCTCCGCGATCTCCTTGAGCGCCTGGTAGCGAGTTGTGAGTCGACGAAATCGCTCGTGGGCCTCGCTCATCGGCATGTCCGTCCAGCCGGTTTGGTCACCGAGGTCTGCGAGGAAACCAAGGTCGCCGAAGAGGCGGTCCGGCGATGTGGCGGGTGGCCCCTGTCCGAATGGAACGGCGGATCTCACATCGCCGAGCGGATGCGGCCAGCGGGAACGTCCGCGGCCTTCCGGCGGGGCTTGCGCTTCAGTCATGCGGTGAGTCCTGCCGACTCCGGTGCTAGAAGCGGCTGGCGTCCCTGCGATAAATGACCTGATCCCCATCGCAGCAGGATTGCGCAGCTCGCCGGCATGCTGGACGTTCCGGCAAGGATCTCGTGAAATGCCTGCTCGAGGTGGCTCATGTCCTACCCATGCCTAGGGTAGTCCGAAGGCACACATGTGGGGCCGATGCTCGCTAGTCAAGCAACCCCTCTCGCCGGCCCACGACTATTAGCTGTCCCAGGAAGACTACGTAGTTGGTCGCCGAGATGATGTGATTAAGAAATACGTGTCGCGCTAACAGCGTCCCGAGCGGATCGAGCTGATTGAGCCGCTCCGCCTTCCGCTTGTCGTTGTGGAAGTACCGGCCGTTGATCCAGAGGTCAAGAGCGTCAGCTGGACTCAGGTGGTCCTGGTCGATGACGACTCGCAGCGGCCCTCCTCGACACTGCGCGAGCCAGGCATTTCTTGAGGCTTCGAGCTCACCGCGCAAGTTGTCGGAGCGAAGCTCCTGCCAGAGGGTGTTTGCCACACTGTTGACGAACACCGGTTCTTTGTCGCTGACGAAATGACGAAAGGTGAGGAGGAAGGACTTCAGTAGGGGTTCGGTCGGCTCACGACTCATCGTCGACAACCCGTCGGTCTGAGAGAACGTGAAGCTGAGCTGGATGTTGAAGCACCCTTCAGTCACTGCCGGTTCGGCTAGCAGCTCGTTCGCGCGATCAAGAAAGAGGTCGAGTCGCTCGCTAGTTTGGTAGGAATTTCCGGCCACGTTCCTAGATCAGCCCGTGACTTTCGGTGTAACGAGAATTTGCCGCTGAGGTTCGTTACTCGACGAGGCCATCGAGTTCCTCGCGGATGATACCCAACGCGTCGATGGTGGCTAGGTGAACTCGTCGCCAGGCGTTGTTCCAGTCGGCGGTCGGGAGCGTCACGCCGAGCCGCTGCGCAGCCTCTCGCCATCTGCGGTCATCAGCAGCATGTTGGCGCCACGCTCGGAGCGTGAACAGCGAGCGGAGCGTGTTGATGGCCTCCTGGGCGCGCTGGTATCCGCCCTCGGGGAGGTGATTGCTGAGGTACGTGTCGAACTCGTGGAGCTTGACGATCGAGCCGTCGGGCAGCGTTAGCACATCGAGGAGCTGACACAGACCACTCAGTTGTGAGTCGAACTGCTCGGACGACTCGCAGGTGAACGCGAGGCGAGCAGCTGCCTCCGCTCTCGGGATGCGTATGAGTGGGGCAGGTGCGTGGCCGCGCCAGACCGCGTTCAGGTAGTCGATAGCTTCCGGCAGCGCGAGGCCATGCGGATAGCTCTGTTCCGCAGGTGGAACTTTCGGGGCAATCTCGGCCACCAGGCGTTGCAGGTAGTCCTCAACGTCCGTTACCCGGTAGTACGGCCGGATGAAGGGCGCCACAGTGACGAGAAAGCCGGAATCGCTATAGGCGACCACGCAGTTCCATGTCGCCGGTTCTTCACCGATGAGCTTGGCGAGTCGGCGGAGGTCATCTTCCGAAGGCTGCCAAGACGCGCTGGCTCGGGGTGTGGAGACGCCGCCAGGTGTTGATAGCTCGGCTCGAATCTCGTCTGACGTAACGGTGATCTCCTGCACAACATCCGGCGTCGGACGAAACGTCCGTTGCCGCTCGCAGAGGTACCGAAGCATCGCCACAAAGCGATTGACGTCGGGATGGCCGCGTTGAGAGCGGGCCATGCCGCCGATAGATAGAGCGACGTTGTCGGCCGGCTGAGGCGAGTCAAACATCGTGCCCGACGTGCGGAGCCAGCCGTAGCGGCCGATGCCGCCGCGCACGGCGACTCGTGGCGTATTGGCAAGGATGGGAGCGGCCTCCAGGTGGTGCCGCTGGAACAGCGTCGCCTCGACGAACTGCCAGTTCGGCCAGTTCTCGCGGTTGATGTAGTCGTCCATGACGACGTCAAGGAGCTTTTGCTCGTCCTCCGTTGGCTCGCGCAGCAGGTCGTCATTCATCGCCACGATTGTCCCATCCGGCTGTTTCGCTATCCGGAGCTGCCGCGGTTTCCGGCCGCCGGGTGCTTCCGCACCGCGGCGTCCTGTACGGTCAGCTCTGCTTCGGGGCGGCGCTCCAAGTCGACGATGGTGCGCTGAGCCTCTTGGAGTTCACGAATCCGATTGCCGATCTTGTCGCGACTCCATACGGACGGCGGCCCCGCGGGGAGCATGGCGAGCGAACGTCGTTCCTGCTCCAACAGCGCGCCAGAATGTCGGAGGATCGGGTCGGCGACGGGCGCCCCGAGTCGGCGCTCGGCGCTGATTGGCTAACCGCGCCCGTAGCCGTCTCGATATGCGGTCTACGCGTTTCAGCGCGACCCCGTGTTAGGTGCTCACGTTCTGCGTCCGAGCCTGCCCGGTACAGCACTTCCGAGACGTCGACTGCCAGGGTCAGAGCTGCCCGACGGGCGCGCGAGTCGTCCGAACCGTCCGTGCAGACTTTTCCTTCCCATCGGATCGTGGCGAGTAAGCCCTGCCCGGCTGGTTGATTTCGCGACGCCCTGGAAGTCCAGCTACTCTGCTCCAGCCGACCACGGGTGCAGGACTTCAAAGCGGGGTGGACTCGGTCCTGACCGACGCACTGTCTATCGAGCCCTAAAGCACCCGTGCAGTACCGTCGCGGTGATGGCATGTGCTTCGCGTGATCTGGTGGTGACGCTGGGCACGAACGCGCACACACTCCTTGCGGGCGCTCCTGTGGATTCCGTCCGGCGGCGTTTGAAGCTGGCGAGCATCCTCTACGACCGGGTGCTGCTCGAAGACGGGACCTTCCGCGCGCAGGCGGGCCCTGGCGGCTCGTCGGCCTTCAGACATGCGACCGCAGTCGGCGAGTCGCCGTCGTGGCAGACGGCACACCAACGCAGTGTCGTGAAGGGAAAGACGTTCGGCATCACCGCGGGACTCGAGCCCGCACCAGGTGTGCCGGCCCCGACGATGACCCAGGTGTTCGCTTCCGAGTCCGTCATCAGCTGGGACGCCACGCTGGAGCCGTTCGCCGCGGAACTTCCCGCGGAGTGCGACTGGGTCCACTACTTCGAGCGCCCGCGCCGCCTTCCGGATGATGTCGGGAAGCTGGCGAAGCGGTGGTCCACTACCGACGAGCACAATGCGGTGCTCAAGGACCGCTTCCCAGCCCACTTCGTCTGCTCGCGGATCGTCCAGGACACCAATGAGGATCTCGCGCTGGCAGCGGCAGCCGGTGTTGTTCTCAGCGCCGATCCATTGCACAACGAAGTCTTGAGTCGCCGCCTCCAGGACGACCAAGGTTGGCGCCTCGAGGGGTTTGCGCTGCCGATCATCGTGCCGGCGGTCGGCGATTTGCCGTGGGACACCGTACGGGACATCCGGAACGACAAAGCTATGGGCTACCTGCGGGCAGCGCTACGCGACATCGAGCTCGCCGCCATGGAGGCAGCGACCTCGGCGAGTGACCTGCGGTCGGCGGTCCATCGGACCGTCGAGGACGAGTTGGCGAAGGCGAACGAGAAGCGGGATGAGCTGAGGTCGACGATCAAGAGGAGTCTGCTGGGCATCCTCATTGCGACCGGCGTCGGTTTCGCTACGACCGCGCTGACCGGTCCGCTTGGTGTCATCACCGTTGCGGGTGGAAGCACTGCGCTCGGCACCGTGATCGATGCCAAGGCCGCACTGCGGTCGAAGCGCTCCCGCGCGTGGGTGGGAGCGCTTGCCCGGGTCAAGTCCGCCACGGTCATCACTTAGAGCAGCTCCCCGGCTGGGAGGAGTCCAATGCCGTCCGACGAGCTCAGCTTTCCCCTCACCGAGGGGGTTTTCCGTGAACAGCGCGTCTACCTCGGACCGGAAGCCTTCGGTGACCCGGGTGATGGCATCGAGTCGCCGACCGATCTCATCAATCAGCGCGAGTGGATGCACCTGATGGACTCGCCGACGGACGTCGTGCTCCAGACGACTGACCACTTCGGCTCGGCCTTCCTCGCCATCGCAAGCCTCTGTCACATGTGGATATGCGCCATCGTGCCGCCCGACGAGCCGGAGCCGTCAGGCCTTCCGCTGGTCTTCGACGCCTATCTCGACGCTTACGACGAGTTCGAGGCGGCGCCCTTCATCGCTGCGCACGGCTGGTACCGACAAGGCACGGCGGGCCTTCGCAACGCGCTCGAGGTGATGACCAACGCCGCCCACTTTGCCATCCGCGGCGACCGCGCCGGGCACGCCGCATGGAGGGACGGCACAGCGGAACCACCGAAGTTCGGGAACTCAGTGGATCTTCTCGGCAGCGCTCCCTCGGTGGCGGCCATCGAATCCACACTCCCGGGAAGCGCCTTGTTCGGAGTGAAGCCCGACGGTGTTGCGCGCGCCCTCTATGAGGAGGTGTGCCGATTCACACACGGCCGACCAGGCCATACCAACGCCGACATCTGGGAGGGAAGCAATGGACCCATCTTCATACCGAATGCGTTCACCCAGTTCTGGCGCGACTTCCGGGACACGGCCCTCATGTGCTTCGTGCTTCTCAAGATTGCCCATCCGGCGGTCGACATGCCTCGCGATCTTCCGAAGGTCGCCGAGAACGCCGGAAGCCTGTGGCACGGTCTCGCACCGGCGACGGTAGTCGCCTACTTCCCTTGATGACAGCTCTCCGGCTGGTGTCCTGAACAGATATCGGTCCCAGATGAGTGGCGTCAGAGCGCCCAGTTCCTCTTCGTCGCGGACCATCTTGTTGAGAAGCGCGGATCGACGCCGTCGCTCCTCCAGCATCAGCCTACGACGGGTTCGCGTAGTGGTCCCAGCCCGGCGCATAACGTCGGAGGTGCTATTCGAGGAGCACCGGAAGCGCCGGTTCGCGGGCGCACAGAATGACAGCCCGAGCCACGTCGTCGAGGAGCTCAAAATCGGCGATCCGCCCTTATCGTGAGACGTCCGTAGTGACGAGCAGCAGGCGGCTAACCGGTCGCCATCGACCCCTTCGGTCCATGCCTTGCCTGAGGATTCATCGCGCAGCCCGGCATCAAACCGTCGTGGCACCGAGGTAGGTGTCGGTTCCCCAAGAGGCACCGACCGTCGTGGGAAATGACTCGACGCGGACGTCGGCACCGGTGTACGGGGCGTCGACCATCACGGCCTGGCCGCCTTCCATGCCGACGAAGATCCCGACATGCTC
>JBEKBX010000071.1:0-11794 GCA_050015175.1 Acidimicrobiales bacterium | reverse complement strand
GCACTGCGCGTACAGACGCACCTGGACCACTCAGGTCAACGGCCGACCAGCGGCGCCAGGTTCCTCATGGCCAGCTGATCCGGGGTTGCTTCAGCCGGCACTAGGTCTCGGATGGCCTACGCGAACACGGTGCCGGCCTGCGGACCAAGAACGGCCTGGCATTTGCCGGACACGGCGCCTGGGCGGTGCGCGACGCTATGGCCAGCTCCATTACCGAGCTGCCCGAGCATCTCCGCCGATCCTTGACCTGGGTCAGGGTGCTAAAGTGGCTCAGCACGCCCAGCTACTCGTCGACACCGGATTGGCGATCCACTTCTGTGATCCTCAGAGTCCGTGACAGCGCGCGGGACCAATGAGAACACGAACAGTCTTTTCGCCAATACTTCCCTAAGGGAACCGACCTCAGCAAGCACACTTTGCGCGACCTTGGCGCCGTCACGGCAGCCCTCAATGGAAGACCTCGCAAGACGCTCGACTGGAGAGCGCCAGCCGAAGCTCTGGACGAACACCTACTCTTTCGTCAGAAAGGCGGTGTTGTGAGGACTCCTTGAGTCCGGGTAGTCCACCGAGGGCCATATTCCAGCAGCGCCACAGACTGTATTGGTCGTCACGCCCACTGCGACTCCGCGCCGGACAGGACCTCTTGTACAGCACAGCCAACGTCGAATCCGGCGTCCCAATCGCTCAGTTCTCCCCGTTCCAGGCTGTCGCGCCATGCCTCCACCATGCGTGCGACGGCCTTCGGAGCACCGGACCCGGCAGCGCCCCCTTCCTCCACTGTCAAGACCCGACGTCGTTCGCCGTCCTCTTGCCATATATCCAACCACTCGACTTCACCGCGGCTTAGCGACAGGCTCACTCCTCCCCGCGAGCCGACGACCCGCACCTGGTCAGTGCCCATCCCATCCACCCGCGACAGTGCGCCCGCTACTGGGATCCTGCTTTCTGGCGCACGGCCTGACACCCGATGCGCCAGCTTGAACCAAGGCGCACCGCGCTCCACCTCTCCGACTACGATCGCAATGTCTGGGCTTGTTGGCCTCGCTCCGGTATTTCGCGTCACCGTCCCGGTGACTACGCGCGTCTTGCTCATGGGGCCTGCCAGAACCCCAACTATGTCAACCATGTGGGATCCCGCATCGAACCAAATGCCACCGGGGCTCACCTCGCCGTTCTCTCTCCACCCCAGCTCCCCGGCCCTCCCGCCCCAGTGGACCTCGACCCATACCATTGCGACGTCGCCGATCGCCCCATCCTCGATCAGTTGGCGCGCCTTCTGCACGGCCAATGTGTAGCGGTACGTAAAGGCCATCATGCTTACCAACTGTGCTCTATCGGCGAGGTCGCGCAAGGCTCGCGCACTCTCAGTATTGATCGTGATCGGCTTTTCACACAGCACATGACGTCCGGCCTCGAGTACGGGACGCACCATCGCGGCATGAAACCGATCCGGTACCGCTACGATCACCGCGTCGACCGCATCGTCCTCCAGGGCACGCACGAGGCCTGCTACCCCTTCCTCCAACCTCGCGTCCAACGACCAGGCGCGCTTAACCACGTCGATCCGATCACGGGAGCGACCGCACAGCAGTGTCACCTCCACGCCCTTAAGAGCTTGCAAAGCAGGTAAGTACGCCTGCTGAGCAAAACGACCAACACCGACCAACCCCACCCGCCACGTCACTCGCAATTCCTCATCTCGTTATTGTCTGTCGTGTGCACCAAAAGTTAATAGATCTTGTCTGATACCGCGAGGTTCCGCTCACCACTTGACGCCCATCACCTCTCGCCTACACACACCGATAGCACCAGGCTGACTGTTACAGGGGCTGAGTCCTCAGCTGGCTCTGACATCTGAGGACTCAGCCAGGTCGGCACGCGGCGACAACCGCGCCTGCTCTCCCCTGTCGGAAAGAGAACGCCAGGCCACGCCGGCGGCAAGGAGCAGCGCGACTCCCGACAGGCCAAAGGCAGCCCTGGCGCCAGGCGCACCTCGAACCCAGGTGGCCACTCCACCGATGAGGAGACTGGTTATCGGCGTCATACCAGGCAGAGCCATGGTCCACACACCCATGACCCGGCCTCTCAACCCGTGCTCGGTCCGCAACTGGACGAGAGCGTTGGCGAGCGAGATGAACCAGATCGAGAGGAAACCCGTCAGCGCCAGCCCTGCGAAGAGAATGCCAACCTTGGGCGAGGCTGCAGCAAGGCAAACAACGGCCCCGGTCAGTACTGCGAGCCAACGGACCCGCCGCCCACTCGGCCAGGACGGTCCGGCGCTGGCCAGGAGCGCCCCGAAGACCGCTCCCCCACCGAAGGTTGCCAACATCGTGCCGTAGCCGCCGGCGCCCATGTGAAAGACCCTGGTCGCCACGAGAGGCAGAGTGCTAGCCGTGTTAAACAGCATCCCGGATGCGACAGCCATAAGCATCGAGTAACGAATGGCGGGGTTGCGCCACGCAAAAACGAGTCCCTTCCGCACTCGGCCGGGCTCCCGTCCCTCCTCCGAGGTCTGCCGTCGCGCCCATCCGCGGCGCCACAACAAGGCAATGACAACGCCTAGCGGTGGCAGGTAGGAGGCGGCATTGACAAAGAAGCAGGGGGCGAAGCCAACGGTGGCAAGGAGAACCCCGCCCAGCGCCGGCCCGAGGACCCGTGATGCGTTGATGACGACCTCGTTTAGGCTGATGGCGCTGGCAACGCAGTCGGGGCCAACGAGCTCCAGCACGAACACTTGCCTGGTCGGTAAGTCGACGGCGCTGATGCTGCCATTGGCAAAGGCGAATGCAAACAGCATCCAGACACGCACGGCCCCGGTTTCCACCAGAACTCCCAGTGCCACCCCAAGCACGATGTATGTGGACTGCGTGAGGACAAGCAGTCTGCGATGGTCCAAACGGTCCGCCAGCGAGCCAGCCCAGGCGCTGCCCAACAGAAGAGGTGTGAACGTGGTAGTGGCTGTGAGCGCCAGCAGGAAGGCACTGTGCGTCAGATTGAGGACTAGCCAGGACTGCGCCACCGTCTGAGTCATGCTGCCGGAGGCGGAGAACACCTGCGAAATGAACCACCAGCGATAGGAGCGCACCCGCATCGCAGGCGCAACGCCGCGAATCCCGGGTAGGGACCGCCGCATGAGCAAGCGTCTCGTCGGCCAAGCCGCGCTCTTCAAGTCCGTCCGACCTCGGCGATCAGCATTGCCAATATGATGAGCCCACCGCCGACAAGCACCGGCCAGGCGATAGTTTGACCGGTGGCCCAGGCTACGAGCGCGGTGAAGATCGGCTCTGTCGTGAGCACAATGGCGCCGTCGGTTGCGGAGAGCTGCGACTGGGCCCACATCTGGGCGACGGACGCGAACGCAGTCGCCACCACTCCAGTGGCCGCTATGGCCGCCCACGTCCAGAGGCTGGTGGGCAGCCCGGGTCCCGTTGGCAAACTCGCGGCCAGGCAACACGCAGCCACTGTGAGCACCACGACGGTCGCCAAGCCATAGGCGTCCCTTGTCGAGGACCAGTACGCCAGCCCAACGAGCTGCAAAGCGAACAGGACAGTACTGGCGAGGGTCAGCGCCTCGCCGAGGCCGAAACTCACTCCCCGTACCGAGATCACCGCCAAGCCGGCGGTGGCAAGGAAGATTGCTAACCACATCCGTCCGGTCGGTCGCTGACAGAGCAGCAGCCAGGCCAGCAGGGCCGTAACAACCACCTGGAGGCCGGTGAGGAAACCGCAGACTGCCGCGGAGGTGTAACGCAGACCAAAGGTCTGCAAGATGTAGCCGCCAGCGAGCGCCAAGCCGATCAGGCTGCCCTGGGCCCACCTGCGCGACCCGAGCTGAGCCAAGCTGTGTGGCCGGAACGCAACCAGCAGTCCGCTCGCCACGAGGAAACGCCAGGTGAGAAAGCTGAGCACCGGAGTGTGCGCCACGGCGTCCTTCACCACAACAAAGGACGCCCCCCACGAAGCCGTAGCCGTGAGGAGAAGTAGAAGCGCGATTACCCTGGAATGCCCCCGGCGCTCCCTTACCACGCTGGGTGCACCTTCCCGGCTCCTCCCGCCACTACGCCCCACATCGGCGCTACGGAAAAGTGTCTAAGCATGACTGCATGGGGGCGCTCCAGCACTCTCGATCGCACTTACACTCACCGCTTCGGCACCGAGGGCACTTCGGTCCGGCAACAAGACCAGTGCGATCAGCCAGAGTCCGGCGATGACGGCGAAGCCGATCCGCCCCCTGCCAGGAAGCGAGAAGGTGAGCCCGACCATCGGCACTCCAACGAGCACGAAGAGGTTGGCGATGCTGTTTACCAGTCCCACTGACGCCGCCGGGGCATCCGGGTGACTCGCCGCAGCGCCGGTGAAGACCGCTGAGAAGGAAATGCCCGCACCCAAGCCCACGAGCACCCCACCGCAGGCAGCGACCCAGACCGGATGAGCAACGAGAAGCCCGATCGTTCCTACTGCGCCGGCTGCAAGGCTGCAGCCGATACCGAGACGAAGACGGCAAGGTCGGCGGTGAAGAATCCACCCGCCAACAGGCCTGCTCACCATTGCGAGAAGCAATGTGAGAGCACCAACGAGGGCCCTTGAGGCGAGGCTCAGCGTGCTATGAAGCTTGAGCAGTTCGATGACCCAGTTGGACACTACCGCGGTCACGCCATAGGAGCAGGAGTAGAGCACCGCCAGGCGGTAAAGGCGTGTATCGCGAAATACGCCCGGTCGAGCGCCAGTACCCCGAGGCGCCAAGGTGATTCTCGGAAGCACGGACCGCGCCGGGTAAAGAGCAGCAAAGGCGGGCACAACGAGAACCAAGGAGGTCCAGTAAGGGGCGCGCCATCCCGAAAGCTGGGGCACGACGGCTAGTGCTAACCCACCGCCGCCGAGTCCTACCCCACCGAAGAATCCCTGTGCGGAAGCGGAGCCGCCCGAGTCCCGCACTATGGCGTTACCGGCAACGAAGGCGAGCCCTGTCCCGAGCCCGGTGATGGCGCGAGCGACCATGGCCACTGGGGTGGACGCGATCTGTAGGGCGAGGAAATCGCCAATGCCCATGAACATCAACGCTGCACCACCGGCAAACACGCCTCCGAAGCGATCGGTCACTTTGCCAGCGGGGATCTGGACCGCCGTGTGGGTCACATAGACCGCCGTGGTGAGGAGGCCAACGGTGGGAAGGGAGATGCGGTATGCATGCGCCATGGTGGCCACCACGGCACCGATGGCGGAGAGGTTCCAGCCGCATACCAAGACCAAGAGGCAACCAGCGACCACGCCGCGCCATGGCGTTGTGACGGGTCCGCCGCTCGTCTTTTCAAGCACGGTCTATCAGCCTTGGAGTGGTCGGAATTTGCCGGACAGGTTGATTATGGAATCAACACAGCATCGAATGAGACCGGCCACCGAGTTACCTGATGTAGGGTCGAAGCGTGTCTCGTGCAAGCAGGAAGCCGCGTTTGACGAGGTCCATGCTGCCCTCGAAGCGGCGATCCTCATGCTCGACGGAGACGACGCCGTCGTAGCCTGCGCCGTACAGAGCGGCGAAGAAACGCGGCCAGTCGATCTCGCCAAGCCCGGGTAGCCGTGGCACCTGCCATCCCATGCCGGCAGAAAACACTCCGTGCCGGTAGAGGCCGTCGCGACGGATCTCGAGGTCCTTCGCGTGAGCGTGGAAGATCCGCTCGGCAAAGTCGTAAATCGCACGCTCTATGTCGATCATGAGCCATACGAGGTGCGAGGGGTCGAGGTTCAAACCGAAGTTCTCGTCTGGAATGGCACTGAACATCTCATCCCAGATGGCCGGCGACCATGCCAGGTTATTGCCACCGGGCCATTCGTCCCAGCTGAAAATCATCGGGCAGTTCTCAATTGCGATGCGTACGCCGCGATCCCCTGCGTAGTGGACCAACGGCGGCCAGATCTTTCGGAACCGGTCGAGGTTCTCGGGGAGCGGTCGGTCCTTGTCGTTGCCGATGAAGGTCCCGACCACGTTCACGTCGAGCCGCTGTGCCGCGTCAATGACCTTTCGCAAGTGAGCGTTCACCTGCTCTCGGTGGACATTGTCCGGATGCAGGTTGTTGGGGTAGTAAGCGAGCGCGGAGATCTCCAAGCCGTGCGAAGTCAAGGTCTCTTTGACTGCGTCGGGATCGAAACGGTCGACGTCGATGTGGCAGACGCCTGAGTACCTGCGCATCTCGCCACCTGAAGCTGGCCAGCAAGCGACCTCGATCGCCTCGAACCCTTTCTCCGCAGCCCAAGCGGCCACCTCGTCGAGCGATAGGTCCGGGAAGGCCGCTGTTAACAAACCGAGCTTCACCTCAATTCACCTCCACCCAACGATGCTCTCGACTGGAACGCAAGACCGCGTCGGCTAAGACGTTCACGCGATGGCCGTCGCGGAAGGTCGGGTAACCTTCGGACGGCTTGCCCGCTGCAACTGCGCCGTAGACCGCACGATAAAGCTCCTTCGAGGCGTCCTGGAAACCTTCTGTATGGCCTCCGGGTAGCGAGCCGCGTAGCGGTCCGTGCATCAGTGCCGGGTCGCGTACGAGCAGCTCGTTGGGCCGGTCTCGGTGCCCGAACCACAGTTCCTCGTTTTGCTCTGAGCACCATGACAACGAACTACCCGATCCATCCACCTCGAACGTCAGCGAGTTTCGGCGTCCGGCGCTGACCTGAGAGATGACCACAGCTCCATGGGGGCCGCCCTCGAAGCGCAGGAGCAGGTGAGCGATGTCCTCGGTAAGGACGGCGACATCCTCAGTCGCGCCATCCGCCGCGCCGAAGGTCTCGGCTCGGTTGCATGGCTTCTTGCGGACCGGGATCGCAGTGAACAGATCGGCCATCACCGCCGTGATATCGCGTCCGAGCACGAACTGGGCCGCATCCAGCCAATGCGAGCCAATGTCGCCAACCGCTCGAAGGGATCCCCCGCTGTCAGGCTCGAGGCGCCAGTTCCAGTCTGTCGGATACAGCAGCCAGTCCTGTAGGTAGGACCCATGGATGTTCCAGATCTCGCCCAACTGCCCCGCCAGGATGCGTTGGCGAGCCTCGTGCACTTGTGGGTAGAAGCGCATGTTGAAGTTGGTCGCGTGTACCAGGCCGCTGCACTCGGCAAGCTCGACCAACTCCACCGACTGGCGCGAGTCGAGTGCAAGCGGCTTTTCGCACACGACGTGCTTGCCCGCAGCCAATGCTTGCTTCACCTGCGGATAGTGAAGGTCGTTGGGAGTAGCTATGTGGACGACATCGACTCGCGGGTCGTTCACCAGCTGTTCAAAGCTCTCGTAGACGGGTGGGAGGGGATAGCTCAGAGCCTTCTCACGCGCTATCTCGGGGGTTTCGGCGCAGACACCCACCACCTCCACTCCGAGTCGTCGAAGCGTCTCGACATGGACCACGCCGATGAAGCCAGTGCCAACAACTGCGGCCCTAAGGTCGCTGATCTCTTTCATCGGCTACCAATACCTTTCCGGAAGAAGCCGAGTGTGTCTGTTCTTCCTTTCGCGACCGCGACTCACTCAGCCGTCCTTTTCGTTATCCGCTGCACTCTTTCGGCAAGGCCGTCGTTACTGCTCACGGAGTGGCAGCCAGGGCCTGCCATTTCCCCGGTTCGCCTCTGCGACAACCCTTGCTCGGTAGCCAGATCAGCCATACAGGACACACCGAACCCTGTGGCTGGGCCCCACCTGGCGCCATTGGGGTAAGGCCTCCTGGCATTCGCTGCGTGCCTGGGGGCAGCGCGGGGCGAATGGGCAGCCTGGAGGGACGACTGTCAGGTCGGGCGGGTCACCACGTGCTTCGAAGCGGTCAGCGCGGCCGACGTCGCTTCCTGGGTCTGGCGCAGCTTGCTGCAAGAGCTGGGTGTAAGGGTGGCGCGGGTCGCCCATTACTTCGGAGGCCGGGCCTACCTCCATGAGATGGCCGGCGTACATGATGGCGATCTGGTCGCTCATGTAGGAAGCGCCAGCCAGGTCGTGGGTGACGAACACGAGTGAGAGCGATTGGCTGCGCTGCAAGTCCAGCAGCAGGTTCATGATCGTGAGTCGGATGGAAACGTCCAGCATCGAGGTGGGCTCGTCCGCTAGGAGCAGGGCCGGGTGCGCCGCCAGGGCTCGCGCGATGCCCACCCTTTGGCGTTGCCCGCCAGAGAGCTGGTACGGGTAGCGCCTGAGGAACTCGCCCGGCGGCACAAGGCCCACCATTTGTAGGAGCTCCTCGACCGCCTCGTGCAGAGCGCGGCGGGGGACTTCGCCCAACGAACGCAGGGGCCGGGACACGGTGTAGCGCACCGTGCGAAGAGGGTCCAGCGAGGTGTACGGATCCTGGAAGATCATCTGGACCTGGCTGCGCTGCTCCCGGAGCCTGCGCTGAGTCGGGCGCAGGGGCAAGGAACGCCCGAGTAGGATCACCTCCCCAGCCGTCGGCCGCTCCAGGTAAGTCACGGTCCGGGCGAAAGTGGTCTTGCCCGAGCCGGACTCCCCGACGAGCCCGAGGACCTGACCCCTCTCGAGCGTCAGATCCACGGAGGTCAACGCGTGCACGACCTTCTGGCGGCCAAGCCTGCCGACCTTGTATTCCTTAGTGAGCCCACGAACATCGAGGACTGGTACCGGTCCCTGCTCTGTGTCGTCGGGCAGGTCAGGTCTGCCCAAGGTTCTAGACAACTCGGGCCTCTTCTTGGCTGCAAAGGTGGCAAACCGCCCGGTGCCCCTGGCTCCACTCGACCACGGGGGGTTCGATTGTCTCGCACGTGCCCGCGATGACCTTCGGGCAGCGAGGTGCAAAAGAGCACCCGGAGGGCAGGTGGCGGAGGTCGGGCGGTTGGCCCGCGATCCCCTCTAAGCGCCGCCGCTCTCCGCCGAGGGGTGGGAAGGCTTTCATCAGCGCCTCGGTATAGGGGTGGCGAGGCTTCTCGTAGAGCTCCCTGGCCGGCGCCTCCTCGACGACGGCGCCGGCGTACATGATGGCGACACGGTCGGCGATCTCAACGAGCAGGGACAGGTCGTGGGTGATGAACATCACACCAAAGTCCAGCTGGCGGCGAAGGTCGTTGAGCATCTGCAGGATGGACCGCTGCACCACGACGTCTAGCGCGGTCGTGGGCTCGTCAAGGAAGAGCACCTTCGGGTGCAGCACGAGGGCCAGCGCTATGACGGCCCGTTGGCGCATGCCTCCGCTCAACTGGTGAGGGTAAGCACCGAAGAACCGCTGGGGAATCCTCACGAGGTCAAACATCTCTCTGGCTCGCGCCTCCGCCTCTGCGCGGTCGCTCACGCCGTGGTATTTCATGGCGTCCAAGAATTGGTCCCGGATGCGCATCACGGGGTTGAGGACATTCATCGAGGCTTGGAAGACCATCGAGATCTCGCTCAGATGGAGGCCCCGGAGTTCCTTGGGCGACAGGGAGAGCACGTCTTTCCCCTGGAAACGCACAGAACCCGACAGAACTTGCCCTGGAGGGTCCAGCAAGCCCGATGCCGCCAGGGCCAGGGTCGTCTTGCCGCAACCTGATTCGCCCGCGACCCCGAGCACCTCGCCAGCGCCCAGCGCCAGGTCGACGTCCCGAACGACGGTGACCATTGGACGGCCCTTCCAGCCGTAGCCAATCGTGAGGCCAGAGATCTCTAGCAGCTCCGCCACGTCAGTTCCTTCTCAGGCGGGGGTTGGCGACTTGGTCGACCGCGAAGTTGAGCAGCCCGAAGGCCGTGCCCAACAGCAAGATGCACAAGCCTGGGAGCAGGAGGTACAGCCACTGTCCCATCAGCACAGCGTCCCCGTTCTCCGCCCAGTACAGCATCGTTCCCCACGTCACGCTGTTGATGTTGCCCAGTCCCAAGAACTCGAGGCCCGCTTCGGCGAGCACGGCGTATAGCGCGGCACCGAAAAAGTTGGCCGCGATGACGCCGAACATATTGGGAACGATGTGGCCGAGAACTATCCGCCAGCGACCCTCGCCGGACATCCGCGCCGCCTCAACGAACGGCCTGTCCCGCAACGAGATCGCTTGCGCTCGCAAGACCCTGGCACCCCAAGCCCAGCCGGTAACAGCGAGGATGACGATTATCGTCGTTAAGCCTCTCTGCGGCAGGTAGGCGGCAATAATGATCAATAGGACGAGGCCCGGGACGACCAGGAAGACGTTGACGATCGTCGACAACACTGCGTCTGTCCAGCCTCCGACGTATCCCGAGAAAACGCCCATCACAAGCTGCACCATCGCCATGATCGCTCCGGCCACCAGTCCGACGAACAGGCTTGCCCGCGCCCCGTAGATCAGTTGGGAGAAGATGTCGTTGCCCTGGGAGGTGGTGCCGAGCAGGTGGTTTGCGCTCACTGGGAGCATCGGCGTGAAGTTGATGTCGGTCGGTGAGTAGGGCGCGATGTACGGCGCCAGCAGGGCGACCAAGCCGAAGAAGACGAGGATGCCAAGGCCTACCATGGCAAGGCGGTTAGAAAAGAAGGCCCTCACGAGCGCCCCTCCGTCCGGATGCGTGGGTCGAGGACCACATACAGCATGTCGGCCAGAAAGTTGGCCAGCAACACCACCACAACGATGACGAGGAAGATCCCCTGTATGAGGGGGTAGTCAAGGCTCAGCACCGCCTGGAGCAGGTAATAGGCGATCCCGGGATATGAGAAGACGTACTCGGTGAAGATGGCGCCGGCGACCACGAAGCCCAAGGCCATCGCGAACGCTGTAAAGTTGGGCAGGATGGCGTTGCGAGCCGCGTAGTGATAAGCCACAACTCGCTCTGGTAAGCCTTTGGAACGGCCGAACTTAACGAAGTCCTCGCCCAGCACCGACACGGTGCTGTTGCGCATAAGCAGGACCCATCCCCCTACATTAACCAGGGTGAGGGTAATGGCGGGCAGTGCCGCGTGACTGATGATGGACCCGATGCCGGAGATACTCATTGATTGACTAGTACCAATGCCTCCTGATATGGGGAACCAGTTAAGGCGAAAGGCGAGGAAGTACAACGCTAGCAGGCTGATCCAGAATACAGGCATGGCGCTCAGCATCACGCTAAAAGGGACTGCCACTTTGTCCAGACGGGAGCCGCGCCGCCACCCGGCCACAGCCCCGAGTGCGGTCCCGACGACGAAGGCGATTATTGTCGCGAAGCCAACAAGCCCGATCGTCCACGGCAGAGATGATGCGATGATGGTGGAGACCTTGGTCGGGTAATAGCTGATCGACGTACCGAAGTTGCCCGTTAGCGTGTGCCCGAAATAAGTGAAGTACTGGGAGATGGCGCTCTGGCGGGTGTTGAGCCCGAAAGCGATCTCCAAGGCGCCGACTGCCTGGGGCGAGAGCTTGCCTTGGTAACGGGCGAGCATCGCTTCGATGGGGTTCCCGGGCATCAGCCTGGGCAAGATGAAGTTGAGCGTGAGGGCGGCCCAGCCGGTCAGCAGGAGGATCAGCAAGCGCCTTAGGAGGAATCGCAAAGGCCCTAACCTTTCTCGTCCGTTGGGGCACTTTCTCGGCAGGGAGCGAGCCCACCAGTACGATGGGTCCGCTCCCTGAACAGTTGTCCTATTTTCTGACTGTCAGCCGTTCTGCCGGGTGGTCACTTCAGGTGAAGGTTGAGGGCGAGTTGCTCGGCACCGCCACCATAGGTCGACGGCGCGTCGCCGGAGTTGTAGGGGTCAGAGGCGCTCGGCCAGCCGGTGAGGACCCGCGTCGAGTAGTCGAACCAGTTCGGCCGGACGGTGAGCGACACGACCGGTACCTCCGTGAGGACGATCTTCTCGATCTGGGCCATGTCCTGCTTCTGGACAGCCAGGTTGCTGGTCG
>JBEKBX010000070.1:0-15137 GCA_050015175.1 Acidimicrobiales bacterium | reverse complement strand
GTGATCTTCGCCTCTGGCCTCAAGTACATCGGGGTGAGCACGACGACGCTCGGGTGGGTCCTGTGCGTGACGGCCTTCCTTGTCGCGGTCACCTGGACGGTACGCACCCAACCGTGGAGAAAGAGGAGCAAGCCGTCAACAACCGAAATGGCCGTTGGCGACGCTTCGTCTCAAGACCTTGCTGTGGCGCCAGTAGAAGAGCGACCACCTTCGCTCCCCAAGGGGGGGCGAACGCCCGCCTGTTGAGTAGTCGAGGCTGGCCGACCGCCGCAGGGAGTTTGACTTCGACCGGCAGCGCAATCCCATGGTCTCCTATCGCGAGAGCCGGCTAACCGTTGGATGCGCCGTCGAATGTCTCTTCCTTGTCTACTGCCGACCGGCAAAGAACCCATTCTGCGCGCGTAATTGGGACTTTTGCCTCTACCGCAAAGGTGTGAAGAGGTTCACAACACCTCTAGAGAGAGGTGGTTCATGTTGCCCACCTTGGTTGAATCTGAAGCGCGCGATAGGACCGGCGGGGTTGGCGTCGACCTCTGGCGTGACTGCTTCCAGTGCGGCACCTGCAGTGCTGTCTGCCCACTGGCCGATTACATGGATCGCAACCCGCGACAGATGATCGCGACGTTACGCGCGGGCCGCGAAGAGGAGATTCTTCGTAGCTGCGGCATCTGGACATGCACTTCCTGCTACGCGTGCACGGTTGCATGCCCGAAACAGGTCCCGCTCACCGACTCAATCTACGCGCTAAAGCGCGAAGCCATGCGTCAGGGTGTGTACCCGCGGCGGTTCCCGACGCCAGTCATGGCGCGCCAGTTCGTCCGAACGGTCGACAAGTGGGGTCGGAGTACCGAGTCGCGGATCTCGCTCTCGTTCTACCTGAGGACCGACCCCAAGCAGCTGCTGCGGCACGTGCGCCTCGGGCTGCGCCTGCTGCAGGCGGGGAGGATGAGCCTGCGGCGTGAGTCGGTGCCTGAGCCGGCGCAGATCAGGAAGATGCTCGAGGCTCTCGAGGTGGCGGCAGGGGAAGCCGCATGAACTACACCTACTATCCGGGCTGTTCGGCTCGCGGGACGGGAAGACCTTACGAGGAGTCGTTACAGGCGGTGTTCGAGGCGCTGGGATCGGGTCTCGACGCGCTCGACGACTGGAACTGCTGCGGCGCGACCGCCTACCCCGCCGTGGACATGGCAAAGGCGTTCGCCCTGTCGGCGCGCAACTTAGCGCTTGCCGAGGATGCCAGGCCAGGCACGGAACCCGTCGACCTCGTCGCCCCGTGCGCCGGGTGCTACCGGGCTTTGCTTCGAACCGAGCGCGCACTCTCGGACGGGGGCGGCGTGGCCGACAGGGTTGGTGGAGCGCTGCGCGCGGCCGCGTTGCACTACGAGGGCCGCGCTCGGACGCGCCATCCGCTCGACGTACTCGTGAACGACATCGGGCTGGATCGGATCGCAGACGCAGTCGTGCGGCCGCTCGAGGGACTACGCGTCGCCTGCTACTACGGCTGTCTTCTCGTACGCCCCTACGCGACGTTCGACGATCAGCGCGAGCCAACCTCGCTGGAGCGGTTGGTACAGGCGGTCGGTGCCGAGCCCGTCGACTGGCCGCTGCGCACGCGCTGTTGCGGCGGCTCCTGCTACTGCGGCGGTCCACTCGTCGGCGTCATGCCCGAAGCGACTTTGGAGCTCAGTCGTCTGCTCTTGGAAGACGCTGCCCAGCGTGGGGCGAACGTGATCGTCACGGTCTGCCCGCTCTGCCAGTTCAACCTCGAAGCGTTCCAAGGTCAGATGTCTCACAAGTCGGGCAAGCCCGTCAGACTCACCGTCAGCTACTTCTCACAGGTGGTCGGTCTTGCCCTCGGCCTGGACGAGCGGGCACTCGGCATACACCGTATGTTGAACTGGCGGCTCGCAAGTACCACCGGAACAAAGACAACAGGGGCCAATGCCCGGGCTTGACGGCAACGGCTCGGCTGCCGTGCCGTCCACCAAGGTCGGGGTCTATGTCTGTCATTGCGGGCTGAACATCGCCGCCAAAGTGGACATCGAGCGAGTCGTCGAGTTCGCCGCCACCCTCCCGAACGTCGCGGTCGCGCGGGACTACAAGTTCATGTGCTCAGACCCGGGCCAGGAACTCATCCAAAAAGACATTCGTGATGGCACTGTGAACCGGGTAGTCGTCGCTGCGTGCTCACCGCTCATGCACGAGTCGACGTTCCGGCGGGCGACTGCGGCAGGAGGGATCAGTCCCTTCCGCTTCCAGATGGCGAGCATTCGCGAGCACGTTGCCTGGGTGACCAGTGACAGCGAGGAGGCGACCGAGAAGTCAAAGGCGCTCATCGCGGGCGCGGTGCGACGGGTCGCCGCGCATGAGGACTTGGAACGGCGCCGCACTCCGATCCATCCCGATGTGATGGTCGTCGGCGGTGGGATCGCTGGGATCCAAGCTGCGCTCACCCTCGCCGAAGCCGGCAAGCACGTCTACCTCGTGGAGCGGGAGTCGTGCATTGGCGGTCAGATGGCCAAGTTCGACAAGACTTTTCCGACTCTGGACTGCGCTGCTTGCATCCTCACGCCGAAGATGGTTCAAGTTGGCCAGCACCCCAACATCGAGCTCCTCACCTACAGCGAGGTGGACGAGGTCTCTGGCTACGTGGGCGCCTTCAAGGTCAAGGTGCGCAAGAAAGCCCGCTACATCGACGAGGACCTCTGCACCGGTTGCAATCTCTGCGTCGAGAACTGCACGTGGACTGGGATCCCGTCGAAGTTCGACCAGGGGCTCGGCACTCGCCCGGTTGTCTACAAGCATTTTCCCCAGGCGGTGCCTGGCGTGCCGGTGATCGAGCGCTCTGGCACGTCGCCCTGCACGTTCGAATGCCCGGCTGGCATCAAGGCCCACGGCTACGTGTCGCTCATCCGGCGCGGAGAGTACGAGAAGGCATTCAATCTCGTGCTCGAAGCGACGCCACTTGTCGGAAGTCTCGGCCGCGCCTGCTACGCCCAGTGTGAAGGCGAGTGCACCCGGGACAGCCTGGAGGGCCCACTGCCGATCCGAAGACTGAAGCGCTTCATAGCCGACGTCCATTACGGGAATGGAGCAGGCTCCCCGATCGAGAAGGCGGCCTCCAACGGCAAGCAGGTGGCGGTGATCGGCTCTGGGCCCGCCGGTCTGACCGCTGCGTGGCAACTCGCGAGGCAAGGGTATCGAGTCAAGATCTTCGAATCTGCGCAAGAGCCGGGTGGCATGCTGCGATCGGCCATCCCCGAGTATCGGCTTCCAGCCACAGTGGTCGAACAGGACATCGGGAACTTGACGGCGCTGGGCGTGCAGATCGTCGCCAACACGCGCGTTGAGGACGTCGAACAACTCAGACGGGAGGGTTACGACGCGATCCTGCTGGCAACCGGTACGCCCGTTTCAACGCGCCTCGGCGTGGCGGGTGAAGACCTAACCGACGTGGTCTCGGGCCTGGAGTTTCTGCAGGCCGCCAAGCGCGGTGAGGCGTGCGACCTGCAGGACCGGCGGACAGTCATCGTGGGTGGAGGAAACGTGGCGATGGATGCCGCGCGAACTGCTCGACGCCTTGGAGCACCGGAGACGATCGTGGCTTACCGGCGTAGCCGCGACGAGATGCCTGCACACCCTGAAGAAATAGATGCCGCCGAACGAGAAGGTATCCAGTTCAGCTTCCAGGTCGCGCCCGTTGCGATCCGCGGCGACGAGCGCGGGCGCGTCACCGGCCTGCTTTGTGTTCGGACGGCACTCGGTGAGCCCGACGCCTCCGGCCGTCGGCGCCCCGAGCCTGTTCCTGGGAGTGAACTCGTGATTGCCTGCGAGACAGTGATCGTCGCTGCGGGACTGAGGCCCGAAGTGACGAAGTTCGCTCCCGGGCTGGCGAACTCGCCGGACGGGACGATCCAGACAGGTCCGGGAACGCTCCAGACCGATGTCCCGTACGTCTTTGCTGCCGGCGACGTCGTGTCTGGCGCGCTCGACATCGCGCACGCGGTCGGGCAGGGACAACGGGCTGCCTCCATGGTCGATCGCTGGATCCGGGGTGTGGAATTGGACGGGGCCAGCTTCGACGTGAAGCTGCCGGTCGTTCACAAGAGCGAAGTGCTGGCGAGGCAGCACCCGGCTCTCAGGCACTTGGATCCGCGGGTGCCGAGCGCACGGCTGGCTAGCGCACCGCACGATTTCTCAGAGGTCGAGCCACCGTTTAGCGAAGAAGAGGCGCGCTACGGTGCCGAGCGGTGCCTCGACTGCGGCCCTTGCTCCGAATGTGGGGAGTGCGTTTCGGTCTGTGAGGCAGACGCGATCGACCTCACGATGCGCGAGCGAATGGTCGATTTCGAGGTGGGCTCCATCGTCCTGGCCACCGGGTACACGACCTTCGATCCCCTGCGCACCCCCGAGTACGGCTACGGCACATACCAGAACGTCTACACGAGCCTCGAGGTAGAACGCCTCCTCAACGCGTCCGGACCCACTCAGGGCGAGATCGTGATGCGCAACGGAGAACGCCCACACGCGGTGGGGATCATTCACTGCGTCGGCTCACGGGACGCCAAGCACAACACCTACTGCTCACGGGTCTGCTGCATGTACTCCCTGAAGCTCGCCCACCTGATCAAAGAACGCACCGGAGCAGAGGTCTTCAACTTCTATATCGACATGCGAGCCCCAGGCAAGGCCTACGAGGAGTTCTACGGGAAGGTTTCTCAGGAGGGCGTGCACTTCATCCGTGGGCGCGTCGCCGAAGTGAACGATCTGACGAAGTTCCCGCAGGAGGAGGGAAAGCTCATCATTCACGCGGAGGACACCCTGCTCGGCGCGGTGCGGCGGATTCCGGTGGACATGGTCGTACTCGCGGTGGCTCTCGAACCCCAGTCCGATGCCGACGAGGTTCGTAGGCTTTTCAACATCGGCTGCGGTGCCGAGGGCTTCTTCACGGAGCGACATCCCAAGCTCGCACCGGTGTCGACCTTTACCGACGGCGTCTTCCTCGCCGGTGCGTGCCAAGGTCCAAAGGACATCCCCGACACCGTCGCACAGGCGGGCGCTGCGGCGGCAGAGGCACTGGTGATGGTCGATCGTGGCTCGGTGGAGCTAGAGCCGAATACGGCCTTCATCGACGCGGCCAAGTGCTCCGGATGCCGCATATGCGTCGGCCTTTGCCCGTTCGGCGCGCTCTCCTTCGACGCCGAAGCCGCAGTCGCGGTCATCAACGAGGTGCTCTGCAAGGGGTGCGGCGTCTGCGTCGCCGCCTGCCCGTCGGGCTCGCTGCAGCAGCACCTGTTCACAGACGAGCAGGTTCTAGCCGAGCTCGTGGGGGTGCTCGAAGGTGTCTGAGGCGCGCTTTGAACCGAAGATAGTCGCCTTCTTTTGCACCTGGTGCACCTACACGGCGGCCGACCTGACAGGTATCTCCCGGCTGGCGTACGCGCCGAATGTGCGGGCGATTCGCCTGATGTGCTCGGGAAGGCTTGACCCGCAGTTCGTGCTCGCAGCCTTCCGCCACGGTGCCGACGGGGTACTGGTCGGCGGCTGTCATCCAGGTGACTGTCACTATCAGGAGGGCAACTACAAGGCTGAGCGCAGGATCGAGCTCCTGCGCTGTGTCCTGCGCGAGATGGGGATAGAGGACGAGCGACTGCGCCTCGAGTGGATCTCGGCCTCCGAGGGCGACAAGGTGCAACGGGTCTGCAACGAGATGACCGAGGATCTGCGACGGCTCGGACCGCTGCGCCTGGCCCGTCCCACTCGTTCGAACGTGAAAATCGGTGCCGCGGAGGCCCGATGACCAAGCCAAAGGTTGCTTTCTACTGGTGCGCCTCTTGTGGCGGGTGTGAAGAGGCGGTGGTCGATCTCGGCGAGGATCTGCTGAAGATCGTCGAGCTTGTGGACGTCGTCTTCTGGCCCGTCGCGCTGGACTTCAAGCGAGCGGACGTCGAGGCGCTGAACGACGGCGAGCTGGTGGCGGCGTTCATCAACGGCGCTGTCCGCACTTCTGAGCAGGAAGAGATGGTCGAACTGTTGCGCCGCAAGAGCGGCGCCGTGGTCGCGCTCGGAAGCTGCGCGGTGTCGGGGGGCATTCCCGGCCTCGCGAACCTGTACGAACGAGAAGCGATCCTAGATGCCGTTTATCGCGAGGCAACGAGCCTCGTCAACGACGAGGGAACACTGCCCACGGAGGAGAGCCGTGTTGCCGAAGGCGTGCTGAGCTTGCCGGCGTTCGACGCCTCCGTGCGCACGCTCGACCAGGTCGTCGACGTCGACTACTACCTTCCCGGATGCCCGCCGCCCGTGGGCCTGATCGCCTCCGCGGTGACTGCGCTCGTCGAAGGGACACTGCCCGACAAAGGCGCCGTGCTCGCGCCTGACAGAGCCCTTTGCTCCGAGTGCCCGCGCGCTGTGACCAAGCCCGACAAGCTTCTGGTGGACGCGTTCCGGCGACCGCACGAGGTGAACATCGACCCGGAGCTCTGCCTGCTCGCCCAAGGCCTGATCTGCATGGGTCCGGCCACCCGTGCGGGCTGCGTCGCCGCCTGCATCGGAGGCAACATGCCATGCAGCGGTTGCATGGGACCCACGAGCAGCGTGGCCGACTACGGAGCAAAGGCGTTGTCGGCCATCGCGTCCATCATCAGCGCGAACGACGAAGGCGAGATCGTCGCCCGCATAGCCGAGATCGTCGACCCGGTCGGTACCTTTTACCGCTACAGCTTGCCTGCTTCGCTGCTGCACCACCGAGTTGCCACCCGAGTCGAGGAGCCGGTGCCATGACTCGCGAGATCTTGATCGATCCCCTGACACGTCTCGAGGGGCACGGCAGGATCCACGTCTTCCTGGACGCCGATGGCGAGGTCGAGCGCGCCTACCTCCAGATCCCAGAGTTGCGAGGCTTCGAAAAGTTTGCCCAGGGCCGGCGGGCCGAAGACATACCCCAGATCACGTCCCGCATCTGCGGGGTCTGTCCGATGGCACATCACATGGCTGCGACGAAAGCCCTCGATGACCTCTATCAAGTCGAGCCGCCTCCGGCCGCCAAGAAGATCCGCGAACTCGTCTACAGCGCCTTCATGATCGAGGATCACGCGCTCCACTTCTTCTTCCTCGGCGGACCCGACTTCATCGTCGGCCCGGACGCGCCTAGGCCGGAGCGGAACATCCTCGGCGTCATCGCCGCCGTCGGGCTTGAGATCGGAAAGGAAGTGATCGGCGTCCGCAAGCAGCTCCGTGAACTGGTCGGCGCGGTGGCCGGCAAGGCCATCCATCCGGTCTTCGGGCTTCCAGGCGGCGTCTCGCAGGCACTCACTCGAGAGCTCCAGGACCAGGCGGCGGCGGCGGCGGCGCGCGCCGTCGAGTTTGGGCTGTTCGCTCTGGGAGCCTTCCGGAAGATTGTGCTCGGCAACCCGGAGTACGTCGAGCTTGTGACCTCTGAGGCATATACCCATCGCACCTACGCGATGGGCCTCGTCGACGCGGCGAACCGCGTCACCTTCTACGACGGCACGCTCAGAGTCGTCGATCCGGAAGGCCGAGAGTTCCTCAAGTTCGCGTCGAGGGACTACCTCGACCACGTCTCCGAGCACGTCGAGCCCTGGACTTACATGAAGTTCTGCTTCCTCAAGGACGTCGGCTGGAAGGGTTTCACTGACGGGGTCGACAGCGGCGTGTACAGCGTCGCGCCCTTGGCACGGCTGAACGCCTCGGACGGGATGGCGACCCCCCGCGCCGAAGAAGCCTACGAGGAACTCGTGGCCACCCTAGGCGGAAAGCCAGTGCACTTTACGCTCGCCAACCACTGGGCCCGGATCGTGGAGCTGGTATACGCCGCCGAACGGATGGCGGAGCTGGCAGCTGATCCAGAGATCCTCGATCCGAAGGTCCGCACTCTGCCGACCGAGGTGCCCAGGGAAGGCGTCGGCGTGGTCGAGGCACCGCGGGGAACCCTCTTCCACCACTACCGCACCGACGAACGCGGCCTCATAACCACTGCGAACTTGATAGTGGCCACTCAGAACAACGCCGCCCGCATAGCGCTGTCCGTTGACAAGGCTGCGCGGTCGCTGATTCACCACGGCGAGGCCGACGACGGGCTACTGAACAGGATCGAGATGGCCTTCCGCGCCTATGACCCCTGCTTCGGCTGCGCCACGCACAGCTTGCCCGGCCAGATGCCGCTGATCGTCGAGATCCGAGATGCGGGCGGCTCGCTCGTCCGCGAGATCCAGCGAGGCTGACCCTGCGTACGCTCGTCCTCGGTCTCGGCAATGAATACGCAGGGGACGATGCCGTCGGTGTCCTGGCAGTGCGGGCATTGTGGGACGAGATCCACGACGTGGCCGACATCGTGGAAAGCGCGGCTTCGGGCCTTGCACTGCTCGAGGTCTTCGCCGGGTATGACCGTGCCGTCGTCATTGACTCGATCCGGACGAGCCGCAGTCCCGCAGGCACGATCGTCGAGCTTGGGATCGCGGATATCGGCAACGTTGTCGCGCCGAGCCTCCACCATGCCGGCATACCTGAGCTGGCCGCCATCGCCGAACGGCTTGGGCTCCGCTTCCCGGCTGAGACCAGTGTATTCGCTGTCGAAGTCGCCGCACCGCCAACGTTCGGAGCGCCGTTGAACGAACCCGTCGCAGCGGCAGTCGGTCGGCTTGTACGACTCGTGCGCGCACGGATCGAACTCTGGGCGACCCAGGACGCCGTGTTGCATGAACAGAACGAAGCGCTATGCACGACTACCACGCAGTAAGCACCCTGATTGCGCGTCTGCAACGCGAACTCAGCCCAGCCGAGGGCGTTATTGAACTTCGCGTCGAGGCAAGCCCGGCGTTCTCGCCAGAGGCACTGCGACAGACCTACGAGATATTGACTCAGGAGACACCGCTTGCAGGCTCGCGCCTCGTCGTCGACGAACTCGTCGACGGTCGCGAGTGCACTGCATGTGGCATGGCCTGGGCGCTTTCGCACGAGGACGTGGTCGGCCACCTAGTCGTCTGCCCTTCGTGTGGCACCCTGTCGACCCTCGAAGGAGGAGCCGGGATCGAGCTGCTCGAAGTCAGGAGAGCGCAAACGTCGACGACGCGCTGCCTTGCTGCCTTCGTCACCGAGTGAATCGTTCGCAGGGTTTTCTATCCAAAAAACATAAGAGGAGGGCACTGTGACCCAGAACTCCACACAAACCATCGAGGCGCCGGTCGGAGAGGGCGCGCACCTCCCTGAGGACATTGCGGCTTTGGTGGCCAACCACCCGCTCCTTGTCGGGTTACCTGGTGACATGGTCTCGCTCGTGAGCGGCTGCGCCCGCAATGTGGCCTTCCAGGCTGGACAGTATTTGCTGGTTGAAGGCGAGGCTGCAACCACGCTGCACCTGCTGCGAAGAGGTCGGGTATCTCTGGAGGTACGCGCTCCGGGGCGAACGCCGATGGTGATCGAGACCCTGGAGTCGGGAGCGGGGCTCGGGTGGTCGTGGCTGTTTCCCCCCTATCGCTGGCAGTTCGACGCTCGTGCTATGGAACCAGTCGGAGCGATCGAAGTGGATGCAGGCTGCCTTCGCTCAAAGGCCGAGGCCGACCCGGCCTTCGGCTACCAGCTGATGAAGAGGTTCGCCTCGGTAATGGTGGCTCGTCTGGATGCCGCACAACTACGCCTGTTGGACCTCTATGGGAAGGAAGCGGTCGTAAAGAGGCACTGAGTTAGGTCCTCTTTCTCGTCGTCACAGAGTCCCGCACGTCCCGCATGTGAAGGGGGCGACGTCCCACCCGTAGTCCGAGAGCTTGATCTCCGTCCCGTTGCTGATGACGATCCAGCCGTGGGCGAACCGCGAGAGCATGATCATGGCGCCCTCAGCACAACGCGGGTCGGGCTCAATCATGAAATACTGGGACCCTTCGGCGTTTTCTTCGTGGCTCTCGCGTCACCGACTGACACGCACGTCCGCCGCAGAGGCACTCGTTGTATGCCGTCTACGGCCGCCACCGCCCCACTGCTTGCCGACGACCGCGAGCGAACCCATCGAGGGCACGACAGTGGACTCTTCCCTTGTCGACCACCGCACCCGCAAGAGTGATCCGGTTACGCCAGTCACGACTCCATCGCGGGGAGCTTCGCCAACTTTCCTCGAAGAGATCTGCACACGGTCGCCAACGACTGCCATGTACCAAATGGTGCTACTCCGCGGCATGTCTGGCCAGCCCGACGCACACCTTTCGCCCGGAGAAGCTTCTGGCGACTGTTCAACGTGCCGAGCCTGAGGGGTGGGACGCTGGATGGCTACAGCCCGTGACGGCCGGGCTTGTTGCCTCGGCCCGGGTGCTCGGTGAAGCCGGTCGCTCACGCTCCTCGTTACCTCGCCACCACGACCGGCACCCACGTTCACCCAGGTGGTGACGCAGTGGCTGGGTGGTAGGAACCCCCCGGCCCCTAGCCGAGACGCCCGGGCGCCGAAGGGCGCACGGGCACATAGGACGACGCGTGGTGCGCGAAATGGACGGGGTGCCGAGCGACACCGACTTTCCCACAACAAATACTATTTCCCTCTTTCCCAGCAAACACCCAGGTGATCCTCGAACTCCCTGGCAGCATCAGCGCTCAAGCTGATCGATGTCGGTCGGGAGATCGCGGCTCACCGATGAAACCAGGAGCAGGTCACGTACGTCGCTCGAAACAGCTTCGACGGTTGGCGGTTCTGACGCCTAGACCAACGGCCGATGCCGCATTTTCGCCATGATGATGAACAAGCGCACGAAGAAGTCGCCTCAACTCTCCCACGGCACCACCCACGAATGGCAGACCCATCAGTCCAACCGTCACTACGACTTCACCCACCTTAGCGAGCTGTTGAGCTTGCCTGTTGGCCCGCAGGGGCACCTTCATCGAGAGCTTGGGTGGCGAATGCCTTTAAACCGTGTCCGCTAGAGCCGGCCACTCACGAACTCATAGGCTCCCAGACGACCGGAACGAGCGAGTAGTCAAACTCAGCGACCGAAAGGGCAGTTCGGCCCTATCACCTGTAGTTCTGCCATTTCGTAATATGGGCCATTGTCGTCATAGCGGCTCATTTCCTAATCCGAGGCGTTCAAATGCATAAGTTCCACGTGACTCACCTGTTCGCAATCCTCGCCTCGGGAGCGATCTCACTCCCACTGTTGGCGAGCACCACCTCAGCAGCGGTCGCCAGTCCGAGGACTGCGCCGCCCATGGAAACGCACCTGGCCGGGCTGAAGGGTCCCGCCGTGTCCCAGGCCACCTTGGTTGGCTCGGTGAGTTTCGCTTCCTCTGACCGCCAAGGGGCTAAGTCCGCGAATTGGACCGTGGATGCCTTCACCAGCGGGAGCGGGGCGATCGCGACGGGCGGCACCGTCACGATCATCGCTCCCGCCTCGACGACCTTCCCGTCGGCGAGCTCCGCCTACAGCGTGAATGGCACCACGGTGACCGCGGCCCCAACGACTGCCGTAGGTACGGTCACGATCGCCACCCCGGTGGCGCTGGGGGACTCGAGCGCGTTCTCGGTCGCGATCACAGGAGTGACAAACCCTGCTGCAGGCAGCTACGCGAACACCTCGTTCAGCGTTTCGACGAGCGTCGATACCACCGCCTCGAACCCCACCACCGGGCTCAGCTTCGGCTCTGTCGTCTCAGGCGTGTCCTTCAGCCTGTCCTCGTTGGTCAGCGCTGGGAGCGCCACCTGGACGGTCGGCTTCACCACCAGCGCGAGCGGCGCGCTCGCGATAGGCGACACCATCACGATCGGCGCTCCCTCCTCTACGACCTTCCCCTCGGCGGCCTCCGCCTACCAGGTGAACAGCACCGCGGTGACCGCGATCCCGTCGACGGCCGCGGGTACGGTCACGATTGCCACCCCGGTGGCGCTGGGCGATTCCGCGGTCGTCTCGGTGCATATAACCGGGGTGACCAACCCGGCGGCCTCTTCCTACCCGAGCACCTCGTTCAGCGCGTCCACACCACGACCGGTCTCGGGCTGTCTTCGGCCTCGCTGGCCTACGGCTCGGAGACCTCCGAGATCTTCACCGTCACGGTCACCGGCCTGTCGGGCGAGGGCTATCCCGAGGGGACGGTCGCGGTCTACAACTCCTCGACCGAGCTGTGCAGCGCCATCTTGTACGCCAACGGCTATGAGCTCGTCGCCGGCGCCTACGACGACGTGTTCGCCACCTACGTCCCCGGCGTCCCGTCGTCCTCCAACGCCAGCTACACCTACGGCACCTCGAGCTCCGCGCTCCAGGCCTTGTCGGTGGGCTCAGTAAGTACGACGCGCACCACGGTCTCAGAGTCACCGACCAAGGTCACCTACGGCCACGAATCGGCGTCGGTCATCTCCGTGACCGTCACGACCAACGATGGCGGAGCAGTGCCCAACGGTGAGAAGGTGACCGTGCACGTCGGTGCTATCGCGTGCACAGCCGCTTTGAAAGGGGGACAGGGGACTTGCAGGGTCGCCAAGACCGCCCTGCGGGTGGGCTCGTACCCGGTGTCGGCCACCTACGGTGGTGATGCCAACCTAAGTGGCTCCAGTGGCTCGAGCGCCTCCAGACTGACCGTGAGCAAGGACACCACGCGCACTTCGGTCTCAGAGTCACCGGCCAATGTGACCTACGGCCACGAATCGGCTTCGTTCATCTCCATCGCGGTCACGGCCCGCTATGGCGAGGCGGTGCCCAATGGTGAGACGGTGACTGTGTACGTCGGCCCTGTCACTTGCACAGCGATTTTGAAGGGCGGCACGGGGCTTTGCAGAATCACCACGACCGCCCTGCCGGTGGGCTCCTACCCGGTTTTGGCCGCCTACGGCGGTGACGCCAACCTGAGTGGCTCGACCGTCTCCGAACTGACCGTGAACAAGGACACGACGCGCACCATGGTCTCAGAGTCGCCGACTAGCGTCGCATACGGCCACGAATCGGCGTCGGTCTTCTCAGTTACCGTCGCGAGTCACTACGGCGAGGCGGTGCCCAACGGCGAGAAGGTGACTGTGCACGTCGGTAATGTCACCTGCACAGCGGTGCTGAAGGGCGGCAATGGGACTTGCACGATCGCCAACAATGCCCTGCCGGTGGGCTCGTACCCGGTGTTGGCCACCTATGGCGGTGACGCGAACCTGAGGAGCTCCAGCGGCTCGAGCGCCTCCAGACTGACCGTGTGAAGAGGCCGTAAAGCAGCCCCAAGTCGCCGCGGGTCGTGCGAGTGTGTTGCGACGTTCACTCAGGCGTGTCGCCACGGGTGCCGTGAAGCGAGCTGCGCGGCGTACTCGACGCCTACCAGTCTCGCCAGCGCGCCGCATGTCGTCAGGTGCAGCGTCCGCTTCCCACGCCGAATGTCGGACGCGGACGCCTTGGAGCAACCGGCCGCCCAGGCGATCTCGGAAAGCTTCACGCCCGCGAGCCTTGGCAGGACCTCCCGCCGGAACAGCTCCGGATCGTAGGCCCTGTCGGGATTGGCCTTGTCCCACTCGGTGAGTGCTCGCTTCCGGGCCGCGATGGCGGCACCACGCCGACCCCTGATCCCTGTTGCCTGGTCGGAGCCGGCGGCGATGCACGCGTCGCAGCGGTCGTGGCGAGGGTTCGTGACAGCTGCGCCGTAGGTCAGTCGGCTCCGCGAGCACGAGTCCACACCGAGGATGTCGTGGATCTCACTGCCGCGCCGTTCCGACTGTAGAAGTACGCTTGTTGGAGAAAGGTTGGTAGTAGTTATGAGGTTTCTTTACTTATATGTTGGCGGCTTCTTTTACCTTTGTGCCGTCGTCCTGTTTGTGTTCGCTCTGAACGCCTCCCTGGAAACCAATGGCCTGTTCCTTACGGAGATGTTCCCCACGTGGTTGGCGAGCGCTCTCATCGCTCTGGCGCTGGCGCTTGCGTGCTTTGGTGTCCCGTGGTTCGACGCTCAGGTCAAGACCGGCCGAGGCCGCCCGTAGCAGCGTCACGCGCCTAAGCAAAACGGTCCCCGACTCTGTCGCACGGTCACCGGCTCCACAGACATCGACGATCGGGCGCCAGCGATTCCAGAAAGACCTGTTCGTCGCCGAGATCGAACCTCCGTAAAGCAGGAGGGCGCGCACACGTCGGCCTGGATGTCCGCTTCGGTCTTACGCGGGTTGCGCTCGGCGAGGCGTGCGATGGAGCCCGAGAAGTCAGAGCGCCCAGCACATCCCCTCCCTTGTATCTGCCGGAGTCTGCACGGTCACGCTACCGGGAGGAAGCTCGGTTGGACGGGATGCGGCGAGCGACAGGCTCCGTCACCTGTCATGTCAAGCGTTCTCGACGGGACGGCACAACGTACGGGTGCGACTGGACCGGGACTATCACGGGCACGTCCGCGGCGGAGGCCGGAACAGCAATCAACACAACAGCGGTGGCCATCGAGGACACCACCACCGGTCAGTGGTGGAACGGAACCTCCTTCGCCGCCTCCGGCCAGACCTTCGTGCCCGTGAGTGGCACCACCACTTGGATGATTGGTCTTGGAACAGACACCCTCACTTCTGGTGACGCCTACAGCGTCACCGCCCAGGCCACAGACAGCGACAGCAACGTCGGCACCAGCTCGACGGTGACGTTCGCCTACACGCCCCAGCCGACGGTCCCGGCCTCGTGAGCCTCATGGCAGCAACCCAATGTAAGAAAGCACAGTTCACCCCCAACCCCTACAACCGCTGGACATTCATTGCGAGGAGGAATACCCATGTCAACCATTCAAAAAAGGTTCCATGACCTGCAGGACCAGCCCGAGGAGGGCTTCACGCTCATCGAGCTGATGGTGGTTCTGCTCATCATCGGCATCCTGCTGGCGGTCGCCATCCCGACGTTCCTCTCGACCACCAAGACTGCCAACTCGACGACGGCGCAGTCCAACCTGCAGACGGCCCTCACGGGTGCCAACGCCTACTGGACCGAGGAGGGCCAGACCTACTCGGGCATCGACGTGGCCGGGAACACGGACGTCTCGAACATCTCTCAGATTGACACGGGCGTGAACTATGTCAGCGGAACCAACTCGACGGGACTGAACGTGGTGTCGCTTTGGACCGACAAGTCCACCTCGCTCGTGCTGTCGGCCTACTCACCGGCCACACACGACTGCTGGACCGTCATCGACTTGAAGGGCGTCCCAAG
>JBEKBX010000069.1:0-12195 GCA_050015175.1 Acidimicrobiales bacterium | reverse complement strand
AGTCCCGGGGCGCTCTGCCAGGCGGCGCAGTCGGCTTCGAGCGACCTCGTGCCGGTGCAGGCGGCCATCGTCGAGAAGGTGAACGGAGGCGGCCCGCGCCCGGTCTCTCAACACGAGGAGCAAACGGCACATCGAACCTGTCGTGCAAGGTCGCTAGACGGCCGGATCCCATAGAGAAGTCGCCCCGGATCGATCCCGTCAAAGGTAGCTCGATCAGTGAGCCACAGCGCGCTGCTGCTCGCTGCGATGAGCAATGGCACCTCCATAGCAGCCCCCCGTAAGGCGACTTCAACCTTGCGAAATCGCCTAAGCTGCCATTTCAGGTATCTGGAGACTTACTCGCCTTGTCCCTTCGGCACATGCAGATGCGTGTAGACTCCTATGACTATTACGTGCGATGAACAGCACAAGGCATCTACTACGCCGCCAATATTCTCGGGGTACACGCCAATGCGCTCCAAGCCGACGTCGACCTTCACGTAGGCGCCAAGGCGTTGCGAAGCTGCTCGATCAAGAGCGACGACACTCTCGGGGTCGTAGACGGTCGGTATGAGGTTCTTCCTTTCCTATATGCCTACGACCTCCTGGGATAGTGGAATCCCGGCGTAAATTAGAATGGGGACTACAACGTTGGAGTCACGAATCATGATCGCTTGCTCAACATCCGCCAGCGCGAGCGCATCTATACCGCGACAGTCGCCCCCATCTGGCGACGTCGACGGCACCATAGCCGTACGCGTGGCCTTCAGGACGCCGACTACCTTCTTTGAGAGAGCGCACGTTATGTTCTATTGCGGCCAGCCTGATCTCGATAACATTGGGACGCCCGAAAGTCATTGACGAACTCACCGCGGTTGACCTCCCGCCTCAGAGCCGGAGTGGTTGCAGCGACACGCTGATTCGGCGCCCACCTATGCAAGGGCAGCAGAATCTCTCTCATCGAGGCCGTGTCTCGGTCGCCACACGTAGCATTGTGCTTCCGCGCGGCGGCGCAAATTTCAATTGGAAGTCTGGACTTTGCTGGAAGCGATCGGATCGATAATGGCGCGGTTCCAGTCGAGGAGGTCGGACAAAACCCCTCGGGCACCGGCGTGATTCCTTACGATCCATCTCGTCTCAACCGCTCCAAGTAAAGTCGAGCGCGCCAGCCCCACTTTGTATGGTTGGTAGGCGCGTACGACGCTCTCCCCCACGTTGGCCACGCTTGGGCATGTGCTGCAGCTGCGGCAGGTTGCAGTTCCATCTTGTTGAACGAGCAACATATGGTATCCTATCGCCAGCAGGCACGCGAGGCAACACGTGAGGCTTCGGACCCATCAAAGGAGGAACTTGTGGCCGACAAAATGCGCGTGGGTGCAACGGTGATGACGGAGTTCTCTCCGACCGCTGAAACTCGTTTCGTATATTCATGTACGTTCGCCTGATTCTGACCCACCTTTCTAGCGCCCTCACTGGCACCCGAGGACGATCTCGGGACAACGCTTGTGCCAAGCGCGTATCCCGCGGTCGGAATCCCGACAACGTGAGATTCCCCTGCTGCAACAGCGCATGACCAGCCGGCCGGCTTTTGACCCGTAGATGCGGCACCCACATTCGGCCATGGCAAACAGACCAGGACCCACATCCGCGCCCGCCTTGGCGATCTCCGCGAACAGCGGGCCCCCACCTTCCCACCAACTTCGACCACGGTCGATCGTGTCGGGCACGCTTGATGGATGCGTCGCGCCCGCACCGCCCCGCCATCCCACCAAGGGGCGCCTGTTTCCCGACTCTCGCAAGCAGCAACAGCTTCGACCCTCCTCCGTAGCAATTTCCGGTCTTACCGCAAGAGAGGCAATCACAGACTGAAAGGCTAGATTGTGACAGATCTCCGATCGAGCATGCTTAAATGGGGTGAGCATCAGCCAGCACCTCCGGCCCAACGGATCAACGTGGGCGACGTTAGCCTGGAGCTCCACGGCACCCATGTCAACCACATTTGCTTCGCCGGCATTGAGATAGTCCGGGCGATTTATGTGGCCGTACGTGATCGCAACTGGGGAACCGTTCAACCAGAAGTTCTTTACCAGTCGCTGGACGTCCAATATTCCGGAGCAGTGATTACTCTGGAAGTAGCTCATGAGTCGCCGGAGCTGCAATTCAACTGGGTGGGAAAGCTAGCAGTAGAGCAATCGGGACATCTGCGGTTTCAGATGGATGGCAAAGCAATGGTCGACTCCTTGGCCGCTCGTATTGGCTTTTGCATACTTCATCCTATGAGGTTTGCTGGCCTTCCCCTGCGTGTGGAAACAACACAAGGCCCGATCAGCAGTGCTTTCCCCACAAATATTTCCCCGCATCAGCCCTTTCGCGATGTGACAGGTATGTCCTACACCGTTGATGAAGGCGTCCACGCTCAGCTTCGGATGTCCGGCGAAACCTTCGAAATGGAGGATCAACGAAACTGGACGGACGCGTCCTTTAAGACCTACGGCCCGCCGTTGGGGAAGGTCGTTCCCTACACGCTACTAAAGGGGAGCGCGGTAACCCAAGCTGTCGAACTGGATGTACGGCCTGTCCAGAATCGTCACAGTCATGAGCGTCGGGTAGCCACAGACGTTACGGGCGCGAACGTCCACGTCGGTGACGAGCCTCTCGGTGAGCTCCCTGCCCTCGGATTGGGCTGTGCATCGCATGAGCGGGCTCTTAGTTCCGAGGATATCAATGCGCTGCGCCGGCTGGGGCTGTCCCACGTGCGGGTCGAGCTGGACCTGGACACCCACGGGTGGCCACCCAAACTTGAGAAAGCAAGTACTGACTCCGCTGCCTTAGGCGTTCCTCTCGAGGTGGAGCTAGTGGCTCTGTACGACAAAGACTTCGTGCTTGGCGGGGAAGCTCTGAGCGGACTAAATGTCGCGCGCGTGTTGGCGTTCGGCAGGGACCATGTTACACATCGAGGCCAACTTGTCGCGCTCCGTTCGACACTTGGTCAAAAGTCTGAGCAGGTGTCGTTTGGCGGCGGAGCCCGAAGCCATTATGCTCAACTAAATCGGGCGAGCGAGCTACCGCTCGATATAATGGATGTCGTAGGTTATCCATTGTGCCCGCAAGTCCACGTAATCGACCGTCTTTCGATGATGGAGAGCCTCGCAGCACAGGGGGCGACTGCCAGGGCCGCTTCGCTTTTGGCCCCTGAATGTTTGTTGACGCTTGGGCCGGTGACTTTGAAGCCACGCTTCAACTCTAGTGCTACGGGTCCGCCGATCCCGCGAGGACCGGATAGCTTACCGGAGGACGTAGACCTTCGGCAGCTTTCACTCTTCGCAGCCACCTGGGTCCTTGGAAGTATTGAGGAACTATCGGCGACAGGGGTCGTGCATTCGGTCACTTATTTCCAAACCATTGGTCCTCGGGGCATTATTGGGTCTGGTGAGGATGCTTCGGGTCTGTTTCCTGCTGAGGCTGGTCAGCCGTTCCCTGCATATTTTGTATTTCTAGCCCTCGCGGCATGGAAGGGCGCATCCGTCTTGTCCGTAAACTTGTCGGACCCTAACGTCACCCAAGCCTTAGCCCTTCGTTCCGGGTCTCGTTGTACCATCTTGATTGGCAATGTCGCTCCCCGTCGGCGAGAGGTGAGTATCCAGTTGGACGAACGTAGTCTCTGGGGAGCCGTAGTGACAGGGAGCGTCATTAGCGATTGCGTTACAGTGCCAGGGCAGGTACCCCGTTCTGCGGCGGTGCGTAATGAGGGGGATAGTGGACGATACTCTCTCGAGTTGAACGCCGGTGACATCGTTCAGTTGTTTGTTGATGCTCCTTAATGAGGGTTCGGACCGTATGAGAGTGACCGGTATGCGCCGAAGGGCGACAGGAGGGCGTCATCGATTTGTAATGCGTCATAGGGACCGTATCGGGTCGCATGCCGGACTTTGACGCGGTTTCGGAGCACCACGTTTGGATAGGATCGCGGAAGAAATGTGTTCCCCCTACGCGTGAACTGAACGCCCCTGGCCATTCCTGAAGGAGCGCTTGTTGTCAGGCAGGGCTCCTCGAAGAGGAGCACGATTTTGGAGTAGCGGTGCTTCTCTCGACCTGATTGCGGCCGCGCACCATCGCCAAGACAGGGTCAAGGCCGGCGGAGCCGCCGAACGGAGGCCTTTGACGCTGGCGACATGCGAGGGCGCATGCTGACGTTGATCGAGGAGGATTCAGGGATCGTCACTGCCTCTTGTTCGGGGAAGGGACACCAGATGTCGTCTCGAAGTCCGAAGCGTGGTTGCGCGAACGCGGTTGCCTGTCATTCCTGCGCCGTTGCTCGGCATGGAGTGTTGCGGCACCACCGAGACGGGATCAATCAGGCACGCGGCCACGCCGACAAACCGGGAGCCACTACCAGGGGCGACTACGCGCCTGGTGGTGTCGCTTCCGCGTCAGGCCGCCTCCGAGATGGCCTTGGAGCGGATGGCGCCGTCTCTCAGGTCAGGCCGAAGTAGACGAGGGTGACGATCTTTCGCGCCACGGCGACCCGGGCGATCTTGCGGACACAGGCTTTGTCGCCGTGATGAGCGGCGATGCGGACAGAGTCGGCTCGCAGCTTGGTCCTGCTCGCCTGGCGTTGGGCTGCCTCGACAGCCGCCCACCGCACGAGGCGTGATCCCTGCTTGGTGAGCGGGCCCCGGTGCACTGTCGTATCGGACTCGTGGTGCTTCGGGGTGAGTCCTGCCCAGCTCGCGAGCTGTGCCGGGGACCTGAACCTAGTGACGTCGCCATCTCGCTCACGAACACCGGGGCGAACAGCGAGCCGACACCGGGGATCTGCTGGATCGCCTGATAACCGGCGTGGCCGCGAAGCCGGTGGCACACGTCACCCTCGAGCTTTGCGATCTCACGGTCGAAGACCTCGATCAGGTCCCGGAGGATTCGACGCGGGTGCGATAGGCCGTGCCGAGGTGACAGCTCTCCAACAGTTCGGAGCTGGAAACGCCAAATAGGTCCGTTCTGGGAACGCTCACGCCTTGTCTTGCCAGAACCGCGTAGATCTGAAGCTTGCAGTTGGTGCGGAGACAGACGAGCTTGGCCCTGTAACTCACAAGCTCGCGAAGCTCTCTGACCTTCGGCGGGGCGATCCAGGCTTCGGCGAGGTGGTCGAGTCTCAAGAGATGACGCCACCAAGGACTGAGCTCACCTTCCCCGTAAGTTCTCCGGACAGGTTGGCTGAGTTGATCATGCCACAACTGCCGTGTTGGTGTGTCCTTAATAACCCTCCGACGCGGGTTGTCTGGACAAAAGCATCTCAGCGCGACTTCGTGAGCAGGATCCTCATACTTGGGCTCCGAAGGCCGTTGACTGTTCTCTCATTGCCCTTCGCCAGGCCTCCTGCCAAATACGCTTGGAGCCGGCAACAATCTGGGCCGACGACTCTTTTTCCGACTGTGGCTTTACCTCGAAGGCCACCCAGGGCTGGTCGTCTCTCTGATGTCCGAGATACCCACTATCGAACAGTCCAGTGATGAACTGCGCCAACTCGTCTACACCGTTGCAGCCACCAGGCCAGCCAAAGCGCGGATGCGAGTCACCGTACCCGGCTGTGTTCTGGTCGAGCACGCAGTTGCCAACGTGGATGTGCACTAGGTATGGTGCGAGCAACCTCAGCGCTTTTCGCGAATCCTCGAACAGCAAGGGTTGATGACTGAGGTCGTACATCAGTCCGAAATTCGGATACTCAGACCGCACCGCTGCGGCATACTCGCAAGCGAGTTCGCTTGGCCCGATGAGGGCTTTCTTGTCAATCAGCCGGTCGAACGTCTCGCACGTTATCGCCATGCCCTTCGCCATCCCGTAGGCACAGAGTTCTTTGGTCGAGTGAATAAGAGCCTCGAGCGCAGCAGATCGGTCACTGTCACCGGGATCCTTGCCAGAGAGGAACGCGAAGCGTTTGGCGCCAAGCTCAGCTGCCTCATCGATGTGTGCCTTCAGCGCCTCGACAGCAGCCTCGCGTTCGCGTTCATCCAAGCTGTTCAGGTTGAGCCCACCTCTGAGGACAAGCGGCTGCGACCCAAAGCCCACCTTGATGCTCGAAGCATCGATCACATTCCTCACCGCCTCGCGTTCTTCGGAATCCTCGATCGACGTGATCTCGATCGCTCCAAAGAATGGATCCTCCGCTATCTTCGAGATGCTTTCAGCGATGAGACCGGTACCGCTCATGGCAGATGGGTACGCCATAAAGTGCACGATGCTCATCGTGCAGTAGTTGCTCCAATCTTTGTCCATATTCCGCTTCCTCTCTTGCGTGGCCGTCTCCCTGGTCCGGGAGGACCTGCCGGGTCTCTCACCATCGCACGTCCTACTACTGGTGGGTCACCGCGTCCAGGGTTATCCTCACCGCCTCCACTCGTTGCGTACGCTCGTTCACCTACAAGCTGCGACGCTGACCGGACAAATCCCACTACCCTATCGCTCACTTACAGCACGCAAGAACTGCCTCGTACGAACCTCAATAGGATCGCCGAAGATCCTCTCTGGCGATCCCTCCTCAACAATGGACCCCTTCTCCATGAAGATAACTCGATCGGCAATCCGGCGCGCGAACTCCATTTCGTGCGTCACAATAACCATTGTCATGCCACCAACCTCCGCCAACCGCCGAATAACCCCAAGGACCTCACCTACCAGCTCCGGATCCAGCGCGGAAGTAACTTCGTCGAATAACATCACCTGCGGCTGCAATACACAGGCGCGCGCGATAGCCACACGCTGCTGCTCCCCGCCTGACAGCTGCTGCGGATACGCCGCCAATTTATCCCCCAAGCCGACCTCGCGCAACGCCCCCTCCGCTAGGGCGGCGGCATCAGTCCCATTTATCCCTCTTACCCTCCGTAACGCAAGGCTCACATTACGCAACGCCGTCATATGAGGAAACAAGTTGAACTGCTGAAACACGAACCCAACAGCGCCCCTAAGCTTTATAATCTCGGCGTTACGAGATCGTCTACTTCCGTCGCCACGGTCTGAACCGAAACCTATCCAGTTATCCCCAACGTGGATCCTTCCCTTCTCCGGCTCCTCAAGCGCCATCACGCAGCGCAGGACAGTGCTCTTTCCTGAACCGCTCGGACCAATTATCGCCACCTTTTCACCGCTCGCGACAGTTAAGCTCAACCCATCCAATACAACCTTCTCCCCGTAACGCTTATGGACGTCCTCCAGGGCAACAGCAGCACCACGTCCCGGCGGCGAAGTAAAAGTATTAGGATCGGAGAGCATTTTGCCTCCCTCGCGCTGCGCGGCGCTCAAGAACCCGCACGCACACCGATGCAGGATAAGACAGTGAGAAATAAATGACGCCCAGAAGAGTAAACAGAGCAGTATACCGAAATGATGACGCCGCCAATTGTTCTGTGGTGCCCAGCAGCTCAAAGACCGTCACCACCGACAGATAAGCTGAATCCTTAAACATCGAAATCAGGTAGTTGCCAAGACCTGGGACAATCGGGCGAAACGCCTGCGGAATTATGATGGACCGCAGGATCGCAGCCGTCCGTAGTCCCAATGCTGAGCCCGCCTCCCACTGACCGCGTGGCACCTGCTCCAGGCCGGCTCGATATACCTCTGCTGTATAGGCTGAAAACTGAATACCCAGCCCGACCACCCCAACGAGAAACGCACTAAGCACGATGCCATATTGCGGGAGCACGTAGTACCACACGTAAAGCTGCACGAGAAGTGGAGTATTACGGAAAAACAAGATATAGAATCGCGCGACCTGCGACAAGCCAGGCAGCTTCAGCACCCTTATAACCGCTATACCTAATCCCACGGTCAGTGCTATTGCCATGCCGGCTCCGGTTGCCTCTAGAGTTATGACAAGGCCCTGAGCCATCTGACTCCGTACCGACCACAGATACGCCGCGGTCCCCATCAAGCTCCTATCTCCCAGTCCGCTAACTCTTTGAACGCTCGCATGGCCTTCTATGACCTCGGCCTTCTCACAAACTTGCTCTGATACCGCGCCGTGTACTTCTCCAATTTTGCCATGCCCGCCATAATCGGAAGCGACAACAGAAAGTAAATTACCAGAAGAGCACCGTAGCCTGAAGAGAACGACATGACTCCCACCGTGCCTAGCTCGTTCGCAGTCCGCGTTAACTCCGTTACGGTTACAAGGGAGAGAAGGGAAGTTCCCTTCAACATATCTATCGCAACATTTTGAAAGATCGGAAGCATGGTGGGAATTGCCTGCGGAAGGACGATTCGCAACACGGTACTAGACCTCGACATGCTAAGCGAAAGACCAGCCTCCCACTGGCCACGATCAACGGCTAGAAGCGCACCTCGGACCGCCTCCGAGGCATAAGCTCCGCCAACCAACCCCAACACCAGGACTCCGACCTCGAGCGGTGGAAACCGGATGCCAATAAGAGGCAACACGAAGAACGCCCAATACAATTCAACGATCGGTGATGCACCACGAATACCTTCGACATAAACCATGGCGCAGCCACGCACTGTCCGGGATCGCGACACCCGCAGTATACCCACGATGAAGGCTATCGGAAACGCCAGGCAGCAGCTCAGGACAGTCGCGATAACCGTATAATAAAGCCCAACTAGGGCCGAATGTATCACATAAGGGCTAAGTCTCACGCTTCACGCCCTGCGTCACCCGGCCGAACAACGACAGCCGAATCCAACGGCTTATGCCTCCCGTCTAGGGTATGCCCCTCGACCCGACGGCTCATCAGAGGAGATCCCGCACCTTCTTCTAATCTCCTCCGCTGTCTGTGCGCTATGCTGGAGCGCAACTTCCCACTCCGCGGTCTCCTCCCAATTGGCGCAGTGCAGGTCGAGGTAGCACACCGAATGCGCCCGTTATACGAGCTTAGCCTCCCCTGGGACGTCTAGCGGCTCCCGGTTAAAGGGGACAGTTCCCAAGCACCTCAGCTGCTCCTACGGCAACGGCGATGCCGGACAGAGCAGCCTTGCAGTGATATTAGCTGCGGGAATTGTATCTGCCGTGAATCCGAATGGTCTCTCAAGCTTGAGGAGTTCGCCACTTGCACGATACTTAGCGATTTCGGCATTGAGGCTCTTAACCGCACTGATGTCGCTGTATCGCAACGCCCACCCAGCGTACGAGACCACAACCTTCCCATCGATAACCGGTCCAGTGAACGGTACCGCTAATTCAATCCCCCTACTGCCATAGGTTTTCAGATCCGACTCGAGGGAAAAGGTGCCGTTGAGATACACCTGGACGCGTCCTTCCTTCAACGCCGTCTCGGCCAATGCCTCGGCCGTGAAGAGCACAATCTGGCTCTTCTTTATGCCGCAGGCCTCGGCATACTGGATCTCCGCATCCCCCTCCTGAATAGCAACGAGGAGCTTCGGGTTGTTTGCGATGTCAGTATAGCTGTGGATCTTGTACGGATTTCCACTTTGAACCAATGCACCCTCGGGATATGCGTTGACGGGGTTCGTAAACGCGACCTGGCTGCACCGTGTTGGGATGATGTCGAATGCTAGGCCAGATATATCCCAACGACCATCCAGGAGGCCGGGGATAATAGCATCGAAATCGCAGATCGTAGGATAAATGGTAGGAATGCCCAGGCTCTTGAGCATTGCGCCCAGCAGAACGGGGCCTGCGCCTGTGAGCTTGCCGTTGGTCGGGTCAATGTAGGAAAGCGGTGGGTTTTCGTTAAATCCTACCCGAAGATAGCCTTGCTTCCTACCGATCTCCAGTAGATTCTCCGTGGGAGGTGTCGCGGCATCTCCCATAGTTAGTCTTCTGAACGCAGGTGCTCTCAACCCTAGGGGGCTAGCAAGTACAGCGCCCGCGAGAGCGCTGTCCTTCGCGAAGGTAAGAAAGTCTCTGCGACTATATTTGGTTGAAACCGTTTTCATGGTAATGGTCCCTTCTGCTCTCAACCTATGAATGTACTTCGCAGGAACGTATGGCATCAACGGTCACGGAGTTCCCTCACGTGTGATCACAAAGTTCCCTCGCTCAGCCTGCGGTGGATGTCTACTTGGTAGTACCTCCTTCCTGTCGGGCGGCGGGCTCGGATAGACCTGGAGCTCCTCCACGAGCACCTCGTGCTGAAACACCCGAGGTTTCTCGCGATCACCACGAGGCGCTTGCCGCGACGTAGGGGGACGATGAAGGGGCTCGCCACGGCGGGGTCGTCGGCGTTCAACTCGTCCCGGTCGACCTCGAGGCTGATGCAATTGCGTCGTCGTCCACCCTGGCCGATGACCGGCCTGACAGCTTGGCCCTGCGCAGGTCCTGTTCTCGATCGTGGTATCAGCGGCAAAGGAGTTGACACCGGAAGTTTTGTCGGTCGGTAGGACTTGCCGTCCATGTTGGCGTGGCACGCGCTGTTCACGACCCGGTCGAGGATCGACTCGGCGACAACCGGGTTCGGGAAGGGCGAATACCAGGTCGCCGCCGATCTGTTTGCAGTTATGCCGTTGGATTTTCCGGCCTTGTCGGAAAGGGGAGGGGTGTGGCGTGCCACTTGCACGCTCCGTAAGATGCCGACACATCTCAATGCGTGGGCTTCGCCCGAAGCAGCCCTCGATGTGGACATGACCATGTCGGAAGGCTCTCGCGTCAAGTTGGTTTCGAAAGCACATTGGCAATTGATGGTTCTTCTTGACCTTCGGTCGGTCAACCACTCAGTTGGACGAGCCGGTAGCAGCGGGCAGTGGCCACCGCGATCGATGAGGGCGAGGGTGATCAGACGCTCGAGCTCCATAGGAACCTCGTTGGCATCGCGACGTCCAAGCTCCGCAATCTGTTGAGCACGCTGATCGAGTAGACCAATACCAAGCTCCGCGCACGACCCTCGGCACTTGCTCACATGAGCGCCCTTGTGGGGTCCGCAACAAGTTGGGAGAATGCTGCAAACCACCTTGCGGCGACCACGCCATCGATAGCTCTGTGGTCGACCGAAAGCGTGCACTGCATGAGGTTCCCCACGACAATGGCATCACCGCGGACCACCGGACCCTTACGTACGGCGCCGACGGCAAGGATCGCTGCCTGAGGTGGGTTGATAATCGCCGCGAAGCGCTGCACCCCCGTCATCCCCAGATTACTGATGGTAAAGCTGCCACCCTCGTACTCCGTCGGTTCAAGTCGGGCCGTTCGGGCCCGATCAATAAGTTCGGCGAGCTCGGCGCTGATAGTGAAAAGCGTCTTGGTTTCAGCAGCTCGGACTATCGGCGTGATAAGACCTGCCTCCGTGGACACGGCAACCGCGATATCAGCGTGGCGGTGGTGGATCATGCCATCGTCTGTCCAAGAAACGTTCGCGTCCGGCACGCTTGCGAGGGCGCTCGCCACTGCGCGAACCAAGAAATCATTGAGCGAGATCTTTGCCGGTCTTCCCTCGTTGATCTCGCGTCGCAGGTCAATGAGACGATCGACTTCTAAGTCGCTCGTCAGGTAGAAGTGCGGGATCGTTGCCTTGCTCTGGGCAAGTCGACGGGCGATGCCCAGTCGCATTCGCGAGTGCGGCACGACGGGGTCGGGGACTGAGGCGGCGGGGTTTGCTGGTTCGAACGGAGGCTCCTGAGTAACGTTGGCCTCCTTGCCTGCCGCGGTAGCCCCGAGGACATCGCGGCGCACGATGCGCCCACCTGGTCCACTCCCGGTCAACTCGGTGAGGTTGATTGCGAGTTCGCGGGCCTCGTTGCGAGCAACTGGACTGGCAAATAGACGCGCCCTGGCGGTAGTGGTCGTCGCAGTGCTCGATTCGTCTAGGACTTCGAGACTGGTCCCAGCAACTGTCGGCCGCGAGTTGGAGTCTGGTCCGAGCTTCGACGAGACAGACAGCTCTTCGGCAACGAACGGGCTGGCGTCTAAAGGAGCCTCTCCAGCGGCCAGCACAACACACATCGGCCTGCCGACGTGGATCTCGTCACCCGGAGAGACGAGTTGGTCACCCATGACCCCAGAGTCGTCGGCTGGCAGGTCCATCGTGGCTTTGTCAGTCTCGATTTCGGCAAGAATCGAACCAGCCTGGAAGCTCTCGCCGGGTTCCACGCACCATGTCACGAGCGTCACCTGCGTCGTGTCAGCATCGATCTTTGGCATCAGAAATAAGCGCGCCATTTCACCTCCTGCATCGAGAACTGTTAAGAGCTGCCGAACGGCCTAGGTGGCCTCGGGGAAGTCACGCCTTGCCGCCAAAGTTCTTCACGACCAAA
>JBEKBX010000068.1:0-13671 GCA_050015175.1 Acidimicrobiales bacterium | reverse complement strand
GCGAAATGTTACTCACGACGCCTAGGTGCCCCCTTCTTGAGGGCTTGACTTCAGACTGCAATCATGGTGCACGATTACTATGACGTCCGCAACAACACGCACCAACGCCGGTTCTCGGTGACAGGCATTGACCGGACGGCCCTGATTCTTAGGGCGTTCTAGTCTTTTAAGGTCTCACAGAAAAGTAGGTAAATCGTTTTCTACCAGGGCTAGCTTCGAGTTGCGATCGTTCAACCGTGGGAGTTGAGATGAGGGAGAACCGGACAGCGCTGTGATGGGCATGGGAACCGCTCGCGAGCAGGAGTCGGGCCGCCAATCGGAGGAACGGGTGCTCAAGGTCGTAACTCTCGGTGAGATCCTGGTGGAGATCATGGCGAACGAGCGTGGCCATGGCTTCCGAGAACCTCTGAGACTTGTCGGCCCCTTCCCGAGCGGTGCACCGGCGATATTCATCGACCAAGTCGCCAAGCTCGGCCAACCTTGCGGCATCATCGGTTGCGTCGGGGACGACGACTTCGGCCGAGTGAACCTGGAACGACTCGGGAAGGACGGCGTCGACGTCAAGGCAGTCGAGGTTCATCCGACGTACGTGACGGGAAGCGCGTTCGTCCGCTACCGCGACGACGGGGACCGTGACTTCGTCTTCAACATAAGGAACAGTGCTTGCGGTCAGTTGCGGCTGACAGAAGCCGGATTGGAGCTGCTCGAAGAATGCGACAACTTGCATGTCTCGGGCGCATCGCTCTCCTCTCCCCAGATGGTCGAGATGGTGGGGAAGGCAATCGAGTTGGTCAAGAGCAATGGTGGGATGCTTTCCTTCGACCCGAACATCCGCAAAGAAGTAGTGCGTGACCCAGACGTGCGTGCAGCTCTCCAAGCCGTGCTGGCAAGCTGCGACACGTTCTTGCCCAGTGGCGAGGAGCTGACTCTACTGACCGATGCCACCACGCCAGAAGCGGCGGTTGCCGAGATCCTGGGAATGGGTGTCGGCGCCATCGTGGTGAAAAACGGGGCTAAAGGGGCCACTTACCACGATGTCAATGGCAGCCGGAACGCACCGGGATACCCCGTGGAAGAGGTGGACCCCACGGGCGCCGGTGACTGTTTCAGCGCCACCTTCATCACGTGCCGTCTGCAAGGCCGCAGCGTAGAAGAAAGCCTCGATTACGCGAACGCCAGCGGTGCCCGGGCGGTGACCATTCGGGGTCCGATGGAAGGCACCTCGAGTTTCGCTCAGCTCGACGCTTTGAAGTTGAGCGCCCAAGTGAGTCGTGCCGCGCGCCTGACGGCCCTTATCTCGCCCCACACCAACGGTCTCGATACGGGGTCGTCGGGCATCACCTCGGTGTGCTCGGCACATCCGATGGTGGTCGAAGCCGCAATGCGACAGGCCGCAGCTGACGGGACGGTGGTGCTCATAGAGGCGACTTGCAACCAGGTCAACCAGGAAGGTGGCTACACGGGCCTCACTCCCGTCGTCTTCCGCGACCAGGTACACGACATCGCCAACAAGGTTGGGTTCCCGTGGCAGCAGGTAATCCTTGGCGGCGATCACTTGGGCCCGAATCCGTGGCGGCACCTACCCTCCGAAACTGCACTGGCAAGGGCCCGGGCGATGGTGGCCGCGTATGTCGCGGCCGGATACGAGAAGATCCACATCGACGCCAGCATGGGTTGCCAAGGCGAGCCGGACCACTTGCCGGACGTCGTGACGGCCGAACGGGCCGCGCGCCTCGCTGTCGTCGCCGAAACCGCCGCGGCTGGCGCCGGCACGAGGCCCCGCTACGTCATCGGCACCGAGGTGCCGGTTCCCGGTGGAGCACTAACGGAGATCGAACATCTCGAGGTGACCCGGCCAGAAGCGGTCGTCGCCACCCTTCGCGAGCATGAGCGAGCCTTCGCCGCCGCTGGAGCCAGGGCTGCATTCGAGGCGGTGATCGCCCTGGTGGCACAGCCCGGAGTCGAGTTTGACGACCGGAATGTCGTCGTTTACCAACCGGAGCGCGCCCGCGAGCTCAGTGCCGCACTCGGTGAGATGCCAGGACTGGTGTTCGAGGCGCATTCCACGGACTATCAGCCCCCGGAAAGCCTCTCCAGGCTGGTTACAGACGGCTTTGCGATCTTGAAAGTCGGGCCAGGTCTCACCTTCGCCTTGCGAGAGGCCCTTTACGCACTCGACGAGATCGCAGCCGCCCTGTATCCGGGCTGGCGCGAGCACTCGTTGATGGCAGAGATGGAAAGGGAGATGCTCGCCAACCCTGGCTACTGGCAGACCCATTATCAGGGTGATCCGGATGACCAACGTGTGCTCCGCCACTTCAGCTACAGCGACCGCATCCGTTATTACTGGGCGTCCCCGGCCCCGCAGGAAGCGGTCCGACGGCTCCTGGACCGCCTGACGGGAGCCCACATCCCCGAGCCGCTGATCAGCCAATTCCTCCCAAAGCTTTATCCACGCGTGGCCAGCGGGGCGCTGGACCCGATACCCAGGACCCTCGTGCTCGAGGCGGTTCGCGATGTGCTTCGTGTTTACGCTTCGGCGTGCGGAGCGACGAAGGCCACTGAACGGCTATGCCTCGGCAGACGACCGCTATGACCACTCCTACCGATCCCCTGCCTCCTGCGAACGACCAAGCGACATCCATTCGACAGCCATAGGAGATGCCATGACCAAAGAAACCCGAAGACGTGCCATCGTCAGCAGTACCGACATTGTCGAGGTGCTCACCGAGGCCATACCTCCACTTGAGCCTGGCGAGGTGCTGGTCGAGATGTCCGTGTCAGGGCTGTGCGGTTCGGACAAGGCCGGCTTCCACGGTGAGCACGCCTTCATGAAACCTCCCTACTACCCCGGGCATGAAGTGGTCGGCGTGGTGGTCGCCGTGACCGAGGGCGTGAACAACGTCGATGTCGGAGATCGGGTCACCATCCAGCCGACCCTGGTGTGCGGTCACTGCAAGCCATGTCTTCACAAGATGGAAAACCTCTGTGAGAACCTGCAGTTCTTCGGTTGCGGCTATCGAGAAGGCGGGATGGCCGATGTCTTCTCTGCGCCAGCCGCACGACTGCACAAGATCCCCAAAGCCTTCAGCGACTACCAAGCGGCACTCATCGAGCCCTTGGCGACGCCTGTGCACGCTGTGCGGCTCGCCGGAGACATCACGGGCAAGAAGGTGGTCATTCTTGGGGCGGGCACCATCGGGCTCCTGACTCTCATTGCCGCCCGCCGTGCCGGGGCAGCTGTGATATTGAGCACCGATACCTTGACTACCAAGCGTGATCTCGCCATGGAGCTGGGGGCTGACGCTGTCGTCGACGCCGGAATGGACGACCTGGCCGGGGTGGTCCGAGGCGAGCTCGGGGAAAGCGCTGACGTCGTGTTCGACTGCGTGGCCAACCAGGCGACCCTCGGCGAAGCCATCAAGATGGCCCTCAAGGGGGGCACGGTGGTCGTGCTAGGAGGACCGCGGAAGCTCGCGACCGTCGACTTGCCCGTGATCCAGGAATACCAGATCCGCATCCAAGGAGCGGCCACCTACCGATGGGAGGACTTCGACGAGGCCATCGAAATCATCGGCGGTGCCGACTTCGATGCCGATCGGTTCATAACGGCCACCTTCCCCCTCCCGAAAGCGGCGGACGCCTTCGCCGCCATCACTGCCGGCGGCGAGGTAAAGATCCTCGTCGTCGCTGACCGAGGTGACGACTGAGACAGGAACAGACCCGGTCACCTGATGCTCGACTGGTGAGGCGAGATGAAGCCCGGGCCTCGCGCAGAAAATGGGCCGGGAGGGCGACGACTGAAGCTCAACTCCTGACGACGACGCACCTTCGAGCCGACGATTGCGTCAACATCGCCCCAGGACTCGCCACAGGACACGTTATTGGAGGAAACCCCGTCGATGGCACAACCAGCGCCAGTCGTTGGAGCAGAGCCGGCGATGCCCTCCAGGGCGGCACGCGTCGTAGCAGTCGATCTCGGCGCCTCGAGCGGGCGGGTGTTCGTCGCCGAGTTCGGCAGGGAGCACTTCGAGTTTGCTCAGGTCCACCGGTTCTGGAACGGAGCCATCAAGGCCGGCGGCCACATCCACTGGGATGTGCTCGGCCTCTACCGCGGCATTCTCGAGGGCATCAGCACGGCAGGTCGCATGGGACGCCTGGATTCGATCGGGATCGACTCTTGGGGGGTCGACTACGGCCTACTCGACGCCGATGGGACACTGCTCGGCAATCCCGTTCACTACCGTGACGACCGCACCCGCGCCGTCGTCGACCCGGTCGTGAAGGGCATCGGAGCCCTTGATCTCTACCGCCGGTCCGGCATAGCAGTCGTACCCTTCAACACGATCTTCCAGCTTGCCGCCGGTCACGACGACGCCATGTTCGCGTTGGCGCGAACACTGCTCCTCATCCCGGATCTTCTCGCGTACTGGCTCACCGGGTCCCTCGGGTCCGAGGAGACCAATGCGTCGACCACCCAGTTGCTCAGGGTCGACGAATCCCGGTGGGATGAGGAGCTGATTGCCAAGATCGGGCTCTCGCCCGGTCTCTTCGCACCACTCCGCCGCCCCGGAGACCAACTTGGCGTGCTCCTCCCGGATGTGCTCGCCGACACAGGCCTGGATTACGAGGTTCCCTTCACGGCAGTCGCCTCTCACGACACGGCTTCGGCCGTCATGGCTGTTCCAGCTGTCGACCCTCACTTCGCGTTCATCTCGTCGGGGACGTGGTCCCTGGTCGGAGTCGAGCTCGACTGGCCAGTACTCAGTGAGGAGAGCCGTGCCGCTCAGTACACCAACGAACGAGGCGCCGACAGCTCGTTCCTCTACCACCGCAACGTGATGGGGCTCTGGCTCCTCCAAGAGTCGATGCGAACCTGGGATCGCCTGAGCAGCACCTTTTCTCTCGAGGAAGTGGTTTCCTGGGCTGCTGCTGAATCACCGTGCCGCACCGTCTTCGACCCCGATGATCCGGTTTTCTTCCCACCGGGCGATATGCCCGCACGGATCGCGCAGGTCTGCCGCGAGCTGGGTGAGCCGACTGCCGAGACACCTGCGCAGGTGACGCGCGCCATCCTTGACAGCCTCGCCCTCGCATACCGGCGAACGCTGCGTCTTGCTTCCGAGCTGTCGGGCAAACGCGTCGACGTCATCCACGTCGTCGGCGGCGGAGTGCACAACGCCCTGCTCTGCCAACTCACTTCCGACGCGTGCGGCCTTCCGGTCGTGGCGGGGCCCGACGAGGCGGCGGCGATCGGAAACGCGCTCGTGCAGGCCCAGGCGCTCGGCAGAGCGGGAAGTGGCCGGTGGGCAGCCCGCGCGAGCATCGCCGACAGGATGGAGCTGCGCGTCTATCACCCGTCCGAAGGTGAGGCGCAACGATGGGAGGCCGCAGAAGCCCGCCTCGCGAAACGGTGAAGCGGAGCGGCTAAACACGACCAAGCACGTCAGCTGTCGATCACACTCTCGCCACGACATGAGAACACAGGAGGAGCCGGACCGCGTGGCGACCTCGTGATCAAGGGTCCTGTCATTCGGTCAGCTCGTGACCGGCAGCGTTTTCCCTCAGTAAACCCAGACCTCTTCGCCGATCGGCGCGATGTTGTCGGCCCAGATCCAGTCGATCGCCTCATTGCTCACGCGTACGCAACCGTGTGAAACGGGATAGGGCGGCACAAAGGAGTCACCGTGAATCGCGATGCCGGATTCGGTGAAGAACCTCGGCCGCCAGAGCGCGCCGAGCGAGTCGACGTCCAGGCCGTTGATGTCACCGAAGATGTGGAACACGCCAGTTGGAGTTATTGCCACCGACGTCACGCCCTTGTCGGTGTAGGTGTAGCCGCCGCCTGTCGAGGTGTTGAGGGTGTACGCAAGCTTGCCCCCTTGGATCACCATGACGAGGTCGTCCTCGAGATCCACTTCGATCAAGTTGCCGGACGCGGGTCGCGGAGTGGGTACGACACCGCTCGCGAGCGCGGCGATGGTCCGAGCGCCGACGACACCGTCACGGGTGAGGTCGGCGGCCTTCTGGAGCGCCCACACGGCCTGTTGTGTCGAGTCGCCGAAGACGCCGTTCACAGGTCCGAGCCAGTAGCCGAGCCCGCTGAGCAGCTCCTGTAGCCTTCGCACCGAAGGGCTGGCGTCGCCGAGTTGTAGGCCGGGCTGCACGTCGGTGTTGGTCGTCCAGATCGGCCGGTTCGCCGGTGAATAGACGACGGCGTTGCCATCGTTCTGGAGACTCAGGTAATAGCCGTTGCTGCGGACGCCTCCGCCACTCTTCGAGTCCCAGAGCACGTTCAGACCCTGGTATATGACGAGGTTGCCGTCGTTTTGCATTATGAGGTGGTCCGGGGCGTCACCCCTCGTGGCGGAGTTCCAAAGAGGCTGGCCCTCCCAGTAGAGAACAAGGTTCCCATCGCTCTGCAGGATTAGTCGGTAGCGGCCGCTAGGCGAGACGAGCGCGGACCCGTCAAGGAGCACCTGTCCCGCTTGAAGGCGGGACAGATCGGTGGACTGCGCTGTGCGGGCACCCGCTGCGTGGTGGAAGATCGTGGCACCACTGGAAGCGGGCAGTGCGAGCACAGCAAGCGCTATGCCACCCAGGGTCAGGATTCGAAACAGAGTCGGCGGCTTTCGTACACCCTTCTGTTCCGTTCGCTTCTCGATCATGGAACCAGCGCGCACAAGACCCTCCGGACCGTCGACATCACTCACTCGACACACTCGCCGATCGACGCGTGTTCATGAGATCGTAAACGGTTCCGAGCCGGCACGTGTCGCCGCGTCGACCGGCGGGTCACAGGCGGTGGGTGTCACCGCGTGTGGCCCTGTCCGGTACCCGATTTCGGGAACGGGCGCCAAGACGAGCGCCAGCTCTAGTTCGTCGTGAAGTTCGATACCGTTCTCGGCCACGAGCGGGATGGACGGCTTGAGCGCCCTAGCCCGATCGACGGCGCCCTCGTGAACGGCGACGATCCGGAATCCCCGATGCTCGTAGAACTCAATCGCGTTCAGATTGTCATTCGTCGTGATCAGCCAGACGCGTGCCGTGCCCGCGTGCCGCGCGATCTGGCTCGCACGGGCCAAGAGGGCGGTGCCAATGCCTGAACGACCCTTCAGCGAGTCGATCGTGACCACTTCGACTCCTTGCCGATCCACACGATAAGTCAGCAGCCCGACTCGGTCAGGTTCGTGCTCGGAGGACGTCTCCACCGCGACGAGCGCCTGCAGCGCTGCCGCGTCACGTCGGCGGCTCCCGGTGACGATCGTCGTGGAGCCCCATCGCGCCGTCAACGTGGACGTGATCCAATCGCGATCGGCTGGCACAGCCGGTCGGACCATCATGGCGCCACGATGCCACATTCATATGAAAGCAACGAGCGGTCGCTCATCTGATGCCTCCCGGTGCCAATGGCTCAATCATGACTTGACTAGTCAAGTATTGCGGACTACTCTCTCGTTGCCAAGGCGCGGTCACCGGACCCGTTTGAAACGCACCCAAACAAGGAGGAGACCGCGAACATGGCCGACTGGGGATTCGAGACCCGTCAGATCCACGCTGGCGCCGTAGCCGACCCGACCACCGGGGCACGCGCGGTACCGATCTACCAGACGACGAGCTACGTGTTCCGCGACACGGCACACGCTGCGGCGCTCTTCGGCCTATCCGAGCTTGGCAACATCTACACCCGCATCATGAACCCCACTCAGGCGGTCTTCGAGGACCGCATGGCCGCGCTCGACGGCGGAGTCGGGGCTCTCGCAGTAGCGAGCGGTCAGGCGGCCGAAACGATCGCGCTGCTCAACCTGGCCGAGAACGGCGGTCATATCGTTTCCTCGGCCTCGCTCTACGGTGGCACGTACAACCTGCTCCACTACACCTTGCCGAAGCTGGGAGTCAGTGTGAGTTTCGTCGACAACCCCGACAACCCGGGCGCGTGGCGCGACTCGATCCGGCCCAACACGAGGGCGTTCTACGCCGAGACCATCGGCAACCCGAAAGGCGACGTGCTCGACTTCGAGGCTGTCTCGGCGGTCGCCCACGAACACGGCATCCCCCTCGTGGTCGACAACACCGTGGCCACGCCTTATCTGTGCCAGCCGTTCCTCCACGGAGCGGACATCGCTGTGTACTCGGCAACAAAGTTCATCGGTGGCCATGGCACCTCCATCGGCGGTGTGGTCGTCGACGGCGGGAGGTTCGACTATGTGAAGAGCGGTCGCTTCCACAACTTCACCGAGCCCGACCCGAGCTACCACGGCCTCGTCTTCTCGGAGCTGCCTGAGCCGCTCCGCCCGGCTCAGTACATCTTGAAGGCACGCCTTCAGTACCTGCGCGACGTCGGCGCTGCCATCGCTCCCCTGAACTCGTTCCTCTTTCTCCAGGGTCTCGAAACGCTCAGCGTCCGGATGGAGCGCCACGTCGCCAACGCCCTTGCGGTGGCCAAGTGGCTCGAGGCTCGCGACGAGGTCGAGTGGGTGAGCTACCCCGGGCTCGACTCAAGTCCCTGGCACGCTCGTCAGCTGCGCTACCTCCCGAGAGGTGGTGGCGCGATCCTCACCTTCGGCATCAAGGGCGGTAGGGAAGCGGGCAGCCGCTTCATCGAAGGGCTTGAGCTGTTCAGCCACCTCGCCAACGTCGGCGACGTCCGCAGCCTGGCGATCCACCCGGCGACGACGACCCACTCACAGCTGACCGAGGAGGAGCAGGCGACCACAGGCGTCACTCCCGACCTGATCCGGCTGTGCATCGGGCTCGAGACCCTCGCTGACATTCTCGGCGACCTGGATTCAGGTTTCCGAGCGGCCAAGGGCGCCTGAACTGAGCACCGCCATGATCGACGCCCCGGTCACGGGGGCCTGGCGACCGGGAGACCCTCCCGGTCGGCGGAGATTCATGTCGCTGTTCCGTGACGGGCACGGCCAACCGAGCGGCCTCGAGCTGGAAGCCGGCGGTCACCTGAACGAGGTCACGGTCGCTTACGAGACCTGGGGCAAGCTGAACGAAAGCGCCTCGAATGCTGTCCTCGTCCTTCACGCCTTGAGCGGAGACTCACACGTGAGTGGAACTGTCGAACCGGGACATCCGAGCCCGGGCTGGTGGGGGCCCCTCGTCGGCCCGGGCGCACCGATCGATACGGACCGCTACTTCGTCGTCTGTCCGAACGTGCTCGGAGGCTGTCAAGGAACGACCGGTCCGAGCTCGTGGGCGACAGACGGCAGGCCGTACGGATCCCGCTTTCCCGTCGTGACCGTGAAGGACCAGGTCGCCGTCGAGCGCGCGCTCGCCTTCGAGCTCGGTATCCACAGCTGGTACGCGGTGGCCGGCGGCTCGATGGGCGGCATGCGGGCCATGCATTGGATGGTGGACTTCCCGAACAACGTCGAGCGCGCAATCGTGGTCGCCACGGGTGCGGCCGCAAGTGCCGAGCAGATCGCCCTCTGTTCGTTGCAGAACCAGGCGATCCGCCTCGACCCGGACTTCCACGGCGGCGACTACTACGACTCGGACCAGGGGCCGGTCGCCGGTCTGGCTATCGCCCGCGGGGTCGGCCACTTGAGCTACCGCAGCGAGGTAGACCTGCAGCAACGCTTTGCCAACAACGCCCAAGAGCACGAGGCACCCCTCAGCGGGGGGCGTTACGCGGTCCAGTCGTACCTCGATCACCAGGGCGAGAAGCTCGTCTGCCGTTTCGACGCGAACAGCTACCTGGTCCTCAGCGAGGCCATGAACCATTACGACCTGGGTCGCGGCCTTGGCGGCGCGAAAGAGGCTCTTTCCCGTGTCCGGGCCCGGGTCACCATCGTCGGTATCTCCTCGGACCGCCTCTACCCTCTGCGGCTGCAGTGGGAGCTGGCAGAGCTGATCGGATGTGTGGACGATGTCCGGGTCATCGACTCGGTCGTCGGCCATGACGCGTTCCTCGTGGAGCACAAGGCAATGGGAGACGTGATCCGGGGAGCGCTCGCCTCGTAGGGGCTGGGTCAGGCACTACAAGCCAGCCCACCCATGTGCGTTGGGAGTGGCGTCACGCGCTCTGCAGGTCGCGGAACTTGAACGCGACGCCACCGGCGAAAGCCGCCACGGCACCGATCGCAACAAGGATCCCCCCGCTCGTCCAGTCCGGGCTAACGGCGGGCGCGGCGGCCATCTGGTGGAACACCGACGTGTCGAGCACCCAGTGGTTCAGTCCCACAATTCCACCCACGAGCTCGACGAGGAACGACCAGACGAGCAAGCCGTAGGCCGCGACCGTCGCGGCGCGGGGCCACACGCCGAGAACGAACGTGCCTGCGCCGAGGATGCAGACGGCAGGGGGAACGATGTTGAGCCCGGCGTCGAGCAGACTCGCGAAGCTCACTCCGCTGTGCTGGCTTGCTGCTCCGAGCCAGCTGAAGACGCCGGCAATCAGTCCCCCGGCGAGAACGGCTAGGGCCGCGACCAGGAGCCTCCATGCAAGCCAGGAGGGGCGCGAGACCGGTCGTACGAGGAGGTTGTCGAGCCGGCCTTCGGCCTCTTCGCCTCTGGCGGCGCTGATCTGCCCGGCGGCCACGAACGCCACGAACACAGCCATGAGCAAGAACGCCACACCGAGGTACGCCTCGGCGCCGATCGCCCCGAGGCGTGAAAATGCTCGCGTGAGGGTCGACGAGGCCGAGATCGCGCTTCCGCCAGACTTCGCGACAAGCCCGAGCATCAGTCCGTAGGCGCCGATGCCCACGCCCCATCCCACCAGCCCGGAACGGGCGAGGCGAATATCCAAGCCCGGAGCACCGAACATCAGCCTCGTGTGCGGAGCCGAGTATGCCCGATCGGGGAAAGTGCTCGCTCCCAGGTCCCGTTCTCCCGCCAGACGGACTGTGAACAGCCCCACCACGGCGACGAGTCCGGCGATCGGCAAGAGGACGAGGGGATGGGGCGCCGTCAGCGGCTGGATCTCCTCGATCCATCCAAGAGGCGACGCCCACCGGAGCCAGCCGAGGCCAGTACCCGAGTCGGCGACCATGCGAAGGGCGTAGCTCACTCCGAGAGCGGCACCGGCGTAGGCGGATGCCTGGCGCCGAGTCGCCGCCAGTTGGCTCGCGAGAGCTCCGAGGCCGAGGAACATTGCCGCACCCGCCACGACGGCAACAGCCAGGAATAGCGCTCCCCCAGGACTGATGTCGACCTTCGACGAACGCCCGACCACGACCGTGATGACGGCTGTGACGGCCCACAGCGCCACGAGACCGCAGCCGAGACCGGCCAGTGCCTGGGCGGCGGCGGCCCTGCGCGTGGTCTGGCCAGCGAGCAGCAGCTCCCAACGACCGGCATCCTCCTCCCCGCGCAACAACCGCGTCCCGGTAAGCAGGCCCCACACGGCACCGACGACGGCCAGAACGGCGAGGCACTTCCACACGGTGAAGCCGGCAACCGTCTGGATGTCGTGGGCGGGGCCGACGAGAGCACTCACCCCGGCATTCGAGCCGAATTCCTTCTCCAAACCAGCGCGCTGGGCGGGCGTCTTGTAGCTCGACGCATAGGCGAGCGCCTGGGTTGCCAGGTAAAGACCAAAGACGTAGCCCCAAAGCACGCCGGATCGGACCGCTTTACGGGCTGTCTGTCGGACGACAACCGTCGCGGCCCAGTTGTCTCCCGGTGCCTCCGGGCGCAGGGCGAGCTCAGCCGGCACGGGCCGTGCCGTCGTCGGTTTCACTGGAACCGTATTGGGCGAGGAAGAGTTCCTCGAGCGACGGCTCCCGGCTCAACAGCTCATGTACGCCAGAAACCGCGAGCACCTGCAGTAGCGGCTCGATCGTTCCGCGCACCTGGCACCGGACAAGATGCCCTACCACCTCGACCGAGGACACCCCGGGGACCCGGGAGAGGTCGGGGACCGGGCCCTCGAATGTCGCCTCAACTGTGAGTGCCGAGAGGTGGCGCATCTCTGCCAGCGTCCCCATCTCGACCAGTCGGCCCTCCCGGAGGATCCCGACCCGGTCACACAGCGCTTCGACCTCACTCAAGATGTGCGAAGACAAGAAAACGGTCTGGCCCCTCTCGCGCGCCTCGTGGACACAGTGACGAAACGCCTGTTCCATCAGCGGGTCGAGCCCGCTCGTCGGCTCGTCGAGGACGAGAAGCTCGGGTCGCGTCATCAGCGCGGCCACCAGGATCAGCTTCTGGCGATTGCCCTTGGAATAGGCGCGGACCTTCTTGGAAGTGTCGAGATCGAAGCGCCCGATCAGCTCGTCCCGGTAGGTGTCGTCCACGCTGCCCCGAACACGACCGAGCAGATGGAGCGTCTCGGCGCCGGTGAGCGACGGCCACAGGTTCGCCTCTCCGGCCACATAGGCCAAGCGCCGATGGGCCTCGACCACCTGGCGCTGACAATCGAGGCCGAAGATCTCGGCGCGTCCGGCCGTTGGGCGGATTAGACCTAGGAGAAGCCGGATGGTGGTCGTCTTGCCCGCCCCGTTGGGGCCGAGGTAGCCCACGACCTCGCCTTGGTCAACTTCGAGGTCGAGATCCTCGAGCGCGTGAACGCTGCCGTAGCGCTTGGACAGCCCCTCGGTTCGAATGGCCATCGCACCCATGGCGCGACCTCCTGGTCATCCCACAACTTAGGGCCCCGGCTGCACGACGATCGCTCGACATCGACCGAAGCGGCTCGGTTCGGCGGAAGGTGACCTCCGGTACGCTCGGCGCCGTGATCGACCTGCACCTGCACTCGACCTGCTCCGACGGCTCCGAGACTCCCGAGAGGGTCGTGGAGCTCGCCGTGGCGGCAGGTTGCAGCGCGATAGCGCTGACCGACCATGACGGTCTTGCCGGCGTCGTTCGAGCCGGAACCCGCGCCGCGGGCCTCGGCATCGGGTTCGTTCCGGGCTGTGAGGTTTCGTGCGCGTTCTCCCCTGGGACGATGCACGCACTCGCCTACTTCGTAGAACCTGGTGATGGCCCGCTGCAGTCCGAGCTCGAACGGCTCCGACTGAACAGGTCGCACCGAAACGAGCTGCTCGTGCAGCGACTGAAGGACCTCGGATTGCCTGTCACCTTCGACGAGGTCGAGGCCGTCGCTGGGAGCTCGGTCGTCGGCAGGCCCCATTTCGCCTCCGTCCTCGTGGCCAACGGCGCAGCCGCGGATGTCCAAGACGCGTTCGACCGCTTCCTCTCCAAGGGCGCTGCTGGTTACATCCCAAAGGCTCGTATCGACGCGACGACCTTCATCGATGCGGCAAAGGGCTCAGGCGCAGTAGCCGTTCTTGCCCATCCGCTGACTCTCGGCCTCGAGCCGCCCGAGTTCGACCACGTGCTCGGGGAGCTCTCAGCCGCCGGGCTCGTGGGGATGGAGTGCTACTACGGGCGCTACTCGCCCGAGCAGCGCGACGGGCTCGCGGAGATGGCGAAGCGGCACGACCTCGTCGCGACCGGAGGTTCGGACTTCCATGGAACCTTCAAACCGGACCTCCAAGTCGGCACGGGGAGGGGCGACCTCGAGGTACCGGACACGGTGCTCAGCGAGCTGCTTGCCCGCAAGCCCAGCGGTTCGCGGTGACCGCCTCCGGGTCCTAGCCGTAGCGAGCGAGCCTCATACCGCCGAGAAGACATAGCGCTACGCGCTGAGGGCGCCCGAAGGGCGCCCTCGTTGCATCGGTCGTAACTTCCAGGTTGCTAAGACCAAGGAGGCTG
>JBEKBX010000067.1:0-13802 GCA_050015175.1 Acidimicrobiales bacterium | reverse complement strand
GGCTTGGACACCACAAGCCTCGGAAGGGGGCCACCCTCGGTGGTGGATTGTCAGTCCACCGAGAGCTCAGGACTGGAAGATTTCAGTGAGCAGGTCTGGCAGGTTCTCAGTGAGCGTGGTCAACCCCGCGAGAACGTCGGGCTAGTCACACATCCTCCCTTGATTTGCCTCCGCCTGAAAGCTGCTGCGGATGACGCGAGGAAGCAAGAGGCGAGCATCAACTCGCCCAGCACGACGAAACCCGCGGCGCTGCAATTGGGTCCGGCAGCCACGGCCAGGTAGTGCACGCGTCTCCCGAGCCGGGAACATGGCCCCCGCCTCCTTCATCTCGGCTATTACGACTATGCCGGTAGGGCAGTAAAGAGCCATGAACGTCTCGTCGATCGCGACCTCCAACTCAGCCAGGGCCAATCTCGGCCGGACCGAGACTCCAGCCACGCAGATTGCCCTCCCGCGCGGTGACACATATGACAGACGCCCCCTTACTCATCGCTGTTGGTTCCTCTCAGGAAAGACATCCCTGCCGGACGTCGAAATACCCTCGGGGCAAAATCCAAAGCGGGTTTGCCAGTCCAAAGCACCAGAGCGAGGGCACGAGCCGTGCTGTCACGTCTGTTCGCGAAAGCCGAAAGATGAGACTTTCACAGTCACTAGCTCAAACCCGGCACTCGTTTCAATCCGTACCCCAACTCGGCACCGCCGCTCACCGGAATTGCCGCTCCCGTCACAAAAGACGCTCCCTCGCCTGAAAGGAATAGGCAGAGATACCCAACCTCTTCGGCCCTACCAACGCGCCCCATCCACTGCCACCGGTTGGTCTCCCTCTCGGCCTCCTGGGGATCAGGCTGCGTATCCACGTATTCGCGGTACAGCGGTGTCTCGATCGCTCCCGGGAGAACCACATTGACGCGCACTCCATGGCGGGCTTCGTCAATCGCCAGGGACTTGGTCAGTGCATTAATGCCGCCTTTTGTCGCTGTGTAGGTGCAGGCACACTCTTGTCCAATTTCACCGACCAAGCTGCTTACGTTGATAATCGTGCCATGAGTCTGTCTGAGGAATGGCAGTGCCAACTTGCAAAGCTCGAAGTAACTAATCAGATTCAGCCTCAACAAATCGGAGAACCCAGAAACCGACAACTCGTCTATTGGAACATACGGAGGATGCCACCCCGCATTGTTCACGAGACAGTCGAGTCGTCCCATGGTCTCGATCGTCGAATGAACCAGGCGCTCGTTATCCTCGCTCTTGGTAACGTCGCATTGGATGAAGCGGCAATTGCCAGGACCAGATCGGTCAACTTCCTCGGCGGCCGCCTCACCGACGGCAGAATCACGGCCACAAACCACGACCGCCGCTCCGGCGCCGACAAACACTCGCGCGATCCCTACGCCTATACCACGGGTTCCGCCGGTAACCAGGACAACTTGCGGTGCACTGCTACTGGACATTCTCAACACCTCCGCCACAGGCCAAAATTGCTCACCGGAAGGTTCTTATGCCTCAACACGCGAAAGCACGTACCGTACTCCCGCGTGATGCATCATAGACGGAATTCGCACGCTGCTTGGTTGCTCATCAATGACAACTACGGGTCGCAGGTCAGCTTTATGATCGCAACTCGCCGGCGCTCGGATCGTCAGGTATGAAGACGAGCGCTGTGAATTTCAGCCCGATTGTCCGTACGGCTCCCAAGTATGATCGAGGCGTAAACGTGCGACAAAGCGGCTGTGTACAGTGTTATCGAGATCCCCGGCAGCGGGAGCCTCATCGCCACCGGAGGTCACATCGAGAAGTACTTGCGGCGGAGAGGGAGCTATCTAGTCCATCTCCAAACCACCGCAGATGTTGATCGACTGTCCTGTGATGAACGAGGCCAGATCACTCAAGAGGAACGCAATGAGAATCGCGACCTCCCTAGGGTCGCCCACCCGTTTCAGTGGCGTGCGCTCGATGAATGCGGCGAGGTGCTCGGTCCCGGCGTCTCCTCCGTAGGTCTGTGCCTTTCCGGCAAGGATCTCATCCCACATGAAAGATCCCAACGGAATTACGCCTGGGCACACAGCGTTGACACGGACGGCGGGCGCCAGAGAGAGGGCCGCCGACTTCGTGAGGTGCATAAGGGCGGCTTTGCTTGCGCCGTAATGCGCGAAGTCTGTCCGACCAGAGCGTCCAGCGATCGACGCAATGCTCACGATGGCGCCACCGCCGGCCTCGAGCATGTGCTTGCCAGCCGCCTGTATCGTGCCGAGCGCGGCGTCGAGGTTGACGCGGAAGATTGCCTGCCACTCCGTTAGCTCAATGTCCAGAAACGGCCTTACGTGCGTGATCCCAGCAGCGTTCACGAGGCCGTGCAAACGGCCGAAACCGGCGATCGCGGCCTTGACTACCTCCGTGGGCGCTCCGCTTTCTGTCAAGTCGGATTGGATGGGGAGAGCCTTCGAACCCGCTGCTTCAAGGGACGCAACGACTGAGTTCAGCCTGGACACTTCCCGATCGCACAACGCCAGATTAGCTCCGCACTCCGCGAGCACATGGGCGCATACGCTTCCCAAGCCCCCCGCCGCACCGGTGACCAATATATTTTGGCCTTCGAGACTCAGCTCCATCACAGGTCCTCCCGTTCGCGATGCCGGCTATCAACGGGAACGGATCTTTCGGGTTGATACCGGTTGTCTGAATACACGTCGAAATGTAACCATCACTATAGCTGAACTGGATGCACGTGTTCTCGCGGGGATTTAATGGTCCTGAGCACGAGCCTGTTGGCCAGATCTCGCTAAAGAGGCTCTGGAGCAAATCGCCGGCAAGATAGGGGAGGTTCAGCACCTACGCTCAACGAATCCGTGAGCTGGCGAGTCTAAGCAGACATCGTAGGGCTGGGCTTGATCACCCAACAGTCATAGGATTCCCTCATGGCCTTCCTAGTGCGGTCAGGCTGTTCCGCCTGCGCCATGCGGATGCAAAGCGTCGAGGGACGCTTCTGTGCCTAGTTCCTTGGCCAGCGCGAGAAGGTCCACGTAGAGCGAGGTCGGTAGGGGGATCCCGTCGGCCCGGCGAAGCGCAGAGCGATGCTCAAGTTCTCCGGGCAGTATCATCTCCTCTGCGGGGTTCCTCATCGGCGATGATTTGATCATGCGTGTGAACGTCGCCATCCGCGCTCGCATCTCATCAGGGGAGAGAATCGAGTTGGTATCGATGGCGACCATCAGATGGCCGATCTTGCTTGATTCGTCAGGATGCGAGTACATGTCCTTGAGGTCGGTCCCGAAGGGACCACCGGCCACGACTCCGCAAAGGATGTCGATCGCGTAGGCGAGTCCCAAGCCTTTGAAACCTCCCATCGGCAGCAGGAAGCCAGCGAAACCCTCGTCGGGATCGTCGGTGGGCCGTCCTTCGCGGTCCGTTGCCCAGTCCAAAGGAATTCGCTCGCCTTTCTTGCTCGCGAGAATAAGCTTCCCGCCCGCTACTGTGGAGCACGACATGTCGAGCACAAAGGGAAACTCGGCATCCGTCGGCACGGCGATCGCGAGCGGATTGTTGCCCGTCACCGGACGGCTGCCTCCCGGCGCGACAACATTGGGCCTGACATTCGTCATTGCGATGCCGATTCGTCCAGCATCCGCCGCAAGGCGGGCATAGACTCCAGCGGCACCAAAGTGGTTGCTGTTGACAGCACCAACAACGCCAACGCCATGTTGTCCGGCAAGCTCGATCGCATGGAGCATCGCCGCACGGCCGACAACAAAGCCGGAGCCATCGTCCCCATCCAGTATTGCGAAGGCCCCTGTGCCACGAAGTGCCCTGGGCCGGGCACGTCCGTTGATAGCGCCCGCGCGCAGCGCCCTGACATAGGCCGGCACGCGCAGGACGCCGTGCGAGTCGATTCCCCACAGGTTCGTCAAGACGAGCGATCGCGCCGTGAAGGCGGCTCCGTCGGACTCCATTCCCGCGGTCCGCAACAGCTCGAAGACAAATTGCTCAAGCTCTGCCGGCCGAACAACGACCTCCACGGTGTCGCGCTCCACTTCTCTTCAGCTCCTTTTGCGCTTCGGGCTCAAGTCCTTTCGGAAGGAAACGGCTAGTTCCGGGATGACCTCTCGGACCAGAACATCCCGAGAGTCACTTGTGAAAAGAGGCATGTGAGTGGTTACAGCCGGTCGAGAACAGCGCGCAGCTTTTCCCCATCCTGTCCGAGTACCCGCTGCAACGTGAACAAGTCGTAACCGATACAGAAGTGGCGAACTCCCAGGTCCACATAATACTTGGCGTCCTCCGGAGTGGCGATCTCGGCGCGAGGAGGAATGCCTGCCTGGATGCAAGCCTGGATGACGCGCCGTTCCACGTCACGCACCGCAGGAGAACCACCCTCACCCGGCTTGCCGATGCTCATAGAATAGTCAGCAGGACCCCACTGAATCATATCGATTCCCGGTACCTGCAGAACCTTCTCCAACGACTCCACTGCAGGACCCTTTTCGATCATCACGGCTACCACGATGTCGTCGAGCGCGGTCACGTACGCAGGAGTCGATCCGTAGTTAGGCATGGCGTTGCGGCGAACAGCAACACCGTGGAAACCGTCGCTTCCGGGACAGTCAGCGCGCACCGACCTCACGAAATGGTCAACGTCCTCGGGCGAGCGTGCATCCGCGAAAAGAACACTCTGGAAGCCCGCGCCTATAGCTCGCTGAGCCACGTAGCGATGCTCTTCGAAGTCGACCTTGATCATCGTTCCTAGGTCATACAGCTCTGCAGCGCGGCAGAAATTTTCCAACGCGGTCAGGTCAAACGGCGCGTACTCGGCGAGAAACTCGACGTAGTCAAACGCCTGCGTTTGGCCAATAGCCTCGACAACGGTCGGGGAGTTCAGGAAGAGGTGTGTGCCTACGGTTGGCTTTCCACTCTTCAGGAGGGCCCTAAATTTATTAGGTCGCATGCTCAGTACTCCAACTCTGGTCGAATGGTCGAACCTGCTGGTAACTTACGAGGAAGGCCTCGCCCTACTCCATCTCGAGATCGCACCGAATCCACTCACAAGATTCCGGGACACGCTCAACCAACACGGTAAGGCATCCGGAAGAAACAGAAGAGCAATCTTCGCCCAACAAGCTCTGCAAACCCGGTACGGACGGACAAGACGTCAATATCTATATTATCGACAAGCGTGTTTGGTGTCAATGTCGTGTTCGGTGCCTCACAGGTGTCGGACCAGACGGGAATCCGTTCCGTGGACTTTGCTATAGCGTGACGCCTTGACGGTAGACCGGCCAGGTTCTCCGTGTCGGGTTCGGCGTGTACGTAAGGGGGGAGAATCGCATTTCCAGGTCGCTGATATGCGGCAGTGAATGTGGCCGCTCATGCGCCTGGCGTTACCCAGGCATCACGGCGGGAATTGCTGCGCGACGAGGTCGGAACGGTTTGTTGCCGCGGGGGTTAGCTAGTCCCGAGGTTTCGTGAGGCGGCGCCTCGAGGTTCTGGCACAGAATCCGTCCACGACGGTGGCAGTGTGCCTGGTCGGGAGGACCTGTCGCGTGTCGCGTCATCACGCGTCGTACTACCGCTCGCGCACCGCGTCCACGGTTCTTTTGATCGTTTCCACTCGTTGCGGGCGCTCGTTCACGAATCGCCTGATGGCGGTGAGGATGTGAGCTGGGTCGAGGTGTGCCTCCTCCATCACCTCGTCGAGATTGCCGCCGCTGCGCCACCGGTCGTCCCAGTCGGCCGAGAGGGAGTACTCCCGCACAAGAGACCCGTCGACCCAGTCCTGCATGAGCTTGAAGGCCCCGTTGGTGATCACCATGGCGTCAGCGCGGTCGGCAGGGCCGACCACCTGCTCCTTGTATTCGCGGCTTTGCATACGAAATAGTTGCTGGCTGATAGCAGCAACCACCTTCACGTTGAGCTCCAGGCGGTCCAAATCCGGCAGGACCTGCACGAGGCTATGGGTGGACATCGTGCCGCGCACATACACCGTCCCCATGCGGGGCGCGCCTTCATGGAAGGGACGTAGGACGTAGGCGCCTCGCGCCGCCGCGAAGTAAGACGGGATGCCAAGTTCGTTCCGGTCCGGGATCTCGATGGCCGGACGGGTCAAGTGCAACGCGACTATCGGCACATTCGTGGCGAACGCAGCACCGAGGACCACCGGAACCTCGTTGTACTCCCACGGGTGGAGGTCGAGCACCTTGCCCTCCGGAAACAGCTGGGTCACACCCGTCTCCATGATGCCGAAGTGCGTGCGAGAGTCGTCCGCCGTTTCCGGACCCGAGTGGCCCGCCACCCACAGGATCTTTCCCAGCTTCAGTTCGCAATCCTGAGCGAGCTGGCTGAACAGGCGCATCGAGCCGTACTTGAGGTAGGAGAACGCCCCGTAGGTCGAGCAGGCCCCCCAGAAACCGTCGAATTCGTTGAAAGGGTCATTGGCGAAGTTAACACTTGCCAAACCAGTCAGGAGACCGGAGTTCGCGAACTCGGTGATCTCGGTGGGCAACAACGAGCCCGTAGGGTTGGCGTTCCTTTCGTACCAGCCGAACCCAGGCAAGCCCTCGAAATCGTGAGCGAAGCCGGCGATATTGGTCGAGTCGGCTAGATCGGCGGAACATGCGATGAAGAGGGGCCGGCCGTAATCGCGCTTCGCTAGCGCGTTGACGTAGGACCCCCAGACGCCCAATGCAGACCTGTTGGCGACCATCTCACCGGGCTTTCTCCACAGCTGCGGGGGGTACTTCTCGTAGTTGAAAAGCGCAGAGTCGGAGAAAACCTTGGCAGCTTGCCCGCCCAGGCGGAAGCCCTCGATTTCCGAAGGAACGGACTCAGCGATGGCGACGAGCCGATCCGAGAGCCAATCGACCAGCTTCTGATCCCGGCGCAGGACGCCGATGGCAATCTTCAGGTTCTCCTCGGTCTGCGCGTATGCCCGATCTGCCGGCACAGACTCGTCCACACCGACGTAATCCGCTCCGTAACGACTCATGAACTCCTTGCGCGCCGCCCAAAACTGTTCTGAGTTCATGGGCCAGGGACTGCCGTGGCTCTGGTAGTCATACTTTCCGTAGCCTCGGCCTTTTCGTGTCTTGAACCAGGCGACGCTCGGAGTGGCCTGAGGGTTGTGGCCACAAGCGCTCTCCAGCACCACACGGGTGACCGGCCCCCACTCCGATCCCTGTTCAGTGCCGGTGACCCGCCATCCGTAAGGCGCGAACCAGTCAACGGGCGAGCCATTCATCATGCTTGAGGTCGGACGCGGATCGATCCCGAAGTCGTTCCAATCGACCAGGAACACGAGGTTCGACAGACCCAGCCCCCAGGCCGTGTTCTTCGTCTCGTGGCTCGCGCCCGTTGTGAGCCCGCCTTCACCTTCCACGACGAAGACTTTGACCTCTTCCGCGCCGGCGAGCTTGAGCGCGAGGGCCTCACCGGCCGCTGGAGCCATGCCATGCCCGGATGGACCTGTGTTGAATTTCAAGAACAGCGTTCGTCCGGCCATTTCCGCGTGCCCCGGCAAGCCCCCGTGGCGACGCAAGCGGAGCAGCCACTCCCAGGTCAGCGCCCAACGACCGTCGTCAGGGAAGGCATAACGCCGATCTTCGGTTTGGTCGTGACGCGCTCTGAGACCTTCGTTGAGAACTGCAAGTACGGAATAGACGACGGGGACGGTATGTCCGGCAGAAAGGACAAATCGGTCGGCAAAACGCGACCAGGGGTGGCGAATGTCCCAGCGCATAGCCCCCGAGAGAAGCAAGCCGAGCAGGAGATGGACCTTGGAGCGAGAACCGCCCGGGTGTCCACTCTGGCGGTAGTTGAGCGACAGGTCGATGCATTCATCGACGACGTCCTTGAGAACTTCGTAGTGAATGAAGTCCAACTCCGCGGCAGCAAACAGGCGCTCGACGTCAGCGGCTCCGCCAGCCGCACTGCGAACATTTGAACCGACATCCTGCAACGTGCTCATCTCCGTTCTCCGGTGTTCACTCCCACTAGCAACGATGACAGACGGTGGACTCTATAGAAGCCAATTCCGTCACACTGACCACGCCATATAAGATGGTGCGGCCTACCGCACGGACAACCGACCTTCGGCACCGACTATCCGTTGTGCCCGCGAGCGTCCCTCTGCAACCAGTCGAAGCTCTCTTCCGTCGAGGTGCTCGGCGTGTACTCTAGTCCGACCAAGCCGCGGTAGCCCCCCTGGACGAGATCGCTCAGGTGCTTATCCAGGTCAACCTTGCCGGTGCCTGGCTCGTGTCGACCAGGGGCGTCGGCAATCTGAACGTGACCAATCCGAGCGCCATAGCGGGCAATAGCTGCACCGACATCGTCGCCGTTCACCGTAAGGTGGTACAGGTCAGCCAAGAAGCGGATATTTCGCGCGCCGGATGCGGTCTCTACGCGCTCGATCACCCCTATTGCGTCAGTTGCAGTCCGAATTGGATACCGGGGCGCACCGCTCATCGCTTCCACTAGCACCACAGCGCCGGCACCGGCCGCCGCATGCGCGGCTACGGCGAGGTTCTCATCACCGACTTGGTCCTGCTCGGTAGCGGTGTATTCGTCGTTGCGGTTGCCATAGAGCGCATTGAACATACGTGTGCCGAGACGTCGCCCAATCGCCACGGCGACTTCCACGTTCGAACGAAAATCTGTAGTCCGCTCTGGCAGCGACACCAGTCCCCTCTCACCCGCGCCCATGTCTCCCGCGGCGAAGTTCAGTCCGGTCAGCTGCACGCCCGCGTTCTCAACGGCCGCGACGAAGGCGTCCACTTCGCTGTCGGTTGGCACAACATCTGGAAAGGGCCATCCGAACTCCACCGCGTCGAACCCGGCAGCCTTGGCTGCTGCAGGCCGCTCCAGCACAGGCAGCTCCGTGAAAAGAAACGAACAATTGACTGTGTATTGCAGCTTGCTATGCACGTTGGAATCCTCTCTCTGGGATATGACCTTCCCTCATGCCCAGGCCTCGGGAAGCCTCGTCAGACAGACAGCTCGCCTCGATGTCGCCCCTTCCCACCACCACACCGAGATCGGCCCGTCCTTCGGAGTCTCAGCACTCGCTGCCACTACCGGAACTTCCTCTCCACAATTAGGCGCACAACTTAGCTTGCGACACGGCAATAGGGCACGACGTCAACTGCACTCCTCTATCGCTATATAAATTACTAATCACTCCTAGCCCTTCGGCGCTCTACCATCCGCGCGATTGGTGACATCCTGCTCACAGGAAGATTGTCGGAAGCTGTGCGTAGTCGGGTAACGCAGTTTGTTAGGACGCCAGCAGTCCTCTGGGCCCTGTTTGAGGAGTCCCTTGCCGACGGAGAGCGCCTGAGTTCGTAGCCTTCGCCATGTAGCCGAGTGATGCACCAAGGCAGATATGGTTCGACCTGCGAGAAATGGCGTTGCCCTTGACAATCCACGGTCGAGTTGAGGCACGATGGCCCTGCCGAGTCAAAGAGTTGGCCCCCTTCCGACACGGCAGCGAAGTTTGGGAAGAAGGGCACTCCGTGGGACACGTGGATCTCGATCGGATCCGCGGCTGTTGTCAGGAGAAGGCTGGTGTCTTGCTGACCGCTCGATGCGTGATGGTGATTTCTGTGAAAACGGATCACGGCCGCAGGAGGCGCGAAGTCATTATGCGAGCGCGCTGAGCGATCTTGTCTTTTCAGCTTTCGATTGTCTTGCGACGTCGTGAGCTCCTGGTAGGCAACCAAGACAGTCACCTCGCGGTAAGTTGGTCCGACCACCTGATGGTTGGATGGTAGTGTCAGCGCGGACCTGCGTCAAGCTATCGGCAAGAGGCACGAGAGCGGGCGAGAGGAAATCGCGAGAGGGGGAGACAGTATTCGGAGTAAGGGGGGCGTCGGAAACGGGTTGGGCCAGCCAGACAGAGGATCTCTCCGCATGGCTCTGTCCGCTTCGCCTCGGGATCCTCGAAGCGAGGAACCTCGGTGACGGACGCAAGCCGTTGAGCTGAGCGGCGTTCCTGTTTCGAACGTTGGCGAGGCTCTCTGTCGCTGGCGGCGTGGTACTCGTTGAGCGCCTCTCACAGTGCTTCCTATGCAGGTGCTCGTTCACGCGGAGGAACTTGTTCGCGCTGCGGATGTACCCACAGCTCCAGCGACGATCTTGACGCCATGGCAGCGCCTCAGGTTTCTCGAAGGGCCCCGGCAGATCTCGATCATCGACTCGACCGGGCGCATCGCCTGCAACGCGTAGGCGAAGACCGGCAGGTCGCGGAAGACCACGGGACCCGGTCCTTTGTCCACAACATTGCCCTGCAGAGGACACTTCGCCACCTGGTGAATTGTCGCGGCGCCGACGAGCAGCTCATCGCGGTCGTCGGTCCGGTGAGCACCTGGAATCCCCACGGTCCCCAAGGGCGCGCCGGTGAAGTCAGTACCGTCACCCCATGGTGGTGGCCTGCCTCTTCTGCAACTCTGGATAGCTAGGGGATGGGCGAGGCGCCTCGCGGCAACGGTGGATACCTGTGGAGCAGGGCGAGCGATTCCGCGCCCTAACTCATTGACAAGGACGCCCACAGCGTTACCTATGTGCTCGGTCCCGACCCTTCGCTTGACTCCTTCAGTTCGTACCGATAACCTTCAAACTACGGGCTATATGTCAAACACCGCTAGTTCAGGAGCCTAATGTGACCACGATTGATGCCCACCAGCACTTTTGGGACCCTGCAAAAGCCCACTATCCCTGGATGACTCCTGAGGTAGAGCCGCTGCGTCGTCGCTTCGGACCCGACGACCTCGCTCCCTTGTTGGAGGAGTGTGGAATCGAGCGCAGCATAGTGGTTCAGGCGAGGTCAGATCTCAATGAGACTAGGGAGCTACTCGACATCGCGGGTCATTGTGGATTTGTAGCGGGTGTTGTTGGTTGGGTCGATCTGACTTGCAACGGGGTCGGCGACGCGATTGATTCCCTGGCAGCTTCTCCCTATGGGCATTTGTTGGTTGGAATTCGCCACCAAGTTGAAGATGAAGCGGACATCGACTGGTTGCTTCGCCCCGATGTTCTGCGCGGACTCAAGGAAGTGAACGAGCGAAATCTGACATATGACCTTCTCATAAAGCCGCGTCACCTGGACACTGCAGCTATGGTTGTCCGGAGGATGCCAACTCTGAGATTCATAGTTGACCATATCGCCAAACCTCCAATCGCCACTGGCGTTCTTCAACCTTGGGCAAGTGGTATAGAGGAGCTCGCCCAGGCGCCGAATGTCTGGTGCAAACTTTCTGGGATGGTAACCGAAGCAGACATAGAGTGGTCCCCCGTTCAATTGGCACCGTATCTGAATTGTGTGGTCGAAGCCTTTGGTCCATCGCGGATTATGTTTGGGTCGGACTGGCCCGTTTCTACTCTTCGCGGAACGTATGCGGAGGTGCTTACAGGGACCAGGGATGCCCTTCCGCTGCTCAGTAAGGCAGAGTTGGATGGGGTGTTCGGACTGAACGCCGCGCAAGCGTATTGTCTTGTGTAGAGCGCATTCTGCGGTTCATTGCGTCACGGCTGGGATGACGGCGCTGGCGTTACAAGAGCTGGGAGCGCGTTGTTGTCCGTGCACGAGAGTGGTCCTACTAGATTGGTTTCCAGTGGAACGAGATTCGTAGTCGAAGCCTGTTGGTCCTCGACAGGCGGAGACTTGCGGCCAATGGACCGCAGGGCGCTTAGAGCTCCTGGGTCCAGTCCCAATTTTGTAGCACTTCTTGCATTCGTGCCAAGAACTGGGACGCGTAGGAACCATCGATAGCCCTGTGGTCGAAGGACAGAGCCAAGAGTCCCACCGAGTGAATGGCTACGGCCTCAGAGCCGTCCGACAGGCTGACGGCCACTGGGCGCCGACGCATTTCATTGACGGAGAGGATCGCAACCTGGGGTTGGTTGATGATCGGAGCGGTCAGGAAGGTTCCAAAAGGCTCGGGATTGGTGATAGTGAATGTTCCGCCAGAGGTCTCCGCAGGCGAGAGCCTGTGCGCCCGCGCCTTCTCAGTCAGTTCCGCGATCTCCTTAGCAATCGTCGGCATCCGCTTGGCATCGAGATTGTAGATCACGGGGACGACGCGTTCCTCCTCGCCCAAGTCGACCTCAATGCCCAAGTGCATGTCGGCATGAATGATGAGAGAGTTTTCACCCACCGAGGAGTTGACTTGGGGGAAGGCCCGAATGCCCTCTGCGAGCGCTCGTGCCACGAACGGTAAATAGCTGAGCGTGACACCGTGTTCGGCCTTGAAGGCGTCCTTAACGTTGGTGCGAACGACCTTGATGTTTTCGAAATCCACCTCAGTGACCACCAAGGTGTGAGCGGACGTCGCCTTGGAGCGGACTACGCGCTCGGCTGCACTCCGGCGGCTACTCGTGAAGCGGATTACATTGTCGCCTGGCAGGCCCACGGGCACCACTGGCTGTGAGAGTGCCACCGAGGTGGCCGACGAGTTCGTTGGAGCAGGGGAGGGCGGCGTGGGCAGGACGGACCCGTGCTTTCGCCTGGCTGAGTCGACATAGGCGAGCACGTCAGCACGCGTGATCCGTCCGTCTAGTCCGCTTCCTCGTAGATCCGAAAGATCTATGTTGTGCTCCGCAACCAGCCGACGGACCACCGGGGAGATTGTCGTGTCCGGAACGCCAAGGCCAGAGTTGGCGCCTGAGCCCGTCCGTGATGACTTCCCGCCAGCAAGACGTGAGCGACTCGACGTACCCAGGACGACCAGCGGTCGCTCGTCCTTGGGCATCTTCGCGGTCCCCGCCTGTCTGGTGGTGGCGGCCCGGACAGTCGGAGACGCACTGTCGGCTGAGACTTCGCTGCTGACCACCGCCAGCTTGGTTCCCACGACCACCGTCACGCCCTCTTCGACCAGGATCTCCGTGAGGTACCCGGCCACGGGCGAGGGTATCTCGGTGTCGACCTTGTCGGTGGAGACCTCAAAGAGGATCTCCTCCCTGGCCACCGCGTCACCCACCGCCTTGCGCCAGCGGAGCACGGTGCCCTCGGCGACGGTTTCCCCCAACTGGGGCATGGTGATATCAACCAACCTGAACTCCTCTCCCGGTCAGTGTGGGTACTGTCCGGCTGATTGTCTGTGACGGGCTGGAGCGGGGCTCAGCGAAGCGCGCGATTTTCGTCGACGTGGCGTTGCGACAGAACGTCACTTCACCCTGATCCAGCGAGTCGATTGCCTGGGTTGCGGTCACGTACACCACCAGCACTCGGTCCATGCCGCCGCGCAGGCGCGCAGCGGTAGCCCTGGCGCGTCCGTCGCTGCCATCTGTGAACATGGCCCAGATCTTTCCTCTGAAGAGGGCCCTCTTGGCTGCCAAGTCGAGGCACGTGGATCGGGCGTCCTTGGTCGCGTCGGCAGAGACCACTTCAGGAGCACGCATATAAGACACGCCTTACTCACGATCTACTCATGAGTCGAGTCGTAGGCCCAGTCACGCCGGGCACCCGACACCAACCCTACTGACATTACCATCGAACCATCAGGTGGTCGGACCAACCTCACCGCGAAGAGGGTAGGGGAAAGGAGACGGTCAACGCCACGCTCTCGAGCTTCAGCCGCCTCGATGGGTTACGCGGGGGCCGCCTGGGCAGCAGCTTCTCGACATTGAGCCAGTCCACCCACGAAGTCTGCTGGCACAGTCCGCGCGGCTGTTCAGTAGCCAGCAGAGGTGCCGTGACTAGGGCAGCTGCGCCAGCAGGCCTTCCTCAACCGAATCGAGATGCTGTTGCATCCTCTTCATCGCCTTGTCGTGATCGAGGTCCTCAATCGCCGTGAGGATGCCGCGGTGTTGGTCAAGAT
>JBEKBX010000066.1:0-13944 GCA_050015175.1 Acidimicrobiales bacterium | reverse complement strand
GGAAGATTGTGCCGAATCCCAATAGAACGGCTCCCAGCACGGTCTTCGGGATCTTGACCAGAACCGGTTGGCGCACGTCTTGATCGTAGCGATCGAGCATTGTCGATGTCGCGCGACGACGCTCGCGTTGTAGATGATCACGGCATACCGGTTCACCGTGGGACTCCGAAATCACCGTCCGTCAGCGTTCGTCGGACATTCCCGGTGCGCCAGAACGCCTACGTGATAGGTCACCGGGAGGGCGACTGGTCGGTGATCGGGAGCACTTGACGCATAAGCGCGGAGCCCCGTCGTTACGCGCTCTTCGGACGGCGTGGCGCCACGAGATTCGGCGTGGCGTTCTGTGCGCGTCTGAGCGCAGCTCGCTCCAGGGACGCCCGCCGTCCGCCGAGGTCGTGATCGAATTCCGACGCGCCCCCCGCCGCCGCCGTGGTGGCCGTAGCATCACCTAATGCCTCGTACCGACAAGGGTTCACGGGTGATCGCCGCCCCGCTTGAGATGGTCTATGCCGCCCTCGTGGACCCAGAAGCCCTGACGGCGTGGTTGCCTCCTGCGGCCATGAGTGGCAAGTTCGAGTGATTCGATCTCCGACCCGGCGGATCGTATCGAATGGTGTTGATCTACACCGACCCTTCTGCATCACGAGGCAAGACCACCGCGGACTCCGACATCGTCGAGGTTCGGTTCGTCGACATAGTCCCCGGCGTGTGCATCGTTGACGATCCCGCTTACGCCGGCACGATGACAATGACCTGGGAGGTCACCGCTGTGGATGGAGGCACCCGTGTCGATATCACTGCCAACGACGTACCCGATGGCGTCTCCGCGGAAGACCACGCAGCGGGACTGACCTCTTCGCTGGCGAACCTGGCCGACTATCTCAAGGAGTAGTCAGCTCCGCCGCCTGGGCGGCGATCTCGGTCAGTTTGCCTCCGACGTTCGATAGTCACTTTCTGGGCCGCCATTTGCGCGTCCGGCGCTCACCTGGCGAGCACAACGCCGTCGATATGGGCGGTTTCGCCGCTAGCTTGACCGGTTTTCGGCACTGGCGTTCTGCAGTCGCAACCGCCCGCCCGTCCCCGCGCGGACGAACCTTCAAGTGCATGCCGACCGAGCACAGGTGCCTTGAGGGCCGCCACCTTTATGGCGCCCAGCCAGCGGTCCTTCTCCGGGCGACGGATCCGGGGGCATAGTGGTCGCATGACCAACGAGATTCCAACCCTCGCCCTCAACAACGGCGTCGAAATGCCGATCTTGGGCTTCGGCGTGCTTCAGATCCCTACCGAACAGACCGGGCAGACGGTCCTCGATGCGCTTGAGGCGGGCTACCGAGCGTTCGACACGGCCGCGTCATATGGGAACGAGGAAGCGGTTGCCCGAGCGCTTGTCGCGAGTGGCATCCCTCGCGAAGAGCTGTTCGTGACGACCAAGTTGTGGATCCAGAAGCGACCTGGAGAAGAGAGCGCCCGGCGAGCGTTCGGGACCTCCCTGCAGCGCCTGGGCTTGGACCATGTCGACCTCTATCTCATCCACTAGCAGCTCGGCGACTATTACAGCGCATGGCGCGCGATGCAGGAGATCAATCGCGAGGGACTCACCAAGGCGATCGGCGTGGCCAACTTCTACTCAGACCGGCTCATGGACCTGATAGAGCACAATGGTGAAGCCGGCGGTCAACCAGATCGAGACCCACCCCTTTTTCCAGCGCATCGCTGAGCAAGAGCTGATGCGCGGGCTCGGCATCAGAGCGAATCCTGGGGGCCATTTCTCTTCTCCGATCCTCTCCTCAGCGAGATTGCAGCGGCTCACGACAAGTCCGTCGGCCAAGTCGTCCTTCGATGGCTGATCCGGCGCGGTGTGGTCATCATCCCGAGGTCGGTCCGCTCAGAGCGCATACGCGAGAACATCGACATCTTCAATTTCGAGCTGACCGACGAACAGACGACCCGCATCGCCGCCCTCGACACCGGCGCCTCACTGTTCTTCGATCACCGTGACCCTGCCATGGTGACCCGGCTCAACAGCCGCGCCGAGTAAGACAAAGTATCGACGACCGCCGCGCTCAGAGGCGGTGCGTCAAGGATCTCGAGTCCAGACTTTGGGCACCGAACCGGCGATCGTCCCAGCACGTATAGCGGTCGATACTTGTACCGGCTGATCTCACCAGCCGGTCGTCGCGCCGACCCAGATGGGGACGTTATGTCGCTTGAGCGAGACGGAGGTTTGCAACGGCGGGACCACGGCGCGAATGTGCGACTCGCGATGAGGTCCTGGTCGGCGTGATCTCTGGTTGGTGCAGGCTTGAGGTTTTCGCGACCGATCGCAAGTGGTGACGCTCTCGAACGTTGCTGGTGGCCGGTGAGGTGCTCAGGCGATTCACGTTCTCGTAGCAATTGACAGAGCACAAGACTAAATTCACGCCAGCCGAGGTCCTGACCAGCACCGAGTACTCCGGCGTGCGAGTTGGGGTACATGCGCCTCAGAACAGGTGCCACGTTCCTCCGAATCTTCGGTCGCTCCCGACGCCTCTCTGACTGGCTAAGAGTAAGAGGGAGGCATCATGGGCTTGAGAACCATGCATCGCGTATTTCTCGTTGTCTGTGCTGGAGTAGTGCTGGCTGCGATGGTGGCGGTCAAGCCGGCTACGGCGACCGCAGGAGGCTTGCAGCTCACTGTCACCCCCAGCGTCTCGGCGGCTGACACCCCCCTCACCATCCGGGTCAGCGGGGCGCAGCCGCGCGCGAAGGTGGTTCTTTCGGTCACCTCGGTCGACGCCGCCGGTACCAAGTGGTCCTCGACCTCTATTTACGCGGCCACCTCCGCTGGCACTGTGGACCCGGCGACCTCGCCAGAGAACGGCGTGTACGTCGGGGGCCCCCCTTCTCGCACCATGCACTTCGTCGGGACCGACCCTATGGGCCCCGTTGACTTCATGGCGGCTCCCCTTCTGTCTCCGGGGCTGGTCCCGTTCTGGCCGTTCGGCCTCATGAGTCCTGTTGGAAGCGCGAGCTCCACCCAGTCCCTGACGACCTACTGGTGGGCGAAGTGCTCGCTTAGCCAAGCCCAGCACGGCTGCACGTGGTCGAAGCCTCTCAGCTTCACCTTCACCGCCACGAACGGCAAGGCCCATGCCTCGGTCACTGTGCAGCGCGGACCTGCCCTCCCGGTCACGGCGAGCTTCGAGAGCGTGGCGGCCACGGGCTTCTATGGCGTCTTCTGGCAGCCTCCGGCCGGCCAGGACAACCATGTCGGCATCGTGGAGTTCGGCGGCTCGGAAGGTGGCATAGACACTTCGTACGGCGCCATGCTCGCCGCCCGCGGCTACCCCACCCTGGACCTCGCCTACTTCGGCGAGCCGGGCCTCCCCCAGGCGCCAATCGGCCAGGTGCCAGAAGCCCTCAGTCTTGACTACTTCGCCAAAGCCCTCCGCTGGCTCGGGCGCCAGCCTGGCGTCGACCCCCGCCGCCTGTGGGTGATGGGCTTTTCGATGGGCAGCGAGGCGGCCCTTCTGCTCGGTGTCGACTACCCCGGTTTGGTGCACGGGGTGGTGGCCCTTTCGCCCAACGACGTGGCCGCTTGCTTGGGGCCGGGCGTACCGCTTTGGACCTTCGGGGGCAAGCCCGTGCCCTGCACGAACCAGTTCAACAAGACATACCCGACGGACAACCCGGCGGCCGTCATACCAGTGGCTAAGATCCACGGGCCGGTGCTCTTGGAATGCGGGGAGCAAGACAGCGTTTGGTCGTCCTGCGCCCACTCCAAAGCCATGATGGCCGAGCTGGCCGCCGCCTACGACACCTACCCCCACGAGTTGCTCGACTACCCCGATGCCGGCCACGGCCTTGGATTTCTGCTGCCCTACTACCCCGGCATTGCTCCCTTAGAGCAGTTCTTTGGGATTGGCGGCTCTAGCGTTGTGGCAAACCCGCTGGCACGTGCTGACCAGTGGCCGAAGCTCCTGGCGTTCCTCCGCAACTGACCTCGCGTCTGAGATGGGGCATGAGGAAGAATCGGGCGACTGGAGGACTCGGCTCCAGGCTGAGCAACGGCCCGCCGAAGACCAACGCGTCCCAAGGGAGGCCGATCGCCCCCCCACACAGAAACTGAGGAACGGTTCGTTCAGGCCGTCTTCATCGACGGCATAACGCGCGGCCAAGGAATTGCGACCGGAAGGCGACCTGGCGGCAGATTCGGCAGGATCTGAGCGACTAGAACGCACCACCTTTGCGAGGGAAGCAGGGGGCCGTGCACCCCGTCATCCTGGTCGCGATTCATCAGGAGACGTTTGTCGATGGCATCCAGGGAGATGCCGTTCACCTTGGTTCCATCAAGGCCGGTGGCCGCTGGACGAGAAACCGTCCTAGCCGGGGAAGCCACCTGTCTGCGGCCCAGTCAATGTGCCTGCCGTCGGGGCCGTGCCCTCGGCCACACAGTCGCTCGCCGTCACCGGCCACGACGCGGAACTGGCCGTTGGCGAGACGGACGAGAACCTCGTGGCGCAGCTCGTCCACGACATAGAGCGCTCCGGTTGGGCTGACGGCGAGGGCCCTGCTTGAGGGAAACGACTTTCCCGATGGGTCCGGCCACTTTCGGCTTGCTCGAAGGCACGCCCACGTTGTGAGCAGAGGGGCGGTTGGTAAGTATCGCGACGGCTGTAGACGCACCGGCGATGACCACGATGGCAACGACGGCAAGCACCAGGCGACGTCTGTGCTGTCGTTGCCCTGCCTCTTTGATAAGCGCTTCGGCGTCTGGGTGCTCTGCTTGCTTGTGTTCCTCGATGACCTTCATGGACCCACGGTTCCTTCGACAGGGTCATCTGCTTGCAAGCTCGTTGTCTGGGGTAAGCCGCGGGTCATCGGGCCCTCGTCAGGTTCACGGTCCGTACACGTAGGTTTGTCCCAGCGTCGGCGACTGAGCCGAAGGTGCTGGTAGCCAAGGCGGATGTGACATCACCCCAGGTTCAATCGCAGAAACCGTAAAGCTCACATCGGGACAGCCAACAGTGAACTTCGGTATGTGCTGAGCGATGCCACCCTCTTGCCCCACGAAGGTCCATGAGAAAGTCACGCTCTCCGTTGTCGCCTCCGAACTGGGAACCGAGACCGGGCAGTTATCGGGCTCTTCGCGTTGAACTGGGGAGAGCGGCCGCTCGATTGTCCCCGAACAATCGCTTGCTGGCACTAGCCTCAGCTCATGAACATCGTGCGTCAGGTGATCGTGTTCGACGCGGCCGACCTGCATGCCGAGAGCGCGTTCTGGGCTGGAATCCTCGGCGGGCACGTCTTCGAAGACGACCGTTTCCACTGCGTCATCGACGCCGCTGGCGAGTGGCGCATCGGCGTGCAGCTCGCGCCCAACCACGTTCCGCCTGAGTGGCCGCATGGAACACCCCAGCAACTGCATCTCGACCTGCACGTCGAAGACGGCCGAGCTGCGCATGAAGAGGCAATCGGGCTGGGTGCCCAACTGCTCCGGCCGGCTCCTGACTTCGACGCCGAAGAGGGCCACCAGGTGTACGCCGACCCGGCCGGTCACCCGTTCTGCATCGGCTGGGGACACCCGTCTCGAGAAGCCCTCGCCGCATTCGTTGCTGATCGCTTGGGACGGAAAGACGCGAGTTGAGTTAAGGGGCTGTTTGGGTTGAACTCGGGATGAGACACTGACCACTTGGCAGGAGACGGACGAGTGCGACACCTGTGGGAGGACTGGAGTTGGGACGAGACCGTGTTCGAGGGCACGGCCTCTTACTACCGCCAGGGACGGAATCCCTACGCCCCTGGAATACTTGAAGCGCTGGCTGATGCTCTTGGTCTTGACGGCCAGGGTCGGCTGCTCGACGTCGGCTGCGGACCAGGCACGTTGACGCTCCTATTCGCTCACCTCTTCGAAGAGGTGGTCGGCCTGGACTCGGACCCTGGAATGATCGCCGAGGTCCGGAGTGCCGCTGAGGAAGCCGATATAGACAATGCCACCTGCGTTTGTATGCGGGCCGAGGAGCTCCCGGGCGAGCTTGGACTCTTTCGTGTCGTCACCTTCGGTCAGTCCTTTCATTGGATGGACCGACCGAAGGTCGCTTCGATCGTGCACGACATGCTCCAGCCCGGCGGCGAAGTCGTTCAAGTCGATTTGTGGCACGATCCCCCTCCTGAGCTGCACCGAGAGGGTCCCAACCCGGCGGTGCCCCGATCGGCCATCGACGAGCTGCGCGTCAGGTGGCTCGGGCCTGATCGGCGGGCAGGCAAGAGTTTTCGCAACACGTCGCCAACCGGCGAGGACGAGGTCTTTCAAGTGGCGGGTTTCGCACCGGAGCGCATCGTGACAGTCCCGGACGACCGTATCCTCGAACGGTCTGTCGACGACGTGGTCGCTTGGGTGCTGTCTACCTCGTCGACCGCCCCGCACCTCTTCGGCGACCGCCTGGCCGACTTCGAGCGGGAGCTGCGGGCCCTGCTCCTCGAAACGTCCCCGGACGGACGCTTCAGCGTTCCGCTGTCCGAGAATCGGCTGCGCATTCACCGACCCTGCTGAGCATTCCCGAGCAGTGGTAGGTCGAGTGACGTGAGCGTGAGACTCCCGACGGTGTCACCTCGCCGAGTTGACCCCGCCCGCCGAGGATCCGGACTCGCTCTCCCCAGTCAAAACGCGTAGACCCGCATTGACGCCGTCGTAGTGGCTGGTCCTCACGACAATCCCTTTCAAAATATCTACGACGATGTGCAGTGGGGCCATTGGAGGTCCTCTCACAATCGGCCGGTCCGCCGCGAGTGACCATATGGCGGCTCATGCCCTTCAAGTGCGACTCCATAAACCTTCCGGCTCTCCGGTGCAGCGGGCAGCTCCTAGCGACCGACGGGCGGATAGTGTGGGAGGTCGCAGCCTGCGATGAGCATCCAGGTCCCGTACGAAGGTTTCTCGATTCGTTCCCATCCCATCGGGTAGGTAAGCGTGATGCGCACGGTTCGGCATCCCATCGCCACGTTCGTCGTGGCCGTGCTCGTGCTCATCGGCATCGGGGTCGGTGTGCTCGCTGCCACCACCAATCAGCAGGTTTACGGGCCATCCTGGGGCCGGTTCTCGGCCGCGTTCCCTTGACGTGTGTCGGAGCACCCTATCGGACCTTCAGTCTGGGCCTCCGCGTACGCGCCGCCATCGGGCCATTCGAGCTTCGCCTGGACAGCATACGCGCCCCCTTCCCTGCCGAGCACCTTGTTCCCCGTCACAGCTCTCGACAGCCGGTTAGGGAGCAACTACGCGTTGTCACTGGACGTATCCCTCGTTTCGGCTGGTTGGTTCCATGTGGGTGTGGTTCAAGTTGAACGGCACGCGAACAGCCTCAATATCACCACCCTCGGGCCTCAGTGCCTCCGTGGGAGTTGTAGGGCCGTGGAGTTAGTCTCCAACGGTCGGGTGCATTGGATGCTGAAAGCAATCTCTCCTCGACCACAAGACGCCATCGAGGGTTTCCTGGACTCGTTCCAGCCCATCGGGTAGGTCTCTGACCTATTCCTCTCCAACAGGACTGCCTCTCGCGACCGGGTCATGCTGAGCCGGCCGACGAAGACCACGGTGGTCATGAACGCGGTAGTCAGCGCGGTCCTGCGAACAGGGCAGGATGAGCCGCCGTACCGGGAAAACCTCTATATGGTGGCCCCCTGGTTCGCTCAGGTGCTGACGAAGATGTAGCTGCCGGACCAGGCGCCGTAAGAGAGGCTGGTGATGCCGTTTCGGGTAGAGCCGGTGTAGGAGCTGGCGCCGGGCTCGATCTCGATCGTGACGTAGCCGCCTTTGACGAGGGTGATCAGCCCTTCTTGGACTGCGGCAGTGCAGACGGGGCTGTCGTCGGTGTAGGTGCCGGTGCCCCAAATGTCTTGCGCGCTGCCATTGGGGGGGCAGATGTAGAGGTAGAGCTGTCCTCTCTTGGTACGGAAGTTGTTGGCAGCGGCGTCCCAGCCACTGCCGCCGTAGCCGACGTCGGCGTTGTGGATGGGTTGGCCAATGAAGACGAAGCTGCCGGAATACTTGCCGTAAGACTCGGTAGTTGTGCCGTTCCGGCTGGAACCGGTGTAGGAGGCGAGACCAGGCTGGATCTCGATTGTCACGGTGCCCCCCGCCTCGATGGTGATCAGGCCGTCGTTGACAGCGGCGGCGCAGACCGAGCTGTCATCGGTGTAGGTAGTCGTCCCCCAGACGTTGTTGCCCGAGACGTTGTCGCCCGACCCGGGCACCGGGCACACATAAGTGAAACGCTGTCCGATCTGGCCCGCGAACTGGCGGGCCGTGGCCGTCCACCCCCTCCCCCCAAACTTGGATGGCGTCAGGACCTGGAGCGACTCGGCGGCGAGCACGACCTGGACCAGCTCACCGCTGGTGCCGGCCTGCAACAGGTGTGCCGTGATCGATGGCTTCCAGAGCTCGTAGGAGGAATTGGCGGCGAGGTTGTGAGCAGTTATGAGGGCGCTGTTGTACGCGATCCCCCCAAAAGTGGCCTGAAGGAGGTCAGCGGCGCTTATCGAGTCGACGGGCATCGTCGCGGTCACCTTGATCAAGGCCGAAGCGCCGTACATCGTGCCGGCCCCAAGTTCTGTTACCGACAGCGAAAAGCCGGTCAGCGACTCGTTGGTCACCGTCCCTGCCCCCGTCAACGACAGCTCCGCGATCTCTTGGCTAGCGAGAGCGTCCTGTGCTGCTACCTGAGGCATCCCAGGTGCCCGGGGCAACTCCGCGGTGGGGGTCGGAGTGGGCCCCGGCGAAGGATACGTAACCGTAACTGGGGGGCCTCCGGCGTAAGCAGGATGACTGCTGAAAGCGATCTGCACCGATGCGCCGGTCCCGGCTTCGTCCTGCAACACGTAACTTGAGATGAGAGGGTCGTTGAAGGTGTACTGAGAGACCGGCGTCGACTGGCCATTGGGGGCAACCTGCGATAAGTCAACGACAAAGGAGACAAAGTGTGTACTTGCAAGAATGAGTGGCACCAGTCCAATGGTTGCGTCATTGACAGGCATTGTCGCTGTCGCGTTGGCTGCCATAGGCGCATGGGTCGTTGAGAGAGAGAAGGCGCTCAGCGGCTCGACGGCAGAGCACCAAGGCGACGGGCACTTAGGTGCCGACACCGACAATTCAATGGAGAGCTTTTGGCTCTGGGCGTTGGCAACCAACGAAGGCGTCACAACCATCAAGCCCATTGCAAGCGTGAGAACGGCCAGGCTAGGCAGTAGTGCACAGCGCGTGGCTCGAACGCACTCCCGGATAAAACCTCTTCGTGTTCTCATGCCGCGGAAACTAGCACTTGGTATGTCGAATTGCGTGGGGCGGAGAGTTTCCGAGTGGGCGAGTGGGAATTCGGTTCGGTCATGCCCGACCGTTGGTGTAGTCGACCTACATAGACGCGTGTGGTCGGCGGGCTCGCGTTTCGGCTATGCCGTCCGGCTGGTTGCACGAGCCCACGGAGCTGACGGTAGGTTGAAGTGCTCCAGGGTACAGAACAACGCCCTTGCACTCGCGCCGGTCGGTTGGAACGCCGCGCCAAAATCGGCAGGGCGCACCCGATCCGTTAGGGCGTGGATGAGGCCAACCGGTAGCAGGTGACCGAGGGACAGATGGGGTGTTCTGCCTGATGCCCGCCGCAGACTACGAGGAGGTCACGAGGTGTGACCGCGAGTACCGGGCGGTCCGGGCGGGGAGATGCCACAATGCCGACGCGTCCTAGCCGCATTATGCGGATGGGATACGCGATCGGGGAGTCAAGTAGTTCTACGCAAGCCCTTTGTTGACCACATCGAGGATTCCTCTAGCAATTCTCAGGCTGGGTGCCTATTAATGCTCCCGGCCGAGGTGCGCGAGGACAAGCGACACCAACACAAGCTCGCTGGAGCTAACCGAGGATCGCGAGTGCCCGCTCGCAGCTGAGGGCGTTCGACACCCCGATGCGGACCTTGCCAACGCGCGTTCAAGGGCTGAGCCGCCCTCGGTTGACCGTCAATAGGTGCCCCTTTCGCGAACGAGCCCAGCTGGCGCACGTACCTACATCATGACGCTGGCGGAAGCGACGACACTGGTGCCACGCCGGACACCGACACTGTCACCGTGGGAGAGACTCCGCTGACATTCGCGTCGCCGCCTGTGATTAGGACCCGAAAGACCTATGGCGCCAAACGTCCATGTGAACGAATACGTCGAGCCAGTGGCGACCACGCTGGTCATGACGATGTGGTAGTTGGCCTCAAAAATTCGTCCGACCTCGGGAGGCCGACGGCGAACCGTCGATTGTTGATGATCTGAAGGCAGTCGAGCTTCTTGGCCGCGGCAGGGCGCGTCTGCTCGGAGATTCCCGCTCTTATCCGATGTCGCGCCCTCGGGAGACTCACCGTTGTCGGATCGGACGCAGAGATCCCGCTTGTTATGGGAAAGCGGTCCGCAGCCTCGAGAAGGCCCGCCTGAGCGCGCCAGCCACGGCCAGGTCTCGTCCAGGCGCAAGATGAGCCGTCGGCCGCGTCGCGCGAGGGTGGCGCCAATGTGCAACAGTCGGTAGCGAAGCGTCTTCGGCTCGGCCACCTTGAACGCGCCATCCAGGCAGATCATCTGCGTCCAGGCGAGGAGCACTCCGGCAAGGAGACTGACTACCACCGAGGCAAGGTTCTGGGTGAAGCTCGCGAAGGGCAGGTTCTGCAACCCGCAGTCCTTCCAGCACCGGACCCGGTCCTCGACGCGGGCATGGCCGCGGTGGCGACACTCGAGTACTGCGGCATCGAAGTTCAAGGTGCTCGCGTTCGTGATGAAACACGTGTGCCTAAAGCCTCCGAGGTGTCGAACAAGCTGAGCTGGGCCCCGGGGTGAGGATGCTCGCGCCGGCAGATGAGCCGTGAGTCTTCGCCCCAGGTGGACAGGTCCATGAGATCTGTGAGCTCTGTCACCCAGGCGTCGTCGCGGACGGTCCCGTCCGCCTCGAGAGCTTCGACCCAGTCCTCTTCTTGGAACAACAACAAAGCCTCTCTCACGCCTTGATCGACAGGATGGCCGATCGAGTACTCGATGTTCGCCTCTGTGAGGCCGGCGACAAAGGCGTGGGTCGCCCCGGCCGAGTCGGCCCTACCGCAGAGGGGAACGAGGCCCCGACCTCAGGACGAGACGGGCAGGATTGAGAACATGGCCGATATTGATACTGATGCCGACATCGAAGTTCACCAGGTCGAAGGCGAGTTGGTTGTCACGATTCCGTTGGTCGGTGAAGTGAGCAAACAGTGGCTGACCTGGTTCATGAAGCACCTCCGTGAACAAGACTCACGCGCCCAGGTTCGGGAGGTTCCCGGCCGGACGCAGGTCGTTGTCTGGGTGCCAACGGGAACCGCGCAAGCGGAAGTCTTCGGCATCTTGGACGGCGTTCGAGACCTGGTTGCAAAGGCCAACGCCGCCGAACCAAGCCCCGATGTAGCGGCCCAGACCGAGGCGGCTATCCGGGATTGGTGGAACCGCGCGCGAAGCTGACATCGCCTCGACGGGTGGTTAGGACCAAGGGGTTCTGGCCGTGACCGTGATGGGTAGCAGCGGCGTGCGAACCACCCCCGCCCCGTTAAGCGCAGTCGTCCTTATCTCGCACGACTCGTAGCCCACCATCCGATGGCAGTCTTCGCAGTCCGGCGAGTCGATGCCTGAGCAGCATCTGAACGTGCTTGAGAGCAGCTTGCCACCGTTGCGGTTGGACTTGTTCGGTCCCGTGGCTCGGCAGGCTGAGCGCTCGGCTCATTGCGTCCGCAATGGTGGCGATGAGCTTGCCCGCGTCCTGTACCGGCATGCGGAAGCTCGCAGCACACCGGTCCTCATGCCAGACGCTCAGCACGATTAATCGCTCGGCCCCGTGCCAGGAAACGTGTAGCCGTCGAGACGGAGAGCGTTGGTCGCTAAACCAAGCCCCAGAGACCCGCGGACTTGGCCGGGACATGGCCATGACAATCAGTGTGCTCGCTGGTGACCACGCTGTCTAGCGCGACGCCCTGCCAGGCCAACTGAACGACGCGGCAGGTTCAGACCGTCACCGTGATGGGCAGCAGGGGAGTGCGTACCTGGCGGCGTCCTGGTCTGCCCGTACCACGCTGCCAACCCGTGGCGTTCTCGTCCTCCAGTTCGAGGACCACCTGAATAGCCCACACGCCGGCAGGGAGGACATAACCGAGGTCAGGGGAGAAGCTGGCGGTCCCGACGAGCACGGGCACAACCACGGTCTCGCCTGGAGCGGCCCGGAAGTAGATGCCGGGGAGAATTTGCCCACCGGCGAAACGACCCACGACAGCCCGTGTGTCAGGGTCCAGAACCTGAGCAGTTACCTGTCCGTTGGTACAGATGACAATGGTGTCCGCGCTCAGGTTGTGGACGCGCAGGGCCACGCGTACGGTGCGACCGGACGCAACAATGATGGGCGCGTCCAGCTCCACGGCCATCGACTTGGGGTCCATGTCCGGGATGTCATCTCGCGCACCCGTGTGCTGCCTCCGCGGCTGGCGCTGCGGGTGGCGAAGGAAGCCGACGACCAGCTCCACATCGTCACCGAACCGACGGTGCAGTGACTCAGCCGCGTCGGTGGCCCGGGGCTGGAGATGAATCTCGAACGGCGGCTGGCGGTTGGCATCAACGCGGGGGTCGGGGTATTGCACGAGCGCGCCCGCGTCTTCCAGTTCCAGCAGGACACCTTTCAGCTCATCCCAGACCGTCATCATCACCGACGCTACCCGGAGGACCGGCCGTCTCGAACCAGAGGGCTTCAATGGCTGACGAGGACGAGTCAGCCGATTGATGACCCGCAGTTCACTGCGACCGTCACGACCTTCCCTACCCTGACGTGGATGGTGACGGGAGTAGAAAGGCAACCTGTCTTCTGCCCTGGCACAACGGTGTAGGTGCCTGGAACCACGGAGCGACTGAACCTGCCGTTTGTGCCGACGGTCATGATTATGGCTTTCAAGGCGTCTAGGTAGTTGAACTCGATGAGTACGATGCCCGCCATCGGATGGGGCAACGTGCCAGGAGCAGCGCCACCGCCTGGCTCCTGCAGAAGGACACCGCGGATGGTTGCCTTCGCAGCGGCGGTCTGCCCAGACGAACAGGCAGTGAGGCCCAGGCCGCAGAACGCCGCCAGCGCCATCCCGATGTGCCGTCTTGTCGCCACTACCGCAGGTTTACCAGGACCGGGACGCCGTGACAGGACGCTGAACGGCCGGCCCGAAGGTCCTAGAGTTCCTCGAGGCCGCCGAGGCTAAGCGGCAGGACTGCGCCATGCCGGATCGGCGTGCTCAGGGTCATCCTGACCGCTGATTCTGCCGGGCCAGTGGCCAGGGCGGATACACCGTCACCATATAGGCGCAGGGTACAGTGACGGAGTCCCGCCATTTCGACATCCGGGACTTTGGGGCCGTTGGAGATGGAGTCCACGATGACGGACCTGCGATCAGAGCCACGTTCCGGGCGGTGTTAGCCCATTATGCCGAGAGCAAGCGACCTCCTGTCCGATCTGGCACACGCTCCAGTGACGGACGCAATGGTGGAGACGAGGTGTCCAATCTGCAATCAGTCGCAGAGGCTGAACCGGGCGCGCCTCAGCTCCGCCGATCCGATGAGGATGACCTACGTCTGCGTGAGGGGGTGCGGCCCGATCCTGATTATTGGACTAGCGATCGACTTGACCTGGCCACCCGATCGTGGGGTCCGGGTTGGCGCGTACTCCCTGAGGAACCCGGAAGATCTGATCGTCCACCTGGAGAGCGAGTCCGCCGTCGTGATACCGGCGAACAGGAACGCTTGGACCGTCTTGGATCACGGGGAGGACTAAGGGCTCACGCCGGGATTGATTGAGCGGTGATTGTGTAGTTCCACTCGCCGTGGAATTCGTGCGGTTCGAGGGGAACTGCGGCCAACTCCTTGTTCGTGACCTTGATGCCGGTCGGATACCA
>JBEKBX010000065.1:0-14671 GCA_050015175.1 Acidimicrobiales bacterium | reverse complement strand
CCCATGTCTGGCGGACACCACCAAACACGAACCGCCGTCCGGACAAGGGATGGAATGGATGTGTTACGAGAACAGTCCTGTCCTCACCGTCGCTCTTGGGTGTACTTGACGACTTGGACGAACGCCTGGATCGAGTCCTTCAACGGCCGGCTCCGCGACGAGCTGCTGAATGCCTGGCGCTTCGACAGCCTGCTCGAGGCCAAGGTCCTCATCGAGGACTGGAGTGATGCGGCCAGCAGGCATGTTCAATGAGAGGGGTTCTGATCCGGTGCAGGGCCGAACCGAGCGGATCGGAGGCTCCGACATCTGAGTGTCACCGTTTCTGGCCCCACCTGAGCTGCCCGCGATAGGCCGATTCTGGCCCCAGTCCCGATCGTGCTCAGGTCCGCCGGCGAGGTGCCGGTCGGATCGGAGCTCCGGTATCTCGTTACTGCTCCTGAAAGGCACCGACAGGCTCGAGAACGCGCCCGCCGCGGGGTTGCACAAGCTCCGGCTCCCGGGCATGGTCGGAGGGCTTTTTCGAACAGTGGATCCGGAGCAGTTCGAGGACGCGATGAACCAGACGATAGAAGCAGCTGAGCGCCACGGATCCATGACGGGGCTCGACTGGGCTCTGGGCCGGTTAAGCCGGAGGACGGCCCACGATGCCAGAGCACAGGTCGGTGGGCGGCAGGCCCGACGGTGTTCACCGAAGGCGAGAGTCCACCGCGCCGGCGGACGGTGCTCACGGGCTCGCGTGCTCGGAGGGCGCAGACGCCGCCGCCCCGGCGTCGCCGTTCCGCGCAGCCTCCGTGGTCCTGGGACCGAACGTCTGCCGATAGAGGTCTTCGCTGTAGCTCGTCGGGAGCGGCTCGGCCTCGGTGATGCGGAACGGACGACTCCCGTCGCTGCCGCGCTCGGCGCGAAGGAACAGCGTGTTCTTCGGGTGCCGCTCGTAGAAGTGACCCGAGAACTCATAGAGGTGCGTGACGAAGACGACGCGGACGTCCGCTTCGTTCAGCGCGCGGACGATCTCGGTGGCGATCTGGGAGCCTTCGCGCTCGTTCGTGGCCGAGAAGGACTCATTGCAAAGGAGCAGCGCGTGCGGGTGAATCTGCCTGCCGATCGCGCTCATGCGCCGGAGCTCTTCGTCGAACTTGCCGCTCGTCATGCTGTCGTCCTCCTCGCGAGCAAAGTGGGTGAAGACGCCGCGCACGATCGCAGCTCGGAAGGACTCGGCGGCGACGGGCATTCCGGCCTGCATCATGAGCTGTGCGACGCCGACGCTTCGCAGGAACGTCGACTTCCCGCCTTGGTTGGCGCCGGTGATGACGACGAGTGGCTTGCCGTCGGCGCGCAGGTCGTTGCTGACCACGGTCTCCGCGGTATGGAGCACAAGGCAGGGCTCGTACAACCCGGTCGCGGAGAGCGACGAGAGGCCGATCGGTTCGGGATCGGGCTGGCAGTCTACCCGCCCGCGCGCGGCGAGCTCGTCATGCAGGTTGCAGCACCCGAGGTAGAAGCCAAGCTCGCTGCGGAGGGCCGTGAAGAAGCTCACGATGTGGTCGGCCGATTGTGCCAGGACGTTGGCTGCGAGGCTGACCACGCGGTTGCGCAAGCCACTCAGGGCTTGGTGGCCGCCGTCGTCCTCGCGAGGAATCGTGCGGCTGAAGGTCGGACCCTTCATGATCGGGTGTCGCAGGAAGTTGCCGCGGTTGCGACGTGCTCGAAGCACGTAGTCGACGCCCTGGTTCCCATCACCGAGGCGGGCACTCGCCAGCACGCCATTGCGAAAGCGCAGATTCCGAAGGTGATGGGCGATCTCGCCGAAGTACGCGTCGTCGAGCTCGCGTCGAAGCGTTGCGAAGAAGCTCGCGAACCCCTCGGATTTGAACGCGTCGGGGTGCTCTTCGGCGAGCTGGTGCAGGCGTTTGAGGATCCCAACGAAGGATTCGAGCTCCTTGATCGACGCGTGCAGGAGAGGTTCGCCGTTGTTGGAGTTGATTCCGAAGCCCCGCCAGCTCCTCTTCTTCTCGGCGATCGCCGCTCCTGCGAGCTCGTAGAGCTCCTCGACGACGGATCGGTTCGCAAGGCAGTCGAGGTAGACCGCCTGTCGATAGCGGATCTCCTTCGTCGACTCGAGGCTCTCGAGGAGGGCGGTGCGCGACGACTTCCAGATGACCTCGTCGCCGCGCGCCATTGCCTTCCATAGCGTCGTCAGTTCCAGGTCCTGGATCAGGCCCTGCTCGTAGGGAGCGTCTTCGCGCGCCACCTCGAAGTCCCGGTCGGCGAACATGAGCAGCGCTCTCATCCGCCGATCCCAGCGCTCAACTGCTCGTAGGTAAGGCCGTACTTCTCGGCAAGGGAACGCGCGTAGGCGCGTCCGTCCGCTGGCCGGCGAACGACCTTGTAGGTGCGCCTGGCGGGGTCGTCGGGGACGACGGTGGCCACCATGCTCACGACCTTCTCGTTCAGCGAGGCGAGCTCATCGAGAAAGGTGACGCAGACGCAGAGCGCGTCGAGCGCCGTTACCCGCTCGAGGATCCGAATGCTGAGGAAGAGCCCGTCCATTGCGCTCGTGGTGTTGAACAGCTCGTTCAAGATGAAGACGCTCGCGGGGGTGGCCTCGTCGAAGTCCGCTCGCAGCCGGTTTAGCTCGTCCTGGAGCTTCCCGGCGAGCGTCGTGATCTGCTCCTCCTTCTCGAAGTGGGTGAAGATGCGATCGCAGAGGTAGAACTGCGCGTCGCGTCCAGGGACCGGCAGGCCGAGGCGGGCGAGGTAGTGCAATTGACCGAAGGTGCGAGCGAAGGTCGTCTTGCCGCCGTTGTTAGGCCCAGACACCACGAGAATCCGCTCCGCGGCGGCGAGGGTGAGGTCGTTGCAGACGACCGGGACTTCCCGCGCGGTGAGCTGCGCAGCAAGCGCGAGGTCGAAAGTGTCGTTGACCTGCTCGCGTTTGTCGGTGCTCGACAGCTTCGGAGCGCTGAAAGCGAGCCCCGCAGCTCGCAGGCTGTCAATGTACTCGAGGTAGGCGAGATAGAACTCCAGCTCCCGGTCGAGGAGTCGAACCGCATCGTCCATGTAGTCGAGGTGCGCTCGGCAGAACGCGTCGAGCTGCGCGAAGAGCTCGGGGAAGACCTTTGCCACGAGGTCGAGCACGCCCGCTCCGGCGAAGGAGTCCATGTCCCGAAAGTTCGGGAGGTAGTTGTTGACCGCACCGTGGCGGAACCGCTCGAAGGTCCGGGAGACGTTCTCGCTGTAATCCGCCTCGTCGTCGTAGGCGCCGACGGTGATCCGGTCGCCCCTTACGAGCACGCAGTAGCGGACGTCGTCCAGCGCCGCCTCGAGGGTCGCGGTCTCGGTCGTGAGCACTCGAAACTCGGGCGAGGCGACGTACCTGCTCAGATAGTCGCGGAGCTCGAGCAGTGCGCGGGATCGCACCGCGCTTGCGGCGAGGCCGGCCTCGAGCACGCTGACGCTGCTGCAATATTGAGCTACCGCGTTCAAGAATAAGCGCTCTCGGTGGTAGTGGTTGAAGCCCAGGTCGTCCTCCCGCAGGTCCTTGACGCGATAGGCGGACGTCGCGACGAGTTGTGCCTTCGCGAACCGAGCGAGGATCGCGTATGTCTCGGGATCCTCGAGGTCGGCGAACACCCCCTGGCGAAAGACGATGCCGTCGATGTCGGGGAGCGGCTGGTAGAGGAACGGTCGGAGGTCGTACGCGTCCTTCCCCTTGACCACCGAGGCGATGACCTGGTCGAGGTTCAGATCGCGAAACAGTGGCGACCCCGGCTCCCAGCCCGGCGCGTTACGAGTGTCACTCGTGAGATAGAGGATGCTCGGCACCGTCATCGTGCAAAGCTCTCTGCGCTCGCGCCGATCGCAGTGACGACGAGGATGCAAACCGCGACAGGCATGAGACGCCACCGAAGATCGCGAGGCTGCGACCATGCCGATCCGGTCAGACCGGCTTGCCAGCCTTGAGCTTTGATGTTCATGGTGACCGCCTAAGTAGCGTGGATGCGAAGGCGGCGAGAAGCATCCAAGAAGCGGCATAGGCGAAGCCGGCCCGCGGCGAGACAGCGGCATAGATGAGGCCGACCGCGGTCGAGGCCAAAAGGCCGCCGGCGCTCTGTACCCCGCCCAGAAGCCCGAACCCGGCACCGCGAAGCTCGTCGGGAAGCAACGCCGCAACGAGTGCCGACTCCGCCGTCTCGGCGAGCCCTATCCCACTTCCGGCAAGCGAGAATGCGACCAGCAAGAGCGGCCAACTCCGCGGTCCGAGCGCGAAGCCCGCGTAGCCCCCGACATAACACACAGCGCCCAAGGCGAAGACGATCCGAGGTCCGGACTTGTCGATCCAGTGGCCGCCGCCGAAAGCGACGGCAGAAGCGACGGCATTGTGGGCGGCGTAGATGAGGATCGCAAGCGATGCGGCAGCAACAAGCGAGCGCGCACCTGTGTGAAGAAGCTGAGTCGCACGCAGGATGAGCAGCGTGGTGGCGACATTGCCTACCTCGAACAACCCGATCGGCACCATCGCTCGAAAGAGCCCCGCCCTTCGCAGCCTTGCCATCTCGAACCCCGCCCGACGCGCTCGTGCGACTGGCGTCCGTCGTGCATCCCGCACTGCCACCGTGATGGCGATCGCCGCGAACAGCCCGGGAACCAGCGCGAGCAGCATCGTCGTGCGGATGCCGAGCATGTTCACGAAAGCAACGGCGAGCAGCGGTCCGGCCACGGCGCCGAGGTTGTCGCCTGCTCGTTCCAGCCCGAATGCCCTCCCGGCGGCCGTCGGTGGGGCCAGGGATGCTAAAAGCGAGTCCCTGGCCGGCGAGCGAGCCCCCCTCGCCACCCAGGCGAGCGCCCGAAGGGTCCCCGCCTGCCATGTGGCGACGCTGAGGCCGATGGCACCGGTGGCGACCGCCGTGGTGAGGTAGCCGCCCGCCGCGAGCCGGCCACGCTTGTGGGGGTCGTTGGCGATCGGCCCGGTCGCGAGCTGGGCGACGCCGAGCAGCCCGTCGCTGATTCCCTCGATCACCCCGAGTGTCGCGGCGGAGGCATGCAGGACCGACACGAGGAAGCTCGGGAGCAGAGCAGTCGTGAGCTCGTGGCCCGAGTCTGAGAAGAGGCTGGAGGCAGCCACGCCGATGACGCCGGGGCTGGTCCACGCCTCAGGCGGCGGTGTGGTCTCATCACCGATCGGGCGCGCCGGTGCTCCGTCCGCGCCATTTGCATCAGGGTGGTCGCCCGACTTCACCACGGCGTCCGGACGACAGGCAACATGTCACCTCCCTCGTCATACGAGGTAGGAACCATCAGCCGTTTCGGCACGTCGACCGACCAGTGGGCCGGCCCCGGCGGGATCCATCGCCGGGCGGGGGATGCCCGTTAGGACGACCTTAGTCCATGACCGTCGGTGGATCGGAGGCACGCTCTGGCCGGGACATCATGAACGTCGCGACGGGGCTGGCCTGAGAACCGCCTGCGCGGCTGATGGCCCCTGGAGGCTAACCACGCGACCGGAAGCGGCCATGTCAGAGCGAGTCGACGGGCGATACGAGCTGCAGCGAGCCTGCGTCGCCCTTGCCGAAGCGGCCGGAGCGACCGGGGATGAGGCGGCCGGGAGGCGATCAAGGTCGGGCGGGTGTTCCTGGCGAAACGTCCGCAGGCAGGTGCGCCGCGTTTCAAGGGCGACCGAGGCTGAGCGACGATACGGTCAGCCCGACCGACCACCATCACCGGACAACCGTCGTGACGGGCTTGGTGCTCGCTCGCCCCGCCGATACGTGGGCGCACCGCGGCATCGACTTCGTGCCTCCCGGCGATTGACGGGATCGAAGCCGTGCTCGCGCACGTGAGCGTCGAACGCCGGAACCTGTCTGATCTGCCTCGATCACCTCGCGACGGATAGGGACGGTAGCAGGGATGCCTTCATGTCGGGCCTTGGCCGTCATTTCGGCCAGGGCCTCGCGGCCCCGTTAAGCCACGTCTTCGACGACCTGGTCCGCGGTCTCGGCATGTGAATGACGCGTCGGCCCGGCCAGAATGACGACTTCGGCCCGAAGCTCTTCTGCAAAGTGCACTGCGGAGCGAAAGGCTTGGCGGGTGTACCTCGACTCATCCCAGCCCACGAGAATCGGTTGGAAGCTCGACGATCGTCCGCCTTGGATCTCAGAGCCCGAGGCTGCAGAGGATCTTTGTCGATCTCAGCTGCCGCTTCTTTCGAACATTGCCGGGCTTGCCGGGGAGTTGAGTATCATGACGGCGTGACGCGATGAGGCCCGCGCTACGTGGGGCGAGTTACTCGCTCCGCTGATGGCTTCTACCTCGATTCTGGCCGTGGTCAGCTGAAAGGGTGAAGTCTGGGTGCCTGTTGGGATAGTGCTGCAGGTAGTGCAAAGTCTCGTCGTTCTTGTGTTCGCGCCCTTGTACGTAGGCGTTCTCGCAAGAGCCGAGGCCGTCATCGCCTCCAAGCGGGGCCCGAGCATCCTTCAGCCCTACCGAGACCTTGCCAAGCTCCTGCGCAAGGGCGAGACGGTGAGCGATCAGGCGTCCTACGTCTACCAAGCGGCTCCCTTTGTCGTCTTCTCCTGCTACCTGACGGTCTCTGTCATCGTCCCGGTCATCACGAGCAACCCACTCCCGCTCGCCTTCCTCGCCGACCTGATCGGCGGGGCCTTCGTCCTCACCCTCGCAAGCTTCGTCACAGCACTCGCCGCCCTCGACACGGCCAGCCCGAACGGCGGCCTCGGGGCGAGTCGAGCGACCTGGATCGGAAGTCTCACCGAGCCGGCTCTCATCATCGTCTTTTTCACCGTCGGGGTACTCTCCGCCTCTGACAACCCTTATCTCATGAATCACGCCCTGGCTGCGTCGGCCTACGCCCGGGTGCTCCCGACTCATGTGCTCGGTTTGATCGCCTTCTTCATGATCATCCTCGTCGAGAACGGCCGCATCCCGATCGAGAGCCCCAGTGGCAGCATCGAGATCTCGATGATCGAGGAGGGCCGCGTGCTCGAGTACTCCGGGCGTCGCTACGCCCTCATGCGCTGGGCCGCCTCGATGAAGTTCTTTCTGATGTCGGCGATCTTCATGAACGTCTTCGTCTTCCCCTGGGGGCTCGGCAACGCGACGAGCATCATCGGCGGCCTCGTCGCCGTCCCGGTGCTTCTGTGCAAGCTCGCCGTCTGCGGTCTGGTCGTCGTGGTGATCGACACCTCCTTCGCGAAGCTGCGTTTCTTCCGCATCGCCGAGTTCCTCGGCGCCGCCTTTCTGATCGCCCTGGTTGGTGTCGTGACCTCGTATGTGATCGGGGCGTAGCCGTGCAGAGCCTGTCGTCGAGCTCGATCGAGGGAACGCTCCTCTCGTTGAGCGCGGTTGTGATCCTCCTCGCCGCCTTCGCCTGCCTCGGCTCCAAACTGTTCAACCGGTACGTCGCCTACTACGGGCTCCAGTCGATCATGCTGTCGTTCGCCGCTGCCGTTGTCGCCTACCACTACGACAACGCCCAATTGTGGGCGCTCGCCGTCATCACTCTCGTCGTAAAGGGCCTCGCGATCCCGCTCGCCACGCGCCGTTTGCTGCTACGCCGCCTCGAGCTGAAGCGCGACACCGCAATGACTACGGGGCTCTCGACCTCGCTCTTCATCGGCGCCCTGCTGACCGCCTTTGCCTATCTGGCGGTCCGCGCCCAAGACCTGCCCCACGGCGTTGTCGCCTCGTCGGTGGTGCCGCTTTCGACTGCCGTCGTACTGCTGGGGGCGCTCATCATGGTCGTCCGCCGTCACACAGTGGCCCAGCTGATCGGCTGGCTCATCACCGAGAACGGGCTCTTCCTCGGAGCCATCACCTTGGTGGCCAGCTTCCCCTTCATCGTCGAGGCCGGGGTCTTCTTGGACCTCGTGGCGGCGGTCCTGATCATGGTGGTGTTCGTCTCGGGGATCACGCGCCGCCTTGCCGAGGCGACGTCCGCTGAGTTGATGGAGCTCCGCGGGTGATCGCCCTCGTCGCCCTTGTCGTGCTGCTCCCCCTCGCCGGGGTGATCGCTGTCGCGGCGAGATGTCGGGCCCGGGGCGCTGGTTACGCCCTCGTCGCCGGCGCCATCGGTTCGTTTGCCGCGAGCATCGTCCTCGCGGCCGCTGCGACCGGGCGACCCCATGTGCAGGGGATCGGGGGATTTCTCTACGTCGACCCGCTGGCTGTGTTCTTTGCCATCACCGTCTCTCTCGTCGTTGTCCTCGCCGCCTTCGGCTCGGCCGCCTATATGCGGGTGGAGGAGGACAGAGGCGAGCTCAGCTCGTTCCAGGTGAGGCTCTACTTCGTCTTCTTCTCTGTCTTCGCCTCTGGCATGCTCGGCTCTCTTTTCGCCGGCAACCTCGGCCTGCTCTGGGTGCTGATCGAAGCGAGCACGCTCGCGAGCGCGGCGCTCGTAGGTCTCGAGGCCAAGGCTCGCTCGCTCGAGGCGGCCTGGAAGTACGTGATCATCAGCTCGCTCGGCGTGACGATCGCCCTTTTGGCTACGCTCTGGCTCTTCTACGCCGGGAGCGCTGTCCATCTCACCTCGAGTGAACGCCTCACCTGGCCCTACCTGTTCCTCCACGCCCACGCCCTCCAGCCGGGAAGCCTCCGACTCGCCTTCTTGCTCGCCGTTGTCGGCTACGGCACCAAGGTCGGTCTCGCACCGATGCACACCTGGCTGCCCGACGCGCACTCCGAAGCGCCGAGCCCGGCGAGCGCCATGCTGTCGGCGGCCCTTCTCAACACCGGCATGTACGCCGTCATCCGTTTCCAGGCCATCGCCAAGGCGGGGCTGGGCAGCGCCTATCCCGACCACGTTTTGCTCGTCTTCGGGTTCCTCACGTTGTTCGTCGGAGTGATCTTCATGGTGCGGAGAGGCAACTTCAAACGGCTCTTTGCCTACTCCTCTATCGAACACATGGGCATCGTCGCCGTGGCGCTCGGGTTCGGCGGCGTTCTCGGCCTCTACGGTGCCTTGTTGCAGGTGCTCAACCATGCCATCGGAAAAGCAGTCCTCTTCTTGTCGTCCGGTGACTTCGTCCTCGGTTACAAGACTCGTGAGTCCTCAGAAGTTCGCGGCGCGCTCGGCGCGCTCCCGCTCGCCGGAGGCGTCCTCGTGCTCGCCGCGCTCGCAGTCGCGGGCTGTCCGCCCTTTGGGGTGTTCCTCTCCGAGCTCACGATCGTCCGTGCCGGCTTCGCAGGAGCGGCTCCTCTCCTGGCCGGGGTCTTTCTCCTCCTACTCGTCGTCGGCTTCATCGCCCTCGTCGGCACGACCCTGGCCATGGCAACCGGCGACGGCCCGGAGCCGCTTCATCCTTACCCTCGCCGCTCTGGCCGGATCCTCGCCGCGTTCCCGCTCGTCGGCGGGCTGGGCGTTCTCGCTCTCCTCGGCGTGTGGATCCCGGGCGGACTGAACGAGATCCTGATGCATGCGGTAAGGGCTATCTCATGAGCGATCTCGCCCGGGAGCCGCAGGAGGGTGCCATTTCCACGGTGCGCGAGATGTTGGCGTCGGCAAGCGGCGGCCCATGGCGAAGTATCCAGCCCGGCGTCGACCTCGCCCGGGTGGACGTCGCCGACCTCAAACGCGTCGTCTCCGGCCTTTCCGCGAGCGGGAAGGTTCGTCTCGCAGACCTTTTTGGTGCCCTGGAGGACGAGAAGCCCGTCCTGCGGGCCGTGTACGCCCTCGATCGCGAGGGCGCCTACGCCGTGCTCGAATGGCCGGTCGATGGCCAGGAGTACCCCCCGCTCTCTGAGATCGAGCCGGCGGCCTTCCTCGAGGAATGCGAGATCTACGAGCAGTTCGGTGTACGACCCCATGGTGGCAAGCCGCTCAACTGGGTGATCGTGCCTCCACTTGCCCACCAGAGCTTCCCGCGGCTCGGATCGGCTCCGACACACGTGCCCAGGGAGGTCCATGCCGCCTTCTTCGTCGCCGGTGAGGCCTTCGAGTTCCCGTACGGTCCGGTTCGGGCCGTCGGGCAGGAGTCGCTTTACATGGGTCTCGTCACCAGCGGCGAGGAGGTGATCGACCTCTATCTGCTGCAGTGGCACAAACACCGCGGGATAGAGCGACGTCTGCAGGGCCTCGACACCACTCGCGCCCTGTTCTTCGTCGAGCGGGCTGAGGGGCTCTCGGCAGTTGGCAACTCGTGGGCCTTCTGCCAGGCGGCAGAGTCCATCGCTGGTGTCACCGTCTCCGAAGAGGTCGAGCGGACCCGGGCTGTCGCCCTGGAGCTCGAACGGCTCTACAACCATGCTGCGGCGGTCGCGGCGGTCGCCCAGTCGACAGGGCTCTCGGTCGGTCAGGCGCAGGCGGAGATCGCCCTGGAGCAGTTCCTCCGAGTGAACCTGGCCGTTGCAGGGCACCGCTATCTGTTCGGGCTGCTCGCGATCGGGGGCGTGAGCCGCCCTCTTGACACGGCCGCTCTCAGAACCCAGCTGCCGGACGCGCTCGGCGAATTTCGCCGGGTGGCGGACGCCCTCATGACGACGAACTCGTTTCTCGACCGCCTCGAGGCGTGCGGGATCGTCACGCCTGAGGCGGCCGGGCGCCTCGGGCTGGTCGGACCGGTCGCCAGGGCTTCGGGTCAGGATATCGACTGCCGTCGGGACCATCGGTTCGGGCCGTACGGCAAGCTCGGGGAGCACGTCTCGTTCTGCCAAGGAGGCGACGTGCTTTCGCGGGTACAGGTCATGCTCGAGGAGGTCGAGGAGTCGGCGCGGCTCGTTTCGGAACTGGTCGGCGCGGGCCTCGGATCCGGAGTGGACGAGGCGGCTTTAAATCCGGTGCCGGGTGCGGCGCTCGGCTGGTGTGAGTCCTCCCGCGGTGAGTCGCTCACGTGGCTGGCGCTCGACGAGGCCGGCCGCATCACACGAGCGCGGCTTCGCCCGGGCTCGGTGCGCAACTGGCGGGCCTTCGACGACGCCGCCCGGTCGCGCAATGTGTTCACCGACATACCCATCATCGAGGCCAGCTTCTGGCTGACCGTTGCCGGGTTCGCCTGCTGATGGCACTTTGGTTCCTTCGCGGGCTTGGCCGACAGGTGGTGACGACGAGGTACCCCTCCGTCCTCGATCCCTGGGCCTCGGCGCTCCCAACGCCGCCGAGTTTCGTCCCGTCGCGGCTCACCGCCGAGCTCGTCCACCGGCTGGTCGAGAGCTGCCCGAGCGGCGCATTGCGGCAGGAGGACCGGGAGCTCGTGTTGGACGTCGGTGCCTGCACGGCCTGTGGGACGTGCCAGCGCATCGCCCCCGATGCCGTCACGACGAGCGGGGTGTTCGAGCTCGCTGCCACCGCGCGCGCCCACCTGGTGAAGCGGATCCCCATTCAAGGCGGTGACAAGTGAGCCGCGCAATGGCCGTGCCGGGACACGAAGAGGATCGCCTCGCTGCGAGGCTTGCCGGCGACATCCACGGGCTCTTCGGCCGGAGCTTACACATCCGGACGATCGACACGGGCTCGTGCGCCGTCTGCGAGTCGGAGATCCGTCTCCTGCTTGCCCCCCATTACGACCTGCACCGCCTCGGGCTCTTCTTCACCCCCGCCCCGCGCCACGCCGACCTGCTCATGGTGACGGGCCCTGTCGTGCGGGTGATGGAACTGCCGCTCGCGAAGACCTATGCAGCCATGCCGGAGCCGAAGCTCGTAGTCGCCGTCGGAGCATGCCCGCTCGGCGGAGTGTTCGATGAGGACGAGATCGTCCGGGGCAGGCTCGACCAGGTCCTACCCGTCGACGTTTTCATCCCCGGCTGCCCGCCCAGTCCCCTCGCCCTCTTGCAGGGCTTGCTCGTCGCCGTCGGCCGGCTCGCGGAAAGAGTGGGCGCGCTCAGCTTTGTAGCGGGAGAGGAGACATCAAAGTGACCGCCCCGCTCCTTTGGGCCGCCGGCACCGCCTGGGTCTTGGCGGCCGGCCTTGGCCTCGGGGCTTCGCGGAAAATCTTCCTTTTGGCAGCAGGAGCCGTCTCGGCGGCCGGTGGCGCGGCCTGCCTCGTTGGCGGCGTCCTTCTTGCCATGCGCGGTCGTGCCACAACCACGACGCTCGGTGCCGGCAATGTCGTCGGGCGCCTCGATCTGCGGGCGGCTCCGCTTGCCAGCGCGTTCCTTGTCCTGCTCGGCCTCGTCACCCTTGCCATCGGCTGCTACGCCCCCCGTTACCACAAGCCGGAGCGCGGGACTGCCGCCTACCTGTGCGCTTACAACCTGGCAGCGTTGGCCTCCCTTGCCGTGCTCGTCGCCGGCGACGTCACTACGTTCCTCATCGCCTGGGAGTCGATGACCCGTGCCTGCTCGCTCGTGATCCTCCGCCATTGGCGCCGGGCAGGGGTGCGCGAGGGCGCTTTCCTCTTCCTGGCGCTCGGCGAGGTGGGCTTCGCCATGGTGGTCGCCGCCTTCGTCATCCTCGCCACCCATGCCCACAGCCTCGATCTCTCGGTCATCGCCGCTCACGCGCAGTCGATCCCCATCGGCTGGAGGAGCACGGCGTTCGTGTTGGCGCTCCTCGGATTCGGCTTCAAGGCGGGGCTCGCCCCGTTGCACATCTGGCTTCCGGCCGCTCACCCGGTGGCTCCCGCGGACGGCTCGGCCTACCTCTCAGGGCTCGTCATCAAGCTCGGCGTGTACGGGGTGATGCTCTTCGGCTTCGAGCTGCTCGGCCATGGGCCCCTATGGTGGGGACTGCTTGTGATGGCACTCGGTGCGTTCTCCGCGCTCATCGGCATCCTCTACGCGGTCGTCGAGCGCGACTTGAAGCGCTTCCTTGCCTACTCGAGCGTGGAGAACGTGGGGATCATCATGACCTCCGTCGGGGCGTCGATGACTTTCTCGTACTACCACCAGCCGGTCCTCGGCGCGTTCCTGCTTCTCGTCGCCCTTTACCACGTGGTCAACCACGGGACCTACAAGACCTTGCTCTTCTTAGAGGCGGGCGTCGTCGAGCATGCGAGCGGGATCCGGGACCTCGACCGGCTGGGCGGGCTCGTGCACCACATGCGAGCGAGCTCGGTGATCAGCCTCGTCGGCACCCTCGGCATCGCCGCATTGCCTCCCCTCAACGGCTTCGTGAGCGAGTGGATGTTGTTCGAGGGGCTTTTCCAGGGATTCCGCGTCCACAGCCACGTCGTCGGTGTCCTCATCCTGATTGCCGCCGCCACGATCGGCCTCACGGCCGGGCTCGCCGTGCTCGCCTTCGCGCGAGCCTTCGGAATCGCTTTCCTAGGCATGCCCCGAAGCGCCGAGGCAGCCAGGGCAACCGAGACAGGCCAGCCGGTCCTCGGGCCAGGTCTGCTGGCGGCTGCCTGTGTGGCGCTCGGAGTCGGTGCGCCTGCGGTGCTTGTCGCGCTTGACCACGTCGTGCGGGGCGTGACGGGCGTGCAGCTGCGCCCAATGCTTCTCGTGTCCAACCTCACCGTCATCCCGGGGCACACGAACTTCTCCGGCTTCTCGCCCACCTACCTGGCCGTGTTCCTCGTGGCGGTGACCGTCGTTCCTATCGCCATCTACGCGGCCAGTCGCCCTCGGGGAGCCACGCAACGGGTCCCGGTCTGGGACGGTGGCCTCATGTCGTACAGGGCACGAATGCAGTACACCGCAACGACGTTCTCGAACCCCGTCCGGGTGACCTTCCAGCGCCTCTACCGCCCAGACATCCACATCGACCGGGCATCGGACGATCCGGCCGGAAGCTCCGGTCCGGTGCACTACCGGACCAAGGTCCAGCCGATCTTCGAGCAGTACCTGTACCGACCGATCGCCCGTTTCGTGAAGGCGCTCGCCCGTCTCCTCCAACCGATCCAGTCGGGCGACGTCAACCAGTACCTCCTCTACATCCTCGTGGTTCTCGTGGTCGCCTATCTCGTCTACGCGTGGTAGTCGTGCACGTCTTCCTCGTCCGACACGGCGAGACAGCTCTCAATGCCGCCGGCGTGCTCCGAGGACAGCTCGACGTCCCGTTGAACGCGAGCGGTGAGGCAGAGGCTGCCGCGCTCGGCGAGGTATTTCGCGGAGTGCCCCTGAGCACGGTCGTGTCGAGCCCGCTGAGGCGTGCCGTCGACACGGCGCGTCCGGTGGCTGCTGCCGCGGGGGTGCTCCTCACGATCGACGACCGCCTCAGTGATCGCTTCTACGGCGAGTGGGCGGGACACTCGCTCGAGCAAGTCGAGGAGCGGTTCGGGACTATCGACTCCGCCCCCCTCGTCGAAGCTTGGCAGTTGCTCGAGGACAGGACGGACAAGGCATTTCTCGACGCCGTCGCTACAGCGGAGGCCAGCGCTGCAGCCGTCGGGGACGTGAAAGCCGGCGTGGCGCTCGTCACCCACGATGCCGTGCTGCGGGCGCTTCTCGCGCGACTGCTCCCGGCTCTCAGCTCCGCGAGGCTCGACCTCCCGACCGGATCGTGGTCCGAGCTCGTGCCTGCGACCACAGGCAAGCAATGGAGAGTGGTGCACCTCGGGGAGCTTCCTAAGAGCGGGCGCTGGCCCGCTCTTAGGTCCGGCTGACGTTTCTGGTAAGTGGAGCCGACCGCAACCTAATGGTCCGCTAGTGACGTGTCGGCGTGAAGCGCTGCTGTTTTCGGTCACCGCCGAGCAGTAGCCCGCAAGTCGCTCGAGGATCTCCTCGGCGCTCTTGTGCCAGACGAACGGCTTCGGGTCCTCGTTCCACCCTGCCGCCCAAG
>JBEKBX010000064.1:0-15063 GCA_050015175.1 Acidimicrobiales bacterium | reverse complement strand
CAGCCTCCTTGGTCTTAGCAACCTGGAAGTTACGACCGATGCAACGAGGGCGCCCTTCGGGCGCCCTCAGCGCGTAGCGCTATGTCTTCTCGGCGGTATGAGGCTCGCTCGCTACGTCTAGGTGAGCGCTAGGCGGAACACCGGGTGGTCTGGCGCGATGCGAAGGAGGTCGGCATCCGAGGCACCGGCACTGACTCCGCCGAAAAAGACACCCACCTCCGCCTTCCAGCGCTTGAGATATGCCCGCATCACCTCGGTCTTGTCTGTGTCGGCCAACTCTGTCGCCTGGAACGCCTGGACGCGCCTTCCCACCCTTAGCTCGCCGCTACCGGCGACGCGCAGGTTGCGCACCCACTGCGTCTCACCGCGTGGTGCCACCAGGTAGTGCTCGCCGGCGAAGCTGAGCAGGTTGACCGGCGTCGACCTCCATTCCCCGCTCTTGCGCCCGCGGACACGGAGCTCACGCGACCCCCACACGCTGATGCCGGCGCGAGTAAACAGCGCTACCGCACGGTTGAAGATGTTCCGGGTGAACCAGCCGGGCTCGACGTATCGCCGAGGAAGTTGTGACTCCGGCATGGGTCAATCTTCGCCGCGAAGGTGCCATCTTGTCGATGGGCACGTCCTTCTTGTTGCCGGTGGTTCAACGGTGCGCCCGACCGGCTCTTCGTTGATCGACAAATGGCGTCCCGTGAGGAACCCGACGTCAGCGAAGCGCTTGTACGGCGGCGACCAGAGCGTCCTCCTGGGCCCAGTTTGTCCGGAAGTGGAGGTTCGGCTCGATCATCTGGTCGTAATACCACCAGAGCAGGTAGATGCCGAACGAGACGATCGTGGCTACGATCCGGCCGACATAGTTGTTCTGCATCTTCACGCGGGTCTGGTCGGGTACCGACAAGGGCTGACCCAAGCGCCAGAAGATGAGCGCCAACTCGTACTCGACGCCGACCTCGGACCGATCGTGCCTCACGATGTCCTGGTCCAAGAGGATGAAAGCAATTAGCTCTGCGATGCCGCGGGGACGACGGCCAGCACGACCCAGACGACGGGCTCTCGAAAGTTCCGGGTCATGCGCTCGAGCACGTCCATGTGCGCGCTGGCCCGCTGGAAGGACGGGGTCAGCTCCGACTGCAATCCACGCCGACCGGCCTCCTCCCAGGCGAAAGCCAGGGCTGCGTCGAAGAAGTCGACCCGCCGCTCGTTGTGATCGCGCATGCGACGAACCAATTGGTAAAACACGTACAAGCCGTAGATTCCGAGGGTGAGGATCGTCCAACCCAGTGCCGTCCAGTAGTCGAAGATGTAGTCGGTCTCGACTCGGCGTTGCCAGGCGGCATACAGACGGTCCACAGCCGGCATCGCCGGTGGTCCTGGCATGGGGGCTGGGCCGGTCGCGGCAGGGATCGTCACGAACTGGCGAGGGTCGCCGGGCCTGGGCGGCTCGACACCGCCCGGTTCGGAGTCCGGCACCTGTCGGCCCCTCCTGCTCGTCATCGGCCACAGCCTCCCGCGGATCGAGGGCCGATTCGATCCTAAGGGGTCGGGGCTCTCCTTCCAATTTGCCGTCACAATCGGCTGCGGGTCGCTACTTCCAGCCCGCGATGAGGGCCTGGAGGCCGGGTCCGCATCGGTCAGCTCGCGCACGCGTGCCTCCGAAGATCGACAGGTTGCATAAGCGAGTTGGGCTGTCCTTGAGAAGAGGCCGGTCACCCTGAGTCTTCCTCGAGTGCTCGTACTACGCGATGAGGCGGTGGCACACTCTCACCATGACACGAGCCCGCGGGCGACCCCTGCGCATCAATGCCGCTTTCTTGCGCCCTCACAGGGAGGACATCCCCCGAGTCCGGCGCCAAACCCATGCGAGAAGAGCCGGCGTCCTGTTCGACGCTGTGGCCGTCCTCGTGGTTGTTGTCGTACCGCTCCAACCCTTGAGCGTGTTCGACCACCTGGGGCATCAGGCGCGTGCGACCCCGACGGTGGCGACCGTGCCCTGCAAGATCGGCCAACTGGACATCGTGTACTACGGAGGAAGCGGTGCGGCCGGGACGGCCATCACCGGCTTCAAGGTGACCAACTCGTCGAAGGTCGCTTGTGTCCTGGGCGGATACCCGACGGTGAGCTTCTTCACTGGGACAACGAGCGCACCACGGGCCGCTAGCAGTCATCGTTTCGCACCAAGGGCCCGGAATCGCGTTTGCTGTTCATCCGCGCCCGATTGTCATAGGACCGTCCGCGACCACGAAGTCGGCCAGCAAGCAAGCCGCGCTTGTGTTCACATCGGACGATTTCGCCTCCGACGGAAGCGACAACTGTCCGCATGTCACCTCGATCGTCGTCCGACTGCGGGATGCCGGGCAGGGCACGCGGGTCTTCCTGTGGTACCCGAGCCTTGTGTGTAGGAGTCCGGCGTCAGCCAGCGTCTCGTCCTTCTTCCCGGCCAGCATCCTCGACTCATTCACGTTGCCTGACCTCTTTCCCATCTGCACGACGTCGGGCCTGCGCGTCACCGCAGGAACAGGCGAGGCCGGGCTGGGCCATGCCGGTTTGCCCATCCTGTTCCGCAACGTGAGTGTGATCCCCTGTCGGATGCGGTATTACCCATCTGTTGGCCTCCTTGATGCAAGCGGTCGCCGGGTAGCCACCGCCAGGGATACTCCTTCGGGCTATCTCGGCGGGCTGCCCGCAGGAATGACGGTTCCTCCTCTCGTGAACCTCACTGACGGCCAGACCGCATCGGCGCTCATCGAGGGAGAGGACAGTACTTCGAACGGCGCGGCGTGCCCTGAGTATCCGGTGATCCTTGTTTCTCCTCCCGTTCTCGGGAGCGCGGTCCGCGTTGAGCGTGCTTTCTATTCATGCGATCTCGAGGTACACCCCGTCGTCCCGGGGACAACTGGATCCGCGTAGACGACAGCGGTGGCCCGATCGTCTCGGGACTTCACAGGATGCTTCTGCCTCCAGCCATTCTTGGGCTGTTCTCGGGTGCGGCACGACAGCCGAACGGACCCGTCCGGCGCGTGGGGCGCACAGGCCGCGTCGGGCGCCCAGGCACCATCAATTGAGGGTTGAAGTTGCCGACACAGACATAGGTGGTGCCCATCTTCGCTATTGGAATCTGGGCCGTCGCGTTGGGCGCGCAAGCAAAAGCCGTGCCACCGGTCAGCAGCGCAGCAACTCCGACGCCAACGAGCGCATCGCGAAACCGGGGGACGTTTCGTCTCATCAGCCCCACTTGGGCTTGCAGTAGCCGCTTGATTGTTTCCCGTGTCGCGTCGCCGTGCTTCCAACCTGTCAAGGTGCTGGTCATGACATCCTCCATTTCTCAGTGCCGGACCGGCCGGCCCGGCCCGATAGCTGACACCGCCAGCTTGAAGGAGTTCCCTTCCCGAATCGTTCCCGCGGCGAACTGCCTGAGGGTCACGGCGTTCTTGAGTGCTGCACCGACTCCAACGCAATCGTCCGCAGAGCTGTCTTCCGGCCGACGGGCAGGTGCACCTGCTCCGAGGTGACCCCCGAAAGGCTTTGGCGTGTCTGACGACGGCAGGAGCAAGGTAGCGTTCACGCGATGAGAGCCGTCGTCTACAGTGCGCCGCGGCAGTTCGAGGTGCTGACGGTTCCGACACCGGAGCCCCGCGTGGGAGAGGTCCGCCTCGCCGTGGAGATGGCCGGCATGTGCGGGACCGACCTTCACATCCATGACGGGGGCTTCTTCTCGAAGTACCCCCTGACGCCCGGTCACGAGATCGTAGGCCGTGTCGATTCGCTCGGCGAAGCCGTTGGCGGGCTCGCGGTGGGTCAGCGGGTTGCCGCCGACAACACCGTGCTGTGCGGCTACTGCGCTTCCTGTCGCCGCGACGAGCCACTGTTCTGCCGAAACTTCTATTCACTGGGCGTCAACGGGCCGGGAGCATTCGCCGAATTCGTCGTCGTGCGGGCAGAGAAGTGTTTCCCGGCAGACGACCTGAGCCTGAACACTGCGGTGATGACCGAGCCGACCGCGTGCGCAGTCCACGGTATGGACGTGCTCGACCTAAGGCCGGGCTCCGAGGTGCTTGTGTTCGGCGCGGGCCCGACCGGGCTCGTGCTGGCACAGCTGCTCGTGCATGGCGGGGCGGCGCGGGTGACCGTGGCGGCCCCGACGGAGTTCAAGCTGGCGCTGGCTCGCGCGTACGGGGTCGACGCGACAGTGCAGATGGACCGGGCGAACCCAGCGGCTTCGCTCGCCCCCTTGCACGACGACGCGCCGGACGGCTACGACGTTGTCGTCGAGGCGACCGGCGCGACAGGGGTCGGAGAACTGTGTCTGCAGCTCGCCCGCGACGGCGGCACCGTCCTCGTCTACGGGATGGCCGACGAGCGATCCATCCTGCCTGTGCATCCTTACGAGATCTTTCGTCGCCAGCTCACGGTGAAGGGGTCTTTCGCCCAGACTCATTGCTTCGACCGTGCTCTCGGTGTGCTTCGGTCCGGACGCGTCCGTACCGAGGGCATAGTCACCCACGAGTTCCGACTCGCTGACTACGCGCGGGCTCTCGAGGCAGTACGAGACAACCCATCCTGCATGAAGGCGGCGATCGTCCCTTGAGAATCTGGATTCTGTCGAACGCCGGATCCGAGTAGCGCCGTGAGAGCCGGCGCCCCGAGCACGGGTCCCGGCACCTGAGCCGTCCTGCCATGCAGAGGTAGTCTCTGAATACGCTCTGGCCAGGAAGGACCTGATTACGATGCTGGGACTCTCAAACAAAGCGGCGGTGCTTCATGGCATAGGTGATCTCCGGATCGAGGAGCGGCCAGTACCGGTTCCGGGTCCCCGACAGGTACTCGTGCAGGTGGCGTCGGTAGGCATCTGTGGATCAGACGTTCACTACTACGAGCACGGCCGGATCGGTGACTTCGTGGTCAGAGCACCCATGGTGCTGGGCCACGAGGCCTCTGGGGTCGTCGTCGGCAAGGGAGACCTGGCGGAGCGCCACGAGCTCGGACAGCGTGTTGCTCTCGAGCCTGGCGTGCCATGCGGTTCCTGCCGGGAGTGCCGCACGGGCCATTACAACCTGTGCCGTGACGTGGTCTTCTTCGCTACGCCGCCGGTCGACGGCGCGCTCGCCCGCTATGTGACCATCCACGAGGATTACGCGTTCGCTCTGCCCAACCAGGTAAGCGATGACGCCGGTGCTCTTTGCGAGCCGCTGTCGGTCGGGCTTTGGGCTTGCCGCAAGGCGGAGATAAGGGTCGGGTCTCGCGTTGTGATCGCCGGTGCCGGGCCGATCGGTGCCGCGGTCACCCTTGTCGCTCTGGCTTCCGGGGCGACCGAGGTCATCGTCAGCGACCCGGTGCCCTCGCGTCGGGCGCGCCTCGCTGAGATCGGCGCGACCTCGGTTGTCGACACCTCGTCGTCGAGCCTCGAGAAAGAGGCAGCGGACGCGGACGTATTCATCGACTGCTCGGGTTCACCGGCTGCGATCCTGGACGGCATCCGCTGCGTACGCCCGGCGGGAGCCGCCGTGCTGGTGGGAATGTGCCCGTCTCCCGAGGTGCCCTTCCCCATTGCCAGCATCCAGAACAGAGAGATCCGGGTGACAGGCACATTTCGCTACGCGAACACCTACCCCGAGGCGATCGCGCTCATCGCGTCGGGCGCGATCAACCTCGAAGGGCTCATCGATGCACGCTTCTCACTGGAATCGAGCGAGGAAGCGCTGACCGCGGCGCGCCGCGATCCCTCGATCCTGAAGCCGCTCGTCAAGGTGGCCTCATCCTGAGCGCCGTTCACGGCGCTGGGAATCCTCGACCAGACCATCGCGTGCCCGCTGAGCTCATCGGGAAGGGTTGCGCGCCACGAGAACGTAAGAGTCTCGGTCGACGTTGTGTGGAACGGCATCTGATTGGGACATCCCCGGGATGGCACAGAGAAGGGACATGACGTGGCTGCCTATGGCGGGATCGAACTCGGTGGCACGAAATGCGTTTGCGCAGTCGGCGACGGTTCGGACGACGCGTGGGTCGACACTGTCATCCCCACGACCGATCCGGAGACAACGACCCGGTTGGCAACCGACTGGTTCCGCGATGTGCACACAAACTCGGGCGTGTTGGTGTCCCTCGGGATCGCGAGCTTCGGCCCCCTCGACCTGGAGACCGGCGCGATTGCCCAGGCAACGCCGAAGGCCGCATGGCGGGGTTGGCCGGTTCTCTCGAAGTTCGAGCGCGCCCTCGGGGTACCGGCGCATCTTGACACCGACGTCAATGCGGCCGCGCTCGCGGAGCAAGCGTGGGGTGCCGCCCAGGGCTGCTCTGACATGCTGTACGTCACCATCGGCACGGGAATCGGCGTCGGGGCGATCGTCAACGGGGCACTGGTCCACGGGCGCTCGCATCCCGAGGCAGGGCATATGCGCCTCCCCCAGCACCCCTTCGACCGTCAGCCCGACGCTCCGGAGCAGACGTGGACCGGGAACTGCCCCTTTCACGGCAATTGTTGGGAAGGCCTGGCGTCGGGTCCAGCCAGAGCGCAACGTTCGGCACTCTGGGCACAGGCCTCGATGGAGCCTCCCGACGGGTTCGTCTTGGAGAGCGAGTACATCGCACTCGGGCTCGTGAACCTCATCTCCACGTATCGTCCCGAGCGCATCGTCCTGAGCGGGGGCGTGATGCACGAGGTCGGTCTACTGGGACGTGTCCGCCAGAGGGTGTGCGAGCTGCTCGACGTGAGCTACTTCCCTGAGGCACGTCAGATCGACGAGCTCGTGGTCGCACCCGCGCTCGGGGACGCCGCCGGGGTTGTGGGTGCCATCCTGCTCGCGGCGGAACTGAGACCCGGGTATCTCCAAAGCCGCCCTGTTGGTCGTCTGGTCAGTCACATGCAGGAAGAATTGGCGCGGACCTAGATCGCCCGCCGCCGGAACACGGACATCGCGACAGCGGGACAGAGGAGCGGACAAGCGGCTGACTGATAAGACGTGGTCATGAGGGCGGCGCGTGTGCCGAAAAGCGAACTGCGCGGGAGCTGAATTTGGAGGAACAGTTGAGGTTCGGGCTTGTGGGCACGGGGTATTGGGCTCGGGTCACCCATGGAGCAGTGCTGGCGCGCGAGCCTGGGGTCGAGCTTGCCGCGGTCTGGGGCCGCGACGCCGACAAGGCCGCAGCACTCGGAGCGGAATTCGGTATCGAGGCGTACGCGGATTTCCAGGAGTTCCTGGCCGACCTCGACGCCGTGGCGTTCGCGGTGCCGCCGGACGTCCAAGCCGAGCTCGGCGCGCAGGCCGCCCTGGCCGGGAGGCATCTGCTTCTCGACAAGCCGATCGCAACCTCCGTCGGCGATGCGCAGCGCCTCGTCGAGGCGGTCGATCGCGCCGAGGTATCGACGGTGGTCTTCTTCACTGCACGCTTCGACGAGGTCAAGCGTCAATGGCTGGCAACTGTTGGCGGAGGCGAATGGGAGGGTGCCTGGGCACACTGGATAGTGTCGGCGTTCGCCCCCGACAGCCCGTATGCCCACTCCCCTTGGCGCAGGGAGAAGGGCGCTCTCTGGGACGTCGGCCCGCACGCCCTGTCCATGCTGACGGCGGCTCTCGGCCCCGTCTCTGCCGTGACGGCGGACGCGGGCTCGGGCGATCTCGTCCATCTCGTCTTCCACCACGAGAGCGGGGCCACGAGCACGGCCTCGTTGACGCTCGACGCTCCTCCAGCAGCGATCAACGTCGAGCTGTCCGTATGGGGACCGAGCGGACTGTCGACCATGCCGCTCAGTGGCTCGACAGCGCAGGAGGCGTACGGCGTCGCGTTGCGCGAGCTCCTGAGCAACGTCCGATCCGGCGAGCGGTTGCACCCCTGCGACGTGCATTTCGGTGCTTACGTGGTGAGAATGCTGGCCGACGCGGAGCAGCAGATCGCCTCGAGGCGCGGTTTCGGGTCCTCGTGACCAGTTGACCGACACGCAGAGCGACGTGCCCGTCGGGGACGTGCACGTCGGGGACGCGCTCAGCGGCGACAAGCGGAGGCGCGAACACGATGATTCTCGGCACCCAGTACTACCGACCGCCCTTCCCGCAGCGTGGCCTGTGGCGTGACGACCTCGCGAGCATGGCCGCGGCCGGGCTGGACACGGTCCAGCTCTGGGCCTGTTGGGGATGGATAGAGCCGGAGCCCGGACGCTACCGGTTCGAGGACTACGACGAGCTGATGGAGATGGCGGCGGACGCGGGACTTCGTGTGGTTATGAGCACGATCGCCGAGATCCAGCCGTTCTGGATCCACCGTGAGCTACAAGGCGCACACCTTGTCGACCACATGGGCCACGCCGTGCGCTCTTCGCCGAGAAGGGAGTGCAACGTCGGCCTTACGCCCGGGACTTGCTTCGACCACGCCGAAGTGCTGGACAGAATGGGCGCGTTCCTCAGGACGCTCGGTGCCCGCTACTCGGGCTCGGAGACGCTGCTCGCGTGGGACTGCTGGAACGAGACTCGGTGGGCCGTCCACGGGGACGGTTACGTGTGCCATTGCGACGCGACGGTGCAGTCCTTCCGCAAGTGGCTCGGCGAGCGTTACGGCGACCTCGACGGACTCGGCGCGGCCTGGCACAGGCGTTACGCCTCGTGGGAGGACGTGGTTCCCGGCAAGCAGCCGGGTCGTCCCTACACCGACCTGGTGGAATTCCAGGCTTTCCTCACCTTCCGCGCCGCCCGGCATGCGGCCTTCCGCGCCGAGTGCCTGCGCGACTGCGACCCCAACCATCCGGTCCTCGCCCACTGCGGCAAGCCGGCGGTGTACTCGAGCGGGATGGACTACGAACAGGCGGTGTCACGCGGGAACGACTTCGACCTGGCCGATGTGCTCGACGGCTTCGGGTGCTCGCACTTTCCTGCCTGGGAGGAGATCTCGCCAAGCGAGCTGGGAACGCGCATCGAGGCGACCCGTTCCGCGACGGGGGACAAGCCCGCATGGGTGTCGGAACTCCAGGGCGGGCGCGCCTGTGCCGGTTTCGGCGTGTGGCCTGCCGTCGATCCGGGGACGCAACAGCGTTGGGTGTGGGGCGCCTACGGGCGTGGGATCAAGGCGGTCCTGTTCTGGTGCTGGCGAGACGAGGTGTTCGGGCGCGAGTCCTCCGGGTTCGGGCTCACGGGCTCGGACGGGCAAAGTGTCGGGCGTCTGGAGCGCCTGGCCCGCACGGGCGACGTGCTTCGTCGGCACCGGGAGTTGCTCGACGGGTACCGTCCCGACGCTCCCGAGATAGCTGTCCTCTTCTCCCAGGGGAGTTACCAGCTGGACTGGGCGGAGAACGGCAAGAGCGCCGTACAGGCGTGCGGCAGCGTCACCGGCTGGCTCAGCTTGTTCGAGCGGGTCCAGCTCCCGTACGCGGTCGTGGACGGGCACCGCCCCGGCGGGCTCGAGGGCATGCGGATGCTCGTCATGCCCTGGCCGCTCGTGGTGCCACAGGTGATGGCCGCGGCGATAGTCGAATGGGTGAAGGCGGGAGGGGTGCTGGTGACCGAGTCCGAGCTCGACGCCTTCGACGAGCAGGGGTTCTACCGATATCCCGGGGACCGGCCCCTGACCTCGGCCCTGGGCATCCGCAGCCTCGGGCGGCGCAGCCTCGACGACGGCTCCACCCTGTTCATGGGCGCCGGAGGCGATCGGGAGGCAATTCCCTCCGCGGTCTGGCTCGAAGCTTTTGATGCGAGCGACGCCGAGATTCTCGGCACCTCTGCGTCCGGGGATGCGGTGGCGATCCGTCGTCGACTCGGCGCGGGCTGGGTCATCGCGCTCGGCACGCTCGCGGGCTTCGGCTACTCGCGGGCTCGCCACCATGGCCTCGAGGCCTTTGCCCGCCGAGCGGCGGTGCTAGCGGGAGTGACCCCCACCTTGACCGTCTTGCCGGGCGACGGGGAGATCGTGCAGTGGCGGTCCGGTTTGTCGGGCCGTTCGCGCCTGTTGTTCCTAACCGCCGACACCTCAGTCGATCGCGTCACCGTGAGCGGTAACCGAGCGTTGTTGGGCGACCAGAAGATCTGGTCGCTCGCAGGAGGAAGGGCCGGGGCCCCGAGGTTCGCGGCTGACAGGTTCGAGTTCGACGTCGCCCTGTCCGAGGATGGGATCGCCGTGCTCGCTTGGTGAGCTCCGCAGGCGTGAAGAGACCCTGAGGTTTCCTCTGTTCTGCGGTCACTCCGCCTCGAATTGCGTCGCGCCCCGGACCTCAGGAGAGCCTCGAGAGCACCTCGACCTCGAACGGTGGGAGCGTGAGTTGGGAGAGCGCTTCGCCGGGCCCAGCTGCCCTTCGCCCGTACGACGCAGCCCCGGCCGTCGTGAGGCTCGCCTCGAGCTGGTCCGGCGAGGCGTTGACGAGGACCGCCAGCTCGCCTTCGGGGGTGCGCAGGCGGCCTGTGATCACCCGCGGATCGGGGACTGTCAACGGACGGTCGACGCCTGCCGCGCAGGCCAGGGCGGAGTACAGACGCCATGTGCTCTCGGGGTTGACCCGAGGTGCACGGGCCGCCATGTGCTCGGTCGGGTAGGTGCACAGAACCATGGCGCCAGCGCCAACCCGTCGGCGGACGAGAGCAGGGCGCCCGTGCCCGTCGAGGGCGAGAACGGTTGCACCGGCGGCCTCCACCGGCAGGAATGCGCGCGCGCTCTCGCTGCCAGCCACCTTGAAGCCGAGCTTGTCGCCCGCTGCGAGATCACCGAGGGCCTCGACGAAGCTGAACACCACTTCGTCGTCCTCGACCGGGTCGACGAGCCCGTAGCGGAGATGGTGGCGGATGCCGAACAGCTCGCCGAGCCACGGCACCCAGGGACCGATCTGGGAGGGGGCGCTGCCCGCGAAGTAGGAGAGGTATACCGTGGCTCCTCCCTCCGCCAGCTCGACCAGGCGACGGGCGGTCGGCGCCATGAGCAACTTTGCCGACGGGAGGAGGAAGAGCTTCGCTCCTTGGCCGAGGCCGTCGCGCTCGCGTACGAGACTGACCGGCAGGTCGGCTTCTCTGGCCGCTATGTACGCCTGCCGGAGGTTGTCCCGGATGTCCTTGCGGTAGTCCACGGTCGTGAAGACGAGGGCCTGCTCGAGGTGCTCTGGTACCACGATCGCCACCTCTCCGGCGACCGGCGCCCAGCCCGTGTGGTCGAGACCGGCGACGAGTCGGGAGAAGCGGGCGATCTCGGCCAGCTGCGGCTTCGCCTTGCCGTTGGCGTCTGTCAGGCCGAAGTGCATCTCGAAGGGATGATGCCGGTAAGGGTCCTGGTCCCAGAGGTTGTCGTAGTCGCAGTTGTTCCAGGCGAGCCACCCCGTGGCGCCCGCGATGAGGCTCGTGTGCAGCACCTGGCGGTAGTAGTGGGCTGCGTTCTCATCGGAGGCGAAGTCCGAGCTCAGACCGAACTCCTCGAGCACCACGGGTCTGTCGAACGACGCGGACAGCTCGCAGGTGAGTGCGGCCTCCATCGACTGGCGAACCGGGTCGTCCGACATCGGGTACACGTGCGGGCCGATGAAGTCCACGAGGGGTGCGAGGGCCCTGAGCGAGTAGCCGTTGTCGTTGCCGGAGACCTCGATGCCCCACGCCCCGTCCCCGAGCGAGACCGGCTGGCGCCCACCGCCCGCTCGCACGGCCTGGACGAGCACGCGGGCCCACGCGGTTATCTCTTCGACCGTGGCGGGACCACCGTAGTGAGGCATCTCGTTGCTGATCAGCCAGGCGACCACCGCTTGATGTGCCGCGAAGCGCCGCGTGATTTCGGCGGCGAACCATGCCTGTTGCGAGACGAGCCACACGTCTCGGTAAAGATCGCGGCCTGCCCTCCACGTCGGGTCCCAGTTCTCGCCCGACATGTGGCCGACGATGAAGGTGGGGATGGTCCCGAGGCCCGTCTCGACGTGGGCGTCGAGGAAGTCCCCGAATCGCTCGATCACGGCCGGCTCGAGGTGTGCGGGCTCCGGCACGAAGTCCGGCCAGTAGCAGAACGAGCGAGTGACGTTGCAGCCGTGCTCGGCGAGCACCGCCAGTTCTTGGCGGACGACGGCCGCGTCATAGTGGGTCCACATCCGCGGTCCACCGGCACGGGACCAGAAGTTGGCACCGATCCAGGAACGTTCCCTGCCACGCTGGCTCACATGTCCGCCTCTCGAGCCCCCCGTGATGCGGGAGGCGTTTACTTAACCGGTCTACTAGCAGGACCCGACAAACACAGGCGAGTGCCTCGACGGCCCGTTGTCGGCAAGTCCGGTCCACGACGCGGCCTCAGCTTTCGGCGACTGGATCGTGAACGGCATCCGGCTTCGCAAGTTGGCGAGCGAGCCCGTCTCTCGGTGTTCGGCGCCTGGCAGCAGTGAACTACCTCGTCGGTGACGTGTCAAACACTCCCGCCACCGCGCGCCGCGACGAGGCTGTGAGGCGGGCGGGCGGTCGTTCCACGGGTCATGAGCTGTCCCCGGGCCTCACCTGTGCGGGTGATGACGCCAGTGTCGAGAAGGGCGAGGAGCGCGCTCGCCCCGTGGGCGCCCATCGCCGGGATGTCGCGTTTCACCGCGGTGAGCGGAGGGTGGACTACTTGGCAGTAGGTGGAGTCGTCCCAGGCGACGAGGGAGACGTCACGCGGCACCGAGAGGCCCATTTCATGGGCCGCGCCCAGGCCAGCGACGGCGAGCACCTCGCTGTCGTAGACGATCGCCGTCGGCGGGACAGGGTCCGCGAGCAGCTGGCGAGTCACCCGGCCCCCGCTCTCGGCCATGAAGTCCGTGGTGACGACCCGTGGCGGGAGCGACAATTCCGCCATTGTGGCGAGGTACGCCTCTGTCCGGACCTCGGTGCAGAGGAACTCCGGGACGCCCGCGACGCGGGCTATCTGCTCGTGGCCGAGGCGCGCGAGGTAGCGGACGACGTCGACGACAGCACCCGCGTCGTCGCTCCAGACCGCCGAGAGGCCCCCGATGCCCTCCGGACCACCGATGACGACGGCCGGGAGACCGAGCCTCTCGATCAGCTCGAATCTGGGGTCGACCAGGCGGGGGTCGACGACGAGCACGCCGTCGACGCGCCGTTCTGCCCACCAGCGGTGGTAGACGGTCATCTCGGCTTCGATGTCGTGGGCCACCTGGAGGGTGAGGCCGACAGAGCGGCGCGACAGCTCCATCTCGATGCCTGCGATCAGTTCCATGAAGAACGGCTCGAACGCGAGCGTCTGAGGCGGTCGTGCCAGCACGAGGCCGCACGCGCCGGCACGTGCACCGGACAACGCCCGGGCAGCGCTGTTCGGGTACCAGCCGAGATCGTCGGCGATCTTGAGAATTCTCTGGCGGGTCACTTCGGAGATGCCCGGCCGGCCGTTGAGCGCGTACGACACGGCACCCTTGGAGACCCCGGCGCGAACCGCTATGTCAGCGATCGTTACGCGGTGGAGCACTTTCGTCTTCTGGGTCACTGGTGCTTCCTCCTGTCCGCCACTCCGCGACGCTCGCGGCGTCGACGCAACGTTCCGGGAGGCCGTCATGAGCGGTGCCTGTCACCAGGGAGGAAGGTGAAACGGGTAAGTTGGCTCTGGAGTGCACGATGGCGAGCTGGCTGGCCGAGCACGATGAGTTCGACGTCCTTCTTGAAGTCGCTGAGAAAGTGTAGCCCGATCAGATCGATGACCCACGTAGCAGCTTGTCGTCGAGGGACGCGGCTGTACAGGGGAGAAACGCCGGGAGCGGTTTCGGTCCCGCGCCTACCGTCCAGCTCTTGCACCTGGTGCCCCGGAAGACCCTAGGCTCTGGACCGGTTCACATAAGTCGCTGGTTCCGGAAGGCACGTAGGAGGAAACGCACGAAATGGGCAACGAGACAGTCTTCAAACGCTACGCCGGCAATCCCGTCGTGACCGCGAGCGCCGTTCCCCGGGCCAACAGCATCCACAACTCGGCGATCGTCAAGAGAGGCGAAGGCGACTATGCCGGCGTGTTCCGCGTGGACGAGATCAGCATGGACTTTGTGCTGCACGTGGGCTTCAGCCGAGACGGGATCCACTGGGACATCAATCCGGAGCCAGCTCGGATTCACAGCAGCGACCCCGATGTCTCCGTCACGAATTACAGCTACGACCCTCGCCTGACATTGTTGGAGGGCACCTATTACCTCACCTGGTGCAACGCCGGTCCTCAAGGCCCGAAGATAGGGCTTGCCACCACAAAGGACTTCGAGACGTTCACCCAGGGCGAGGACCTGCTGGCTCCGGCCAATCGCAACTGCGTCGTGTTCCCCCGCAGGATCGATGGGAAGTACGCCATTCTCCACAGGCCCTCCGACCGCGGCCACACGCCCTTCGGCGACATCTTTTATGCGACGAGCCCGGACTTCGTGCACTGGGGCTGCCATCGGTTCGTCTTCGGACCGATGGGCGGCTGGCAGAGTTTGAAGGTTGGACCTGGGCCTGCACCCATCGAGACCGACGACGGCTGGCTTCTCATCTACCACGGCGTTTGGAGAAGCTGCAACGGCTACCTGTACTGCATCGGGGGCGCCCTCCTGGACCTGGACAAGCCCTGGAACGTCCTCTACCGCACCAAGGACTACCTGCTTTCACCGACCGAGATCTACGAGAGGGTCGGTGACGTCCCCAACGTGTGCTTTCCGAGCGCAGCGGTGATGGAACCGGACGAAACACTTCGTCTCTACTACGGCTGCGCCGACACCTGTGTCTCGATGGCCGAGGCCAAGTTGTCCGACGTGGTCCAGTTCGTCAAGACGCACAGCTTCTGAGCCGCCGGTCCCGCCCAGAGCAGACGGCGGTTGGAGGTGACTGGCCCGGCCGATGTCCCATGGGGCACGCACGGTTCGCCTAGGCGCCCAAGTCGGCGGCCCGCCGGAGTGCCTCTTCGTAGACACGGGCGAGACGGTCCCATCGCTCGTTGGCGGCGTGGTCGATCTCCTGGCGGCTCGGGTCCGCGTCGAACCAGGCGACCGTCTCTCGAATCCCTGCCGAGAACGGGACCGTGGCTTTGAAGTCGGGCACGAGCCTGCGCAGCTTGGAGTTGTCGAACACCGTGCTGTGTGCCTTGTCCCCCCAAAGGTTGCCCTCCTGCTCGGCGTCCGACGCGACG
>JBEKBX010000063.1:0-15616 GCA_050015175.1 Acidimicrobiales bacterium | reverse complement strand
ACAGGACCCTTCCTCGTCGGGGTGCAGTGGCACGCCGAAGCAGACGACGACATCGCCGTGCTCGAAGGCTTCGTCCGCGAAGCGGCCGGGGTGCTCGCGACCCGGGAGGAGGGCGTGAGCCGAGTGGCGCGGTGACGGACTGCCCGGCGGGGACCCGCGGCCGGATCTCAACATCGCTCGTGCAGCCGCCCCCGCAGCCAACCGGAGTATGAGGGCTGATCAACCGGCGCCGGGCGGCTGTACATCGCCGGGCAGGTGGGACCGCCCGAGCGCCCGAAGCGCCGCCTCCACGTCGTTGGTGATGACCGCGTCGACGCCCAAGTCGGCGAACGCGGCGATCCGCGCCGGATCGTCCACAGTCCAGGCCCTGATCGCCATGCCGCAGTCCTTGGCGGCCTTCATGAGAGCCGTGTCCACAGCGACGAAGAACGGATGCAGGCCACCATGGCGATGCTCACGCGCCGTCGCGAGCGCCGCCATGGGATCCCGATCTAGATCCACGAGCAACGCCGTCGCAAGACTCGGCTCCAAGGCGCGAACAGCGTCGATCGCTTCGAGAGAAAACGATGAGACTAGGATCCGAGGTGCCTCCTCGCGGGCCGCCAGCACCCTCGCCACCTCGCGGGGGAGCTGCTTGTCCCGCTCAGACCCCGCTTCAGTTTCGTCCTGTTTGATCTCGACGTTCACCTGGAGCGGCCAGCAGGCGTCCAGTGCCTCGCCGAGCGACGGGAGCCACGCAGGCAACTCCGCTGACGAGAGGCGGGCAAACGGACCAAGCCCTGGTACTTGGCCGTCATGGTGGACGACTACGTTGCCGTCAGCGGTGAGGTGAACGTCCAGCTCGATCCCATCCGCCCCCAGATCCCGCGCCGCAATGAATGCCTCGACGGTGTTCTCCCTGGCCAGATGGCAGGATCCCCGATGCGCGAAAATTTCGGTCACGGCTGCTCCTCCCAGCTAGTGGGTTAGAAGACGGCCACGCTGGCGGTAATCGATTCTCTTCCGATTGTGATCGTGATCACGGGCGTGTCGCGAAGTTGGCCAGCGCGTCCAGTTGCTCGGCCGTACCCACGCTGATGAGGACGTCGCCCGCCTCGATAGCCTCGCCGGGCGATGGATTGGTGAGGAAGCTGCCGTCGGGGCGCCGGATGGCAAGCACGAGTGCTCCCGTACGAGTGTGAATTTCCGCGGAGCGGAGCGTGCTTCCAGCCAGGGGCGAATCGCCTGAAACGGTCTGCTCTTCCAACCTGAACTTGAGCGTGCCGTCGTGCATGACCACATCGATGAAATCCACGACGTGTGGCTGGGTGACGAAAGCCGCCATGCGATCGCCACCGAGCTGCTGGGGGTTCACTACACGGTTGGCGCCTGCCCTGAACAGCTTGGCTTCTGAAGATTGGTTGCGGGCTCGGGCGATGATTTGGAGATCGGGTCGCATCGACTTGCTGGCCAATGTCACGTAGAGATTGTCGGCGTCGGTGTCGAGAGCAGCCACCAAGGTGGCCGCCCGGTCGATACCGGCCTGGTGGAGGACACTGTCATCTGTGACATCACCGTGCACCCATGGATAGGGGACCGCGCTCAGCCGCTCCGGATCGCGGTCGATCACGACGACTTCCCGTCCGGTGTTGTCAAGAAACCGAGCCACTTCACGCCCAACTCGCCCCAACCCGCAAACGATCACGTGCTGGTCCATGCGGGCGATGTCTCGCTCCATTCGTCGCCTCCTAACGAGCTCTCGCATGTGTCCCTCAATGAGCACCTCGAGTACGGCCGAGAACGTATACAACGCCGTACCCACGCCAACGAGGATCAAAGCGATGGTGAAACCCTTGCTGCCCGCACTGAGCGGACGCGGGGAGTTGAATCCCACGGTCGTGACGGTGATCACCGTTTGATAGAGGGCGTCGAGGAGATCGAACCCGAACAGTAGGTAGCCAATGGTGCCTCCTAGAAGCACTATCACTAGGGCTACCAGGCCAATTCTCACCCGCCGGAACGGATTCACTCGATCCATCATGCCTGCTCCACCGGACCAACGATCACCTCAATGTCGGTAGCGTCGTGTCGAGCGTCGTGACAAGACGCCAAAGCGGGGGCGACGACTCGGGTGGCTTTCTCGGTGTGCTGGAGCACAGGCAGTTGGTGCCTGACCTTGTGGTCGGGTGTCCGAACGCGGAAAGCATGGTCCGTGCTATCACGATCCCTCTGGTCCCCCGAGGACCCTCAGCGACTGTAGGAGTTGGCTGCGGATCGCCATGCCTGCTTCCGGCAGAGCCCGTGATCCGTCGACTGCCGTGGGTTGAACCTTCCGGAACACCTTGGCAGCGGTCGCAGGGCTAGAGCGAGGAACCTTCCACCGTCTTCCGGTATCGCCGCGCCCGGCCGACTTCGACCGTGAACCTTTCTCCTGGTAGTAAGCGGCCGCGCGCTCAGTCTGCTTCATATCAGGACCAACCGTTATCGACTGGCTCTGCCCGGTGCGCGTCCAATCCGGCGCGCTTGATGTAGCCATCTGCCAGCGCGTTAGCCGCTTCGGCGATACGGAGACCGACCACGTCGAGGCGGCGGACAAGCTCGCGCTGCTTGAGCACCTCGGAGTCGGCCGAATTGATGAAAACACCGGCAAGGACGATCTCGTACTCCTTTCTGATTGAGTTACTAGCCTTCCGGGCAGCGAGCGTCTGGAGACTGATCTCCGGTGAGAGCTTCACAAGGGCGGCCGAAGCCGTCCGCAAGCACGTGAGAGCTTCAAGGATCGGGGGTAAGACTCGTCGGAAGGGCTGAAGGTTCACAGGTTCGAACAGCTCCGCCTCGCGAAGGAAGTCCCGCAGGTTGTCCAGGACATCGTCTACGGACCGGGACAGGCGGAATATGTCCTCGCGGTCGATGGGCGTGGTGAGGCAGCGGGAGAGCTCGTATATGAGCTGGGCGCGTTTGCTGTCGCCTGCGTGCTCGACGCGAGTCATCGCCGCTCGGGCAGCTGGCACGCCTAAGTGGCCTCTCACGACCTCGTCGACAAGACGGCTGGCTTCGATGGTCGCGTCGAGCTGTTCGACGAGGAGCTCAGCGAAGAGGTGTTGCGTGCGGCCGGACAGGTCCCTCACGAGCTCCCGCACGAACTTCTTCATCGAAGGGCTCCCACGCTCACTGCGACCGCGGCTCCGACGAATGCAGATAGAGGCAGCGTGACAGCCCAGGCCGTCATGAGACGTGCTGCTTGCTCCCAGCGAACCCGCCGCAGCCCTGCCCTTGTCCTTGCCCCAGCAAGGCCTGCAGTCATCGTTTGGGTCATGCTGACAGGTGCACCGAACGCCCTGGCCGCGAACGCAGAGGCCGTCGATGCCAGCTCGGCGGCAATACCGTCAGCAGGACCGGTGAGTACGAGAGCACGTGTGAGGCTCCGTCCGACCCGGCCGAGACCGAGCACAGCCCCCGAGCAGAAGGCGACGGCCAGCACGGTGAGCTCCGGAAGGTGGGCTTCGACAGCGCTTGTGCCGCTAACCGCAACGGCGAACACTGCGAGCATGCTCTGGCCGTCGTTTGCGGAGTAGGCGAGGGCTTGAAGGCCGAAGCTCGAATAGTTGAGCCATCTCAGCCGGGACTGGGTGCTTCGCCCCCTCGGCAGGCGTCCGAGTCCCGAAAGCACGAGCGACGCGACTATGCCTGCGAGCAGCGGCGCGCCCAAGCCGACGGCGACAACTATCGCGACGGTTGACCACGCGACCGGCAAGCCGCTGCCGGCACCGGCTCCAGCCAGGCCGCCGACGATCGCCATTGTCAGACTGGTCGGCAGTCCCCTCGTCGCTAGGAACGCTGACACTGCCATGGCCGCGCTGATCCCGATCAGGAAGGAGAGCCGTCCGGAGGCGCCATGCGCAGGCACGAGTCCAATGGCGAAGGTCGTCGCGACGCGCGTTCCCACGAGCAATGGACCGACGACAAGCGCACCACCAAGAGTGAGCACTGCTGCCAGGGGCATCAGAGAAATTCCTGCCGACGTCACAGCTACTAGCGAGGCACCGTCGTTCAAACCCTTGACTACGGCGAACACGACCGCGACCGCGAGCAGGATGGTGGTCAGTGGGTTCGTCAACATCTCGCCCGCTCGAAGGTGGGCTGCGAAGGCTCGCTGCCGCTGTCAGGTTCCAGGTGCTTCACGTCTAGGACACTCGACATTCATCGGTTGTTCAGCTACCATTAACCCAAAGTTAAGCGTTCGTTCATCCTGTGTTCACCTTAGCTCAGCGTGACGACCATCGAGCGGCATCGCCCACGTGGCGTGCCGACGCTGTCGGGTCACGAAGCCCTAGGCGAGTGTCATGGAAGAACTCACGAAGCTTGCTTACATTCGGCCCAGGTCACGTGTACAGTCGTTCGTCGCGTAACCGTAACAACGAGAGGGGAAGACGGCATGGTTCAGCGAGATGAAGGTGAAGGTGTTGTCGGATCTGACCGGGGGGCCTACGACCGACGGCGATTTCTCCGTCAGGCGGGACTTGGTGCCGCCGCGGTAGCCGGCGGGGTTCTGCTCGACGCGGGTGCCAGCTGGGCGAGCCCGCTCGGCTTGAGACCTGCCGCCAGAGCGGCCACGACGCCGACCACGCTGCCACCGGGCCTCGAGGCTGCCGCGAAGGCAGAGGGCGCGATCAACCTCATCGCTCTTCCCGCCACGTGGGCGAACTACGGCACGTCGTCAATTAAGGGCACGGTCATCGGCGACTTCTACGCCGATTACAAGATCACTTGTAACTCGGTTGGGCCCAACGACAGCTCGGCGGAGGAGACCGCGGCCATAAAGACCGACAAGGGCACGAACAAGGGGCCTGACGTCGTCGACGTCTCCGCGGCCATCGCCGTGGACGCCGTTTCGGAGGGTCTGTTCGTCCCTTACAAGGTGCAGACCTGGGACGATATCCCGGCCAGCATGAAAGCCGCGAACGGCGACTGGTACGGCGACTACTACGGTGTCATTTCCTTCGGCACCAACACCAAGGTCGTGCCGAACCCCCCGAAGTCCTGGGCTGACCTAGAGAAGCCGGAGTACCAGGGCAAAGTCGCCATAGACGGCAACCCGGGCACCGCCGGCGATGCCTTTGCGGCCATCTTCAGCTGTGCCCTCGCCATGGGAGGATCGCTCGACAACATCATGCCGGGCCTCGAGTACTTCCAACACCTGAGGGAGATCGGGAACTGGCAACCGGTCGACTGCTGGCCGGCCAACATCGTGAGCGGCACGACGCCGATCGCGATCATCTGGGACTACCTCAATCTCTCCTATATAAAGGCATACCCCGACATCAAGTATCACGTGAGCATCCCGACGAGCGGCCGTTACGGCGGCTACTACTGCCAGGCGATCAGCGCCTACGCACCGCACCCGAAGGCAGCCGAGCTCTGGGAGGAGTTCATCTACTCCGACCAGGGTCAGCTTGACTACCTCAAGGGTTACGCTCACCCAGCGCGCTACGAGGCCCTGGCTGCCGCCGGCAAGATCCCGGCGTCACTCGCGAAGCTGCTGCCCCCGGCGAGCGAGTACGAGGGTGTCCAGTTCGCGACTGTGGAGCAAATCACCAAGGCGAGCGCCGTCGTCGTGAAGCACTGGGACTCGATGGTCGGAGGCATGTAGGCGCAAAGCCCCCCTGCCAGCCAGGAGGTGTGAGTGTCCGTCGCGGAGTTCGCGGAAACGGAACTACCACCTGACGTCGTCGTCGGGGATGTGCCGCGAAAGCGGTCACATACCCGACGATGGGCGTTTCTTGGGATGGTGCCCTTCGCCGCCTTCATCACCATTTTCTTGCTGATACCGACAGGCGAGATCATCGTCGGAGCCTTCCGGACCGTCAATGGCGCCTTCACGCTTTCCAACATCCGCGATATTTTCCAGGCGCCGTACCCGGCGGCGTTCGAGTTCTCGGTTGAGCTTTCGGCGCTCAGCGCGCTCATTGGAGGCATCTTCGGATTCCTGCTCGCTAACGCCATCTTGCACCACGGCGTGCCGCGCTGGATCAGGCCTGCATACATTTCCTTCTCGGGCATGGCCGCGAACTTCGCCGGCGTGCCGCTTGCCTTCGCCTACGGGGCGACACTCGGTTCGCTCGGAGTCGTCACCGTTCTGTTGAAGCACCTCGGCCTGAACCTATATCCCACTTTCAGCCTCCAAGGCCTTTGCGGCGCGGCCCTCGTGTATGCCTACTTTCAGTTCCCCCTCATGATCCTGCTCATGGTCCCAGTGATCGAGGGGTTGCGCACGGAGTGGCGCGAATCGGCGTCCAACCTCGGAGCAAGCGCTTTCACGTTCTGGCGGCACATCGGCTTGCCGATCATCACCCCGTCGCTCCTCGGGCTGATGGTGCTGCTGTTCGGCAATGCTCTCTCCGCCTACGCGACCGCAGAAGCCCTCGGCATCTCGAATCTCGTCACAATCGACATCGCCGAACTCGTCGACGGCAACATGGCCCTCGACCCGCAGGATGCCTACGCGCTCGCTTTGGGGATGATCGTGATCATCTTCGTCACGATCACGATCTACAGCCTTCTCCAACGCCGGACGAGCCGATGGCTCAGGTAACCGTCTCTGTGGATCGCCCGGGGTCTCACCGCTTGCGGAGAGCCCGGAGCCGTGTGCCGGTCTGGCACCTGCTGTGGGTGGTGCTGGGCGCGCTTTTCTTCCTCGTGCCGATCTACTCGGTCGTGCAGTTCAGCCTGCAGGGCATTCTGCCCCACCAGAACGAGTTCCATTGGTACCTGACCGTATTCGACGACCCCAACTTCAGGAGCGCGTTCTGGCTCTCTTTGCAGATCTCACTCGAGACTGTGGCGGCCAGTCTCGTCCTCATGGTGCCGACGGTGTTCTGGGTGCATCTGCGCCTTCCCGGGCTCCGTCCCGTGATGGACCTGGTATCGGTCCTGCCCTTCGTCGTTCCGCCGATAGTGCTCATCGTCGGGCTCGCGCCCTTCATCAAGAGCTTGAGCATTTGGCTGTTCGTGCGTCCCGAGGTGCTGTCGCTCATATACGTCGTGTTCGCACTGCCCTTCATGTACCGGGCGCTCGACGCGGGACTGCGGGCGATCGACCTGCGGACCTTGACAGAGGCTGCCGAGAGTCTCGGCGCGTCGCTTCCGCGAACGCTGTTCCGAGTGATCATCCCGAACCTGCGCGCAGCGATCATCGGAGGATCGCTCCTCGCGGTGGCGATCTCGATGGGCGAGTTCACCGTCGCCAGCCTCATGGGGTTCGGCACGTTCGCCGTATACACCTTCAATATTGGGATGAGCACGGCCTACGAGGGCGTAGCGCTGACGTTCATCAGTTTCCTCCTTGTCTGGGGCATCATGCTCGGACTGTATTTACTCGGCAGAGGTGGCGCCAGCGCAGCCGGAGTCGCCATCACAGATGAGAAGAAGTAGGTCTCAGTGACAACCGTCGCGCTCCGTGGGATCAGTCGCAGGTTCGGCAATGTCGACGCGCTCGACCACCTCGACCTCGAGGTTCGCGACGCCGAGTTCGTGTCCTTGCTCGGGCCTAGCGGTTGTGGCAAGACCACTGCGCTGCGGATCGTCGCCGGCTTCGAGTGGCCTGACTCGGGCGAGGTGCTCGTGGACGGTCAAGACGTGCTCGGCAAGCCTGCCAACAAGCGCAACATGGGCATGGTCTTCCAGGCATACAGCTTGTTCCCGAACATGACAGCGCAGCAGAACGTGGAATTCGGGCTTCGGGTCCGCAAACAGAGCCGCGAGGTGCGTGCGAAACGGGCCCAAGAGCTCCTCGAGCTCGTCGGGCTCGCGACTGCGATGAGCCGCTATCCCCGCCAGCTGTCCGGTGGCCAGCAACAGCGGGTGGCTCTAGCGAGGTCGCTCGCGATCGAGCCGAGCGTCCTGCTGCTCGACGAGCCTCTCTCCGCCTTGGACGCGAAGGTGCGGGTGCAGCTTCGCGAGGAGGTCCGCCGCATCCAGTCGGAGCTCGGCATCACGACCCTGTACGTGACCCACGATCAGGAGGAGGCGTTGTCGATCTCGGATCGGGTGGCCGTGATGTCCGCGGGTCGTGTCGAGCAGTTCGGGACTCCGGCTGAGATCTACAGCGGCCCGAGAACCGCCTTCGTGGCCAACTTCGTCGGAACGATGAACAAGCTAGAGGGCAAGGTCGTGTCCCGCGCTGACCGAGTCGTCCGCTGCGGACCTATCTTGCTGAACGTGCCCGACCCGACGTTCAACCACGCAGCTGGTGAGACCGTAGACCTTTTCCTTCGCCCCGAGGACATCACCCTCGAGCTGCTGTCAAACGGAGAGAAGCCTCCCTCGGGCATGTTCGAGGGACGAGTGACGAGCCTGACTTTTCTGGGGCCGGTCACCCGGGTCGGCCTGGCAACAGACCTCGGGCTCCTTCTGGCAGACGTCTCGAGCGCAGTGGCTCTCAACCTCGCGGCCGACACCGTCGTGGCGGTCAAGCTGGACTCGACCTCACTGCGGTCGATCATCGCCTAGCGCGCCGCGCCGCGGTGCTGATAGGTGCGGTGGTCGGTCTCGTGTGAGCGCGGCCGGACCACGGCCGCTCCAGTGGACTTTTGATCCGGCAGCGTCGGAGCATCGACAGAACTTGGCATCACTGTCGTCAACTGGGATCTGATGTCGCATGACGACATCAGAATTGTCCCCTGGCGTCCTATCCGTGGAGGGTGGCGATCCCTTGGCCGGTCGCGTCGATGACGGTTTTTGCCGCGTCACTTTCGCGGCTTCAAGTGACTTCCTAACGACGCCCGGATGAACACAAGATGAACAAGATGGTAATTCCAGGTGCCGCTTGGTTATCGTTCCTCCGTGACGGAAGTGTCGTTCGAGGGATCTCCGGTGGATCGGCGCGTCGCACAGCTTTTCGCTCTTGTGACCGAGGCCCTCGCGGGCGCTACACAGGCTCTCCTGCGTGGGGAGATCGCTCTCGGCAGAGCGGTGATCGAGGGGGACCGGTTGATCGACGAGCTCACGTCCGAGGTCGAATGGGCTGTCTGGGATCAAATCGACGCCGAGTCGCCGAGCGGTGACCAGCTCCGCAGGCTGATCGGCATCCTGCAGATCCTGCCCGAGTTAGAGCGCAGTGCCGATCTCGCTGAGCACATCGCCCAGCGTGCGGTGTTCAACCTCGGCGTGGAGATGAGCCCGCTCAGCCGTGGCATCGTCCAGCGAATGACCGAGGTCGCCCTCGAGATGTGGAAGGCGGCCGCAGACGCGTTCGGTGCACAGGTCCTCCCAGCGATCAGCCTGGACGAGGACGACGAGGAGATCGACATCCTTCACGAGAGATTGACTGGAGAAGTGGCCCGTGGGGCAATGCCGACCGCTGTGGCCGCGCAGGTCACGCTTCTCGCACGCTTCTACGAGCGTTTGGGCGACCATGCCGTGAACATTGCCAGCCGTATCGCCAGCCTTCCGCCGAAAGCCATCTCTTAGCGACGAGTGAGCCTGGACACCGACAGCGAAGACGGTTGCTGGTCTGCGACCTGTGCCGGTCTGTGCTGCCGACCCAGGGCCCGACATGCGGCCATCCAACCGCGGCTCCACCAGGGCGAGATTCACGCTGCGGCCTGCGACAGGGTTTGCCACCATTGAACATGGCCTGCCCTCGACATCAGGGCGTCGGAAGGAAGGGGACCACCTTGTTCATGTGCGCGTCCGCGAGGGCATCGTTTGGCTCTTGCTCGGCCGCGACCTCGGCTCCGACAGTCGCTCTGTAGGCCTCAACCTCGTCGGTGACGATCGCCTCCGTCCAGCCGAGCAGGGGCGCCATGATTGCCGCCACCTCTTCCGCGGCCACGGTCCCCCGGTCCCTAGTCTCGATGGCGAGCCGGGTCCGGCGCTCCAGGACGTCATCAAGGTGTCGGGCGCCCTCGTGGGTGACTGCGTAGGCAACCTCGGCCTGCAGGTAGCTCGACGCCCCGGCGAGCGGGACCAGTGCCAGGGGATCGCAGGCTGCTGCGGCGAGAAACTCGCCTACGAGGCTCCCGTAGCGGCGCAGCAGCCGCTCAATCTCGGCGACCGGGAGGCCATAGTGGGCGGCGAGGGTCAATCGGGACTCCCACGCCTCGGCAAAGCCGTCAGCGCCCACGATCGGCGTCCGTTCCGTCCGACAGGGAGCGGCGGAGAGGTGGGCGTGTTCCACTGCAGCGTCGACGGCGTCGCGGGCCATCACCCGGTAGGTCGTGTACTTGCCACCCGAGACGAGCACGAGGCCGGGGAGCGGACAGTTCACGGCGTGCTCGCGGGAGAGCTTGGTGGTCTCGTCGCCGGCGCCGGCGATCAGCGGCCGGAGGCCAACGTAGACGGACTCCACATCGGCACGGCTGAGTGGCGACTCGAGCGCTTCGTTCAACGTGGCGAGAAGGTAGTCGACGTCGACCGCAGTGGCCGTCGGGCGTGCTCGGTCGTGCGCCCAGTTCGTGTCGGTCGTTCCGACGAGCCAGTGCTCCCCCCAGGGCAGCGCGAAAAGCACGCTCTTCTCGGTCGGAAGGATGAGTGCGGTAGAGGAGTCGATGCATCGGCGCGCGACCACCAGGTGGACGCCCTTGGAGGGCTGTATCTTCATCTTCAAGTCGCGCTCGATGTCGGCGATGCCCTCGAAGTCTTCGGTCCACACCCCTGTGGCGGAGACGACCACCCTCGCGCGGACCTCGAGTTCCTGTCCGGTCTCAACCAGGCGGAGCCGGGCACCGGTCACCCGGTCGCGCTCGCGCAACAGAGCTACGGCCTGGAGCCGACTTGCCACGAACGCCCCGTGGCTTGCCGCGGTGCGCAGCACGCTCAGTGTATGGCGCGCGTCGTCGACCTGGCCGTCGTAATACTGCACGGCACCGATGAAGCGCCGCTCGCGAAGCGCCGGGGCCAGCTCGTGGGCACGACGTCTCGAGAGCTGGCGGTGGAAGGGCATGCCGGCCCCCGTGCGGGTTGTCCGGGCCAGCAGGTCGTACAGCAGGATCCCCAAGCCCACGTACGCGCGCTCGAAGAATCGATGACGCAGCGGGTAGACGAAGGGCACAGGGTGGACGAGGTGGGGCGAGATCTGGAGGAGCACGGACCGCTCGTGCAACGCCTCCCGCACGAGGGAGAAGTCGTGCATCTGGAGGTAGCGGAGACCTCCATGGATGAGTTTGGAGGAGCGGCTGGAGGTACCGGAGGCCCAGTCCTGAGCTTCCACCACGCCGACTCTGAGCCCCCGGGTAACGGCGTCGAGGGCGGTGCCGGCTCCTACAATGCCACCACCAATGACGAGGACGTCGAGCGGCTCGGCGGCGAGCGCTGCCAAATCCGCGGCGAGACGATCTGGCGAGAGGGCGACCGGGGCGACCGGCGAGGTACTGATCATCTGACCAACTATATATGAACGGATGTGCAGTCCACCAACCCACATCCGCCCGTCCGGGCCCTGCGTGCTGCTAAAACGGAGGAGGCATGCCGGTCGATGATGGGAAGTTCGGGGATGCGATCCGGGCAGCCCGCTGCTATTTCCTCCAGGACATGACGATGGCGGAGATCGCCCACGACATGGGGACCTCACGATCGACCGTCTCCCGACTCATCTCACTCGCGAAGAAGGAGGGACTGGTCGAGTTCCGGTTGCGTATCCCGGATGCTCGGGCACCGCTGCTCGAGCGCCGGCTCCGAGCGGAATATGGGATCGAGGCCCACGTCGTCCCGGTCGCCGAACGCGCGAAGGATCTCGAGGTGCTCGAACAGGTGGCCCGTTCGGCTGCCTGGGTCCTGGGTGGCCTCTGCAACTCCGACATGGTGCTGGGAGTCGCGTGGGGCACGACGATTAGTGCCATAAGCAGGTATCTCAGCCGGAAGCCGATCCGGGGTTCGGAGGTAGTCCAGCTGAACGGAGCCGGCAACACCTTCTCCACAGGGATCGACTACGCGAGCGAGATCCTCGAGCGCTTCGGCTCAGCGTTCGAGGCGCGGGTCCAACAGTTCCCCGTGCCTACCTTCTTCGACTTTGCCGCGACCCGTCAGGCGCTGTGGCACGAGCGCAGCATCATCCGGATCCTCGAGCTCCAGGCGAGGGCGGACGTGCTGCTGTTTAGCATTGGTGCGGTCCATGGCGGAGTGCCAAGCCACGTCTACTCCGGCGCCTACCTGGAGGAGGCGGACTATCTCGCATTACAGGCTGACGGCGCGGTGGGCGATGTCGCGACTTTCTTCCTGCGCGAGGACGGCTCTTCTGACAACATCTCTTTGAACGAGCGATCGAGCGGTCCTCCTCCCGAGGTCGTCCGAAGGGCACCGCGGCGGCTGTGCGTCGTATCAGGCGTGAACAAGGCGCGCGGATTGCGTGGAGCTCTCGCCGGGGGCCTGGTCACGGATCTGGTAGTCGACGAGCGAACGGCGGCCGCGCTGTCGCCCCTCCTGGACGCCCCGGAGAAAGAGTGAGCTCCGGCGGGGACCCCGTGGGAGTGATGCAGTCTCATGTGTGCTTCACAGTCGGTCAGTTTCTTCGTAGAGTCGAGGGAGGTGGCCGCCGTGGGGCATGGGGGCGTTCAGGTCTTGGTGACACGGAATGCCCTGGAAGGTGTCGTCGCAGGACTCCCGTGTGGTCCGAGACCTGAAGATCATGTGCGAGGCGACAACGGTGCGAGGTGGAGGGATGATTCTCAGGGCTGCCGTGGTTCGGTCATATCTGCGCTGACTTGTTTCCGAAACTGAATGGCGACGAGCGGATCATCTCCCGGCGCGATCGTCGAAGTCGGACCGCTGACGATCCTCCCCGGCGGGTGCGTGGCGAACACCGGTCGTGATCTGTACTCGCTCGGGGCACCCTGTGGGTGCCGAAAACTTCGTCCATGCGATTGGCCTGGGGATAATGTGCGGGCGGACTGGAGGACAGGCCCGGCAATCGCTAGCGGTCAGGACCATTCAATTTCGTCCGACGTAGACCCCAACCTGGATGCTATGGGTAACCGACCTGCGTTAGACAGAAGGCGTCCGGTACGTGTTGCCTCAGTTCAGGGCACCCGGACGAGACTTTCGGCCCTCAGAGGCTGGTCGGAGCTCTACCTGGCGATTTGATGCGGTCGCCGCTCGATGACGAGCACGGCGACGCCGTTCGGTGGTGGCGGTGAAAAGGCGGAGCGGGGGAGCGGTCGTCCGACCACGACGGTGAACTCGGATGACCAGCGGCCGTAACCGGGCGCGGCTCCGGACGTCCAGCGCTTCGCCACGTGCCAGGGGACGACGACGTCGGCACGCACGAGTCGGCTCCCCGGAGCGACGAGGCGTCGCAGGAGCGCAACGCCAATGGCGAACGGCGGGTTGGCTACGACGCGGAACGGGCGTCGCGGCAACCGGAGGTCGGCTGCGTCGGCGATTACCACGGTGACGTGGTCTTCCGCGAACCGCCGCCGCAGCTCGGCGGCGCGCCTCGGGTCGAACTCGATCGCGATGACATGAGCGCCACGGGCGACGAGGGGTTCGGTGAGCGCACCGGTGCCCGCCCCGATGTCGAGCACGAGATCGTCCGGGCAGATCCGAGCATCCGCGACAAGTACTGCAGCCCATCGACTACCGAGCTGATGCCACCCCCACCGTGTCCGTCCCGCGGACACGACGCACCATCGTGACGCACGTCATGCCGTGAGCCTAGAGCAGCCGTCGGCCTGACTTCGCCCTCACCTTGGAAGGTGAGGGCGAAGTCAGGCGTAGGGGGTCCGACGTCCGCGAAACTGCTGGTTGAGACTGTGACACGGAAGGACATGAGAGAACAGCCGGTAGAGCGCTATGAACTTCGCAAGAGGCGCCCGTTCAACCGACCCATGAGGCGCTCGAGCACACCGTCACACGAGATGGATAGAATGACAGGCAATGGCACACACGATCGGGTAGACGGCAGCCGCGGGGCTGTTCGAGAGCGGGCGACGAGACCTGACCTCGCGGGTAGCGCCGGATGCCGAAGAGCCCACCAGAAGCGCAGGCAGAGACCCAGAAATCCCGCCTCGCTGTGGTGCACGTGGTACAGGATCGTCGCGGTACGTGCACCATGGAAATACCACAAGCCATTGACAAACACGGTCAGTTACGGTCACCTATTGACAAAAGAAAACGGCCAATATGCTGCGCTCATTTGTATTTAACCAGGTAGGAAGATCGGGCCTCTATTTATTGCCAAGGTGAGGGTCGCGGGTTCGAATCCCGTCGCCCGCTCCAAAGAAGAAAGTCCAGGTCATGGCCGTGCGAGGGGCTGAAATCGGCCCCTCGTGACGCGTCCAGGGGTAGTGTGCACCACATCCGCACCACATGCGAACTGTAAAAGCCCGGTTCATGCTTGACACTGTGGCTCCGGTAGCTGCACGACACTTCCCGGCACACCACATGCGAACGGGGTGACCCTCACATTCGCTCGCTGGGCGGGTGAATGATCGGCTGGCGAGCTGCGCAACTTCGGGAGAGCGGAAGCTGGCCTGCCGCAGTCTCGCTGATCGCCCTGCGGCTGCCGAGAATCCCATCCGTCCCCTCTACCTGGACTTTCGCCGGGGCAGGCTGCGGGAGAAGGATTGGCTGTGGCCCTCTTGTTCCTCGACCTGGAGTTCCTACGGATGCTCCAGTTCCTCCGGCTGCCGCGGGACGACCGAGCCGACGTGGCCATCGAGGTGGTCATGGCCCGTCACGAGGTGTAGGTCCTTGGCCGTCAGGTGGAACGCCCGTCGCTGTTGACCGGGTCCCCATGAACCTCTATGGAACTCGGGCCGATTCAGCGTGTCGGCGGTGTCGGTCATCGGGAACTCGTCCAAGCGACTTGAGCACAGTCCTCCACCACCCCACCGAGGTGCCACGCTCATGAGATGTCTGCGTCCCTGTTCGGGTGCACCTCCTGCTTGGCGTCCGACCAGCGCTCGAAGACGCCGACGTCGGCGACAAAGCGGACCGAGCCGTCGGGGGCCCATCGGTGCCCAGCCTCCTGGAGGCAGTCGTCGAGGAGCCTGGCAACGGCGTCGCTGTGCTCGATCGGGACGTGGACGAGCAACTCGTCGTGGAGGCACAGCACGATCCGTGCGGCCAGGCGCGTGCCGCGGGCTCGCACCGTCACTGCCCAGAGCTTGAACAGCTCGGCGGCCGCACCTTGGACGAGGGCATTACGGCCGTAGCGGCCCCTGGCCGCGGCCGCCCCACGGGCCTCGGGCGTCCCCACCTCGGCGGCACTCACCGGTCCCAGGATGATCAACCTGCCCCCATAGGTTCGCAGGTCGCGGCCGGCCTGGCCGGAGCGTGCAGCGTCGTCTAGGTACCTCATCGCCACGGGGTAGGCAGCCTCGAGGCGGCGCAGCGCCTGCAGGCCGTGGCCGGTGGTCTGCCCGTACATCGCTCCGAGCATCGCGACCTTGGCGGTAGCTCGATCCACGCCAAGCTGGGCGGCCACAGGCGCGTACATGTCGTCCTCGAGCGTGGCCCGAGCCAGTTGCTCGTCTCGCGAGATCGCGGCAAGCACGCGCGGCTCGATCTGACCGAGATCGGCGCGTACGAAGATGTGGCCGGGCTCGGCCACGACCGCCCCGCGCATTTCGGCGGGCATGTTGTGAAGGCCACCCGACGCGGTCATCCTTCCTGCCGCGCCGTCGGACCCTGTCCACACCCC
>JBEKBX010000062.1:0-15734 GCA_050015175.1 Acidimicrobiales bacterium | reverse complement strand
GATCTCAGCGACCAACTCCTTGTAGGAGTTGGCTTCTCCGCCCGAAGATGTGATGCGCGCCGGAATCCCCAACGATACGCGCGCCGTCTGCGCAGCTGGTGGATGCCGCTAAACAAGTACGTTCGTCGGTGGCGCCCTACCCTTTACCGAAGGTAGGCTCGCGCCATCCGTTAAACGAATGATCTCGCCTTGCAAGCGACCGTTTTGGGAGGATAGCCAATGATCCATGTCCGTGAAGCTGATCTCGACGGAGTGCGCGTACCTACACCCCACTCTCGTACCATCAAGCACGCTATTGCCCCGTGGGGCCAGGGGTCTGAGGCTATCTGGGTCGGATTCGCGTTGGTTGACGAAGGGTCCACGTCTAACCGCCATCACCACGACAACGAAGAGATCTTCATTGTGATGGAGGGTGAGGGACGGATCTGCGTGGGCGACGAGTCCGTCGAAGTCGCACCCGGCAGCGTCGTGCGGGTGCCGCCTACGACCGACCATCAACTGGTCAATCGCGGTGAGGGCGTCTTCAAGGTGGCGGCCATCGCGTCCCCCGCATTCGAAAAATCCTACTTCGACATCATCCACCTGATTGAGGACGCAGAAAGAACGTCCAGCTGAAAACCGAAACGCACGCAGATCACGTCCCGACTTTCGGCCCGACCGCGGTGGCGCACATTCCGACCAGCTCTTCGAGGACGGATTTCGAACGCGCTGTCGCGCGGATGATCGTCGCATGACCTTGCCGTTGCGGATCTTCGGCGATCCGGACAGCGCGAAGACGAAGGAAGGTCGCAGCGGCTTACCGAATTCCCGCTCACTCCGGTGGGAAAGGTCCGGTTGCGGACCCCGCTCTTCGTTGTTCCTGACGCCAGAGTGTAGAAGGATGATTGCCCTCTGTAATTGATCTTCCACGAGCGGTTCTCGACATCCTTGTCTCCAGCGATGATGAGGCATACCCACGGTTGGCGAATCGTCAGGGCTCCCAAAGGGCTGAGAGTAGCCTCCGGCCGTGGTTCTCCTTGGAAGCACGCGACACCGCGGTTGCCCGCGCGCATTTTGACATGCCTCTTCAGCAGTGGTGGGTCTACAGCGTTGTACATACACGTTCCCAGTACTTGTATCCAACATTACGAGCTTATGTATGCGTTCTGAGCCGGGAGACAAGCCTGCTGTCAGACCGCCGTCGCATGTAGAGACAGAACGTACTTGGATAGTGGGGCGTTAGCTCTCGTAGTTCGGTGAATGTGGAGCCCAAACGGTTGGAGTTTCAGGCGGAAAGCGAAGGAGCTTCAGCCGGAGTGGGTGCTCGAGCGATGCGGGTGAGGAAGTCGATGGCGTCGACCTCCCTGCTGAGCAGCAGTCCGCACCACGCTCATCATCCGTCCATGGGTGGCGGCTCCACGCCAGGTTCGGTTGCCGCCCCACACCTTGCGGTTCACGACGGCTGGACGGATGGCCTGTTCGGCCCGCCAGTTGGTTGCGGCAAGATCGTCCACTACCGCCACCCGCTCGGCGTCCTCGAGGTCACGGGCACAAAGCGCCTCGGTGAGCAGCTCGCGTACTCGCCGGGGCGTGCCTCTTGCCCCGGGCGGCAGATCGCGGGTGAGCTCGTCGCAGCGACGGAGGAGGTGGGCGAGGCAGCTCTGGTGGGTTGCCTTCTCGAAGCGGCGATAGGGAGCCCAGCCCTCTCGGACCATCACGCCGGAGTACTCCGGTGACATCACCTGGCAGGCCTCCTCGAAGCCACGGCCGCCGTCCGCCACCCAGTAGCAGGTGGCCCCGGTCGTCGCCGCTGTCCAGAGCCAGGCACCCTCGCCGCCGACGCGCCATCCCGACTCGTCGGGCACAATCATCTCTGAGCGGTTCACGGCCGCGACGATCGAGTTCTGCACCGGGGCGAGGGCGACCGAGGTCGACTGGGCCGCCTGGCTGATCGCCCCGGCGGTGACGCTGATCCCGAGGTGCTGCAGCAGGGCGGCCGTACGCGGCTCGACCCATCGCGGGATCGGGGCTTATGACCCTGATCGCGCGTTGTGAACCAACGCCAAAGCCGTGATCCGCCGACGTGAGATCCTCGGAGGTATCGTCCACGAGTACGAGGGGGCAGCCTGAGCTTCGACACCAGCTGGAGAGACGATTCGACTCGCATCGGCAGAACGCTCCCGCAGTGCGACTCCCAGAGTCGACTCATCGAAAACCACCAACGCATCGCGCGCAGCCGATCTCGCGCGGCCACGTTCCCCCTTCGGTCCGATTACTCGAAGACAGAGTTGTGTGAACAGAGAATTCCCAGAATCTTCCCGAACCTCTGGATCAGGGCACTAGCAGGCCCTGGTGGACCACGCCTGCGATGGTCTCAACGTGTGCAGCCATGAAGCGGACAGGAATGCCATCATCACCGCGAAAGAACGGATCGGGGTTTCCACCACAGCGGAGGCCAGCGTCGAGGCCACACTCGGTCCATTCCCGGACCTCCTCGCCAGACATAGCGAGATCCGCTCGTCCGGACAAGAGAGCTAGCGCTGCCGCCAACGCGTAGCACCCCAGGTTGGACACTGCCGCTGGCAAGAGATAGTCGCACGGAGTCACGCTGAAGACACCTTCACCGCAGGGGCAGCCGCACCGGATTCCGGTCGGAGTGATTTGTCCGGCCGAGCGCGGCAACTTCCCGAAGCCGATCTCGTTGCCGTTGTCACCGACGCCGATCGTCAACGCACCGGCCTCTGTGGCAGCGAGCACATAGTCGTCACTGTACGGGTCACCCGCAGTACAAGGCTTGCCTGAGAGGAGATGGCGAATACCCTTACCGTTACGTCCGAGTTTCTCGATTGCGAGCACCAGATCAAAGCCGGCCCCAAACGCGCGCGCCCCCTCCAGGCTCGAGAAGTGGCTGGCCTCTAAGGAAACTTTGGGGAGGTTTGCCAGATCCAACACAGCCCGAACCGGTGGGTGCGCCTCGGCTTCGATAATGATGGTGACGTCCCAGCTGAGCGCGAGAAGTGCGCGCGCTAAGGCAATGGAACCGATAGGGCCGTCGATCTCGCCACAAGGGTAGTGGATCTCGTCCACTAGGCCTGTGATGATCAAGGCTCGGCTGGTAGATCTCGCCAAAATGGCTTGTGCTATCTGATGCGTCAACGGCTCAATGTCGGCTGACCGGACCAACCGGTAGAAGGGGCCCATCACCCCCGCAGGCATGGTCGGCGGCCGCATCTCAACGATCGCGAGCCGGTCCAAGGCCTCGTAGGCAGGAAATCGTTCTGGAACAAAGTCCTCCGCATGATCGCCGTTGATGTCGATCTCGCTCGTCATGACAGCACCTTCACCGCAGGCCGAGTCGAACAATCCGATTCTCGGTCTGCATGCCAAAGAGCCACCCCAGCTCCGAGCAAACCAGCCGATGCAAGGAACTCTATCCTATTAACACGCTTATATATTGACATTTCTGGCCTCCTTTGTTCCAGCGTTAGTAAGATATTGTGCGTTTCAAGACGGCACAGATGATCGAGTCTGCCGAGCTCTGAGAGTCGCAGCCTCAGATCATTTATCAACATGAGTCCACAGCCTACGTGATCGCAAGGCCGATTATAATACATAGTCCACTTTGCAAAACATTCAGGTCCCTGACTCAGGGGACGCGGCGATGAACGCTCGCGCTTGAGGATCTCGCTCGGGACTGGCTCGAACAGTCGGTGGTATCCAGGTCGTCGCCGGCGGCATCCAGACATCGCCGTGGAACAGCCCGGCGAGGACGTCGAGCGCGCCGACGCCGTGCTTTCTCGCGGTGGCGATGTAGGAGCGGATCGCCGCGAAGTGTTGGGCCGAGTCGTCACCCTGGAAGCAGCCGGAGATCTTTCGGTGGAACTTCGCCATCCGGAGCGAGAACTCGGCCTCATTGTTCGTGAATGGGATGGAGAGGTCTCGGGCGAAGCGGGTCGCCTCGGCGCGATGGTCTCGAAGCGCGACGGCGATGTTGTAGGATTTCTTCTCGAGGTAGTTGCGCTTGCGCCCCACCGGGTCGGGATTGGCGGCCAGGCCGGCCTTGACGAGGGCGTCGTAAGAGGACAAGAAGGCGGCGACCTCGGTTCTGCCGAGGCGCTTCCTCCTCCCTGCGCGCGCCGCATGACAAGCCTTGTTCGTCTCGGTGAGCAACGAGGCCATCTCACGCGCCCATCCCTGGTTCCAGCGCACGCCCGCGGCCTCAAGGTCGCGGACCACATGCGCAAGGCATATCGCGTGCGTGGCGCCGGTGTAGTTGAAGTACATCCGGAGCCGATCGTGCACGACCGTGCCGGTGAAGCGTCCGAGCACGCCAGCGGCGTCGGGGGCAGCTTTGCCGCGCGTCTCGCTCGCGTGCAGGAGCGTGGAGAGGTCGGTCGCGCAGACGTGGAACCACACGGTGTCGGTGCGGACCTGGTCGGGGGTCTCGTCGACGTGGACGACCGGCGAGTCGACGAGAAGTTCGGCGAGCTTGGCCAAGAAAAGGTCGAGTCCTCCCGCGGCCTTGTTCGCCAAGGAGGCGACGAAGCCGGTCGAGACCGGCGCTCCGAGCATCTCCGAAAGCGCCTGCGCGCTGCGCTCGACCGAGCAGTGCTGGGCGTGCAGTAGGTAGAGGGCCGCAGCACGCACGTTGGGGCCGTAGGAGACGGGGGCACGGGCCTCGGGAGGGAACGTGCCGGCGCTCACCGTTCCACAGCTGCAGCGCTTCTTGACCGAACGGTGCTCGGTGCAAACGAGGATCGGGTCCGGGTGTCGTAGATCTGGCGGCTCGTGACGCCCTCGGGCGAGGTGTCGGTGAGGTCCTTCGCACGAGTTGCAGCGTTCGGGCTCGTGGACGACGACCTCGTCGGGGTCGCTACGGCGCTCGAGAGTCGCGCCGGGGGCGCCGGGCTGCTTGCCGCGGGCGCGCTTGGCCTCGGCACCCTTCGCCTTGGCCGCCTCGCGTTGGGCGGCTCGTCGTTCCGCTCGGCTCTTCGGCCAGTCCGAGGAGGGAGGCAGTGAGGAGTTCCGCGAGCTCTGCCCCAGGCGTGCCTCGAGCTCGGCAACCTTCGCCGAGAGCACCTCTACCTCGTGCCGCAGGACCTCGTTCTCCTTGCGCAATGCCTCGTTCTCGGCCGCGATGTCGTGCTAGCGAGGTGGCATGGCGACCATTTCAGCATGTCTGTCAGCAAATCGCGAGCACCTGACGAGGACAAACGCGCTGGTAGTGGCGTTGTTGAGAACATTTCTTCGGAGACGACGACCCGTAGGGCCCGCGGTCAGGTTGCTACGGGGACCTGAACGGTTGCGTTCGATCTGGCGAACTTCGCTTAATCTTTGCATCCCTACAGTCAGACCTTCGGGCGCACTTCTCGCCCGGTATACCCACTTCACGACTGACGATCGCGCGATTGTCAACTCCGACTCTCCATCTTTGGTTAGACCGCCCCGTCGCGGTCTCTCCTTGTCGCAGTCAAGCAGCACTGATCAATCGATATAGCAGCGGCGAATATTCGGCCCAGCTTTCAAGGCTACGCCGTTCTTCCACGTTGCATCTTTCAGCAGCACTTCATCCGTCCCGATCTCCTGATCTCCCTGCCTCCCAACCACCACGACCTCGTCACCCCTAACGGCATCCCAGTGATTACCTAGATCGATCCGGGAGTACTCCAGCGACGGGGCGCCCAACAGCGGCGCCCTTCTTCCCCGAATGAGCACTTCAGTGGCGCCAATCCCTGGCATTCCGTCAACCAAACCTATCGGCATAACGCCGAGCCTCGTCGGGACAGCCCCCCCGAAGGGAGACGGGTACTCCGGGTCACGAGCTTGAGTCTCCCTGACTTCTATGAGCATGCTCTTGATTGAGACCAGCGCAGGACGCAACTCTCGCTGCCACGAGGCCCGCGGAGACACGGTGATCCCATAGAGCATTCGGCCAGGGTCAATTCCGTCAAACATCGCGTCATAGCGAACAGCCAACAAGCCACTACTTGCGGCGATCCTTACCGGCACCGTCATATCGGCCTCGTGAAAGACCGTCTCAATGATACGAAAGCGGTCCAGCTGCCAATCAATATATCTGCCAATCAAGGCCGGGTCGCCGTCGGGCAGATGCAAGTGCGTATAGACACCTTTCAGCCGAAGTTGTCGCTCCTTCGCCAAAGCAGCTATCACAGGGCGGGCACTCTCGGGGTACAGGCCAATGCGCTCCAAGCCGACATCAACCTTCAAGTACACTTCCAACGGCCGAGACACCAGACTGCCCAGAACGTGGACACTCTCTAGGTCATATATAGTCGCCGTTAGTCTGTACTCCTGAAGCGCGCTGACTATATCACGAGTCATCTCGGTACCTGCATAGACTAAAATCGGGAGTGATGCGTCAGCTTCGCGGATCCGCACCGCTTGCTCCACGTCTGCCAATGCAACCCCGTCCACGCCAGCCTTCCTAAACCGCCTCGCCACACTGAGCACTCCGTACCCGTAGGCGTCAGCCTTCAACACGCCTATAATTTTCTTGGCCGGACCAACCAGAGACCGTACAGAGTGCACGTTGTGCTCGATGGCTGCCAAGCTAATCTCCATCACATTCGGACGGCTCATGGCCATCTGGACCACCTCCTGCTTAGTGACGCAGTATTCAACACCGACCTGCTAGAAGCTGACTATACTCTTCTTGGAATTCGAGTGATTCGGACCTAACGGACACATCGGGTCGGGTCTGTGCTCAGGCAAACATTGAAGGACCTTTTGTCGTTGCGGCCCATCTTCCGCTGGACCGAGCGCCCGGTGCGCGGGCATATGGCGCTGTGTGTGCTGGCAGCCACGATCGAGGCCGTCATGGCAGAAAAACTCGTGAGAGCGGAAGTGCTCGATCCTGACCTGCCCTTCCAGTCGATGACACCACGGCGGCGCCCTTTCATTGTTGAAAGCGGTCCGGTTACAGCACATCTCTGCCGGTGAGAAAGATATCGAGCTCGTGAATCGGCGCAACGCCCTCCAGGCCAAGGTGCTCAAGGCCCTCACGTCGACACCTCAACCTGGTCCAAAGCCGAAATCGCGTGACCAGGGCGTTCAGTTCGCGCGTAGCGGGAACACATCTCTTCCGCGAGCCCATCTACCTGGGGCGACACGAAAGTCGCGCCAAACTCCGGTCTGTTTCTGCTTTGGCTGACCGGAACTGCAGGAGATCGCGACCTGGAACGCGCGATATGTCGGTGTCCACGAGATCGTCCGCCCTCCACCGAGGACGGAATTGAGGAGTCGCATCGGTCGCGGTCGAGCTGTTGCTCGAGATCGGAAAATCAGGCCTCGAGTTCGACGATGCAGGCACGTCCCTGGCCACCAACATCTCGCAAAGCTTCGGGTTCTCTGTTGCGACGACCGCAAGTATCGCGCCATTGCTCGGAATCGGAGAGGTATCGTCAGTCGGAATTCCCCCAATAGGCGCCCTGTCTTCGGAGTGGATAGGGAAGATGTGAATATTACCAGCTTGCGGGCTAGCGGTTAGAAGCGGAGGTCACGGCAGAGATCTCGTTGTTACCCCCAAATCTACTCAGTTTGCACATTATAGCTGTGACCACCGCGCCGAGCAATAGCGCGGCCACACGTCTACGGAGGATAGCGGACGTCTGTACAAACTCACAGTCGAGCGCTCAAATCTCGGCTAGGAAGCCCTTCTCTATCGTATCGAGGTGCTGCTGCATGATCTTCGCAGCGTTAGAGGCGTCGCGCCTTTCAATTGCCGCAAGGAGAGCGGCATGTTCATCAACATACCTTTGTGCGGCCCCGGCGTGGTCACGAGACCGATGCTTAAGCTCACGCCAGGCGTCTTGACCCATGACTTCCGCTAGATACTCGAACAGCATAAAGAGCACGGGGTTGCGGCAACTCCTGGCAATGGCCAGGTGAAACGATAAATCCACTTCCTCAACGTTCTCACCTGCCTCGTTCAGTCGCTGGTGCTCTTGGAGCCTTGTGTGCAGCACTATAACATCGGCTTCATGGCGCTGCAGAGCGGCGACTCCAGCTATTCGTGGTTCGAGTGCTCTCCGTGCAACAATAACATCGAGAGGACTGTGCTGACCTACTAACTCCGCTTGAACTCTCATTAGCGTGGCTTTCGAAACCGCTTCCATAGTTATGAATGTTCCTCGTCCACTTTGGACATCTACGATTCCGATGTTTTCCAGAACCCGGATGGCCTCACGAACCGAGCTTCTGCTCACATCCAATTCAGCCGCCAACAACCGCTCAGCCGGCAGTGCCTGTCCGGGAGGAAATGCACCTGTTCGCACTCCCTCAACGATTTGATTGACAATAGAAGTAAATTTCTTGTCCCTGTCTACAGGGCGCAGTTCAAACATTCCGTATTCACAATCCGGGGAGAAGCAGGGTAATCCCCATTTCGACGGTACCGCGTCCGCGCGTTACTTCTTTCACTAACAGCCAAACCGAAGTGGTCGCACTTTCATATGTCTGAAGGACACACTCGATAGTGTGCGGAGTCGGCATGGGTCGACCGATGAGGACGTTGTTTCCAGCTTGTCTCATCGCCCCGTCAACTCACCAATGTCATCGAACACCTGTTTGGTCTCTGGGGTGCTCAAAACTCGACCTTGACGACGAACCCCCCGTCGGCGAGCAAGGTAGCACTCGTCACGTAGCTCGCGTCGTCACTCAGAAGAAAGGCGATGCAGCCCGCCATCTCTGAAGGGTCGCCGATGCGTTGAAGCGCGATCCGGTCTGTGTAGTACTTCAAGATGTCCGGTTCGTCCATCAACGGAGCGCTCATTTTGGTCAGCACCGCGCCTGGTTCGAGGCAATTAACCCTGATGTCATGTGTCCCGAGGACACTTCCGAGTGCCTTGGCCAGCATGGAGATGCCACCTTTGGTGGCGCAGTACGCCGTCTGGAACGGAGCGCTGACATGCGCGGAGATGGAGCTGACGCAAACGATGGCGCCACCGTGACCCTCGGCGATCATCTGCTTGGCGACCTCGGTGGTCACGATCCACGTACCCCGAAGGTTTATGTTGCAGAGCAGGTCCCATTGCTCGACGGAGGTCTCGTTCCAGGGCATGAAGGGGTTGATCCCGGCATTGGAGACGAGATAGTCGATGTGGCCGCCCTGGCGAACAACCTCCTGGACCATCTTCACTATTTGTTGTGGCTCGCTCATGTCAGCGACAACGGGAAACCCCTCGCCTCCGGCCTCCTTGATCTCTTGCAATGTGGTCGAGGGGTCTCCCGTCGGACGTTGGTTGACGGCTACGAGGGCCCCTTCGGCGGCAAGTCGGACGGCGGTGGCGCGGCCGACCCCGTTTGTGGCTCCCGTGACAAGGGCTACCTTGCCCACGAATCGTTTCATAGCCAGCTCCTCTATTCTCACACCGCCCTTGACAACACAGCCATCTCTGTTTTGCATCCCATGCTGTACGCACACTAAGACTCAAAAGTACGCATAGCTAGTGCCACGGTCGCATGCACGAGGCTGAGCACCCTGCGACCCGGCAGTGCAGCGTCCAGAGGGCCTGTGAGCCCCAGGGTCGAGAGCTACGTCGCGAGGCCGAGACGCACGGCGAGTATCTCGACGAGCTCCAATCCCGCGCTGCCGACAAGGTTCGGCTCGTCGCATGTCACTTCGAGCCGGTAGACATCGCGCGATACTTGCTCACCGAAAATGCCTCCCGAGCTGCGAGGTACGATGTCATGCACCGTCATCTCCCAGCTCAGGAGGCCTTTTCATTGCTCACCCCTCTTCAATCAGTCGATCCAGGATAAGCCCCAACGGCCCTTATGGGATCGTCTCGTAGCTTTTCGCAGATACCGGTTTGTCGATTATATTCGCCTGGTACCACGAGTTTGAGTACGTCTTACTAGCGGTCGTCGCATTATCAGGCAGGTAACTAAACTGAGAGAGCGTCGCGGCCGTAATTGGCAGTAACGGCATATACATGTACTTCGGCACCGGCTCTCCCCTCGCGATCTGGTCAGCCACGTACATGCCGGCACCTCCGATACCGGGATTCGTCTGCAGAGATATCGTCGTGTACCCGGTCGCCTTGTACTCAGAAGACCACCACTTTACGAAGTAACCTTCGTTGTCGCCATTGATAAGCGGCACAGGCCGGCCTGCGGCCTTGAATGCCTCGAGGACTCCGTAACAGCCTTCCTGGCACACAACTGCATTGATTGTTGGCAGAGCGCTTATCACCGCCGCGGTCGCTTCCTCAGACACGGAATCCGTCCAGTCGCCCCAGACACTCTTCACTATATGGATCTTTGGGTACGGCTTGAACGCCGCAAGCAGTGCGGCATGATAGTCAGCCTCGGCAAGGTTTCCGGCGATCCCCCTGTCCTCAAAAATGTTGCCGACGCCGTGCAGCCTGTTAGCCAAGTACTGCCCTATGGCGAAGATTCTATCCGGGTTATCGGCGTTCAGTTCGTACGGCAGCGTGCTCGTCACAGGGCCAGCATCGAGAACGAGAACAGGTATGTGAACTGCGTAAGCTTTCGCGATCACGCCGTTCAAGGCCGTTCCCGACTGCGGGTCCACGATAATAACGCTAGGGTGCTCAATGACCAGGTCTGCCATCTGGGACTCTTGAGTAGTCACAGAACCGCTGGCACACAGGTACTTATAGCTCGCTAGCTGCCCGGCCTGCTCGAGCTGTTTTGCTTCCGCAAAAAGGGCATCATTCTCAGTAATACGCCAGCCGTTACCACAGTAGCCCTGGTCAAATGCAATAGTGATCTTGGAGGCGGCTGCCGTGGCCCTCGACGCGGCGGTGGCAGGCTCAAGACTGATGATGGCCGCGGCACACAACGCGGCACACAACGTTACCCCTAAGCGCAACGCGACCCGTGGGCGTCGCCTGCGCCCGGACCCGGTCGTGGCAATGCCATCTAAACCTGCCGTAGTGTTTGCGATCATTTCTACCCTTCTTTCCGTTTGCCTATAGCTATTACCGCTCTTCTTTACTCTTTACCCTCCTTCCTCTCTTTTCTTGCTCCCTTCGCACCGGAACAAGAGCGCTTCTTGACCTCGCGTCAACGTGCCGTCTGGGCTTGAGCGGCCACTGTAACCACGATGATGATCACTGCGCCCTCACCGATGTCTTGTAGTCCCGGGCCGGCTCCAGACAGCTCGAGCACAGTCGTTAGGAGGGTGACAGTTATGGCTCCAAAAATAGTGGCGGCGATCGCTGACTCACCACCGCGTACGGAGGTGCCTCCGACGACAACCGCAGCTACGGAACCGATCAGGTACGTAGTCGCCATGTCGGCGTAAATTCCACCCACGTACCCAGACAGGAGGATCCCAGCTATAGCCGCTAAGAAGCCAGAGATCACGAACGTGGAAATCGCCATAGTCTTTACGCGGACAGCGGCTAACGCCGCCGCGGCACGGCTTTGGCCCATAGCGTGGAGGTGTAACCCGTAGGGGGTTTGCCCGCGTACAAGGGCTACCACAGTCCATATGACTATCGCAACGACTATGACCATGGTCAGGCCATGCCAGCTCTGTTGAGCGAATCTCGTCAACGAAGGAGCCACTACTAATTGCGTGCCCATCAAGAGGACGACGGTGTAGGCGATATAGCCCGTGGCTAGCGTAGCGACGATCGGGGGAAGCCCTGGGCCGGTCACCAGGACGCCGTTGAAGATGCCTGCTACTAACCCCGTACCGAGGCCCGCAAGTATGCCGACAGCGAGGTTCTTGCCCTGAGCGCCGCTCACCGCTGCACACACAAATGCGGCGAGGGTCATGACGTACGGAATTGAGAGGTCGAAAGCGCCGTCGCCGCTGGCGATTACGACCATCTGCCCTACTCCCACCAGGGCTACGAAGGACCCTAGAATAAGGTTGTCGAACAACAGGTTAATGACCAGATGGCCTGAAATTGCACAGGCGATCAACCACAACACAATAGCGGCGGCCAGGGTGAAGGCCCATCCAAGGCGGGAGAAGTCAATGGTTGGCCATTTGTACGTAACCGCGACGTCGGGGACTTTCACTGCTCAGAGCCTCCGTGTAAAGCGGCCGAACTGGTGCACAGCCCACTTCATACTCAAGACAGCCACGAGAACTATTCCCTCCACCGCAGTATTCCAAGCAGCTGCGACGTTAAGGAAAGCTAAGACCGAAGCCAAGAGGGAGATGGCTACGGCGGCAGCTACGACACCGACCGGTTCTACTATCCCTCCCTTGAACTGGCAGCCGCCAATAATGATGACGACAAATGTTGTCAATGTCAGGGTCGAGTTGGCATTGATATCGGCCGAGGTGGTTACGCTCGTCGTGAGAAGACCGGCTATCACGACCAGCGTCCCAGCCAAGGCGTACGCAGACAACCGGGTTCTCATCACCGACCAGCCGCTGCTCTCTAGTGCGCCGCGGTTGTTGCCCAAGCCTCGTAACACCATCCCGAGCCGCCACCTCTTGACAATCCACCAGGAAATAGCAGCGCCCGCGAGAAGGATGTAAACCGCCTCCGGTAGCACGGGCCAGGTGGCATTGGTGACTTGCAGTAGCCACGTGGGGGAGATCCCGCCGGGTGTCGGCTGAACCGTCAACCCGACTCCCAGCCAGATGAAGGATGCACCGAGAGTGATGACAATAGCTGGGACGTGGACTAGCTCGACGATCGCGCCCATGGCGACGTATGCGAGGACCATAGCGAACAGGACAACAACGCCCAGCCATATGTCGGTCGTGAGGACCGTAGCACTGAATACGTTCACGAGTCCGATGGCGTACCCAACGCTGAGGTCGAAGTCTCCCACAAGGACAATGAACATCTGCGCCAGCGAGGCGAAAACTACGGGCAACGTTGGCCCAAGGAGAAGGCCGACCCCGCTACTGCTCGCGGCACTCGGTTGCAGAATAATCGTCAAGACAGCAACCGCTACTAGCAGCACCGCCGCCGTCGACGCCCCGGAAGCTGGTAGGCGCCCTATGCGCTTTCGTTCAGCAGGCAGCGACGTCACCGCTACGGGACTTGCCAGCTGGGTCTCACTAAGCTTCATCGGCGGCGTTTTCATGTCAGGGTCCCACCCTTGTGGGGAGCCGAGACCGGATCAGGGCGCCGCACCGGTCCGCGGCTTTCGTCCGGACCCGCATAGATGCTGCTTTCCCCGTGCTCGTACGACAGCCGCACGATCTCAGGCCCTGAGATGTTGGCACCCACCAGCTCACCGCTGATGCGCCCCTCTGCGAAGACGTACACGCGGTCGCAGTACTGAAATTCGGCATCCTCGGTTGAATACACTATGACTGTCCGTCCTGAGGCTCTTTGGGCTGTGAGCGCCGCGTAAACAGCCGCTTTGGTTGCTACGTCGACGCCGCGAGTGGGGTCGTCCAACAGCAGCACTCGTGCCTCACTCGAAAAAGCCCTAGCCAATAAGACCTTTTGTTGGTTACCCCCACTCAAGGCCTTTATAGGTACCTTAGGACTGCTCGCGGCGATATCAAGCTCCTTGAACCACTGCTGGACCACTGCATCGGCCTCGCGCCAACGGATGCGGCCCGCAGCCACGACTCGCTTCAGCCTGGCCGCGCCGATCAAGATGTTGCGGTATATGTCCCATAGCTCGAAGGTGCCTTCTCGATCACGGTCCCCGGCTACGTAGGCTACAGAGCCGGCAACCGTGACGTGTCCTCGGGCAATTCCTCTTCCCCGATGGAAGACTGCTTGGACGAGGTCGCGTTGCCCGGCGCCCTCCAGTCCCGCCAGGCCGACTATTTCGCACTCCGCGGCAACGAGGTCAACGCCTCTCAGCGTGTTGCCGTACAACCCTTCTACCCTGACTACTACGCCGGGCGTCCTGCGTACTGCCCTCTCCCCCGTGTTGGCCGAGGGACGAGACGTGATCCTGAGGGGGTCAGTGTAAGTTGCCGGTTGCGCACCGGGTTGGCGTGCCATCTCGCCCTCCTCGATTGCCCTGCCCCCGAGCTCCTCTACCAACTGCCGGCGCGAGATGCCGCGCGCCTCCCCAGTCCAACGAACTTCCCCATTGCGCAAGACAACCAGCCTGTCGGCTAGGCCAAGGATTTCGTCGAGCTTGTGGGTGACGTAGATGACGGACGTGCCCCGACTGGTCAACTGCTTGACGTAGTTGTGCAGCTTCGTGCTGCTCTCGCCGGAAAGCGCAGAGCTAGGCTCGTCCAGCACCAGCAATTTCAACCATGGATGAGACGCAGCGCGCGCGATCTCAACCATTTGGCGCTGCGCGAGCGGTAGCTCGGCGACGATTGCACGTGGTGAGACGTTGTTGGCGGGAAAGATATTCTCAAGCATTTGCTGGGCCTCGACGGTGCGAGCCCGCCTATTTTTGGGGGCTACGCGGCCATAACGAAAGGACCAGTTCTCCCAAACAGCCATGTTCGTACAGAGCGACAAGCCTTGGTATACCATGGCGACCCCGTGCTCCCAGGCTTCCAATGGGTTATATGCGCCAAAGCTCACATTCTGGTTGCCGAAAGACATAGTGCCGCTCGACGGAGGGGTAATCCCGGCCAAGATTCTCAGCAAGGTTGTCTTCCCTGCCCCGTTCGCCCCGACAAGACCCACTATCTCGCCGGGTCGAATAGAAAAGTCAACACCGGACAGGACCTTGTTCGGGCCATAAAACTTTACGATCCCGTTCATTGATAGCACAGCCTGGGTGCTCGGTTCAGACATTGCGACATCAACGCAATTCACTGCGATCTCCCTCTGCCACTGCGAGGCTCCGCGCCGCGGCGACGCAGGAGAAACTCCTCCTCCCCGCGCATGATCCGATCTACTTGCTGCCGACGTCGCTCACCGACTGGCTTCCCGACGACCACCTCTGTTTCTTCGTTCCCGCTACCGTTGAAAAGATTGACCAACAACTGAATCGCTCCCCGCGTGCCGCTTTGCCCAAGAGGCACTTGCCGCCATCGGCACGCCACCGCCAACGATGGCATTTGTCCCGAGCGCTCCAGCTTCTGCCCAGCGCAGCTGCATCGAGCCACAGCGGCCCTTGCAGAAGCCCCCGGCCAGACCGAGGATCTCGGCTAGCGTCCGAGTGATTAAGCCTTGGATCTCGGGAGCGATTGGTGCAAGTGGGTCAAGGCCATCTGGCGCCAGGTACCTCAGTCCCTTGGCTAGGAATTGGTGGTGGCCTCGATGAGATCCCGTAACTTGATCCCCCGGCCTCAGCGCCATGATGGAGGCAACTGCACCTCCTTCCTGGCCGATGCTCGAGTGAACCGGCCGTGTACCAACCCATCGGCCGCGAGCTCAAGGACGCGCTCTTCGAAGGTGCGGATAAGTTGAATGCAACTCAGCAACGATCCCAGCAGCTTCGGGCTCGCGGCATCCCCGTCCTCAGCGGTAGCAGAGAGCTCGGTGAGTTGCAGCTTTCTTCTAGGCACCTTCCGTTCCTCCTAAGAAAGGGAGGAACTGCCTGGCCTCCCAAACCGTAAAGGTCCGACCACCTGATGACTGGATGGTAATACCAAGGATCGCCGCCGTCAAGCGGGCCGACCAAACAGTGACCCGGATCCGCGGACGCCTGACCGCTGGACGAGACGACGTCTTGAAGGAGATGAGTGCTGGCCGTGCAGGGACAGGTCACGTAAGACCTGTGGTTTTGGCGCGTCTTCTGACGTACTTGTTTAGCGGCATCCACCAGCTGCGCAGACGGCGCGCGTATCGTTGGGGATTCCGGCGCGCATCACATCTTCGGGCGGAGAAGCCAACTCCTACAAGGAGTTGGTCGCTGAGATC
>JBEKBX010000061.1:0-15828 GCA_050015175.1 Acidimicrobiales bacterium | reverse complement strand
AGGTGGCCGAGATCGATCCCGTCGTGCCCTTGCCGTGGATGGTGACGGTGCCCTTGTCGGCGAAGAAGTGGTCGCCTTGAACGGCCGAGAAGTTCGTGCCTGTGGGCATCGCCGAGAACTCGCCTGTCGCCTTGTCGTGACCGGTCATGATGGACACTGTGAACGACTTCCTCGTCACCTACCTTGACTCAATCGACGAGCGGCCAGCTTGAGCGCTCACCCAAACACTGCCGAATCCACTCCCTGAAATGCTGGACGGTCGACGATCGACTCCGGATCCCATGTGCCGGTCTGCAAGGCAGTCCGGCACATGGCATCCCAGGGTGAAAGCGATCCCCTGGTGGACGGTAGCGGCCGCCGGCACGGCCCCGGCGCTCCTCATCGGCGGCTTTTTCGTCGCCACGGCGATGCAGCCGGCTTCGTACAACCCGGTCCGCGACACCATAAGCGAGCTTGCCGAGCGGGGAGCGACCGACTCCTGGATGATGACTTCAGCTCTAGTCGGCTTGGGCTTGTGCTTTCTGGTCGCCGCGCTCGGACTGCAGCCCGCAAGACGTCTTGGCCGCGTCCTGCTCGCCGGCGGAGGTGTGGCGACGCTATTGATCGCTGTGTTCAGTGAGCCGCCCCACGGCTACTCGTTTGCGCATGAGCTCGCCGTCATCGCGGCGACACTGACCTGCTGTACGTGGCCGGTACTCGCTTCGCATCGACTACATCCTGCGCTGCTGCTGACACGTATTCCGAGTTTGGCAGCAGCGGGAGTCTCGCTTGGGCTCGCGGCCTGGTACGCGCTCGAAAGCCACGGCGCCCTCGTGGGACTCGCCGAGCGCTGCGCGGCTGCAGCGCCTCCCCTGTGGCTGCTCGCCGTCGTTGTCACGACTCGGCGCGCACTCACGCAACGTCCAGCGAGCCACGACGCGCCGGGCGGCAAAACCACGGCGTGAACGTTCAGCTTTGCCTCCTAGCGAAATGAGCGGCCACGAGGCCCGGGTCCGCGATCATCCAGACTGGTGAAGCACAGGGAGACCGACGCATTACCCCCGACGGGTCCCATGTCGCCTGGAACTGTCTCTCCGGGGGGCTTGAGGGGGCGCTTAGTCGGCACCTCATCCTTCCGGGAATGCCCGGTCTATGGCCTCGATGCACCTTGACCGGGTCGCAGGAAGGTGGCTTCCCCGGCTCCTGAGGTCTTTTCGGTATATAGAGCCGGTCTGTTCGGACAGCTTCTCGCCCTACGTAACCGGCCTCGATGGACCAGTGGACGGCTCTCTCGTCGTCTGCTTGGTCCGTCGACAAGCGTCTCCCGGAGTCACGCGTCCAGGAAGACGGGGGCACGGCCCTTGGGCTTCCCTCGCAAGGCGACCGGGGTCGTGCACCTGCTGTCGATCTCGGCAAGTGCCCTCGACCGGCTCGCCACAGTCGACCTGCCCCAGCCACCTCTAAATGCCCAAGTGTGAGCCGAGCCGGTCATCGGTCGTCCTTGACCCCGTGGGCGATGGGTCAACTGCCTCCGGGCGGCGACAAGAGCTCATAGACGTTCCCATCTGGGCCTCGGAAATGCTGCCAGGTGGCGGCGGGAGTACCGAGCAGCTCGACGCCCGCGTCCCGCAGCTCGTTGACAGCGGCGGCCAGGTCATGGACCTCGAAGCCGACTACTGGTCCAGTCACCATGTGCTCTTTGCCCAGGTAGTTCGGTCCGAAGACTTCCACATGGTGTCCTTCGGGCAACTCATGCACCCAAAAGCCCTCCCTCCGATACACGATGGCAAGGCCCAGCACCTTCACATAGAACTGCGACAGCTCGGCTGCTCGATAGGTGCGCGTTCCCACCCACCCCAGTCCCGTAACTTGCATCGACTCCTCCGAAGCTTGGTCAGCTTGTCTACTGCCTCACGGTAGCCCTCTCGGCACGACGGGGACCCCGGTACGTTCTCACGCTGCGACAATCCCATCGACAGCCGTCTCCCAGAGAGTCCCCAACAGGATGACGGGGTGCACGGCGCCCTGCTTCTCTCGCAAGGCGACCGGGGTCGTGCACCTTTTGTCTGTCAGCCGACCACATAAGGTGGTGCATTCCTGCCACCGATATCGCCGATTACAGGCGGTGGCACTGAGGCTCCACGGTGGGTGGGGGTGTGGTTATGCACGAGGTGATGCACGTCGTGGTTCTCGGTCGCGGTGGAGCTGGCAGGAGCGCCTTCCGCCCGATAGCTCTGGACCGCCACGGGGGCGGAGTTCTCCCGTGCGCTCCGTCAGTACGGAACGAGCCATCGCGAAAGCCGTCAATGTTCTGCTGAGTCGGGTCGTTAGGACAGTGTGGATCACATTCGTGACACAGGCACGAGCGCTGGGGCGACGGGCGTCTGTCAGCGAATCTCCTTTGGTGACGACCAGCCTGCCCAACACGGCAAGAGACGGCTGTTTCGGTTCAAGACCGTGTCGGCCACGATCGGAGCCCTTCTGGTCGGGAGTGGGGTCTACGCCTCGACGAATTGGACCGTCAGCCTCGCCGACGGCCCAAGCGGTGAGGCTCAGTCGGCCACGGTGTCCAGCCTGACCATCAGTGCCGTCGGCTTACCCGCTGCCACCAACGGGCTCTACCCAGGCGCAAACGGTGACGCCATCGTTACAATCTCAAACCCTAATCCGTACCCTGTCACGATTACCGCCGTGACTCTACCTGCCGACACAACTTATGCCACCGGGTACACGTCGAGTGCCCTGACGACAACCCAGACTGGCTGCTTGGCTGCTACGCCGAGTGACGTCATTTGGAACTACTCGACGGCCGCGAGCGGCAGCTCGCACGTTCTCACGACACCGGTAACCGTTGCCGCTAGTGGCCAGGCCGACAACCCGTTGACAGTCACGTTCACCAACGACGCCAGCATGACGGCAACTGCGCCAGCTGCGTGTGAGGACACGTACTTCTCGATGCCGTCCCTTATCGGTGTCACAACGACCGATGGTTCGCCTACCGTCACGACGAGCCCGGCCACCGACAGCTGGACGAGCTGACAGGGCCCTGCTTCCCTCGCAAAGCGACCCGGGGGTTGTGCACCACTATCACTGTCGGCGAGGGTCATTTGGCCCCTGACTGCGCGTCGCTGAGATCCGCATCCGGGGCGCCGAACGGCGTCGCTTCCGGGTGCTCGACCCCGATCCGCGGTGTCCGCGCGCCTGAGGTGCTGCTGACCTATGCCCGGTCCCGAGGTATACCGTGACGGGTGCAGGCCCTCTGTTCCCCCCGGCAAAACAACAAGGGGTCATGCAGATTGCCTCCCTCGGGCAATCCGGCCCCGCTGCACCCACCCCGCGGCGGGGCCGTGCTGCGTCAGAGTGTCGAGAAAGTGCCCAGGCTCCTTACTGTTTCGGTGTCCGCATTCGTCCGAGGTATAAGTCCGTCAGAGGCATAAGTGCTTTTCGCGAAGAGTTCTCGCGGTGTTACGGCCCGGCTAGGGTTCGTCAGGAATAGGGAAAGCCCCGCCGGGGGTGCCAACCGGCGCGGCGAGGCTCTCCCTATTCTCAAGCATGGACGACCGCAGGCAGGCGGGGGTGTCGCGTGCCCGGGGTCACCGCCTCCGATTCTTGCCGTTCGCGCGAGTCTGGAGGAGAGACTTGCCCAGCCCGGTCTCGCGGGATACTGAAACGGGTGAGTGCACGACCCGCTTCTCTCCCTCGCAGGCAAGTTGAGGTCGTGCACCCGCCCAATTTCATCGGGCGCTCGCGCCGCCAGCTTGAACGAGCGGAAGTGCTCACTTCAGATTGGGGCAATATTCACCGCCCGGAGAAACGGCTCGAGGAGTATGTAATTAGGTCGGGCCGCCAGAGTGCCGACGCTTGTGCCCGAAGGCTCGATGGAATCGTGATCCCGCACGAGTCGTCTTCTGGCTTCAGGGGTCTTGAGCCAGCCACCTCCACGATCGCGGAGAGCTTTCCCAGTGCGAGGACGTCGTGGATCTCACTGCCGCGCCGTTCTGACTGTAGAAGTACTCTTCTTCTTGGAGAAAGGTTGGTAGCAGTTATGAAGGTCATTTACACGTTTGTTGGCAGCCTGCTTTACCTTTGTGCAGTCGTCCTGTTTGTGTTCGCTCTGATCGCCTCCCTGGAGACCAACGGCCTGTTCCTCTCAGAGATGTTCCCCACGTGGTTGTCGAGCGCTCTCATCGCTCTGGCGTTGGGGCTGGCGTGCGTTGGCGCCCCGTGGCTCGGCGCTCAGCTCAAGGCCGGTCAAGGCCGGCCCGCAGCAGCACAACGCGCCTGAGCGACTGTCCTCGACGCGGGCGCACGTTCACCCGCTCTGCCGAGCTCGAATCCTATGTAACCAGGAGGCCGTGCATGTCGACCTGGGTCACGCCAGCTCGGTTGGACGGATGCGGCGAGCGACAGTCCCCCGTCGCTTGTCACGTGAAGCGCTCTTGCTCGCCTACAAGAGCTGAAAGGCGTGGCGGTGCTTTCTTGAAACGATCGACGAAGACGAGGACCTGAACCTCACCGCGGCTGATCGGGACTGCCTCAAGGCTCTGGAGGCATGGCTCGACATGTGCCCAGAGATGCGAACGACCAGCGAGGGATTGAGCCGGACTCAGCTCTCCGGGAAAGCCCGGTCGATGGCCTCGATCAGATCCGCGCCCGAGAGATGAAGGTAGCGTGAGGTCGTCGCGACGTTCGAGTGGCCCATTGTCGCTGGACGATGTGGATTGTGCGATCGAGCGGTTTCTTTCGGTGAAATCATGCATCAGAGGCTCCCGTTGCCTGGATTGGCGTAGTGAAGCCAGACAGCGGTCGTGCGAGGCGCATCCGATCTGATCTGGCGCGACCGCACAACCGAGATGGGTCGGCGTTCCGTGCGGCGATCTGTTCGCGACGGCCACCGACCAACACTCACACTTTGAGGGCGCTTCGGATTGCATCGGGAACGCTGGCCCGCGGTCGGAAACACAATCTGTTCCGCTGGCACCGCTGGGCTCGGTGCACGGAAAACTGAGGAAAACCCTCGACTTTCAGTGAGAGTCCCCCAAGGGCCTTCCCGCACGTCTCCCTCCGCCTCACTCGCACCGCCAGGCCCTTTCCCCCTCGGCGCCTCGAACCGCTCGACTCGTACGGCGCCAATCCCGGCGCGGCAAGCCCGCGGGCGCTTGCGAGACGCGGGGGCGCTTCGCCGGTCCCGACGCCTCCCCGATCGGACTGCATCGCACGCGGTGCCGTCGTGACCTCGCGCAGGCGCGAGCTGCCGATGCCCCCGGGGCCGCGGTCGGCCCGATCGCTCAGGGCACTGCGAGGATCGGGAAGCGCCCCCGCGCAAGCAGCTGTCGAGGGACACCGCCGAGGTGGAGGTAGGGGTGGGCCGAGCGTCCCACGACGATGATGTCGGCCCCCGTATCCGATCTGCTGAAGGGTCGTCGGACCCTGTTGCCAATGGGTCTGCGGTGTCACAATCAGGCTATCGAGGCCTTTCAGCTGTCCGCCGATAATCGGAGGGAGCACATGCGTACGTCCCACGTGGCCAGCTTTATCGCGCTAGGAGCGTTCTCCTTGCCACTCGTGGCGAACTCTGCCTCGGCTACAGGAGCAAGGCCGCGAACCACGCCGCCGATCGGCACTCAACTGGCCGAACTGAAGGGCTCCGACACCGTCGCCGATGACGGCTTCGGCGTCTCGGTGGCCATCTCGGGCACGACCATAGTCGTGGGTGCACCGGGCTACGCCAAGAGTGCCGGCCGAGCGTACGTGTTCACGAAGACGGGGGCCCCCTGGAAGCAGGCCGACGAGCTGAAGGGCTCCGATACCGTCGCCGGCGATTACCTCGGCTACTCGGTGGCCATCTCGGGCACGACCGCCGTCGTGGCTGCACCGGGCTACGCCAAGGAGGCCGGGCGAGCGTACGTGTTCACGAAAACAGGTGCCTCCTGGCAGCAGGCCGCGGAACTTAAGGGCTCCGACACCGCCGCTGGCGATTACTTCGGCGTCTCGGTGGCCATCTCGGGCACAACTGTCGTCGTGGGTGCGCCGAATCAGGTCAAGGATGCCGGTCGGGCGTACGTGTTCACCAAGACAGCTGGCGGCTGGAAGCAGGTCGTCGAACTGAAGGGCTCCGACACCGTCGCCGATGATGGCTTCGGCGCTTCGGTGGCCATCTCGGGAAGCACCATCCTCGTCGGTGCCGGTGGCCACGCCAAGAGTGCCGGTCGGGTGTATGTGTTCACCCACACAGCTAGCGGCTGGAAGCAGGCCGTCGAACTGAAGGGCTCCGACACCGTCGCTAGTGATGGCTTCGGCTATTCGGCGGTCGTCGCGGGCACGACCGCCGTCGTGGGTGCACCGAACCACGCCAAGAGTGCCGGCCGCGCGTACGTGTTCGCGAAGACGGCGACCGGATGGCAGCAGGTCGCCGAACTGAAGGGCTCCGACACCGTCGCCGATGATGGCTTCGGCGTCTCGGTGGCCATCTCGGGCACGACCATGGTCGGGGCTGCGCCGGGCTACGCCAAGAGTGCCGGCCGCGCGTACGTGTACGCGAAGACGGGCGCCTCCTGGAAGCAGGCCGCCGAACTGAAAGGCTCCGATACTGTTGCCGATGATTACTTCGCGTACTCGGTGGCCATCTCCGGCACGATCACCGCCGTGGGTGCACCGAACCACGCCAAGGACGCCGGCCGGGCGTACCTGTTCGAGGCCTGAAGCGTCAAAGGGGTTCAGCCGAAGGCGGGCGCTCGCGATCGTCGGTCAGTTCACGTGGGCGCGGCGGGAGCGATGACGCTTGCCCCGCGGCCGCGCGTAGGGGTCGGTGAAACGGACAAGGTTGACGAGCACGAGAGCTGCCAGCCAGGCGAGACCGGCGAAGACGAACGCCACGGGACGCTCATAAGACATCAAGAAGAGCACTCCGAGCACTGTGAGCAGGATGATGTTGGCCACAAGGATCACCCGAAGCCCGAGCAGAGCGCCGATCGAGCGGTGCCACATAGCTTGAGTATGGCCGATTAGGTCCTCTTGCACGTCGTCACAGCACCTACCTGTGACTGGCCGGTCTATCCGCCTACCTTTTTTCTGAACGCCTCCTCTTGTTCCGCCAAGCCCCAGCGGGCAGATATGACCAGCAAGAAGACGATCGTGGCAAAGATAGCCAGCGTGATCACAGGTACCACTGCGTTCACGAGCACAACGAATACGGCCAGTGCGAGCAGGACAAGACCGCCCACCACAGCCAACAGGCAGGTCTTCAACCTGTTAACGGCAACCACTCGCTTTTCAAGATCTCCTTCCTCTGCGGTGTCTCCTACGCCTCAGCTTTCCTAGGGGGCATAGCAGGGCGCGAAAAAGCGGACTCCGCCGTCTCATGGACCGTGCCGGTTCGTCACCAGCCGAGTCCTTCGTCACTTCGCAGGCGCAGACGCACCCCTACGGGCGTGTCGACCCAAGCTCCGTAAAGCGACGGGTCGTCAAGCGCGGTGGTGCGGCACTCTTCTACGACAGGACACCGTGCGCAGATGCGCGTCGCGTGAGTGATCGCGTCACCGCTCGTCGGAAACAGAAGATCGGATCCCATACCACGACAAGCTGCACCAGCTCGCCAATCTTCACGACCGGTCGGGTCGTGACGGTCAAACGTTGCCGCCCTGGGCTCGACGGCACGAGGTCGCGAACTGACCGGGACCATCACGGAACTCCCGTCGTTAGCCCGCTTGTTCTTCGTTCGGAATGGCATCATTCCTCGCCTGGTTAGCGCGCCTGCCCATCCAGGTCGGCAACCGCCACGACCCGTGTCCGACACCGGCGGAGGATGGCAGATCCTGTGAGACCCGGACCTGGCCGGGCAGGCGCCTAGTCAGGCTAAGACGCTCGCCTGTGAAAAGCCTTGGAGACTGCTTGGAGCAAGCCGGGTGAACACGACGGTCGGCGCTCCGGCTCATTTCGGGTGCTGCCAAGTGTCAGAACATTCACCAGAGAAAGGCCCTGGGGCTTGACGACCCCGGGGCCTTCTTGTCGCCTTCCAGCGCGGCCCGCGGAGATAGGCCACGGACGATCAGGTGAGGCTACCGTGCTAAAGGAAGACTCGCAGGACCGAGAGGTCGCGACGACACTTGAGCTTCGTACGTAGCTACGGTTTGGGCCACTAAGGCGGGCACCAGCACAATGGCCACTCGCACTACCTCGGACTGGCCCCGGTACGGCGGTGCCCGGGCAGTTCCGCGCCCGGGGTTGACTGGCCTACGCCCAGACAGTGGGGATACGGTGACCGTGTACGACCCCCTGTTCCGCTCGCAAGCCAACAAGAGGTCGCGCAACATTGCCCCCCTGGGTAACCCGGCCCAGCTGCACCCACCCCGCGGCGGGGCCGTGCTACGACAGAGATTTGGTTTCCGCGCGAACTGGACGTACCTCTGGTCTACGTAGGGTCCCGCGGGACACCGGGCCGGGTGCACGACCCCGTACTTCCCTCGGGCTAGGCAACGGTGGTCGTGCACCCGCTATCAGAAGGGCCGTAAAGCCTGGGCACGCCTGGGTGTGGACCAGGCAGGGACGTTCCGGCCGCACCATCCCTCTGTTGCTTGCCTTCCTCGCCCAGACTTGAGAAAGGTGCACGGCCCCCACCTCTCCTCGCTAGGCGACCGGGTCGTGCACCATCTGTCAATATCGCCACGGGTCATTCGGCCGTTGAACACAGCCGACCTGCTCGAAGCACGTTTCCCGGTTCGTGATGGACCATGCTGGAACCAGTGAGTGACTTCCTCGTCGTTCACCTCGACTCAATCGACGAGCGGCTCTTGGAGTACCTCGATGAGGACGACGAGCTGAGAATCGACGCCGTCCAGCGCATCAGGTTCTACACGAGCGCCCTATTTGAAGGGTCAATAACACCGATGCACGTCCTGGAGGACTGGCCTGACTGGCATCAGTTCGTGCCTGCCTTCGTGGCCGCCTACGGCCCCGAGGAGTTGAAGGAGCTGGAAGGTGGTGCAGAGTTCCTCAGAGCGGCTGAGAAAGGCGACGAGGTGAACCTCATCGAGAGTGACCGGGCTTACCTAAAGGCGCTGGAAGCATGGCTCGATATGTACCCCGAGATGCGGACCACCGAGGAGTAGCCCGACTCATCTCTCCGGGAAGGCCCGGTCGACGGCTCGAGAAGATTGGCGTCAACCAGGTGCAGGTACCTCGTGGTCGTCGCGATGTTGGAATGTCCCATCAGACGCTGGACGACATGGATGTCCTCTCCCCGGCGCACAAGGCTCGTGGCATAGGTATGACGCCAGCGATGAGGAAAGTGCCGACCGGGCACGCCCGCTGAGGCCCCGGCCTCCAGCACCAGGTCGTGCAGTGCCCGAGGCCCGTAACGACCTCGGAGCCTCCGACTACCCCTCGGGTTGGCGAAAAAATAGGGCGACGACGGAAGCTTGGGCCGCACATTGTCGACGTATTCGTGAAGAGCAGATGTCAGCCCGAGCGGGATGGGCACGACCCGAGCGTGGTGTGTAGTTGGCGGCTCTTGGCACCCGTGTTGGTCAGCAGGAGCAGCGGGATGTCGGCGAAATAACCGCCGACCCTGCCGCCATGGGCGCGGAACTCTGCGATTACCTGTTGGGCCTGGCTGTTGCGGTGCCGCTCGGGCATGTCGCCATTCTGTCGCTCAGCGGTCTCGTTGGAGGCGCTCTTCAGCGACGCATGGGGCGCCCACGTCACGGCATGTGAGTCGGGCACTGCGGCGAAGACCGCGAAGGAGAGGCAGGGGAAAGAGCCCGGACCAAATGCCGACGAGACACGACGGACGGTCCCGCACCTCGTGCGATCATGGCGGCCGAAGCCGACCCACGACTCTCATTCATAGTGCCAACAAGGTGCTGAGCCTGTCGAAAGCCTCCTCCATGCCCCGGCGGATCTCCGCCTCCCCGTCAGGCCAGGACGCGACTCGTTCGTCCGGCACGCTCAGGTTCACGTGGATCTCTGAGGAGCCGCCGGCCGCGTCCCGCACGCGTAGCGAGCCCCGGTAGCCCGCGCTACCGCTGCCCCATTCCAGTTCGTGGACACGTTGGTCTTCACTCCAGAGACTGGTCAGAGAGTAGGAATGACCGTGCGATTCGCCTTCCAGCTCGACGCCGGCGTTCTGGCCTTCTCCCTCAGCCGTGACATGAGCCGCCACGACTGTCGGGAGCCACTCGGGCAACCGTCTCGGGTCGGCCACTACGGCCCAAACAGCTTCACCGCTCACCTCGAGCCTTCGAGATCCGTCGACGTTCATCACTCACCCACCGGAAGTTCGCTGCTCAGGACAGGACTTGGTGACAATCCTAAGTTGCAGGCAGGCGCCAGACAATACCCCCGGTCAGCGCTCGAAGCTTGTGAGCAATGTGACCTTCAACGAAGAGATAGGGACTTTCGCCTCTGACTGCGCCCCGTCCCGAAGGTCGAACAATGGTGCTGTGACATCACTCGATGTTGGCATCGGTCTGCCGACCGCGACCGGTGCTCGCGACTTCATCTTCCCGGACGAGCGTTAACGGGACCGCCGGGGCAGGGGGGCACGTGCCAGCCGTCTACAGTGAGACCGTCCTGAGGGAGCCTGGTACATCTCCCCTGCTTACAAGCACTAAGAACGTCCCGGTCGTCGATCGACGGGCGCCCTTAGGCACATACTTCTCGTTCGTCAAGCCGCATATTGATGCGACCTTCGTCCTAGTCGGTGTCACGGGCAGTTTGCTCGCCCGAATGAGGTCGGGTTCCCTCCCACCGGGACGGCTTCTCGGAGTCGTAGCGGCGATCGCGTTTCTCAGTGCCGGTGCCGAGTGCTGGACGAACCTGGTCGACCGTGACATCGACGCGGTGATGCGTCGCACGGCCCGGCGCTCGTTGCCCGCAGGCGCGATCAGCGTAAGAAGCGCTTCGATCGTCGGGACTGTGCTGACCGTCGCCGGGCTTGGCACCGCGGCCTCGCTTGGCCTGCTGCCATTCCTGTTCCTCACGTTTGCACTCATCAACAACGTCGTTGTCTACAGCCTGCTGACAAAGCGTTCGACGCCGTGGAGTATCGTGCTCGGGGCCGCTGTGGGCCCGCTGACTCTTTGGGCGGGGTACACGGCAATCAGCGTGCCCATGTCGATGGCAGCCGTTCTTCTCGGCGCCATGGTCGCGGCCTGGGTGCCCGTTCATATCTGGGCGATCGCAACCCGCTACCGGGACGACTACGCAAGAGCTGGAGTTCCCATGGCGCCGGTCGTCTGGAGTTCGAGCCGACTCGCGATCTGCCTCCTGATCTCGACGGTGGTGATGGGTGCGTTGGCGACGGCGGGTCTCGCCTCGATCAGGACCCCCACAGAAGCGATTGTTGGGTTCGTCGCGCTGCTCTCGGTGCTCATAGCCGTGACAGCAGTCTTTCTTCCCTGGCACGAACGATTGGCCCGACCCTTGATCAAGCTTGTTACTGCCTACCTCGTCATCGTCCTCGTCGGGGCGATTGGGCTGGCGCTGTGACTCTCGCCGTAATGACATGACCCAGGACTGGTCCACAAAAGGAGAGCGATATGACAGATTCGGCTAATCGAGTTGAAACAAGAGGCCCAAAGCAGCTTGACGCTGAACACGACGGGCATCTTCCGAGAGCGAAGCTCGATCACTTCTCCTCCCTTATGGCTCGGCTTCTCTCCGTGTGGATCGTGCTGGTTGCCGCCCTGAGCTTCTTGACGGTCCCCTGGCTGAAGTCGGTGAACGGTGGCGATCTGACCCAGTCGATGGCGTGGTTTTACCACGCTCTTATGCTGCCAGCCGCGATTCTGCTCCTGATTCTCTGCACGAGGGTGTTCGTGACGCATGACTGGGTACGCTATCTCATCTCCCACAGCGCCCTTGTGGCGATATTCGAGGGGGTCGGTTTCCTGATCCTCGGATATGGCACACTCCATAACGTCTCGTCGCTCACAAGCTTCGGATTCTGGATAATCATGCCCTGCACCATCGAGCTGTTCATGGTTACGGTGGTGTTTGTCGTCGATCTTGCCTACGCTGCGTTTCGTCCGCCTCCGGGTGAGAGCATCTCACCACAAAAGGCCGAGATACGGTGGGCGATGTTCTTCTCAGGCGTGTCAGTTCTCACCTGGGTGGTGCTGGGACTCGCTGCGGCGGCCTCGGAAATCGGCATCAGCTGGTCATTCTGGGCTGGTTGGCAGCATGAGGCGACGTCCACGCTCGTCGGCAACATCATCACGTCCCACTCTCACGGGATGCTTCCGTCATTCATGGCAGCGATCGTGTTCTTGGCTGCAGAGGCGTTCGGATACTCCGCGCTGGTCGGAATCCGCAAGCAGGTTGCCCGAGTTGGAGCCGGCATCATGCTCGCCGGGATCGCCCTCTACTCAGGCATATACGCGGTCTCGGCCGTCGGGACCTTCGTCATCCCGGCTTGGTTTCCCTCCGGGTCAGGTGGTGTGAACGGAATAGCCATGGACGACACGATGACCGGACTCGTGGGCGTGGGTGCGCTGATCCTTGCCGCCGCGATGTTGCCGGAGCTCAGGGGCAGCTTCCGCAAAACGGCGAGTGTCGTGAAGCAGCGCCTCAACCCGGTTCGGCTCGGGGTGTACATGAGCTATCTCATGGCGACGGTCGTCATGTTTCTCTACGGCTATTACATCGAGATGAACGAGTCGAGGTTCGGGTTCGCCGCTTTGCCCGCGGCTCAGGCTGCCGGGGACCAAGTCTTCACGCGGACACATCTACTGCTCGTCTTCGGCTCTCTTCCGATCATCGCCATCTTCCTTCTCGCCGCAGATCTACTCGGAGACACCTCGGGGAGGGGGGCAACTTTGAAGCGATGGATGTCAGGCAGCGTCTTGGCAGGGATGGTGGTGGCCACGATGGGACTGGGTATCTGGGTATTCTCGACTCCGAGCCACGCGACGCGCTGGAGCGTTGCCAATGCCGGGGCCGTCTTGTACATCGTGGGTCAGGTGCTGATCCTCCTTGGGGCCGCCCTCGAGTTGTTCATGATGCGCTCGCCGGAAACGCAGGAGCTCTTGCCCGCCCCGTCTGTGCTGGCCTTGGCAGACGAGAGCGACGGGTCAGGCGTGCTTCAGCCAGCGGCGGTCGACTAGGTGACCCCGATTGCGTATGGCGCGCCGCCTCAAAGGCACTAGCAGCACCGAGGGATAAATCTGGGCGGTGACCTACGTGATCCGAGGATCCAGGTACCCGCGGCAGACGGATATTGCGTCGGCGAGCTGGTGCCGGTGTTGAAGGTCTTCTAGTCGTCTACTCCCGGAGGGTCTCTAACGAGATGACGGGGTGCACGGCCCCTGCTTCCCTCGCAAGGCGACAGGGGTCGTGCACCTTTTGTCTGTTGCCGACCACATGAGGTGGTGCCGTCTAGGAGGGCCGTTTTCCTTCCGCGTCAGTGATCGGTTGGAGGGCTGGTTGAAGCTCTAGGCGCAGCAATGAGGGGGCAATGCGCGGTTAAGCGGCTTCACGCCGCCCGCAGCGAGCGCAGGGTTGTCCGAGCGACCATGGCGTGACCAGCAAGCCCGATCGAGATGAAGTCCGGCTTGGCGCCCCGCTCACCCCGATGCTTGAGGCACGGCTAACGCACGGACGGGGACTTCGCGTCCTTCACGAGTCAGAAGTAGCGTCCGGCGTCGTCTTGGAACGGATGCGCCTTCACAAAGTCGCGGATGCAAAGCAAGAGCGGCTCGGCAAGCCAGCGGGGCAGGGTGTCGGGCAACCTCGGCAGGCCGAGCGAATACCTTGCATCAGCGACCACGTCATCGAGCGCGGACCTGGCGTCAGTGACAACGCGGTCGTAAAGCCAGTCCCAATCGAGAAGACCGGGCGGACCAGAACGCTCCATCAAGAAGGCGTCGAGTTCCTCGGCGGCACCCAGCTTGACGACGGCGTCCCATACCGCCTCGGCGATGACATCGTCATCATCGCTCCGGGGCTGAGCTTGAAGCTCACCGCTGAAAACCACGTCCCTCACCATCGCCAGCGCCACTTCATTGCCAATGAGATCAGGCACGCCTACTGCTCGCCTAACAAGCTGGCGCCACTGGGCTTCCGTCGCCATCTCGTCTCCCTTCTATCGCTCGCAGCCTACGACGGCCTACGGGCCAAACGGGGAAAGCTAGACGCTATTGCTTCAGACTCCGAATCCGTCGCCGGGCATCGGGCCGAACCCTGCGACTTTCAGGGTTGTGTTGAAATCAGCGAATGTCCGCTCAACATCGGCGGTCGCCGCTGCTTTGGCCGCAAGGTTGGCCTTTGACGGGTCAATCTCAGCGAACGCCTTGGCACGTCCGTAAGCCTCACGGGCTGCGCCCCATGCATAATCCGCCCGGATAGCTCGGCTCACACTCTCATCGTTCATCACGAGTGTGACGCTACTCCTACGGCCTACGCCCAGCCTTTGTCCTTCGCCAAGCGCGCAACTGATTCACGCGGGTGATGACCACTGGCGTGAACGACTACGTCTGCGGTACCACCATGCGGAACGCAGATGACGGACGTCGGCAATCGAGATGCCCCGCGACAACGGCCCGAGCCTTGAGTATTTGGGGCAGGACATCGGGTCGCAACTGGACAACGACCTACCAGAAGGTCTGTGCCGACACGTTCGAGGAAATCGACGCCTGGGCGAGCGACATCGGACCGGCGTAGAGCTGCGGCTTCTGCGCGCACAGGTGACCAGACTCCGGTCCTGGAAAGTGACGAGCTTGCACCCCAGGGGATTCTTCGGTCATGTGCGGGTTAACAGACCCAAGGTTCAGAGGACAGCTCAAAAGCTCCCAGGCCCGCCCGGTCCACCCGATCCTCCGGAAGGTCCGCCGCCGCTCCCAAACGGTCCTCGTTTGTTCCCGCCGCCCATCGAGCGCCGCCGCCAGACTTGGAGTCCGATCAGTACCAGCACGATCAGGATCACCAGGTCCGCGGAGTTGGTGTGGCGAGTCGCGGCCACAGCTAAGGACCACATGAGCCGAAGTGTAATCCTCCGAAGCGGCCTACTTCGATCGGTTCTTCGAGTTTTCGTAGGTTACGAGAATCGTTGGGAACTACTCAACGAGTCGACTGATGACGTGCCAGTGTTGCTCCCGAGTCGACTGCGTGAATGGGCACTTAGGGAACGGGTCGGTCTGCCTCCGGGGCATCCGTGGAGGGAGAGCTTGCCGAGCTGGTAGCTGCACCGTCAGTAATCTCTCGTGTGAACACTCCATATTCGACTTGCTGGAAGCCGACGTCGAGTGTGATCTGACAATCCAGTCGCCAGCCCTGCAAGCCATTGAGGTCCAGGTTCTTCGCAAGCGCGTCGGCGGGATGCGGTCCGCCATACTGAACCAACCACTTCCACTGAATGAGCTTGTACTCCCATTTCGGCATGGCATCCGTCCTTTCGATTCGCCCCGTCTCGCGCCCCCACTTCACGACGTCCGACAGTCTCCACAGTAGACATCCCCCCTTTTCGAGGCGAGCGGCCCCGTTGCCTTCGGGTAGCGGGACTGTTGCGGGTGGCGGGGTGAACTGGACTACCTGGGTCACGCGGGATACTGAGAAGGGTGCATGACTCACGGATTCCGGGGTCATGCGCCCAGTCAGCTCGCGGCAAGAAACGCAGGCCCAGGCATGGGTCCGTCGCTGAGCTCTGGTGCCTTCGAGTGCGGGGCCGTTTTGCGTCAGAACGGCCCGGAGGACTCGTCCTTTAGGCTCCCGCCGTTCTTCGACTGAGCCAGTTAGGGTCCACGCCAAGTTAGATCGCGCGTAGTATCCTGGCGGTGTGGAGGTCACTGAAGAGGCGCTCGCGCGATTCTTCGAAGTGGTCCTGCCACACATGAACGAAGTGCAGCGCCGCGTGGT
>JBEKBX010000060.1:0-16205 GCA_050015175.1 Acidimicrobiales bacterium | reverse complement strand
AGACTTCTGTCCTAGCTAGGGCCTTCATTACATGCCTACGCTGTTACCACCTCGAAGGCATAGAAGTGCTGCTCACGATCTCGCGATGGTGTCCGCGTTGGGGTGCTCGGGGTGAACTTCGGACTAGACGACGGGTCTCGCGTTCGGGATCGCGGCGACGCTCGAAGTAGTCGGTGCCGAGGTCTTCGAAGCAAACGCCGGTGGTGAGGAGATGCCAGACGAGGCAGAGCAGGCTGTGGGCAACCGCGATGGCCGCCTTGTTCGGGCCGCGCCGCCGGCCGATCTGGCGGTATTGAGCACCGAAGTAGCTGCCTTTCACGCGCACGGAGGCCCGGGCCGCCTCGATGAGCGCCCTCCCGAGCCAAGGATTGCCTGCTGTCGTCGCCACCCGGCGCCGCTTGCCGGCAGACTCGTGGTTGCCCGGGCAGAGCCCGGCCCAAGAGGAGAGGTGCTCGGGGGTAGGGAACCGGCTCATGTCCGCTCCGGTTTCGGCGATGACAACGTCGATCGTGCGCCGGTCAAAACCGGGAACGGGTAGGAGCAGCTCGATCACCGGCTGGTAGGCCGCCGTGCGCTGGTCAATCTGCTCGGTCAGCGTCGCGATTGTCCGGTCGAGGAAGTCGACGTGATCAAGGATCTGGCGCGCCGCGATTGCATGATGCGGGCCGAAGTGACCGTCGAGCGCCTCCTCGAGCTCGGCGATCCTCGGCCGCAGCTTGCCCTTCGCAAGCTGCGCGAGTGTGGCCGGGTCGCGCTCGCCTTCGATCAGGGCCTCGACCATCGCGCGGCCTGATTGTGTGAGCACCTTCGAAGCGACGGAGGTGAGCTTCACCCCGGCGTCCTGGAGCACCTTCTCGAGCCTCGCGATCTCCGAGCCTCGGATGTCGATCTCGCGCTTGCGATAGCGGGTCAGCTCGCGAAGCTCACGGATCGGCCGCGGGGGAACGAAGCTCGGACGCACCATGCCGTGCGCGGCCACGTCCGCCAGCCACTCCGCGTCAGACATGTCCGTTTTGCGGCCCGGAACGTTCTTCACATGATGGGCGTTGCACAACCAGCACTCGAAGCGCTCCTCGAGGGCGTAGTAGGTGGTTTTCCAGTAGACGCCGGTCGCCTCCATCGCGACGAGCACGACGGAGCGTTCGATGAGGAAGCCCTCGAGGTCAGCGAGGCCCGCGCTTGTCGTCTTGAAACGAGCCCGGTCGAGCACCGTGCCGCCGCGTGGGCCGGGCCTTCGGACACAGGCGACGACGGCGTCCCGATGGACGTCGAGCCCCGCGATTCGGTCGTGGATCTGTTCCATGGTCTCTCCTTTCCGACAGGTAGCGACCTGCCGGGGAGGGACCGGCAACCAGGAGAATCTGGGGTTCGTGCTCGCGGCGACAATCCCAGGTCCCTCGGGCCCCGCGCCAAACTTGTTTCGGGCTCACAGGCTCCACTATCGAGACGGCGACCGCGCCCGGCCGGTCACTGCCAGCATTTCATCGTTCCGTGGTGACCGGCCAGGTCATGCGCACTTGTTCCACTTCGAGGTGCCGGGCGGGAAGTGGCAGACGGTGATCTCGAGCCCTGTCTCCTTGGCGAGCTTGGCGAGCTCGACTTTCCAGGCTCGGAGCCTGTAGCCGTTCGAGCCTCCGGAGTCGGCGCAGACCAAGAGCTTCGTGGCTTCGGGGTATCGAGGTCGCCCCATCTGCTCCCACCAGCGCTTGATCGTGGCCACGGCGAACGAAGCCGTGTCGGCGTCCTCCCCGACCGAGACCCAGCCCTCGTTGGCGCCCATGTCGTAGACGCCGTAGGGGATGGCCTTTCCCATGTCCGGGTCGATGAAGTCGTGGACCAGGGTGCGGACCGGCTCAGCCTTCGGCTGGTACTCCTTGCCGGCATTCGAGTACTCGCCGACGAGCTCCTTCTTCTTCGTGTCGACGCTGATGACCGGCTCGCCGGCGGCGAGGAACGAGCCGGCGGTCGAGTTGATGTAAGCGAACTGGGCGTCTCGGTCCACGTGCTGGCGACCCTCCTTCTGCCTCGAGGTGCCCTGCAAGCTATAGCCCATGTTGGCGAGCAGATCCCCGACGGTGTTCGGCGAGACCGTAAAGCCCTTCCCCGCGAGGGCGTCTGCCAGCTGATAGGTCGACTTGGCCGTCCATAACAGAGGCGACATCGGATCTCCCCGCGCCTCAGGCGAGACGAGATCGTCGAGCTCCAACAACAGATCGGGATCCTTGTCGATCAGCCGTGGCCGTCCCGCTCCCGGGCGACGCACCCTCCCGCTGGGCTCGGCGCCCTCGTTTACCTCGCGAACCCCGCTCTGGACGGTGGAGCGACTCATCCCCGACGCCCGAGCGACGGCTGCGATCCCGCCACGCCCGAGTGCCCGGGCTTGCGCGCCCGCCAGGAGGCGCTTGCGCCGCTCGTCGAGGTGGGGGGTCAGCATGGCGAACATCTGTGCCAGAGCCTCCTCGCTCACCTCCACACGGCTAGACTACATCGCGCGAATAATTGATCCGTGGACCCTTAGTGGCAAGAGGACCAATGCTCCTCGTCCACAAACAGCAGCATCAGCAGCACGGAGTCGAACTTCTGTGGCAAAGCGTGCACCCGCGTACGCTCTTGGTTGTGCCGAAATACGAGCCATGGCAGGACCACGTTGTCGAAGGTGTGGCCGATGTTCTCGGCGAAACGAACAGCGGTCTCACCGGTTCGGAGATAGCCAAGCTCCTTGAACAGTGCAAGATTCCCGACTTGGCGCCGGGTGCGACCAAGAGGGACAGACTTCGATATGCGCTAACCGATCGCCAAGAGCGGGACGCAGCTGCCAACTGCGTCATTAAGTTCATCACCGAAGCGATGCAGCCCGTGAGGTACCGGAACGATCCGGCGTTGTTCTCTGCGCGCCAGGGTGCGCTCGACGAAGTCCTCGTGTTCATCGGTTTCCGGATCAACGAAGAAGGCAAGGTTCAGCGCGGAGCGAAGGCTGACACGCTGAGCGAGGCGGCCCGTCATGCCAACTCGCTCCGGGCCGAGCTGCGGCGCCGGGGAGTGCACCCCGAGGTGATTCGGTATTGCTCTCAAGAGGTATTGGAGCGAAATCCTTTCCACGCCGCACTCGAAGCGACCAAGAGCATTCCCGATCGGCTGCGCTCGATGACGGGCCTTACTGGTGACGGTGCTGCGCTCATCGATGCTTCGCTCTCCTTGGGTCAGCACAACACTCCAAAAGTCTCAATCAACAACCTCGCGACGGTGAGCGAGCAGGACGAACAGAAGGGATTCTCCAATGTCTGCAAGGGGCTATTGGGGATGTTCCGCAACCCGACCGCGCACGACCCGAGGATCGGTCGGACTGTGTCTGACGACGAGCTGCTCGAACTCCTGACGATGGTCTCGATGGTCCATCGCAGGCTGGACGGAGCCACGATTTGGCCCTGAATTGTGGACGCGTGCTCCTCCAGGGAACATCGACCGATGCCTGATCGTGTCCGAGCCTTCCTGATTTCGAGAGCGGGGGCGCGATCCTGACCGGTATGGAGGAGTCACCAGAGGGTTGTCGGTACTGCGGCCGAAATCCATTGACTAGGGAACATGCCCTCGCCTCGCAACTCGCGGCGCTCATTCCCAGTCCGCAGTCGATGACTTCGGAGCGCGTCACGGTCGGGGCTCAGGGAGCCGAGATCCTGTCGAGCTGGTCAGCCGCTAATGCTGCTCAAGTTGTCGTGCGAGAGTTTTGCGAAGGTTGCAACGGCGGGTGGATGAACGACCTCGACACCGCCGTGAAGCCCAGCTTCGCTGAGATGGTGATCGGCAACACGGTGCACCTTGAAAGGATCGAGGCTCGCATCTGGGCGACCCGGGTAGTCAAGCAATTCTTGAGCTACCAGGCCTCGTACCCTGACGACCTCTCGAGTCCCGACGAGTACCGACTGTTCTATTCGACGCGGAAACCGCTCGACGGCCAGCAGGTGTATCTCGGGATTGGGACTTCGCTCCCGTGGGTTCACCTGCATGGCCGTCGAGCGCTCTGGGCGACCACCAATGGAGGGGAGCGGAAATGCGTACTCCAGCTCTGGACCGCCGTGTATGGCCAGCTCGTCGTCCAAATCGTGGCGCCCCAATCAGCTTCCCTCCGGATTCCTATGCGCGCCGTCGACGGGAAGATGTCGGTCTTGTGGCCTATCGCTGACAGCCATGTTCAACCCGGTGGGAGGGGTCGGCTCAGCAAAGATGAGGTCGCCGAATTGACGATGCTTCAGCCATTGCTCGAGTTGTCCTGAGGGCATTCGGTGAGTCGTGGATGGTCCCACCGGCCGCCTTTGACGCTCGGAAGGTCTGGCGTCGATGCCCGTTTCACCGAGCTGCCAAGTACAGCTCTGAAAGCCAGCTTGCCCAAGCTCCGGGAACGTGTTGTCGGGCTCGTCTCGACCGTCGCCGGCTGGCCATACGTGAAGGTGCCGGTCGCCACGAAGCTCCCCCAGATAAAGAGGCTGGCGTTGATTTCCGTTCTCGACGACCGGGCCATCTTCGGCGCCCTCCTCTGGCAGGCATGGGAGCCACCCGAACGCGAATCGAGGGCTGACTTGGTCGTCGGCCGCGACGTTGTGCGGATTGCCGCGACTCTGGACGCCATCCATCAGGATCTCGTGTGTCCGGAGAACGAGCCGGTCTCGGAGTCGCTCGCTCCGCTGGCATCCGAGCGGCACGGCAAGAAGCCGACCCGCATCGAGCTTTTCGACATGGTCTGGTGGCGATACTTCGGCGACCGAGAACCGGCGCCCGGGCGCCGAGCGGCAGTCGGAGCGTCGGGCACCTAACCCGAATGTCGAGCAGGTCGCCTTCTCGGGCTCGTCTAGCGGCAGCGGCCGAGTAGCGGCGCAGCGCAAGTCGTACGGTTTTACCGGTAGGTGAGCGCACAGGATGGTTTATCGTTGGCGGCATGCCTCGACCTGTCTACGGCCCGACCGACTACCAGAACCCCGACGCCCCGGAAAGTGAGCGGCAGCTCCGAGCAGACCACCTGGACGTCCGCGACTTGTCCTACGACGTCGGGCGCGTCAGGCAGCGCTTCGACCTGTACAAGGGCGCCGTCATCCAGACCAACATCGACGGGCTCACCGGCGATGACCTCCCCGACGAGCTCCCAGTAGCAGAGCGGCCTCGGCCACGTCTCGAGTTGTTCTTGAAGGAACGGCCCAGGGGACACGGCTACGTTTGCGACTTCCTCTACGAGTCCGAAGACCTGCCCGTCACCGTGTACGGGACGTTGGTCAACCATGGCCGCGGCCTGATGGTCAACGAGTTGGAGCTGTGGCGAGGCGGGCCGGCCAACCGCTGGGAGTACCGAGACGCCTGGAATGACTATGTCGGCCCAGGTGGGACCGGGCTACGGCCGCTGACTGACCTCGAAACCTACACCGGCATCACCCCGACTCTGCTGCGCCAGCTGCCGCTCGGCCAGATCGTCGCCGCCGCGCAACGCTCCTTGGCCAGGCGCGACTGGGACACCGACGGCGTCTTCGTCGATGGCCACCGTCGTGTCGACGCCAGCGAGCTGCCCGCCGACAGCCGGGAGGCGCTGGAGCGCGGCGCCGAGCAGGCGGTCGCGGGTCGACGGGGTCGTCCCGAGATCGCGGACACCCTCCTCGAAGCTGTCGCTAGCGCCTACCTGGAGGAAGCTCCCGGCGGTGCCGGTCTTACTCGCCGTCTGGCGGAACGCTTCAACCGTCCCGAACCGACCGTCCGCGACTGGGTGGCCGCCGCCCGCCGTCGAGGGTTCTTATCGGCTGCACAGCCAGGCCGGCGTGGCGCCGCACCAGGCCCGCGCCTTACCGACGCGTCGACGTCCCGGTCCCCTGTGGCGTCGGAGGGAGGCGCGCCCGGCATCGGGCTCTTGACCGATGACGAGGACGACCAGCTGCCCCTGTCCCGTGAGGCGTTCCTACTCCACACCCACGGCATGGTCAACGCCCAACACGACGGGCACCCAGGGTTCGTCCCCAACGACTACCTCGAATTCGTGTCGGCGGACACCACCGTCGCAACCCTGGAGCTATGCGCCCTCGGCCTTTGGGAGCGCACCACCGGCGGGTATCGGGTCCTCGACACCGACGCCGTCGAACGCATCTCAGGCTTCTTTCGCCGTCGCGATGAGCTCGAGGCCGAATGTGAGCGCCGCGGCGGTCACGTGCCGATGGCCAAACATCCAGATCTCTGCGTCGAATGCGGCGCTCGCATCGACGACGAACCACTCGGCGACGACCACGACCCAGTCGACTGAACTACGAGATGATCCCCACGTACAGCGAGCAGCGCATCTCGTCCCCACTGATATGCGTGTCCGGCGCGTTCGACGCACCGGATGGGCCCAGTGTCAGGGCGTCACACCCTGTACGTAACCTTGTGACCGGACTCGGGTTCACTGTGGGTGGTCGTCGGTTTGCGCCGACGTCATCCCGTTGAGATGCCCTGAGCTGACCGAACACCGTAGGTGACCGATGCCCGACCAGGACGCAAGCGCTGAAAGCGAAGGGACCCCCAGCGCTCTTCGCCGTGCTGCGGGCGTCCCAATCGTGGCCGGCTCGGTCACTGAAGAGGGCTTTGTACGGCGCACCAGGGCATTGCTCCGTACGGCTCCACTGCATCGGCTGGCCCAGGCGACGAGCTGGCAGGACTGGGACTCCACGCCATATGACCCTCGGGTCCTCTCGCTGGCGGCGATCGATGCCGTCATCGCCCGGATGGGATTCGCCACCGAGCTCAGCTACGAGGACGTCCTAGTCGTGGTGGCGGACCTGGCCCGAATCGCAGCCCCCGACCAGCCCGAGGACGAGCACGTCAAGGTCGCCGCCTACGTCCTCGACGGCCTTCTCAACAACCGAGACCGCAACGACTCCCAGCAGTTCGCCCTCACCTACTCCGACTACACCGAAGGGCATACCCGTCGAGAGTTGCGGTTCTTCCTCCTCGTCGAGAAGGCGCGCCCCGACGGCCAGATCGTGCTCGAGGCCTCTCCCGACGCCGTCAACGTCTTCCGAGGAGGGCTGAATCTGCGCGTGGAGGACGCCCAGATGGCCATGGAGCTCGTTCTCCAAGCCCAACTCGAACGGGGCGATCTTGACGAGGCGGAGGTGACGGCCGAGCAGAACCAGCGGCTCTCCTACGAGATGGGCGCCCAGATCCGAGCCCTCCTCGACGCCACCCGCTCGGACGTCAGTCGCGTGGACTGGAAGGGCGAGGTACTCGACCAGCTGGATCGGGCCAGGGAACATGTGGGCCAGCGCATCATGGTCGAGGGCCAGATCCTGGCCCATCTCTCCTCGGGCGATGATGCCCGCGAGGGCGACGTCAAGGAGAAGGCTCAGCGGGTCGCCTCGCTGCTCGAAGTCTGCTTGCGGGAACATCGTCGTCTGCACGAAAGGCTCATGGGAGCAAGCACCGTCTTCCTGACTGAGCAGCAGCGTCAGGAGCTGCGCTTCCGGGGACATGGCCTCGGGCTGTTCTCCTGCGCCGATCAACTGCTAACCCCAGTCCTCGAACTGCGGGCCTCGGCCGCCGAGGAAGTGGCGACGACGTTCGCCGAGACAGTTTTGGGCTCGCTCTCACCCCGGGTGCCACGGCTGAGCGACTTCATCCCGATGCTGCTGCGCAAGCGGACCCAGGGCCTTGGCGACGATGACGATGACGATGTGCCGGACTTCTCCGACTCCGACCATGACGTCGAGGCCTACGACCCAACCGTCCTCGACGCCGCTGCCATTGTGGTCGCTCCCACCCGGGAGCGACCCGTCCGCCTCTCAGAACTGCTCGACCAAGCGCAGGCCTGGGATCCCGAGGTTGAGGAGCTGGTGCGCCTCAGCGTGCTGTGGTCCTTTGCACCCGAGTACGACGACGACGAGCTGGCCGGTGCCGTCGGCGACCTCATCGACCCCGATGTCGTCGTCATCGCCACCGGCGATATTCTCGAAACCGAGCACTGGACGGGCGACGATCTCCTGGTCGGCCCCGCGACACTCCTCTTTGACGACGACGCAAACGTGGTCGACGAAGAATCCACCCATGATGTCGACGAGCCCCTGGATGCCGAAGAGATGGAGTTGGTGTCGTGACGGTCGCCACCGAGGCCGGCAAGGCCGCCGAGTTGATCTGTTTCGCCCTTCAACCGAAGGTCGCCCGCGGTGCCGACGAGCGCTATGGGGCGCTGTGGAGCGAGTACCGCACCGATGAGAGCTTCCGAGACGTCGTTGAGGCCGTAGCCAACGGCCTCGGATTGGTTGTGATCGACGCCACCGACCAGGGGCTAATCGTGGCCCCCATGGACAAGTCGCCGTTCAGCTTCCGCCTGGCCGACTACCAACGTGGCCTCGACCCGAAGAAGCGCATGCTCATCGGCCTGGTCCACCTCGGCATCGCCGCGGTGTCATATCCAAAGGAGGTCGACCTCGAGGACGACATCGTCATCCGTCGCACGGCCGAGCAGGTGGAGCGGTTCCTGCGCGACGCCTGCGCACGCCTGGCTGAGGGCGACGACCGCGACCCGGAGGCGGGCGAAGAGGCCAATGAGAGGGCCGCTTGGCGGGCCTTTGCGATGATGCCACCGTCGATCCGGATGAAGAAGGGAGGCTATGCCGCTGACTGCACGATGGGCGTCATCACTCGTGCTTTTGACTGGCTTGTCGCCCAGGGGATGGCCCGGGACGCCGGTGGCGGGACCTTCCAATTGCTCGATCGGTACCGGGTACAGGTGCGTGAACTCGCCGGCCACGCCGCCCTCGAGCGCCTGCGTACCCTAGTCACTCCCGAACATCACGAGGACACCACCGTCGACGCCGACGCGGTGGACGGCGGCACGCCCACTGTTGACGATGATGACGTCGACGACGAGATGGCCAGCGAAGGAGCCCGCTGATGTTCAAGCTCGCCCGCATGCATCTCGACTCCGTGGGCTCCGACGCCGCCCGTTTCTCGGGTCTCACCCTTGATTTCACCGACGACGAGCACAACCCGCTGGACACGATCATCTGGCTCCGTAACGGCGGCGGCAAGACCAGCCTGCTCTCGCTGCTCTTCTCCCTGTTCTTGCCATATCGACGCGACTTCCTCGGCTACCGAGAAGACAGGAGGACGCTGGGCGACTACGTACTGAGCAGCGACACTTCACACGTGCTCTGCGAGTGGGACACCCCCTCGGGACCGCTGGTCACCGGCGCCGTCTACGAGTGGCCTGAGCGGCGCCGCCCGCTGGAGTATGAGAAGCATGCCGGTGAGCTCCAGACCCGCTTCTACGCCTTCAACCCGAAGGCGGGCGTGCTGACCTTCGATGAACGTCCCGCAAGGGACGAGGTGGGGCGCCGTCGTCCCCTCGACGCCTACGTCCGGGAGCTGCGATCCCTTGGCCGGAATCACCCGCTCACCAACCTGGTGGTGGCCAACACCGGCACGGAGTGGAGCCAAGCCCTACTCGGGCGGGGCATCGACCCAGCGGTGTTCAAATACCAGAAGGAGATGAACAAGGGTGAAGGAGCCATCGACGAGCAGTTCCGCTTCGCCACCGGGGAGGCCTTCGTCAACTTCTTGATCGAGATGGCGGTCGATGCCGAAGCGTCCGAATCGGTCTCGGACCGCATGACCCAGCTGGCCGGAAAGCTGGCGGCCCGCCCGCGAACCGAACGAGAGCTGGCCTACTGCGAAGGCGTCGCCGAACGGCTCGGACCCGTCGCCTCGCTGTGGGCCGACCTCGGGCGCCAACGCACTGAGGTCGGCGAGGCCTCCGCGGCAAGCCGACAGCTGGCAAGTGGGCTGCGCGCCGCCAGCGTCCTGGCCGCCAGCGCCGAGCAGGGCGCCGAAACCACCAAGTCCGAAGTTGGACAGCGCCGCACCGTCGCAGAGACTGCCCGCACGACGGCCCGTGATCGTGCCCGCGAGTACGCTCGTCGGGCCGCCGCGTTCTGGGTTCAAGATGCCACCGCCCGCCTCGCACAGATCAATAGGGACCGCCAAACCGTCGAGGAGGAGCAGGCCGGATGGGCCGCCCTCGACCACCTTCTTGAGTTCGAACGAGCCCAGTCGGTAATCGAGGACATCGACCGTCAGCTCTCCGACAAGACGAGAGAAGGCGAGCCGCTACGCCTCGCTCGCAACGTTGCCGCCCGGCGGCTGCACTGGCGCTACCGCGCACAGCGGGAGCAAGTTAACGCCGAACGGTCCGACGCCGACGGGCGCGCCAGGGGCCATGATGAGGACGCCGACGGCCAGGAAGAAGACGCTCGCCAGGCCCGCCAAGAAAACGGTCGTCTCGAAGGGGTGATCGGTGGGCTGGGTAAGGAGATTGCCGCCATCGACAAATCGCTTGCCGAGGCGATCGACGCGGGCCATCTTGGGGCGGGCGATGGGGTACCGGCAGCTCTGGCCCGTGCTGAACAGGGGGAGTCCACCGCCGCAGCCGCCATCGAACGTCTTGAGGACGGAGTCAACCAGCGGATGCGGCGACAGCAGCAGCTGGTTACCGAACTGACCGCGCTCGGCGCCAAAATTACCCAGGTCACCGCACTTCGTGAAGCGGACACGGCTGAGCAGGAGCGTCTCAGCGCCCAGGCGGCAGCCCTGGTAGCGCACGAACGCGTCCGGGAGCTGGCCCAGAGCGACCACGTCTCGCTGTGGGGCGCGCACCAGATGCTCGACGCCCGACTGAGCGAGGAACTCCAGCGGGCCGAGGACGCCCTTGTCTCCGAAGAGGTGGGCGCCGAGCGCGATCGCCGCAACCGCGGCGCACTGGGTGAAGGTGGCCTGCTGCCACCTTCGCTCGACACCGAGGCCATGTTGGACGTCCTCGCAGCCGCCGGGGTCAGCGCCAGCTCTGGCCTCGCCTACCTCTCTTCCAGCGTGTCGCGGCGTCACTGGGACGCCACCATCGACGCCCACCCGGGGCTCCTGTCAGGGATCCTGGTTGACGCTGGCGAATTCGAGCGGTCCCGCACCGCTTTGATCGATGCTGGCCTGCACCCCGCCTCGCTGGTGACCCTCGCCAAGAAATCGGATCTCGACGGCGAGGGGGAGACCGCGTTCGTAGTACCCCCCAGCCCGGCGCTCTACGATCCGGTGCAAGCCGACGAGGAGCGCAAGGCCCTCGACGAACGGCTGAGAAGCCTTGATCGCCGCAAGGCCGTGCTCGCAGCGGGCATAAGCGCGGATCGTGACCTGCGTGGCGACCTCCGCCGGTTCATCGAGATCTGCCCGGCGGGCCATCCTGATGCCCTCACCGGCCGAATTAGCGAACACGATCGGGCCCTAAACGACCTCGCTCAGCGCAAGGGCGAGCTCGACGCCGAAGGGGAGGAGATCTCCGCCTTCCTTGCCGAAGCGGCAACCCGCCGTAAGGAACTGTCGGCCGAACGCTTGACGTTCCACAGTCGGGTCGCAGGCCTCACCGCAGTGGCCGTCCAAGTGACCCGCCGGCCCGGTCTCGTGGCAGATCAGGAGCAGGCGGAGGCCGATCAGGCTGCAGCTCGGAGGCGGGCCGCCGAGATGGCGGAAGCCGCAGCAGAGTCCCGCCGCCGAGCCACCGCGTTGCGGGCCCACGTCGCGGCATTGGACAGCCGAATCTCCCAGCTCGACAGCTCGCTGGCGACGGTAGAGCTGCGGGGATCGGGTGAGTGGGGATCCGAGGCCGACGACGGACCCGACTCAGACACCTCCACCGAAGAGCTCGAACGAGAACTCGTTTCCCGAGACGAGCAGTATCGGGGGGCGGTGTCCGATCCAGTCCTCGAGGATCGACGCAGTCGCGCCGTGGCCGACCGGACCAGCGCGCAGACTCGACTGAACCATCAAGGCGATACCGCCACTTACCGGGCTAACGGGTTGCGTCATGAACCAGCCGCCTCCGACTCCGAGTCACGCGCTGGCCGCGTGGCCGCGTTGGATATTCGCCATCGGGCTCTCCTGACCGAAGGCGGCGAGGCCAACGTCGACCTCACGGCGGCCCAGGCTCGGCTGCGGGAGCACACGCCGGCTGATCGTCAGGTCTACCGGGAACTGGCCGAGTCAGAGCTGCCGACCGACCGGGCCGACGCCGAACGTCGCCAAGGCCAAGAGGAAGCCGAGGCCACCCGTCAGCAGGGGATCGTCAGCGAAGCCGAGCGAATGATCGCCGAGGCAGTCGCCAAGTCAAGCGCTGCCAAGGCGCGCAAAGAGCTGCTTAGCGTGCTCGCTGACGGTCTAGACAATCTGGTAGTCCCAGACAGACAGGTCGAGCCCATCACCGAGGAACCGTTCACGAGCAGCGACGAAGAGGCCCGATCAGCCCAATCGGAGTCGACCGCCAGGCTGCGCAGCGCCACCGAGCGATTCACAACCACCGAAACTCACCTCAATAAGAGCGTCACGGACCTACGGGCATTCGCCACCCGCGCTGAGTTTGAGTCCGCCGGATCCTTGCGGGAACCCATCATGGTGGGCGAGATCGCTGACGTGGGTCGACGGGCCGCTGAGCTGACGGACGCCCACGAGACTCGCGCCGCAGTACTCCGCAACGATCTGGCCGCCATCTCCGCCGACCAGCAGATCCTCGTCACGGACCTATCCGACCAGGTGCGCCGAGTGCTCGATCTTTTGAAGAAGGCACCTCAGACCTCGGTCATGCATCCCAGTCTGGGCGAATGGGCGAACAAGTCGTTCCTTACCATCAGCTTCGACGACGTGACGTCCCAAGCCGACGAGATGGCTCGGAGAGTCAGCGCAGAGATCGACGTCATTGTGGCTAAGGGCGATGCCCCTGATGGCCTGGTGACGTTGCAGAAGGCCGTACACGCTGCCGTGCCGGGAGGTTTCAAGGTCAGAGTCCTCAAGCCCACGGCCGACTTGCATGAAGAGCGTGTCCAAGTATCGGCCATGTCGAAATGGTCCGGCGGCGAGAAGCTCACTGCGGCCGTGGTGCTGTACTGCATCATTGCCCGCCTAAGAGCCCGCAACCGTTCTCGCGAACTGTCCGTCGGCACGAGCGGTGCGCTCATGCTCGACAACCCGCTCGGCAGGTCGAACTACGTCGGATTCCTCGCTGTGCAACGCCGGGTGGCCGAGGCCCTTGGGGTCCAACTGCTGTACACGACCGGCGTACGAGACCTCAAAGCGGTGGGTACCTTCCCCAACGTCATCAGGTGCCGTAACCGCCGGGCTGCCAGCACTGACCGTGGCTATGTGACCGCCGCCGAGCGTGTCGGCGAAGCGCACGGAACCTCACTCGAAGGCATGGTGTCGTCGGCCCGCGTGGTTCGGCTCGACCCGCCGCCCGAGCCAACCGAGGACAACCTCGACGGCGCTTCTCCTGGCGACCGCAGTTCGGATCATGGCATTGCCTGACGTCCCGGGATCGATGTCCGAAGCCGAGGCCGCGCTTGACAGTGCATTGGCCGTGGCCGTCGCGGCTACGGGCCGACACGGTGCCTCACTCGAGGACCTATGGCACGCTGCCTTCGCTGTTGAACCGGAGCTAGCGTCGTCGGTCGACCGAAGGGCCCGACTCCTTGCTTCCCTCGAGCGGCTCGCTGCCTCTGGACGCATCCGGCCTTGGCCAGCTCGTCGTGCAAGGTTCGAGCACAGCTCCCTCCCTTCGCTACCGTTGGTGGTGCGGGCTCCTGGAACGCCGGCCAGGGAACGCCCTAGCCGGCCGGTTCTGCCGGCCGATCTTCGTCCAGAACTGGGCAGCGCCCGGAAGCTCGACCGCATCCGAGCAGACGAAGTGGCGACGCTTGTCGCGGTCAACGAGTTCCTCCGGGACCTCGACTTGGCGCGCCCGTCGGTTCCGGTCCGGGAGCGCTCGCTAGAAATCTTCGGGGACGAGAAGCGCCTTGAAGCCATTCGTGGTCAACGGCTGTATGCCATCGGAGTGCTGAGCGACGAATTGCTGCGCTGTTTCGAAGTTCACCCGCCCTTCGTCTTCCAGCGAGTCTCAGATTCATCAACCGCTCTCGTCCTCGAGAACCATCACACCTACGACTCTGCCTGCAGGGTACTCAAGACCGATCCGCGCGACATTGGTGTCGCCGTCTACGGAGCTGGGCGGGCATTCTGCGCATCGGTGACCTACCTGGCCAATCTGGATCCGGCGGTGAAGCAGGCCTACTACTTCGGCGATCTCGATTCTGCCGGCCTGTCGATCCCGGCGAGCGCTCACTTGGTGGGGCAGTCGGTCGGGGTCGCTCCGGTCGTCCCCGCTGTCGGCCTGTACCGGGCGCTGTTGGCTTCCCCGCACCGTCGGCCCGCTGGCCCGGTCCCCGCCGTAGTGGTGGCAGGGCTCATCGCCTGGCTCCCCGAAGAACTGCAAGCCGAGACCTCCGAACTGCTCACTTCCGGGCACTGGCTGCCCCAGGAGGCTGTGGGTCTCGAGGTCATGTCATCCCTCGGCCTTTGGTTCTGAGCCCGGACCGTGGGGTATGGGACGGCGCGTCTGTGACAGGGCCAAAGTAGCGTTCTGAGCATGGAGCCCCTCTCCTCCCGCCCTTGGTGGCGCCTTGAGCCCAAGGTGTCTGATACTCCGGCACCGACCGAGATCAGCCCCGAACTGATGGCGTACCACCAGGCCCACTACCGCGATAAGGCAGCTCTCGACGCCATCATGTGGTCGCCGCTCGACGAAGTTCGCCCCCGACGCCCGATGCGTTCTGACCCGGTCGGCTCCGAGTACTACGACCCCTACGGTACGCCAGTGGTCGAGGAAGCAGGTGAGGCCGAATCGTGGGTGGGCTACTTCAATAGTTCTCTAAAGAGGGCATGCGTCACTGAGGGAACCTATCGGGAGTGGTTCCTCTCGGTGGCGACCCCGCAGCTCCTTGACCGATTTGCGGACGACGAGTCGTTGGCTGCGGCCATCCCGCCCAACCCGAAAAGCGAGGCCTCGCCTGGTTCACTGATCGGGATTCGACATCGCGGAATCACCTCCTTTTTCGAGAGCGTGTCGAACCTCGTCGATCGGACCAACACGCTTGAGCACCAGATCTGGTCCGTCGGGGCCGGGCTCCGGGTGTACGACGGTCAGCTCTTCTGGCTGCCCGATCCGGTCGGTGCCCACTGCGTTACCTCCGAGGCTCCCGACCCCGACCTTGTCGCACGTATCCGCCTTCCCTTCGAAAGCGTCCTCGTAGGGTTAGCCAGCCCGGTTCCTGCATCCGCCCTGGGCGATGGCGACGATGAGACCTGGCGAATTGGGATGGCGGTCGACGGGACCAAGGGGGCCCTCGGCGGGGAGCCGCACCTGGCGGGCGTATGGATGGCATCGGGAGAGGATGGCTTCGGCGTCGCCCCGGTAGTGGTGTGGTTCGTCGAGACCGATGGCGGCATGACGGCGGTCCCCGGCATCTGGACTCGATCTGCCTATGCCGGCGCAGTAGCCAACCTCGGTGCCGTGCTCACCTGGGAGTCTTGGATCGAGCCGCCGGAATCGACTGAGTTGATGGGCGAGGCGGGAAGTCGGGAGCGTCGCAAAGCCCTGAAGAGGGGCGCCGTACGCCGGGCCATCGCCAGGGGAGCATTCCACAGGGTTCGTGTGTTGACCTTCCCCATCCAGGCGACCGGATCCGGAGACCCCGGATTTGAAGTTGGTAAGGACGCCGGTCGCCGCAGCCCGATCCGTCACTGGCGACGGGGGCATTGGACGAAGGTGAGAGTAGCGACGAGGAGCCCCCAAGGTCAGATCATCGGGTCCACGTCGGGTGAAAAGGACGTGGACTGGTCCTACGAGGGTCGTTGGATTCATCCTGTGCTTGTCAATCCGGAGGGGTCCACTGATCCCGGAACGAAGGTCTACAAGCAGGTCGCAGCGGGATCGCCGTGACTTCTCAGTGCCCCACTCGGGGCACGCGGTGATGGCGTGTTCACGACCCGGCCAGGAGGAATACCGGACAGTGGCCGGGAGTCGTCCGAACCAACGGTCAACCTTCGGGTGCCTAACCCGAAGGTCCGACGATCTCGGGGGCCGAGGGATGCCCCGTTGAGTTTCTCGGGGCATCGCGGACGCATTGAGCAGGCGCGCGCCATGGCGGGTGCCCTATGCAGGCTTGACTAGCTGGGCTTTTGCGGTTGTGTAGGCGCGAAGACGGTCAAGGATCTATAACCCCCGCCACTAGATAATTCGGATTTCCGCGCCCTCGTGCGCATGCCCACTTCGCTGACCTGCGGGTTTGTATTCGCTAGTCGCGGTTATCCACAGGTTTATCGGGTGA
>JBEKBX010000059.1:0-16346 GCA_050015175.1 Acidimicrobiales bacterium | reverse complement strand
AGATCACGCGAGCAGCAAATACGTCTGGCCAACCCTGAGGCACGAACGCAGCATCCTCCGAGACACCAGCGACTTCGTTACACCCTTATGTGAACATGATGCTGGTCTTCGGTGAACACCTCGGTGTGGAGGTGAGCGGACTCGAACCGCCGACTTCCACGTTGCGAACGTGGCGCTCTACCAGCTGAGCTACACCCCCGGGTGACCGGTCCGGACCATCGGAAAAGTCCTCTGGAGCGCCCCGGCCTAGTCCGGCCGACGACTCAGGTTAGCTGAGCCGCGCCGAAGACTCCCAGACAGCCGACGCGTAGTTAGGTGAGCAAAGCGTCAGCAGTCGAGTTCCGGTGGCCAGCCGGTCAGCGACCGCCGGCCACGATCTCGTCGTAATCAAGGCCGAAGGCCGGGCCTAGGAGTTCGTCGTCGGACCAGCTGATCTCGTCCGGTTCGTTGTGGCGCACGGGGATGACTGTGCTCGCGGCCACATCGACACTGTGGCTCCGGAGACGTTCCTGGATGTCGACGACCTTGACCTCGCGCTCCACGGCACGCCGGTGGATGTGGATGAGCATTGCAACGTAACCGGCCGTGGCGGCGAAGGCCAGCAGCGACAGGTCCCACAGAGTCTTCAGGCCGGGAATCATGCCGAGCAGTAGGAACCCGAGCATCGTCGCGACAAGAACGAGCAGAACTCGGCGACGTCGTGCGGACTGTGACGGGGGTCGCCGCCGCCGCGCGAAGACCTCGGACCGCGGCGCCCCGGAGGCCCACGCGGATGATGCCCGAACACCGGTGTCCGCCATCGGAGCCATGGACAGCGCCATCGGGTCGACCGCGCTCGCCGCCAGTCGCGGGTACGCGCGTCGCATGCCCCGAAGCTGCCGGTGGAAAGAGTCGACGGAGTTGGAGAACCGGCGCTCGGAGAGCTTGCGTAGCATCATCGGTGTCAGGGCGATCACCCAGATGACTGCTAGCACAGCTATGACCACCAGGCTCACGCTCCTATGACCGTCCTTACATTGCAGAAAACGCTAATCAAGGTTCGCGGCTGAACGGTGGATGTTGCCTTGGCCGGCCTCGCCCTCCCGGCGCCACACCCCTGAGCGGCCACCGGTCTTCTCCCAAAGACAGAGCTCTTCCACCACCATGGAGCGGTCGGCGGACTTGCACATGTCGTAGATCGTGAGCGCCGCAACGGCGCACGCTGTCATGGCTTCCATCTCGACGCCCGTCCGGTCGACGGCCTCGACCTGTGTCTCGACTTCAACGAAGTCGTCCCCGATCGTGAAGTTCAAGGCAACTGAGCCCACGAGCAACGGGTGGCAGAGCGGGATGAGCTCGGCTGTACGTTTCGCTGCTTGAATTCCAGCGATCCGTGCCGCGCCGAGGACGTCACCCTTGTTGATCGCATTGCTTGCTATGTTCACCGTCGTTTCGGGGAGCATCCGGACCTTGCAGCGGGCGATCGCCCGGCGGTGAGTCGGCTCCTTCGGAGTGACATCTACCATTCGAGCCCGGCCCAGCGGGTCGACATGAGTCAATCCTCGGTTCGGCATTGGCGAGCAGTCTATGCCCTGAGCAGCAGGCGCGCCCCAACCGTGGCCCCCTTGACTGAGGTCCGGGCGCGCACGCGAGGCGCGGCGCCTACCCGCGCGCCGGTCCCGTTCCTACTCGAGCGGGCCGGTCAGCAGTACCTGAACTTCGCCTCCGGTGGTCACACCGGCGCCGTCAGGCACCAGCGCCAAAGCGTTGGCAGCTGCCAACGCTGCGAGCTGGTGAGAGCCCTGTTTGCCAGCTGATCGGACGATGATGCGGCCGTCTGGTCCCATTGCGGCGACGACGCGCAACAGGTGCAGCTTCCCGTCTGGCCGGCGCTCGAAATCATCGGCCGCGACGGCCGGGATCCGACGGGGGAGGGGCGATCGGTGACCCGTGAGCTTCCTGAGTGCCGGCAGCGCTACGACCTGGTAGCTCACCATTGAGGAGACGGGGTTGCCCGGCAGGCCGAAGACCGGTACGAGAAAGGCACCTCTCGCGACGACAGCGAAGGACAACGGCTTCGCGGGCTTGATCGCAACCTTGAACTGGTGGGCTTTCCCCCCACCCTCCGACACGAGTGCCTCCAGGGCAAGCTTCACGAAGTCGAACTCGCCCATAGAGACCCCGCCGGTGGTGAGCACCGCATCGCAGCGCTCGACCCCCTCGCGAATCCCTGCCGAAATCGCCGCCTCGTCGTCGCGGCGAACACCGAGATCGACGCCGACGAATCCGTCCCTTTGCAGTGCCGCGAGCAGACCCTGCCGATTGGAGTCTCTGATCTGGCCCAACTCGAGAGGCACCATGCCGCCTACCAGTTCGTCCCCGGTCGAGAGCACGCCGACCATCGCCCGCGGGTGGACTCTGACACGTGCGGCACCGACGCTCGCCAGCAAGCTGACATGGGCCGGGCCGATGACGGTGCCGCCGGCGACGGCAAGATCACCCCGGTGCAGGTCGCTTCCCGCGGCGCGGACATAAGCGCCGGGAAGGACTTGATCGAGGATCCGGACCTTGCCATCTGACGAGCCCGGTTCAGTCCGCTCCACTATGGCGATCCCGTCCGCACCTGGGGGAATCGGAGCTCCGGTCATGATCTGGACCGCCGTCCCAGGCTCGACGGCCCGGTTGGGTGCCGACCCGGCTGGGAGGACGCCGACGACCGTGAGCTCCACCGGCGCAGGCCTCGTGTCGTCGGCCCGCACTGCGTAGCCGTCCATCGCGGTGTTCGCGAAGGGTGGAAGATCGTCCGCGGCATGCACGTCCTCGGCAAGTACCAGGCCGAGAGCGTCGCCGAGCCCGATCTCGACCGGGTCCAGTGGCGGGCACGAACTGAGCACGACACGCTGAACGTCTTCGAGGGTGACCAGCTCCTCAGTACGGTCTCGGTCCATGTTGCTCCTCCCCGGGGCTCAAAGCCCTGGAGCCACGATATACTTGGCACTCATCAAGCGAGAGTGCCAACGCCAGACCGCCAGCGGGACGGGGAGGCCGGCCGAGGCAAAGGACTGAAGGGATCCATGCCGACCTACGAGTACTCGTGCAAGTCATGTGGAGAGCACCTCGAGGTCGTGCAGTCGTTCAAGGACGACGCCCTTACCGAATGTCCCAACTGCAGTGGGGTGCTGAGGAAGGTCTTCGGGAACATCGGGATCGTGTTCAAGGGGAGTGGCTTCTACAAGAACGACAGCCGTTCAGGGCGTTCCGGCCTGAAGCCGGCTGCCGCCGGTTCCAGCAGCGGATCGGAGGTCGCCACGACTTCTTCGGGTACCGAGCCGAGCAAGCCCGCAGCGGGCGACGGCGCGTCGCCCTCGAAGCCCGCCGCCTCAGCTGCTCCTGCGGCTTCGACATCGACGGCGTCGTCCGGGGCGCGATCTGCAAGAGCCGAAGCGGCCTCCTGAGCGGCCGCGCCACTCTGGCCAGGAGATGACGGGTTCCCGTTAGCTCACGATCCGCTCATCGCAATCTCGTCGATGGCGAGCGTCACCCCTGTGGCTGCTCCCGGCAGCCACTCGATATCGGACCCGACGGCCACGACGTGCTGCAGCATTCGTTGAATCGTCGAGGCGATCGTCACCTCGCGGACCGGTTCTGCCAGCTCACCACCGCGGATCATCAGGCCCTCGGCACCCACGGAGAAGTCCCCGCTCACGGGATTGACCCCCGAGTGGACACCGGTTATCGACTGGACGAGCAGTCCTTCGCCGACCTCCGTGATGATCTCGGTCTGGTCATGTTTCCCGGGTTGCAGCGACAGGGCCTGCGCACCTACGCCCGGGGTCGTCCGGAACCCACCGCGGACGGCCGAGCCCGTCGATGCGGTGCCGGCGAGGCGTCCCGCATAGGTGTCGTAGAGGAAGCCCTTCAGCTCGCCCCCAGCAATCAACGAGTTGCACCGGCAGGCCAGCCCCTCTGCGTCGTGTTGGGAGGCGCCGTAGGCGAGCGGGTTCGTCGGGTCGTCGATGAGGGTCAGTTCGCCGACACCTACCTGTTCGCCGATGCGCCCGGCGAAAAGGGAGCGACCTTTGGCGACCTCCTCACCTGACAGGGTGCCGGAGAGGATCCCCAGCAGCGTGGCCGTCACACGGCGGTCGAGGACAGCGGTCAGCTTCGCGCTCCTGGCCTTCTTCGCTCCAAGCAATCGTGTCGCGCGGTCGACGGCATCGGCCGCGGCGGCCTCCAGGTCGAGATCGAGCGGAGCGCGGCCCACCGAGTAGCCGAAGCCTGTCTGAGTGTCGTCGCCATCCCCGGCGACTGCGTGGACGAAAAGGTAGCAACCGGTTTGGCGGTCTGTCACCTCGATCCCGCGCGAGGTCGCGATCGCCGTCTCACCGTAACCGTCGACGTAGTCCGACGAGACGACCTGGCGGATGCGGGGGTCCCCGGCCCGCACGCGGCGCTCGAGCTCGAGGGCGAGCGCGACCCGTTCGTCGGTCGGGAACGAGACCAGCTCCTCCCGCCAGAGATCGAGCACGGGCGGTTCCACACCGTCAGGTGAGGCGAGCCCGGCATGCTCGTCGACCGTGGCGAAGCGGGCGTTGTCGCGCGCCTCGTTGAGCGCCTCTTTCGCGGCCGACTCGTCGAGAGCCCCAACATATGAGAAACCCTGCCTTCCCGCCGAGATGACCCGCACTCCCACCCCGGCGGACTCCGCCGACTCGAGCTGTTCGATGGCGCCTTCGAAGACCCGAACCGAGGTCTCCCTGCCGTGGGAGACGTAGACCTCGACCTCCTCGCCAGTCGTCGCCTGCTCGAGGACCTTTCGTGCCAGCGAGAGTAGATCAGGCACTTGCGGTACCGCCGATCGTCACGCCCGTCACGCGCAGCGTGGGTTGTCCGCAGCCGACGGACACGTTCTGGCCGTCCTTGCCGCAGGTGCCGGGCGACATGTCGAAGTCGTTCCCGATGGCGTCGATCTTGGAGAGCACGTCGGGGCCGTTGCCGATCAGGTTCGCGTTGCGGAGGGGCTCTGTGATGCGGCCGTTCTCGATCAGGTAGGCCTCGGTCATTCCGAAGACGAAGTCACCCGTCGCCGTGTTGACTTGTCCTCCGCCGAGCTGGGCGACGTAGACCCCGTTTGGTGTCTGCGACACGATCTCGTCCGGATCCTCCTTGCCGGCGAGGAGGAACGTGTTGGTCATACGGACCATGGGGAGGTCCTGGTAGCTCTGCCGTCGGCCGTTGCCCGACGAGGCCCGTCCCTCTTTGCGCGCGCGGAGGTAATCCCACATGTAATCGGTCAGGACTCCATCTCGAATCAGCACGTTGCGCTGGGTGGGCCGGCCTTCGTCGTCGATCACGAGGCTGCCCCAGTTGGGGCCCAGCGTGCCGTCGTCGACGAGCGTGACGCCGGGGCTGGCGACCATCTGACCCACGCGGCCTGTGTACGCGGAGCTGTCCTTCAAGATGTGGTCCGCCTCGAGGCCGTGACCGCACGCCTCGTGAAAGAGGATCCCACCGCTGCCGCTCTTCAGGACCACAGGTAGGACACCGGACGGCGCCGGGCGCGCCTGGAGCTTGGTGATCGCCCTGCGGGCCGCCTGCTCGGCAACCTCCTCGACGGGGTGCTCGTCGAACATCTCAAAGCCGAGGGTGTAAGCGACGCTGTGGAAGCCTGTTTGCAAGCCGCCGTCGCCGGACGCGACACAAGTCACGAACAACCGCGTGCGGATGCGCTCGTCGTCTGCAAGTAGCCCGTCCGAGTTCGCCACCAGGATGCGCCGCCGGCTGTCGCCGTAGCCGGCACTCACCTGAACGATGGCCCCTCCCGCCGCGCGGGAGGCGTCATCGGCACGCAACAGCAGGTCGACCTTGTCCGACTTCGGCACCGTGCCCGGGAGCGTCCGCACCTGTTGATGCTCCGACGCCTGCCTCGAAAGCGCGACCTTGCGGGCGCCACCGCCCCCTTCTCGCGCGACAGCGGCCGCCGCCTGAGCTGCAGACAACAGACCCGCTTCCGACAAGTCGGCGGTGTGCGCGAAGCCCGTCGTCTCACCGACGATGACCCTGATGCCGGCACCCCGGTCGCGCCCGCTCGACAGCTCCTCCACCTTGCGGTCGTCCAAGAAGATCGAAGAGCTCGAGCGGTCTTCGGCGAAGATCTCCGCGAAGGCGCCGCCTCGCCGAAGTGCTTCCTGCAGAACCCGTTCGAGCACGGGCCCTTCGACGAGGGCGGCGAGCGAATTGTCGATGAGTGTCACAGCGTGCGTCAGAGCTTCCGACCGAGCATGCCTCCGAGCACGCCGCCACCCATGCCAGCGGCCACAGAGCTGCCTTCATGGTGATCCCCGCCCAGGTAGGGCGACAGCGCGTGAGCGAGGATCGGTAGCGGCATGCTCTGGAGCCAGACGGTGCCCGGACCTGTGAGCACCACGACGTGGTGCCCGTCCTCGCCGAACATGCGGTTGGCTATGCCCGGCAGGCGCGTCGTCTGGAAGCTCACGGTTGCCTGGAACGCACCGACGTGTCCGGGATGCGCGCAGAGGGTCTGTCCTGCGGCCAGTTCGTAGGTCGAGATCTCCCCTGAGAGCTCAAGCCAGGCGGTTCCCTGTCCCTCGAGTCGCTGAAGAAGGAAGCCCTCACCACCGAAGATGGCACCGCCGAAGGTCTGTTGAAGTGCGACTGTGGGCGAGACGCCGGGTGTACCGCACAACCAACCGTGGCGATGGACTATGTGTTCTGATCCAGGTGCGATCTCGACCGAGAAGATCCGACCCGGGAGCTTCGCGGCAAGGACCAGCATTCCCGGCCCGCCTGTCGGCTCGTAGCGGGTGAGGAAGATACCAGTCCCGCTGGCGACCCGTTTCAGACCCGCCATGAAGCCGCTGCCTCCACCGGTGTTCGTCGTCTGGCTTAGCTGCATGTTCGCGGACATCCAGGCGAGGTCGCCGTGGGTCGAGACGACCGCTTCGCCGGGATCGAGTATCAGCTCGAGCACCGGGAGAATGGACCCTTTCACTTCGGCCTTCATTTAGAAACCCCCTTCTCGTCTCGCGACTATCCGGCGCTTGTGCTGCTGCCGGGCATCAGTCTGCCTTGTGTGGAGATCGGCGTCGAGAAGGGAACGTGACTGCCGTACGTCCTGTGTTTGCTGCCGGGGATCCCTGTCTTCCAGGCGGTATCTCGGTAGCATCGCCACAGGGGAGTGGAGGGCATATGGACGAGAACGAGGCAGTCGCAGAGCAGCAGGTGGCCACGCCGATCTTCAATGTGTACCGGCGCGGATACGACCCGGAGCAGGTCGACCGGTACGTGGCGGATCAGCAGCGCCGGCTCGACGACGCGCTCAGACGTGCCTCTGAGTCCGAGCGCCGTCTCGCAGCAGCGGTTGGCCAGCTCCGGGAGTTGCACCGTCGCGTGGCCGTCTACGAGAGTGAGACCCGCACCGCCCAACCTCCTGCGTTGGATACTCTCGGTGAACGGGTCCAGCGCATTCTGCAAGAGGCGTGGGAGGGGGCTTACTCGCTCCGCCAGGAGGCCGAGCGCGAAGTGAACGAACTCCGCGAGTCGGTCACCCAAGAAGTGGCCGAGTTGCGCGAGGTGGCGAGCCGCGAGGCCGCTGATGTCGTCGACCAAGCCACGAGGCGCGCCCTGGCGATCCGGGACGAGACCGAGCGTCGGCGCCACGCCTACCTGCAACGCATCGAACAAGACCGCGAGCGCGCCGTTTCACAGATCACCTACCTATACGACCAGCGCCAGGAGGCCATCGCCGAGTTGGCTCGGTTGCAGACAACCATCCAGGCGGTCGTCGAGGAGATGGCCCGCAGCCCTCTCGGGCGTCCGGCGCCGGGTGTGGCCATCGCGGCGGCGTCTCCCGCAGCGACGGACGGCAGTCCGACCCTTCCACCGGAAGACGACACGCGCGTGCGTCCGGATCGTGCTCTGGGCAGGTCGGGAGCGTCCGCGACGGCAGGACCTCGCGGTGAGCGAGCGGGGCGACACAGCAGTCCCGCAGGCATCGACCCTGAGTACGAGGGAGAGGGCATGTCCGCGGTCCCCGATACGAGAACTCGGGCCGACATGCAATTCGCAGAGCATCTTCCACGTCCGGAACGTCGGTCGGAAGGTCTGCTCGACGCAGATCTGCCCGAGGAGGAGGCCGCGGGGGCCCGTTCGAGCAGGCGGCGCACCGGGCTGTTCGATGCCGAACAAGAGGGTTGGACCTGAGCGCCCTCTCGCGGACGGCGCGCCGGGAGGCGCCCACCCGTTCGCGGCCGTGATGAAGCCGGCGGGATTCGTCTCGGGCTCGACGGGACAGGAAGAAGAGGTCCTCTCTCGCCTGCGCTCAGCCGGCGATCGCGTGACCACGTCACGACGCCTCCTGGTCCGTTGTCTTTTCGAGGCGTCAGGGCACCGAACGGCGGAGGAGCTCGCAGCGGAGATCCAGGTTCACGCGCCCGACGTGTCGATTTCAACCGTGTACCGGAACCTGGAGGAGCTCGAGCGCCTCGGGGTGGTCGTCCACTCCCACCTCGGGCACGGGCCGGCGACGTATCACCTCGCGACCGCGGCGCACGGCCACCTGGTTTGTCGCAAGTGCGACGCCCAGGTCGAGATTGCGGACGGGTTCTTCACCGACCTCCGGCGCCAGGCCATCGCCGAGTTCGGGTTCGCCATCGACCCGCGGCATTTCGCTGTGATCGGGCTTTGCGCGACGTGCCAGGTGGGGTTGGATGAGACGGGGCATTTTTCGGTTGGCTGAGGGATGCGAGGAGCACCCTCCGAGGCCACCCGGAAGTCCGGGTGGCCTCGTGTGGGGGGATGTCGGACACCTGCTGCAGTGCCAGGTTCTTATGTCACGAAATCGTAACTACTCAGTTACGATTTCGTCATAGTATCGCGACCGCCTTTACTTGTCTAGAGGTTTGTTGCAAAATTGTTACGGAGACCCCAGGTCGAGTGTCCCGGAGCTTGAGGTTCACGTGGGGGAGCCCATCCGGCGCAGTGGCTCGGCCCTTCTGTTACTCACATGCAAGGATGGTCGTCGCAATTCGAGGACCCGAAGCGACAGTGCCCAGGTCCGAGAAGGGGCCGCTAGCTCATCTGGTAGAGCAGGGGACTTTTAATCCCAAGGTGCCGGGTTCGAGCCCCGGGCGGCCCACCACCGAAACAGCAGCTCAGACGCCATATCTTGGACGGGCAAAACCCACCTGGTAACCTCCCACCCAAAATTTCACCCAACAATTTCGGAGGAAGTGAGTGGCGGGAAGCCTGCGGCTTGTAAAGGCGCCGGACGTGTACGAGCTGCGCGTCTACGTAGGGCGAGACTCGTCCGGACGGGTAAGGCACCGCTACGAGCGCTTCACCGGCAACAAACGATCCGCACAACGAGCCCTTGCCGCTCTCGTAGCCGAAGTCGAGCAAGTCAGGGGTGTGGTCAGTCCCGAAAACATTTGGCCGTCGAGCACCACCTTGAACGCCGCCTTCGACGCATGGAAGCTGAACGGGTGGCAGGACCTCTCGCCGTCCACGACGCGCCGTTACGAGAGCATCTGGCAGGTTCACGTCGAGCGCTCGATCGGGCGTCGCAAGATCTCCGAACTGAGCGCCTATGACTTCGAGCGCTTCTTTCGCAAGCTGAAGGCGGATGGACTCGCAGAGGCCAGTGTGCGACAGACCCGCGCGATCTTGAACCGCACCTGTCGTCTCGCACGGCGCTGGAGTGGAGGGGTTCTCCCGAACCCGGTCGCAGAGACAGAGCTTCCCAGTTGGTCGATGGACGCGGACCGGGTCGTGCGGGCGCCTGAAGCCATAGAGGTCGCAGCACTGCTCCGAGCGTGTGCGGAGGAGGACCCACGCGTGGCGGCGTTCGTCCGCGTCGTGACGGCGACCGGGGTGAGAAGGGGCGAGGCCTGTGCTCTGCGTTGGTCCGACGTCGATTTCGAGGCGAGGACGATCACGATCAACGAGTCGATCGTGGCCTCGCGGGGCGGGGCCATCGTGAAGGGCCCGAAGACCCGAGCGAGCATCCGCCGGCTCAGCATCGACACCGGCACGGTCGAGATCCTCGCCGCTCTCCGAGACGAACAGGGCGAACTCGCAGCCATGTGCGAGACCGGGCTCAAGGACGAGAGTTTCGTTTTCTCCTTCGAGCCCGGGGGTGCAACTCCGCCTTATCCCGACGTGATGAGTCACGCCTTTGCAAGCATGCGTGACAGGGCCAATGTGGCAAGTGACGTCCACCTGCACTCGCTTCGTCACTTCCAGGCCACGGTCCTCGACTCGGTCGTCTCCGAACGCCAAAAGCAAGCCCGCCTCGGCTGGGCGACAGTCCACATGGCGCGCCACTACACAGACGCCGTGACCGAGGAAGACCAAAAGGCCGCCGAGTTCGTCGGCCGGCTGCTCGACGAGGATCGCCCGCAGGTCGGGCAGAGCTCACGCAAGAAAGCGTGATCGTCATGGGCGGGTCGGTCTGAAGATTCCCAATCTCTCGCGAGGCGCTCCAGTGCCGCCCGCGGGATTCGGATCTGCTTTCCGATCCGGGTCACGGTGAGGGGACACGATCCGGACTTGATCGCGGCGTAAAGGGTGGACCGCCCCATGCCGAGGGTTTCGGCTGCCTCGGAGACGGTGAGCAGGAGTGGGCTCGAACACCTCCTTGACAAGGTACGACCTGGCTGCCGACGGCTTTGCACGTTTGCACCGTCGAAGGCGACTCGGGCAGTCACGGCGTCCCTCCTTTCGGAGCGATCCGGATGACCCCTCCTATATAGAAGGCACTGGGAGATCCAGGCTATCGATGAGACGCGATCTAAAGCGGTGCTCCGTCGCTGCTGCCAGCGACAGCACGGCCGATGAGGCAACGCGAACGATGGGTAGCGCGGCCCTGTCAGGGTGCCAGGATCAGTGTTCGGCCCCGCCTGTACGCCGCGCGACGGTCGCCGCCTAGCCCAGTACGCCCCCGCAGACGTCGGTGCCCGGGCCGTTGGTGATGAGGAGCGACGGCGAGTTCAGGTAGAGGAAGCCGGACCAGCCGTAGGTGCGCGCGTAACGGACCCAGTCGCTCCGCGACACCGTCCAGACCGCGCCTCGCGCCAGGTCGAGCAGGTTGGTCTCCATTTCGAAGGTGACGTGCTCAAGGTCGACTTTCCACAACCGGCCCTCGGGCAGCTTCCGGTCCGCCGCCGTCCTGGCGCAGGAGACGAAAAAGGTCGCGTAGTGACCAGCTCGATCGATCGCGGCGACTTGCCCCACGGCCACGTCGTTGCTGAGCGTCGGAAAGGACGCGGCGTCGTTCAAGTACGGGATCTGCACCGGTGGCTTGGTGACCGTGGTCGAGACGTGGACGAAGCCGCTGTGCTGAAAGCTCCACACGCTCACCGCTCGGCCGCTCGGACAGCAGGTCGGGTCTCCAGCAGGTCCGTACCACAGCTCATGGACGACGATCCGGCCACCGTCGATCGCGATCTTGCCCTGGTCGAAATACGGGACGTGGTCGACGATGTATGCAGCGGGTTGTTGTGGCGTGAGCACGCCGAGCACCGTCGGGACAGCTCCTGCGGTGCTCTCGATCACCCAGCTGTCGGCAAGCTGCCCGTCGGCTGTCCCGCCGCCGTTGTCACACCAGACGTCCAGTGCGGCGACGGGCTGGCGTGTGAAGAGAACCCCTTCGTGGATAGTCGAGAGAAAGACGTGCACTCGGGGCGTCCCTGGCCAGCGCGTCGATTTCACAAGCGCCTGGCCCCCGTGCATGTGGATCGGCCGGTTGGACCCGCACACCTGGCCCGGCAGCACGGCGTCGTTCCAGTTCGGCGGGTGGTGGCGAGAAGCCGATACGACCGTCGCCATCGCACGTCCAGCTGGCATCGGACCATCGATCGCACCGCGGGACGCCGTCGTCATCGGTCGCGGCGACGCGGCGCTGGCCGCGACCATCCCGGTGGCGCCCGTCAACACGAGCAGGGAGCCGACCGCGGCGCTTCGCAGGAACGTCGCTCTTGCCGGATGGTCTCTCGACCGCGACTTCATTGGCCGATTGTGACATCCTCCAGTCGCCTGCGGATTGGCGCGCCGCCTTCCTCAGCCGCGGTTCACGCCAAGCCTGCCGTCGATGTGTGGCCGTGTGACCCGCTCGCCAGCCCGGTGGAGATCCGCAATGTCAGTTCGGGGTGTCGCTGACGACGACCGGGGGCGTCCTGGCCGGCAGCACAGACGGCTATGTACGGCGTTTCGACCCGATGACCTCCGCCATCACCAACCTCCGCCATCACCAACCTCCGCCATCACCAACCTCCGCCATCACCAACCTCCATCACCAACCTCCGCCATCACCAACCTCCGCCATCACTTCTTTCCAAGCTCCCTCCTGCCTCCACACGTTCGGCATTCAGGGATCAACCTCGTTTTGGGGCATAGCCCCAGGTAGGAGCCGGATCGGGCAATAGCCTGGATTCGCCAGTGCGTCCTTAGTAGAGGCGGTCATCGCGATCGCCCCCGACGAAGGGACGCGCGAGGTGATCTCGATCCGGCCGGTCAGCCTTGGTGGCGGCTTTCGCTACCTGATGAACTCGGTCGCGGCCGGCGACGGGAACCCGGAACCGTCGAAGGGACTGGCGCACTACTACGCCTCGACTGGCACCCCGCCGGGGGTCTTTTTGGGCAACGGTCTCGCCGATCTGGACGACGGTCGCGGAGTGGTTAGCGGCTCTCAGGTGAGCGAGGAGAACCTCTCCAACATGCTCGGCGTGCTCCGATCCGGTGAGCGGCGAGCCCGTCGGATCGAGGCCGAGAGCCCCGGCCGGGGGTGTTCCCGTGGCCGGCTTCGACCTCACGTTTTCGATCTCCAAGTCGATCTCGGTCATGTGGGCTCTCGGTGACGACGAGACAAGAAGTGTCATCGAGAAGTGCCACCGCCGGGCGATCGAGTTCGTCATCTCGTACGCGGAACGCGAGGTGTTCTGCTCGCGTTCTGGGACGAACGGGATCGTCTCAGAAGACGTCACCGGTGTCGTCGCCGCGTCCTTCACCCACTTCACAAGCAGGGCTGACGATTGTCAACTGCACGACCATCTGGTGGTTTGGAACCGGGCCCGTTCTGTGTCTGACGGCAAGTGGAGGCCCTTGACTCAAAGGCCATCTTCAAGGCGACGACCACACTCTCAGAGCTCCACCAAGGTGTCCTCTCCGACCTTTTGACCGCCGAGCTCGGCGTCGGCTGGGAAGCGCGCGGGCGGCGTCATTCGACCAAACCCCGCTACGAGATCACTGGTGTTCCCGAGGCCCTCATGGCCGAGTTCTCACAACGCTCGGAGCAGATCGCGGCGCGCGGAGAAGAACTCAACTCGAGCTTCGTCACCGCGCATGGACGCCAGCCAACCGTCGTTGAGACGATGCGTCTCCGGCAAGTCGCCACCATCGCCACCCGGCCCGAGAAGACCCACCGGAGTCTCGCCGAGCTGACGGCCACCTGGCGAGAGCGGGCAGCCGCACACGTCCCCGAGGACGAGCAACTGGCGTGGGTTTCGAGCCTCTCCGGCCACAACGACCTGCCGCTATTGCGGCAAGGCGACCTGGCCGAGTCGATCCTCGACGATGCCGCTCAGGCGGTGGTCACGACCGTGGCCGAGCACCACTCCACCTACGGTCGCCAGAACCTTCTGGCCGAGGCTCACCGCCTGTTGCACGGAGTCCGCTTCGCCTCTCCTGACGATCGCGTGGCCGTCGCCGAACAGATCACCGATCTCGCCGTCGCGCGGTCGGTCGTGCTCACACCGCCGGCGATGCACCACACCCCGGAGCGTTACATGCGCCCCGACGGGTCCTCGCGCCTGCAGCCGAGGAACCACCTCGTCTACACCACAGAGGTCCTCCTCGACGCGGAAGATCGCCTGCTCGAAGCCGGGAGAGGGCACGGAGCGCCTCGGGTGAGCACGGCGACAGTCGCGCACATTGCCGAGGCAAACCTGCCCGCACGCGACTACGGACTGAGTGTCGACCAGGCCCTCGCCGTAGAGAAGATCTCCACATCCGGGCGCGTCCTTGACGTTCTCGTGGGTCCGGCCGGCAGCGGGAAGTCAACCACCATGGCGGGCCTCAGGGCCGCCTGGGAGGAAGAGCACGGGCCCGGGTCGGTGATCGGCCTCGCCCCATCTGCCGTTGCCGCACAGGTGCTCGCCGACGAGCTCGGAATCGAGACGGAGAACACCGCCAAGTGGCTCACCGAGTGGCGATGCATTCCGGAGCTGAAATCACGCCGGGACCGGTTCGCTTTGAATCTCGCCCGCCACGCCTACCCGCACTCTCCCGGCGCGGCCAGGCTCCGCGCGCGCCTCGCGACGATGGACCAGACCATTGCCGAGAGGCGGCTCAGGGCGGGACAGCTGGTCATCGTCGATGAAGCGAGCCTGGCCGGGACCTTCGCCCTCGACGAGCTCGTGGGTGCCGCGAGACAGGCCGGTTCGAAGATCCTGCTCGTAGGAGATGGGGCACAGCTCGGCTCGGTGGAAGCGGGCGGGGCGTTCTCGCTGCTTGTCAAAGACCGCGGTGATCTCGTTGCCGAGCTGACCGACGTGCGGCGCTTCACCTCGGAGTGGGAGAAGGCCGCGAGCATCGAGCTGCGCCTCGGCAACAAGACCGCCATCGATGACTACGAGGCTCATGGCCGCATCACAGAAGGCACCCGCGAGATCCTGCTCGATGCCATCTACACCGCCTGGAAGAACGACGTCGATGCCGGCAAGTCGAGCCTGATGATCGCCGGGGACTCGACCACTGTGACTGAGCTCAACACCCGGGCGAGAGCCGATCGGGTGTTGGAGGGGACCGTCTCAGAGGAAGGACTACTGATAGCTGATGGCCAGACAGCAGGGGTCGGTGACGAGGTCGTCACTCGCCAGAACAACCGCCTTGTCACGACCGGCAAGACCTGGGTCAAGAACGGCGACCGCTGGTTGGTGACCGCTACCAACCCCGACGGGAGCATGGCGTTGCGCCGTGGCAACGGCGGCGGCGAGGTCTCGCTCCCCGCCGATTACGTCGCCCACCACGTCGAGCTCGCTTACGCCACGACCGCCTATCGGAGCCAAGGCCGTACGACGGACACCTCTCACGCCCTGGTCTCACCGGCTACAACGCGAGAGGTGCTGTACGTCTCCGCGACAAGAGGCCGTGAGTCCAACAACCTGTATGTCGACACCTCGTTCGACCCGGACCCGGCGACCGGTCACGACCCTGCGGTCTCACAACGGACCGCTCGAGACGTGCTCGCCGGCGTGTTGGCGAACGACGGCGCGGACGTCTCCGCGCACGAGAGCCTCGAGAGGGCACAACTCCAGGCGGAGGACTTCAAGGTCTTGGCCGCCGAGTACGAGACCTTGGCCCAAGCGGCTCAACAGCAGCGCTTTGAGGAGTTGCTGGGCCGCTCAGGCCTTGGACCACAACGCCGCGCGGAGATCCGCCAAAGCCCTGCCTACGGCCCACTGCTAGCAGCTGTCCGGGACGCCGAGGTGCACGGCCTCGACGTGGAAGAGACCTTGCCCAGGCTCGTGGCAACGCGTTCGCTCGATGACGCCGACGATCTTGCGGCGGTGATCCGCGACCGAGTCGACCGATGGGCACAGGACGGCGGATCCAGACGGCAGGCAGGCTCGGGCCTCATCGCAGGTCTGATCCCACGCGCGGTTGGCGTCACGGACACCGACATGGCCCGGGGTCTCCATGAGCGGGCCGAGGCGTTGCAACGCCGGGCACGCGAGCTCGCCGCATGTGCCATTGATCAGAACCCGCTCTGGCTGCGACAGCTCGGTGCCCGACCTTCCGATCCGCTCTCCAGAGAGCGTTGGCTCGAGGCCGTGAAGACGATCGCCGCGTACCGGGAACGGTGGAACATTGACGGCGATCCCCGGCCCCTCGGCTCGAAAGCTACGGCGAGGAGCATCGAAGCGCTCAACCAGCGCCGCCTTGCCCAGGCTGCTTTCAACATGGCGATGAGGCTCACCCATGCGACGCGTACGCAACGCCCTGAGGTGATACCTGTCGCTGTCGGCCTCACGACGGACCGAGGGCCGGAACTGTAAGGACGGGCAGCCGCGAGATGCTCGGGTCAGTTGCAAGAAGCTCTAGATGGTGCACCGGGATTCGCTCCGCCAGCACCTCGATCGTTGGGTCGTAGTAGGCCGCTACTACGATCCGTCGGTCTCCGAGGATGCGACGGCGGCGACAACGCCATTCGCGGAAACTGGGTCGAAGATCCACTCCCGCCTTCCCAAGGGTTCATGCTGGAAGTCGTCCCGGGTTCCGAAGATCTGCCTATACTTCTGGCTATGACCGAACTGCCACTGGCAGACGCCCGGAACCGTCTCTCGGAACTT
>JBEKBX010000058.1:0-16990 GCA_050015175.1 Acidimicrobiales bacterium | reverse complement strand
AGTGTGCCCGGCACTTTTGCTCGTCCGTGACCCTGTGGGCTTGCTTGAGCCCGGTGCGGTGAAAGCCGCACGCCGGGTTCTTAGGGGGCCCCGGCGCAGCAATGCGCCGGGGCTACCCGACGCGAGTCCAGCAGTGAGAGGGCCAGACAGCTATTCGATCTCGGTCCAGAACATAACGTCTGCCTGGGCTAAATCGCTACCACAGACTGGTCCAAAACGCTAAGCTCCTAGCATGCAGAGGATCCCGTATACGCCACGTCTGGTCGACGGGCCGCTTGCGGATCTGTTTGCTCAGTTGCCGGCTCTGTTGATAGTCGGCCCCCGCGCCACAGGCAAGACAACTAGCGCACGGCGACTCGCCGCCGCAGTGGTCAGGTTGGACGTGCCCGCCGAGTCCGCGGCGTTCCGCTTTGATGCCGATGCGGCGCTTCGGACTATGCCAAGACCGGTGCTCCTCGACGAGTGGCAGGAGGTGCCCGAGCTGATGGGCGCGGTGCGACGCGCTGTCGACGAGGACTCCACTGCGGGGCAGTTCCTCCTCACCGGAAGCGCCCGAGCACGACGCGAAAGTGACGCGTGGTCGGGGATCGGCCGAGTGGTCAATCTGAGGATGTACGGACTGACGATGCGCGAGACCGTCGGACACAGTGTTGGTCCGGACTTCCTCGAACGGCTGGCGGCGGCTGATCTGGCGGCTTTCCCCGCGCCCGGGAACCCACCGGACCTGGTTGGATATATCGACTTAGCGCTCAGGGGCGGGTTTCCCGAGCCTGTCCTACGTCTCGTCGGCTCCGCGAGACAAGCATGGCTCGACACGTATGTAGATCAGCTGGTGACCCGCGACGCCGAGAGTTTGGGAAGCACTCGGGACCCAGTATTGCTTCGCCGTTACTTCGAAGCTTTGTGCCTCAACACCGCCGGCCTCGTCGAGGACAAGACGATCTACGACGCCGCTTCTATCAGCAGAATGACCGCGGTCGCGTACGAGCGTCTCCTCTCGGACCTGTTCGTGTTCGAGGCGCTTCCGGCCTGGAGCGACCGGCGACTCTCACGCCTGGTGAAAGGCTCGAAGCGCTACATAGTCGACAGCTCGCTGCTGGCGGCCGCGCTTCGAGTCGACAAGCGGGCCGTTCTGCGTGACGGCGATCTGCTGGGCCGGATGATCGACACCTTCGTGGTCTCGCAGCTGCGACCAGAAGCTGAGCTCAGCCCGCTGCGTCCTCGCCTCTACCACTTGCGGGAGAAGGACGGACGGCACGAGATCGACCTTCTTGCTGAGCTAGCCGGCGGCGACTTGTTGGCATTCGAGATCAAGGCCACGGCAACTCCAGACATCGGCGATGCCCGCCATCTGGCATGGCTGCAGGATCGGCTCGGCCAACGATTCCTTGCAGGCGCAGTCCTCCACACCGGACCTCGTCCGTTCAGCCTGGGCGAAAGGATCTTCGCTTTGCCCATCTGCTCGCTCTGGCAATGAGGCCAAACGCGCGCGTCCAGGTTGGCGGTCCACCCCGCCCCAGCGCCCGTCGGGGACAGGGCTTCCACCATTGGCATGCTGACTGCCATATCAATCGGGCAGAGCTGCGAGAATCTCCCGGGTTCGCTCTGGGATGTCGCGCTTCAACTCGATCGTGGCTGCCATCATTCACTCCTGGTACTCATTCAGCGGCCAGTGAATAACAGCCCATAGTGGATGAAAAATTGCCTCTGGAGTTTGCGTCCCGCGGTCGATACTCGATCTGGCACCTTGGACGGCTTCGCCGCCTTACGACGACCCCACCATTGAGCGCCTATTCGGCCGCGATGCAGATCACCGCCGCGGGCCGAGCGAAGAACGGGCATCCTCCGAATGGCCGGCCCGGAAAGGCTCAGAGCGACCAAGTCAGCGCCAGGCGCACCGAACACCGAGACCCCGAAGAACAGGTGCTTGCTCCAGCAGTCGCCTGTGGTCCGTTCGAGCACGGCACCGGCGAGGCTGTGTTCTCCACCTCAGACCACAAGCAAGAGATGCTCCGGTGGAGACGTCTCGCGCAGCAGCTCGCTCGATGGAAGGCGCATCTTTTCGCCGCGCTAACCGGCGAGGCGACGAAGAAACTCGATGGCGGCGTCGAACGACTCCGAACAGCTACCAAAAAAGCCCACGTCGTCAGCCACATCGGTGATCTCCTGCAAAAACGTCTCGTGGGCACCTTGGGACGGGTCCTCGATCGTCGACTCGACGTAGAGAACGGCAAATCGCGCCTGACGCTGATCCGCCTTCTTGCGGAGGACCCGGCCCATCCGCTGGATCATCTGGCGTCGGGAGCGGCTGGCGCCGACGATGACCGCAAGGTCCGCCTCGGGGACGTCGACGCCCTCGTCCAGCACGCGCGGCGCCACGATCACTTGCAGATCACCGTCGGCAAAACGCCGCAGCACCTCTCGGCGGTTCCCAGTTGCGAGCCTTGAGTGGACTGACTCAGCCCGCAAGCCTCGTTCGGCTAGCGCCGAAGCGGCAATCTCGGCCGTCTCGATCGAACCGGTGAAAACGATGGAGCGGTCTGCGGAGGCGATCGCCGGGGCGAGATCCGCCAGGGCTCGTGTCTTCGCGGGGGTCCCAGCCAGCAAGCGTCGTCGCTCCAGCAGCAACCCCAGGTAAGCCCGCGCCTCGCTGGCGCCACCGGTGTCGCTGTCAGTGCCCGACGCGAGCAGGTTCAGCGCCCGGATGAACTGGCTGAAAGAGTCTGTCGGCAGATGATAACGCTTCATCAGCCGAGCGTGTCGGAGTCCTATCTGCAAAGTGAGATCCTCGTAGACAGCCCGCTCATCCCCAGGCAAGGCGACACCAACCAGAGCAACTGTGAAACGAGCCGTGACACCATCGTCCACCGCGCGTCGGTAGCCCATCCGAAAGCACGTCCCGCCGAAGAAAGGATCGAGCCAATCGACATGTCCGTCGTCGTCGCGGGCGTAGGTGGCGCTCAGGCCCAGACGGCGCTCGAAGCGCTCGTCGAGAGCGAGTCGGTTCATGGCGCTGGCGTACCGGTGGCATTCGTCGGCTACGAGCAGCCCTCCGCGACGGGTCATCCGGACGTCGTTGTCCCTCAGGCTGTTCACGACTCCGATGACGATGTCATGGGTCGCGAAGCTTCCGGTTTCGCTGTCGCCCAGGCAACCGATTGAGTAGCCAGGTGGGAGCGCAGGTCTCATATGACGGTGCCACTGGTGCATCAGCTCGATGGTGGGGACGATGACGAGCACCTGCCCTCGCCGGCTCAACTCGTCTGCTGCTGCCGCTACGCCGAGCATCGTCTTGCCAGACCCGGTCACCGCCTCGACCACGCCGCGATACTGGGCTGCCGCCCAACTCGCGAGAGCATCGCTCTGCCACGCGTACAGCCGGCACCGATCGAATGCCGCGACACGGCTCTTCGCGACCTCCGACGCAGGCTCGTCAGTTCCCTGCTTGCCCGCCGCGAGCCACCACTTCTGCGGCAGGCTGCGGTCGCACCTGAAGACGCCGCGTCCGCTGAACAGAGCCAGGGTGACGGCGCGGGGGTCGTGCCGTCGGTCGGCATCCGGGCCCGCGGTGGGCAGTAGGGCCGCGATCTCAGCGGCGGTCAGCCCGGGCCGCTGGTCGAGCACCACCGATATCTCGTCGGTCAGCACACCGTCACTTCGTGGGGCGCGCGCCTGCCTGGCCGCCGAACCAGCTTGGTCGATCGTGGACCGGCGGGAGTTCTATCACAGCGTCGGCCCCCAGCCGGGCTCACCGGGATCTTCTGCCCCGCGCCCAGAGTCGCCGTCGCCCACCAGGTCCCCCTCAACGTCGGACTCCCCGCCTTCGAGACCGGCGTCCTCACTCAGGTCGACTTCGAGGGTGGCGGCCTCGATGACCGGTTCGTACGACGGATCGAGGCGCCGGAGGTCCCACTCGTTGATCCAGGCGCGCACATACTGGCGCATCCGGTTCGAGGGCAGGCGCTCCAGTCCTGACACTTTGGGCGGGTCCCAGCCGAACGCCTCACCGTGGATCTCCCGCAACCTCTCGTAGGTGCGGTCGAGCTCCTCTTGCGCGGGAGGCTGGAGCTTCACCTGCTCGTGACCGATGATGCGCATGCCCGTCTCGGCCAGCGACGCAAGGAGGTCGTCGGCAACCGTCCCACCTGCCCGCAGGCGCTGTGGGATCAACACCGCGTCGTTCTTGCCGACGAGCACCTGAGTCTCGTAGTCGTCGACAGTGGCGAGCACTGCGCCGATCGGAGCGCTCAGGTCCTCACGATCGCCGCGAACCCAACGCGCGATCTCGGCGTAGGACTTTGCGCGCTGACCGATTGTGTAGCGGCCGATGAGCTCCACCTCGTCAAAGAGCACTATCCAGCCCCGGTATCCCGCTGAGCGCATCAACCTGGACACGAACCGGAAGCGCTGGCGCGACAAGTCCGCCTCCCGCGCGCCGGCAATCCGGTAAGACGAGCTGGCGCCGTGCTCGCGAAGGCGCCGGCGGATGTCGGTCACCGAGAGCCTGTCTCCGGCCCAGAAACGGATGATCCGATCTCGCAGCTCCTCGTCTCCTCTGGCGTACTCGTAGAGGTACAAAGTGGCCCCGAACTGCTTGTCCACTGGAGCCTCATCCCCATGTACCCAGCGATAGAGGTCCCGGTACTCGGGTGAGTCAAGATCGATCGCCGAGGCGATCTCGTCGATCGCCGAACCCGGCCGGCTTGGAACGCGTGCCTCGTCGATCGCGGCGCGGAAGACCTTGGACGGGTCGTGGAGGGGTGTCTCCTTGGAGATCGTGACCTTCGAGACCACGAAACCTTGGCTGAGTGCGATGTTCGCCAGATGTTCGAGCACGTGGCTCTTGCCGCTTCCGAATCCGCCCCCGATCACCATGGCCCGCGAGGACGAGCGCGACGGTGACGTGACGAGGGGCGCGGCAACGGCCAAGGGACCGCCCGAGCTCTGGTCGGCCGGGGCACAGACAGCGTCGAGGATGTCCGCGAACCGGTCCTCCACGCCGATCTGCATCGACCCGAGCTCGACGACCGCATCACGGTTCGGCACGCCCGCGCGCAAGGCTTCGAGCGCCCGGCGCGCTCGCACCGGACGATCGGCAGTTTCGATGTTCATATCGCTACCTCCTCGCGACCAAGCCGGACAAGGGACGAAAACGGGTTGTCGCGACGGCGGTCGCGAATTTCGTCGAATATGCGGAGCTTGAGGGCTTGGTAGGCGTCGAGACCGCGGGCCTCGTCGGTCAGCAGCTCCGGCGCGGCGATCACGACGACGCAGCAGCGGGCAAGCTCGTCGGTGCTGTCGATCAGCTCGCGCAGCACCTCGTAGGCGTCGAGGAGCCCGAGTCTCGTGTAGTACTGGCCGTCTCTTTCGTCCACAGGGGGTCGGCGGGCGACGCTGAGCCGGCGGATGTCGACAACGAGAAGCAGTCCGGCAAACCCGTTAGTCGCCAGCCAGTGCGGAAGCGAGAACAGCATCTGCCGGGCATTGTGGCGGGCAATCCGGCGGTAGATGAGCGCGGACTTGAGTGCCGACATCTGGCGCAGGTCGCCCCGGAGCCATTCGAGGATGGCGCCGTGCTCGGCGTCGCTCACCTGCCCGGTACGAAAGGCCGCCTGGCACAACCGCAACATCCCGATCCGGAACTCCTGGACCATGTCGTAGTCCTTGAAGATGCGTTGCTGCAGTTCACGATCGACGTCGCGTTTCAGCTCGCGCGCATCGGTCTTGTAATGCGCGGCAAGCTCGTCGAGCGTCGGGACATCGGCCGTCGGTGCAGGGAATCCCGCCGCGGCGACGGCGCTCGTGAGAGCTCGCGCGGCGAGCTCGTCCCAGTCGACCTGGCGGGCCACTTCGAAGAAGATCTGCTCCATCAAGTGAACGCGGGTTGTCGTTGCGTCCACCGTGGCGACAAGGTAACCGGACTGGTTGCCTTCGTTCGCTAGCTCGTCCCGGAACTCGGACGCGACTGAGTCGTCGGCCACCGTGAACTTGACGGCGCATCCGCCGGTGTCCACGTAGCCGCGCAGGTACTCACTGCCCAGGAACTCGATGTACTGCCCAGAGTCGATCATTCCCCCACCTCCTCGAAGCAGATGCCCGCGTAGTCTTTCGCCTGCCCGTTGCGCGTTACAGTGCGCAGCACGCCGGCTGATCGTGTGAGTGCACTCGCCGGAAGGCTCATTCGGCGTCCTTTCTTTGTCACGACGATATGGCTCTGGTCCAAGAGGTAGATGTCGCGGGCGAACTCGGGTCTCGTGTACTCGCGGGCGGTCCCGGGCATGATCGTGAGAACGCTGTGCACGTCGACAAGCTTGACGGGCGCGCCCGGTCGCATCGACTTCGATGCGACCACGAGGTCATAGGCGGCAGCGAGCGACTCGATGAACGCCTCTGGCTTGAACTTCGGCTCCCTTTGCTGAAGACGCCCCAGAGCGGCGGCAACGACGGAAGGACGGATCCGACGATCCTTCTTCTTGTCGATGACAACGGAGGTGTCGCCGGGGGACACCTGCACGATGACGGGATAGCAAAGGATCCGCTCGTCCGACTCGAAGGCGCTCACGCCAGCGGCGGCGGTAGCGACCAGCAGCTCCTTCGCGTACTCACCGGACGCGAACCAGTCCTCGACATCGAAGCGCCACGCTGTCCGCAGGCGCTCGGCAGCAGCCGCGACGTCTGTCGCCAGCTGGGCAGCTGCAGCGAGGGTTTGCGGGATGTCACGCACGGTTCCGGTCTCGGCGGCTGTCCTGGCCTTCTTCGCGACTCGAGCCACGGACGAAACCGCTTCCTGGAACGCTGTCGCTTCGGCCTCGAGCACTTCGAGCGCTCGCTCGAGGCCGAGAGTATCTCCGTCTGGCAAATCGTTCATGTTCCTCCTCTTGTCTCCTCGGTCGTGTCCTCAACTTGGCTACCGGGGCCGCTCCGGTCAGGGGTCGCCGCCGGCAACCACGGCTCGTGGGACGAGTCTGGTGCGCGCACGGTGACGAGAACGTCCCCCTCCGGGGCGAAACTCAGCGCCAAGACATCACCGGGGCTCGCCCCTGCGGCCATCGCGATCGGGCGCAGCGATCCACGCGACGGCTCGGTCCCGTCGTTGGCTAACGTCACTGGCCCGTACCGGCTCGAGAACGTGCGGCGTTGCCGCCAGCCGATGCCGAGAGCGCGGACAATGCCGTCTGGGACCGAGGACTCATCGCCTCGCAGCAGATCGCTGTCGACCCTCGCCAACCACCAGACCCGACAAGATGCTGAGTCTTCTGCATCAGCTGCAACCACGGCCCAGCCAGCCTCGGCATCCCGCATCCGCGCGGCGCCGTCGTCATCGTCCTCGGGCCTGTCAACGCCGGGAAGGCCCAGCTGCCCGTTCTGATCCGGGTGGAAAGTCCCGCCGCCCCCGCGAAGGAGGGCTCCGCCGGACACCTTGGCGCCCCGTGCGATGTCCGTCACCCGCTCCTGGCGGAACGTCGCGCCCGCGCCGGCAGCACCGGACTTCGGCGGCTGTCGTTGCCTGGTGCCGGACCCCTTCGGTGACCGCGTGCCTGGGCGTTCTTGCGGCCAGCTCACGAGTTCGTAGACTTCGTCGGCGACTCGCCTGAAGCGGCGGCCGCGAAGTGCCCGCTGGAGGTCGGACTGCTCGATGGGACGCCCTCCCTCGAGGAGAAAGCGGCAGCACTCGGAGGAGGTGAGACCTCGGCCGCGCGCGTCCATCAAGCGTTCCAGGACGTCGGCCAACGGTCCTGACATCCACACGGCGAGGTCATCGTCGACCACCACGGCACCACACGCGCGAGTCCAGGGTCGGACTGCTGCCTTCGTGACCCCAAGCTCTTCGAGCAGTGCGCCTATTGCGGCGAATGATCGAACGCCGCCGTCTTGGACCAGAGTCTCCCTCGTCTGCGAGAACAGGTCGTCTGGCCGCACGCAGCGCCAACCGGGGCAGCGAGCCACGGGATCGAACGGACCCGCGAGCCAGAGCAACAATTCCGCCGACCTGCTTGCCTCGGGCCCGGTCGACGGGTGGAGGCCGAGACAGCGCAACACGTCTTCGATCGCCTGTGCCGTCGCTGCTCGCCCGAGCGACCGCCGAACGCGCTCGACCAGCCATTGGAGAGGCGCAGGCGCTGCTGCCAGCTCCTCGCGGACTTGCAGCCCGGCACGATCACGTCGCTGGCCGACTCGTTGCGATGAGATCCCGAACTCCTCGGCAAGTCCGGCGAGGCTCCGGCGGTCGGTGCTGAGCTCGAGGGCGATGAAGATCGATCGATCCTCATCGTCCCTGATGCCGCCCAGAAGCTCGGACAGCGCTGAGACGTGCTCGAGCGCCCAGGGCGCGCTCGTCGCAAGGAGGCGGCGCGCGGAGTCGGCGCCCGGGGTCCCGAGATCTGTCGTCGCGGCATCGAGGAGCGACTCCAGCACTGGCTGGCGCGGACCGCGCCGCTCCTCCCCCAGCAACGCGGCAAGGTCGCTGCCGTCGTAGGTCTCGGCGCCCATCAAAAGGCCGAGCAAACCTCTCTCGAAGCAGGCGCCCAGCACTGCCGCGATGCTCGTCAGGCCAAGGCCCCGCATCTCGAGCAGGCAGGTGATGGTCAGGTCGAGAACCTCCGACCACCGGGAGTGCCCCGCGCTTTCCAGTGCCACCCTGACCCGTTGGTCGAGGCTCCGCGGACTAAGTCGACCATCCGGGACCAGCCGAGCGGGGGGAACGAGAGCGCCCAGCTCACGCGGACCGAGCATGACGCCGTCCCAGCCGAGTGCGAACGCGCTCTCGAACCAGGAGCGAAGCTGTTGGCGCCGCTTCGCGTCCCAAATGTCGCCGAGGGCCGCTTTCGATAGCGCCTCGTCACCCCGGCTATCGTCTCCGAGCTCATTGAGCAGGAACGCGCGTCCGGGATCGGTCAGCCCCGCGACGGCATCAAAAGCGTCTCCGAACCGATGTCGCTGGGCGCGACCGACAAGGGCTCTGGCTGGCGGCTTCATCTCCGCCGACGATACAAGAGGGGTGTGTCACGCATGATGAGAGGTCGAGTGACCACCTTCAGGCCACTGAGGGAGGGGCGTCGACACCCGCAGACAATGGGGTTGCGAGATGGCACGTCCAGGTGCGTTGTCGCGGCCGTCCGGGCGAACCTTGTCGGCACCACGCCTGACGAGGGAACCAAACCGAGCGGGCGACGAGAATCGAACGCGCGTTCTCAGCTTGGGAAGTAATTCGGCCACGATTGCGTGACCAGCGTCGATCTACCGATATCGCTTTTAACTAGGGCATTCCCCGCACCGCTATCGTCCACTCGCGACCCATTTTTGCCCGCTTTACGCGCGCCCTCGCGCGCGATCGCGCGCGCCGTAGTCACAGTCGGTTCCGCGACTCGCAACGTCCGGGCTTCGAAGCTGCTCATCGAGGCGAATCATGATCGGGCCAACGGGCCAGTTCGCAAAGCTGGCGACAACGGTGCACGCGTCCTCGAGGCTCAAGTGGTAGCAATCCCGAATCACCCGACCGGCCGCTATTACGTCATCAGCGGGGATCTCAAGGCCAACGATCGGATTGTTGGACGGGCGGCGAGCGTCGCGGAGTCGCTTTAGCTCGGCAATAACTTCCGATCTGGAGATTGACGGCCCGGACACGTCCTCTCCGCGCTCAGGACCGGAGCGCGCAAGCTTGCCCCGAGTGCGATAGCGCCGATCCCGGACCGTCTCGGCCGACCAGCCGAAGGTGGTCGCGGCTCGCCTGATTGCCTCTGCCACGTGTATCTTCTCTTCCGATTCAACGAGCCGATCGACCTCGGCTGTAAGTTCCTCCACCGGAGCGCCGTCGGGTCCGCGGCGATCCGCGGCAACCATCCAATACAGACCCGAGAGTTGCTTGACGATCTCAGCTCGTCGCCGGCCACGGTCCAATGGCAGTACCCCACCATCGCGGCCTCCCCGTAGACCCACAGGCTTGCGGAACGGCGAACCTTCCCAGCTCGCTTCACCAAACCCGTCTTCGTGCCAGAGAACTGCGTGGCCCAGCCCCATCTGCAACGACATAACAGGTCCGTGTTCCTGGCAGGCCTCGCAGGGCGAATCGTTACTGCATACGCCACACGACCAGCCCGACGAATCCCCTCCTCGGCCGTTCACGAAATCCGACACTAGACCTTACCGACCTCAACGCGGATCATCGTGCTATGACCGAATCACCAGTCTCTGATGACGCTCCGGCTTTCCTGACAACAGGCCAGTTCGCTCAGCGGGCAAGTCTGTCTCAGGCAACCGTGAAACGGCTTTGCGACTCCGGTCGACTCGCGCACGTCGTGCTCTCTTGTCGAGGTGATCGGCGCATCCCATCTAGCGAACTGGACAGGCTTCTCGCCGAAGCTGCCGCCAAACGACTGCACTCGTGACCTGATGGACGCAAAGAACTCGGCAAGTATGGCTCCGAGAGAGAACAACCCTCGGAAGAGAAGGCCGCCGCTCCGCATACCCGCTGCGGCGGAGTATCTCGGAACGACCGACCGCCACGTCCGCCGGCTAATTGCCGAACGGCGGATCACTTCCTACCGTCTTGGTGGACGAGTATTGCTGAGCCCCGATGATCTCGACGAGTTGCTAGCGCGAAGCCGCCGGGAGGCCATCAGGTGAATAGCAGTGTGAGTCGCGGAACTCTCTCGCAACAAAGCGAACCGGCGCGAACACGAAACCACCCGGCCCCGAACATCCATCACCGGGGCCGGGCGATTTGTCAGATCGACCCTTCCGAAAGTCGATCGTCCGATTCACGACCCTCGGAAAGGATCGCCTCACGGACACCTCCAATTTAACATCAGCCCTCACCCGCCTGAGAGGTGGGTGCGCCTCGCTAACGATCCTTGGGACACCGCAAGAGCGACCAGAAACTTCGTGCGATAGGCACTCAGGCCCGCGACCTTCGTGGCCGGGCAGCTCGTCGAGATTCGAGCCGCGCTGGTGCGTACGACAGTCTCCAGTTCCGCAGCGTCATGGCTACGGCCCAGGCAGGCCTGATCGGAGCCTGAGTCAATCCGGGAGAGGCGACGCAGCTAATCAATGACGCTGCGTTCGGTGAAGCGGGTGAGGGACACCCCCAGACTTGGCTCCTTTCGCGTGGACACCCCAGGCGAATGGGGGCTGTCGATCTCGTCGCGCCCTAGAAGGAGGAGATTAACGATGCGACGCCGAAGTCCAAAGCCACTGGCGATGCCGATGTTCGGAACACCAGCCGATGGCCGACAATGTCGTGCCTGCGGAAGGTGGTTCCACCGAACACACTTTTGGCGTCCCAGTCTCAAAGCTTTCGCGCATCGATGTGCCGACTGCATTCGGAGCGGTCGTCGACCGCAAGGGAGGGAAGGGTCCGGGACATGCCCCGCGGATCCCTTGCGGAGCTCAAGAAGAAGCAATTCACGCGCAATGCCGCGCTTCATGACACCTCGCGACGAAAACGTTCTTGCACCTTCGGTTGGGAATGAGTCGGAGCTAGTGGGCCAAGCGTTCCCAAGCGATTCCGAAAACGAACGTGGCGGCCTGACCGAAGACGAGGCGATCGCGGCTACTCTGCGCGTCTTCCCAGGCCGGCGGTGTTGATCACTTGCTTCTCCTGCAATGCCCCTGTCACGCCAGCACGCGCGTCTGTTGACCATGGCTGGGCGACCGTCTGCAGTTCGTGCTTGGTGGCCCGAAGATGAGCCGGCGGCTACGTCTGTGAGCACTGTAGGTCCTCGGCCATCCATACCGCGAAGGTTGGCCGTGTCGGTGCGATGTCTAGACGAAGCACGGCTCGCGCTTGAGCGAGCCATAGACGAAGCGCAACGTGTCTACGACGCTGCGAGGGCCCCGACGTGGGCAGCACTTGCCGCTGCGAAAACAACCCTCCACAAGGAGCACATTTACAACGTCTACCGCCGTGACTTCGAGCCTGTTTGGTTTCCCGCGGATGACGCCTTCCGCGCGGTCCGCGATCACGCTGAGCAAGCGTTCCGGCAATCAACTGGCCATGAGCCCTGGGAAAGCCTCAGTGGCGATCCCTTCGACGGTGAGGAGGGCGCGCCGTGTTCCTCGTTGCGCAACTACAAGGCGTGATCCCGAGAGCGCCGCGCAGGGTGCACTGGTCAGTCTCAGTCAAGCTCTTCCTCCGATCAGCAATAGGCAACCGAGGACTACGAGGCGATCGGTCCACCGGTCGAAATTCAGAGACAAAGGTAGCCAAGAGAGGAGTGCAGCGTGGGAACGGACATCTGGTTCAGCGTCGAAAAGCAAGGCGCTGACGGTAAGTGGCAGGACATCAAGGTAAGCAAAGGTTGGTACTCAAGCCGAAACTACGCGACCGCGATCTCCGAAAACTGTCATCAACCAACCGACACGAAGGAGCAAACCAAGTGAAGGCTGTACCTACCACCACAGAAATGACGGTAACGGCTATGCGAATGATCGACAAGTTGCTCACATCGTCCCACTTGAGCGACGTCCCCTGGGACCCCAGCGATCCCGCGCAGTGGGACTTCGCGCACGGACCGCGGTTCGACGAATGGACCGGGAGGACTGGGGAGTACTGCATTAATGGTTGCTGCTGTGCAAGCAGCTCAATTCAGCTTTGGCGTCGAGCCGTACCTGCGCTCGCATGGGTCGACAGTGACACCCGCTCTTCCTGGTTGAAGCTTTGCTTCGAGTGCATTCGCTTGGTCGTCGTTGACCAACTGGGTATCCGACGCCCATATCCCGGTGACCCGCTTGAAGAGGCTGCTTGTGAAAGTCTGGTGGGCCTCAGTGGAGCCAAAGCCACGCTGCTGGAGGAGCATCACCGGTGGCTCTTGGAGGAGACTCAACGTGTCAAGGAAGCTAGCGATAATTTCCGCAACTTGCCACGGCTAGATGAGAAACTGCTTGCTTGGGATAGCCAAGCTTACTTCGACCATATCTGCGAGTTCGAAGAATTTCTCGAAGTGCAAGACCTTGGTGACGGGCGACTTGTAGCCGCTTTTGGTTCGGGTGCATCCTTTCCAAGGACTACGACACCCTGCAACAAACCATGAAACGGAAGGACTCCGAGGACACCTGATGATTCGCAGGGACATGTCCTGTCAGTCAGAAGAGCCAGTCGCAACGCGAGCTGGAGCGGATGCAACTCGAAACGGCGTGACTAGATCATGCGCCGTCTGCGGACGTTCGGCCTGGTTAGGGATGGCGTGAGCGAAGAACAGGCACTGCGAGAAGAGCTGAGCCGCACCCTCGGCCATGTCGCTTGGCCGGAGGTCGTCGCCGACCTCGAGGCCGCCGACGTGTTCTGGGGCCGTACCGCCGAGGAGACTGGCCGCAAGCGGATCGGGCACCGGTCAGCGTGGAGGCGACACGACGAAGGACCGCGCCACTATCCGGAGCGAGGCCAGGCTGAACGTCGCTGTCCAGAGCCTCATGGAAGGGCGCAAGCTATTGAAGAGCCTCGCCATCGAGATGGTCGGGCTCGGACTCCGCGAACGCGAGGTGCGCCTCTCCGAGCAGAGGGTCACCTGTGGGCGTCGATCATGGGCGCCGTGCTGGGCAACCAAGCGCTCGGGCTCAGCCCTGCGCAGCTCGAGAAGGCACCGCAGGTCGTGAGCCGGCACCGCCGCCTGGTGGGTGCGACATGATCGCTCCTGAGTTGGAACACCTGGCGGTCGATATCACGACGCTGGACGAGCTGCCAGGTAATCCGCGCAAGGGTGACGTCGACGCCGTGGCTCGCAGCTACGCCGCCTTCGGACAGCAGAAGCCGATCGTCGTCCAGCGCCGCGGCCAGAAGACCGTCGTCATCGACGGGAACCACCAGCTCAAGGCCGCGCGGCAACTCGGGTGGGACCGGATCGCCGTCTCACCGTTCAAGGTGAAAGACGCCAAGACCGGCCGGGTCCGCGCGGGCACGGTTGCCGAGGCCGATGCCTACGCGCTCGCTGTCAACCGCACCGCCGACCTCGGGGTCTACGACGACGTGCTGCTCGCCAAGATGATCGAGTCGATCAGCCACGACGCCGACCTGTTGGCGGCGGCCTCCTACAGCCGGGACGACCTACTGGCGCTGCTGAACGGCGCGCCGAAGCTCGGCCTGACCGACCCCGACGACGTACCCGAGTCCGCACCGGCCAGGACGAAGCTCGGCGACCTGTGGCTGCTCGGGCCGCATCGGGTGCTATGCGGCGACTCGACTGTGCCGGCCGATGTCGAGCGGCTCATGGGCAGTGCCAAGGCTTCGATCCTTTGGACCGACCCGCCTTATGGGGTGGATTACGTCGGCAAGACCAAGCGGGCGCTGACCATTGAGAACGACGATGCATTCGGCCTGCCTGGGTTGCTGCGAGGCTTCATGGCGGCGGCGGCGCCCGCATTGGAGCCATCGAGCCCCTTCTACATTGCGGCCCCGGCGGGGCCGCTTTACGTGGTCTTCCTTCAGGCCATCGCCGAGTCGGATTGGCGCTACCATCAGGAACTCGTCTGGCGCAAGGACACGATGGTGCTCGGCCACTCGGACTACCACTACGCCCACGAGCCGCTCTTGTACGGCTACCTGCCGGGTCCAGGACGACCGGGCCGAGGGGCGCACGAGGGGACGCGCTGGTGGGGCGACCACTCGCAGGTCTCGGTGATCGACTGCCCGCGGCCGAAACGCTCCGAAGAGCATCCGACGATGAAGCCGGTCGCGCTCATCGAGCGCTGTCTCCAAAACTCCTCGCGGCCAGGAGGAGCCGTGCTCGACCCCTTCGGCGGCTCCGGCTCGACCCTCATCGCTTGCGAGCAGACCGGACGAGTGGCCTACCTGTGCGATATCGACCCCCGCTACGTCGACGTAACCTGCCGCCGATTCCAGGAGCACACGGGAATAGTGCCGAGGCGCGAGGGCGGCGAAGAGGTCGACTTCACGGTCGGGCCATGACCACGTCGACCCGCGAGTGTCGGGAGGACACCCTCGCCTCGCGAACCCGACAGCACTGTGCGCGCGGCAGGAGCAGGCTGGGAGGATGGCGACGGGAGTATCTGCGACCAGGGGCCCCTACCCGAGCCAAGTCTGTAATGGACCATAGAGATGGACCATAGAGATGGCTAAGCGAGCAACACCCGTCGAGCGCGACGAGCGGCGCCGCAAGGTGGCGATCCTGCTCATCGCCGGTGTCACGACCAACAACATCGCTGAGACCGTGGCCGTCAACCGTAAGACTGTCCTACTCGACGCGAAGGCCATCCGCGCCGAGTGGGCTAGGGCCCGTGTAGAAGCCTACGACCGTTACGCCGCCGAGCAGCTCGTCATCCTGGCCGAGGTGCAGCGGGCGAACTGGGAGGCAGCCATGCGCGGCGACGCAAAGGCGTCGACGACGGTGCTCCGCGTCTGCGACCAGCGGGCGAGGTTGCTCGGGCTTTACGCGCCGCTCCACCTCGACGTGCAGGACGCGAGGATGCAGAGCCGCTCGGACTTCGACCGCGAGATCAAGGAGCATCTGGCACGCCTTGATGCCGCCGACGCGGCAGCCGCCGAGGCCGAGGCGAGGGCGATCCTGGCCCGTGACAAGGACGGTCGCAAGGGGCTCAGCGCCGACGGTCCGTAGGCAGGCTGCCTGAGAGGAAGTCGGAGGCAGACGGCTTTCGGCTCGTCGAACGGGACCTACCGAACACGGACCGAAATCATCGAAAGGGCCGGTCAGCCGAGATGATTGCGCGTCCGCACCTTCGTGAGGGAACCCCGAGAGTCGCGCCGGGATCGACCCAGCGTGGTTGTCGAGGGAGACGAGGTGGCAGGGTGAAGTCTCGCAAGGCCGGAAGATGGGCTGTTCGCGTAGCATCGGCACCCCAGGGCCGCCCCGGCCCTGCCAGCTTGACGGGGGATGGACGATGCGGATGTTGCTGAAGGTCAGTATTCCTGTGGAGAAAGGCACCGAAGCCTACAAGAGCGGGGCGCTCCAGCGGACGTTCCAGGCCGCGGCAGCGGCGCTCAAGCCGGAGGCGATGTACTTCTTCCCGGAGGACGGCAAGCGGACATGTCTTCTCGTCTTCGACATGGAGGGTTCGTGGCAGCTGCCGCCCATTGTGGAGCCGCTGTTTGAGAACCTCGACGCATCGGTTCTTCTCACGCCGGTGATGAACGGTGAGGATCTTGAGCGGGGGTTCAAGGAGGCAGGAGTCTAAGGGCTCGAATCGAGATGAGGGGACCTGCCACCTGACGACGTAAGCCGTCGGCACCCGCGTTTGCTAACGCTGTTGCTGACAAACCCCGCAAAGTCTCGGCGGCCCTCGTGGCCCTCGGCGAATAAGCGGCCAGATCGCCGGCCCGGGCCGCGAACGTTCTGCTGGCTTCAATCGAGCCCTCCCGCCCGGGCGACATGCACGAGATCGCCGACTCTGGCGCGGCCGCCATGCGAATCAAGACTCTGAAATGGGAACGATCTGTACGCCCGGTTCCGCCGCTGGGGGGCACTCCGAGATAGCACTCAGGCCGCGATTATGGGATAGGGCCGGTAACAAAGCTTTCTCCCCTCACGCGGCCTTGGGAGCTTGGCGGCCTGTCTCGGCATCTAGTGCCAGCTTCCAACGTGGCATCTGATAAGCGACCCAACCTTGGAGTCCGGCGGCCAAGAACAGAAGTGCCCCCCACCAGTAGCCGTAGGCGCAAAGAATGCTCCCGAGGACGAGCAACCACACGGCGACTACAGCTCGCACGCCTACTATCACCTTGACGTGACGCCACTCGTACTTGGTGACGAATCGCCGAACGATCCAGGGAACCGACTTCGGCGATGACCGCACGGGTCCTCCTTCTCGGTTCGAGGCCCCTGTCTGAACCGTGACTCTACAGCCAGGACATCGGGAAAGAGCTTGAGAAGACAGAACCCGCTGCCCGAACGTCGCACACTTAAAGAGGTTCGCCTAATACAGTGACAACAATGTTAAAGAGAAAGACCCGCGTGGCGAAGGAAGGCGAAGCAGAGCTGGACGTCACCGCCGATCCGTTCCAGTCCGGCGTCGGCCGCCTGCT
>JBEKBX010000057.1:0-17134 GCA_050015175.1 Acidimicrobiales bacterium | reverse complement strand
CTCGGAGCACGGCTCGAAGTGACCACGGAGAAGCCTCAGCGCACGAAGCCACGGAAGGCTCAGGCACACTCCGCTGCGTGAGTGGTCGCCTCGTGCAAATAGGTGTCCTGATGCCTTGGGACGTCGTCTTCTACAAAGCGGCAACATCTACGGCCATGTGTCGCCGGAGACCAACAGGCAGGCTGCGGACGCCATGTCCAATGCTCTGCGATGAAGGACTACCGAAGAGTTCCTACACCTCCGGTGTCTGGTACAAGCTGTGGCCGATCCTGATGAAGCTTCCGGTGATGCAGGGCGCTAGCCCAGCAAGAACGCCCTCGCAGCACATGCCCTCTGCTTCGCAGGAGGCAATTGTTATGTCAGAGGTAATGTCAGAAAATGTAGCCAAGTTGATAGCCATACTGGCTACATCTAGCCGGACTGGACATAACTGGGCATCATTTGACTTCAGCGGAATTGCCGTTTGACCTGGACTTAGAGATACTGGGCCCTACTAGCCGGACGGTACATTTACAGACTGGCAGTCAGGAGGTTCGAGGGTTCGGGTCCCTTCGCCTCCACCGACCGAGAATGTCCAGGTCACAGCGGTTCATGGGGGTGGCTAATGCCCCGGTCCGGTGGGAATAAGGGCAAAATGTAGCCACATAGCGGGGACACGGGGACGGGAGTTCACAAACAAGAACTGTTCGCTCTTTTCGTCGAGGACGCCGTCTTGAATGCTCGCGTGTGATGAGCCTTAGAGGTTGATTGCAGTCGGGTATCAGCTCCTCGGGTCCACAACGTGTGTTGGGGTCCCTCGGTGTTTGGACAGAACGTGAGCCTGAGGTTCTTTGAGCCTTGCGCCCTGCCGCGCTCGGTTTGTCGGGGGCGACCGTACACGCCACCCTTGTCGACCTCGGCTGAACTTGTCCGGCAGAACTGTCGCCGACGCGGATCCCGCTTGATGCGCACGAGCCACGTTACGGTGAGCCGCGGGCGCACGGCTCAGTTCGTAGCCGGAATCTCGTAGGGCAGGCGCGGCGTGGGTGAACGCAGGTCGCGTTCTTGGAATCCCCGTTTGCCCCGACACGGCAGGTGCGTGGCGACCAGTGTCCCCGTTGTCCATGTCTCCTCCTTTGTCCGAGAGCCGCTCTTCAGGCTCACTGCCGAACAGCCTGCGCCTGGAGGCTTCGAGGACACCGAGAGTTGTCTGTCAGTTGCCTACGTGTTTCCTGCAAGAGTCGCAGCGCACGTCGCGGTGCGTTTCCCCCTCATTGCTCTGTTGGTCAAGGGCCGACTATCGGAAAGATTTGGCAAAGAACCAGGAAAGAAGGGCCACAGTTGCCCGCGACGGTATGCACCGTCAGGCATGCTCGATGAGATGACGGCCGAGGCGGCGACTGCCAACCCACATCGTCAGCTCGCAGAACCCCGAAGGCGCACAGCTGGCGGCACGACGACGACAACACGTGGCCCCGGATCTCGCCCGGTTCGTCCGCGAGGTCCGAGACGCCCCGCCAAGGCGCGCAAGGCGACTCTCCATTGGCCGTCGTGGAAGAGCCACCGCGCTTACGCGCGCGACCGGAAGGAGCGTCGCAGGCTCGTGCGGCGCTCCCGGCGCACCTGGGCCGGTCGACATCCCGCGGCCACCGGGACACTGGCAGCCCTGGTCCTCTTGACGCCGCTGTGGGTCTCTCTCGGCAGTGCGCTCACGAACCCGGCGCTCGGGCTTTCGGTTCCGGCGCGCTTTGCAGAGTGGTTGCGTGACAACGGCGGTGGCTCGCTCGTGAACACTGCCGAGAACTGGTGGTACTCCCACCACCAGCCTGCGGTCGGTGGGCGGCCCTCGGCAGAGGCTCTGCCCTCACCGCAACACACCCGCGTTCTCGCGACTGGCGTGAGACACGATTCTCCTGTTCACCTCCCCGTACCGGCGCCGCTCACGCCCTTCGCCAGTCCCGCCTTGCCGGGAGAAGGCAGCTGGAGGCCCGTCGGCCGCCTCGTGCGTGGCGTCCCGGCCGTTTACGAGACGTTTCTCCGACCGGATTCGATCCACACGAGCGTCGTGGACGGGATCGCCTGGATGGACACGAAGCTGTTGTCGGCGACCTTGTACTCCGGCAGCTACATACCCGGCGGGGGCCCCTACACGTACACCGCCCCGGTCCAGCCGAGCGCTGCGGCCTCGCTCGTGGCCGCGTTCAACGCCGGGTTCCGGATGCAGGATGCCAACGGCGGCTACTACACCCAGGGGCAGACGATCATCCCGCTTCGCGCCGGGGCGGCGTCTTTCGTCATCTACCGGAACGGGCGCGCCATCGTCGGCGCCTGGGGAACAGACGTCAAGATGAGCTCGGACGTGGTCGCGGTGAGGCAGAACCTCAGCCTCCTCGTCGAGGACGGGAGGCCGGTCTCCGGCCTCAATGCCAACGACACGACCACGTGGGGGAACACTCTCGGCAACCGGGTCTACGTGTCGCGCTCCGGAATCGGGATAACCAGTGACGGGGCCCTCGTCTACGTGGGGGGACCGAGCCTCAACATCACCGACCTGGCCAACCTCCTCGTACGAGCCGGGGCGGTGCGAGCCATGGAGCTGGACATCAACACCGACTGGGTGAACTACGCCACGTTTGCCCCACCGACTCCGACCGGCCTCGCGTCGCCGACGAACGGTACCGACCTGCTGCCGCTCGCGGACATGGCTGGGCCACCGACCCGGTACTTCGACACGTGGTGGGCACGCGACTTCATCACGATGTCCGCACGCCAGCCCTGAACAATCAGTCGGGTCCGACACCTCACGGTGATCCGTGAGTGACCGAAGAGCTGCGCCTCGGCACAGCGGAGATCGGCTCGTCGGTGCCGACGCCTCAGCCGGGGATCCTCCGCCAGAGAGCACGGGGCAGAAGGCGCATCAGGGCGAGGACGGGCCGGAGCATCGGCGGGACCCAAACCACTCCGGCTCCGGTCTCGAGACCCCTGACGATCGCCTCGGCCACAACCGGGCTCTCGACAGCGAAGGGGGCGGCCTTAAGGCCCGAGGTCATCTTGGTCCGGACGAACCCCGGTCGCACGACGGTCACTGCGACTCCTGTGCCCTCGAGCGCGTCGCCGAGTCCGAGGGCGAAGCCGTCGATCCCGGCCTTGGCGGCGCCGTAGACGAAGTTGGCCTTTCTGACACGCACGCCCGCGACGGAGGAGAGGACCACGACCCGTCCGGTCCCCTGGGCGCGCAAGGTGGCGACGAAGGCCCCGAGCGCGGCCGCCGGCCCGGCGAAGTTCGTGACGACTGTGCGACAGACACTCTTCGCGTCGAGCGTGTCCAAGTCGGAGGTGCCGAGGTCGCCGACGGCCATGAACAGCAGATCCACCGAGCCCAGCTCCGCCGCAGCGCTCTCGGCGAAGGCGTCGAGACGGTCTATCTCGGTTACGTCGAGGACCCGCGTCAGCACGCGCTCGACGCCCCGAGCTCTCAGCTCGGTGGCGGTCGCATCGAGACCGGCCTCGTCCCTGCCAGCGAGCAGGACGGCTGAAAGGCGCCTGTCGGCAAGCAGAAGCAGGGTGTCGCGGGCGATCTGCGAGGTGCCTCCGATGACGACGGCGGTCTGCGGCATGCCTGTCGCGTCGATCACACTCCCACCTTGTGCGTCGACGGGCGTCGTACGCTGCCGAGCCCGACGCGGCGCGCAAGGTCCGAGCTGAACACCCCTTCGGGATCGAGGGTCTCCCTGATCTCCAGCCAGCTTGCGAGTCGCGGGTACATCGACGCCAACATCTCGGGGCGCAAGCGTCCGTCCTTGGCCAGGTAGACGCGTCCTCCAGCCGACGTGACCAGCTCGTCGAGACCGTCAAGCAGGACCCCGAGCCCGGGTGGCCCCAAGGGCAGGTCCAGCGCGAGCGTCCAGCCCTCCTTCGGGAACGAGAGGTGCCCCCGCCCTTCTGCGCCGAAGCGTTTGAGGACCGCGAGGAACGACGCAGCCCGAGCCCTGCTGAGACGCTCAAGAACCGCGCGCACGGTCCCTTCGGCCCCGAGGGGCACAACGAACTGGTACTGGGTAAAGCCGCGCGGTCCATAGAGGAGGTTCCATCCTGCAAGGCCGTCGAGCGGGTAGAAGAACGACGCGAGTGGGACCAGCTCCCCAGCCCGGCTTCGAGGTGAATGCCGGTACCACATCTCGTTGAACGCCGAGACGGTCCGCGGCGTCAGGAACGAGATCGGCGGTGCCACAGGGACCCGTAAGGGACTCGCGAGGTCGAGGCGCAGCGGGTCGTGCCGATCCTTGGCGGGAAGATCTGACAGGGCGGCATGGTTCGCCCGAGTCAACACGGAACGACCCAAGTGGCGTCCTGCCGCCAGGCCGTCCACCCAGGCCACCGAGTACCGGTAGGCGTTCTGGTCCTCCGACAGACGAGTCATGCACGCGTCTAGGTCATCTGCCCGCTCGGTGTCGACGAGCATGGTCGACGTCTCTATCGGCGACAGCCGGAGGACCGCCTCGAGGACCACGCCTGTGAGCCCCATGCCGCCGCAGGTGGCCCAGAACACGTCATCTCGCTTCTCGGGGCTGCACTCGACGGGCCCGCTCGGAGTGGCGATTCGGAGGCAGTCGAGATGCCGGCTGACGGTGCCGTCGACGTGGTGGTTCTTCCCGTGGATGTCACTCGCGATGGCACCGCCAAGTGTGACAAAGCGCGTCCCTGGCGTGACGGGAGGGAACAGTCCTCTCGGGACGAGCAGCCTTAGGAGCTCGTCGATCGACACGCCGGCCTCAGCGCGTACTTTTGCCCCCCCGATGTCGAGATCGAGCACACGGTTGAGTCCGGTGCAGTCAAGGACGAGGCCGCCGCCGCATTGCGCCGCGTCACCATAGGAGCGCCCGAGACCTCGAGCGACCATCGGAAGGCTGACGCGTTCTTGAGCCACGAGATCTTGCAGCTCCGACACCGAACCCGGTCGCACCAGCGTGGCTGCAGATGCCGCCGACCTGCCCCAACCGCAAAGGAGCTCGCGCCGGGGAGCAGCATTCATGCGTAGATCCCGCACATCAACAAGGCGAGCCAGGCAAGTCCCAGCACCTGGAGCCCACGATCGCTGAGCGCGAGCTCTTCGGGCTCACCTCCGCGGCCCTGTTCGATCGCAAGCTCGACGACGAGGACGGCGAGCACGAACGGGATGATCGAGAGCTCGAACCACACGATGTCCTCGGCGCGCTCCACCGGCCCGAGACGCCCGGCTCGCTCGAAAGCCCAAAGGCAGTACGTGGTCACGGTCACCGACATGGCGAGCATGCGGACACTTCTCAGGAACGCCGCTGGGTAAGCGGCGAGTGTTGATCGGTGCTGTTCCCCCTTTTCCCTCATCACGGAAAGTTCGACGCTTCGCTTCCCGGCGACAATGAGCAGAGAGCCGAACGAAGCCACCATGAGGAACCACGGTGAGATCGCGACGTGGGCGACCGCGCCTCCCGCGACCGCTCGGAGGGCGAACCCAGCTGCCACGCAGGCCAGTTCGACCAAGGGCACCCGCTTCAGCACGAGCGAGTAACTGACACTTACCGCCAGATACGCCGCGATGATCCAGACAAAGGCGGCTCCGAACACGAAGGCAGCTGTCACAAGCGCAACTGTCGCGAGGCCGCCCGCGGTCGCCAACGCCAGGTCTACCGAGAGCTGCCCCGACGCAATGGGCCTTCTCTGCTTGACGGGATGGAGCCGGTCATTGGCTCGGTCGACGATGTCGTTCACAAGGTAGGTCGAGGCCGAAGCAGCCACGAAGACGAGGAACGCCACGACGCTACGAGCGACGATACCGGGGTGGATTATCGAGCCTGCGGCCGCCGGAGCTGAGAAGACGAGGAGGTTCTTCGTCCACTGGCGGGGCCGGGTCGCACGCAGCAACGACACGATCCGGCTCCGCCCGGTCCCGGGCGAGCACGCTGGTGGCGCTGCGTCGTCCTCGAAGAGCCACGACGCAGGCGGTTGGACCTGAGTCCCGGTCATTGCTGCCACCCGGCCTGCGACCGCAAACCTGAGCCGGCTGCTGTCGCGTCGTCCAAGATCCCCGGGTGTTCGCGACAGAACATCACTGGGTTGGCCTCCACCGCTCTCCTTGGCATGTCCACGCCGGGCCGACCGTAGGGATCTGCAGGAGCAGACCTCTGACAAGAGTCGGTAGAGATTCGTCATAGGCGACCAAGAGTTCGTCTCGGCTGACGCAGGCGCGCACTTCGCCGCGAGCCGGAATCGGGGACCGGGACGGGCAATCCACCGCGGACAGCAGAAGCGATCTCACGACACAACTTCGGTTGCGAACACGATGCCCTCCGTGGCGCTCTCAGCGCCGTCGGCCCTGATGATGTAGGACTCGTAACCCTCCAGCGAACGAGCGAGATCGGGCCCGTCGTCATCGGCGACCACAAGAGCGGTGGCCAACGCGTCGCACAATGGCAGACTCGAACCCACAACGGTTGCCGAGGCGGTGCGGAAGAGCATCCTCCCGTTCCTGGGGTTGATGAGGTGAGGGCCTCGCTCGTAACAGCCAGACGTGGCAACGGCGCGGTCGGTCTCGAGCACGCATGCGAGCGCATCCGGCCTCCACGGGTGACGAATCCCTATCCGCCAACCGTGAGCGTCTTCTGGTAACCCGCAAACGGCGATGTCTCCTCCGCCGTTGACGATCGCGGCCTTGACACCTGCAAGGCGCAAGCGGGCGAGGGCCTGCTCGGTCGCCCAGCCCTTGACCAAACCCGTCGGATCGAAACTGCCGGGCATCGCCCAAGGATCGAACCAACCCTGCGAGAGCGCCTTCGCCTCCTCGCACAGTTGCAGGACGAGAGCCATCTCGGGTGGAGCGTCCTCGAGGAGGACGCTCCCGGCCCGGAAAAGGCTCATCGGGCTGGCCGGCTTCCAGGTGCTGAAGATGTCATCCAGCTGATGCAGCCTCGCACAGGCCGCGGCGATGGCTGCATGGGCTTCTCCGACAGGGCATTCACCCAACTCGACATGGAACGACACCACCGTCCCCATCACCTCCTCGGCATGGGAGATCACACCGGTGACACTCACTTCACGCCAAGGGTGTCGAGCGCCGCCTGGACGGAGTAGGCGTAAGCCTCGCTCGTGTAGGTCGCGCCGGATATCCCGTTGATGCGCGCGCTCTGGGCAGAAAGGACCTCGTTGCGCAGCAGCGGAATTACCTGTTGGGCGAGTTGCTGCGAGTACTGCTCGGCGGTCTGGATCGTCGCCACCGAAACGTCGGTGATCCGGTTCCCCCGGACGGTGACCTTCGCGGCAAGCACCCCGTAGCCGTAGTTCTCGCTGGTTCCGACGGCAGTCCTGGACGTGCCCGTCGGTACAACAGTCGGGGTTGTCGAAGGGCTTGCCGTGGTCGGAGGGGAACTGACCGGAGCCGAAGGACCGCCTCCACTCAGCAGCGAAGGCGAGCCGGCGCCGTGCATCGCGACGATCCCGGCGAACCCAGCTGCGCTGGCGATGACGACGGCCGGGGCGCGCCGCATCTTGCGCAGCTCCTTGGTCGTGGTCGCGCGGCTTGGTGAGCGTCGGTTATGTGCGTTCACAGTGAGTAGACCTCGAAGTGGAGCGAGTCCTTGGGGACCCCGAGCCGCAACGCGGTTGAGACCACCTGATCAACGAATTCCTCGGGTCCCGACACATAGACGTCCCGGTTCGCCAGGTCCGGCACGAGCTCGCAAACGCGGTCGATCCGCACCTCCGAGCGAGGGCCGACAAGCTCGTGAACCCGACCCTTGCGGTGCCGGACCAGCTCGGCCACTTCCGATGCCAGGGCAAGCTCCTCGGTGCAGGAAGCGCGCAGGATCACGACCGGGTCGCAGTCTCGTGGCAGGTCCTCGAGCAAGGAACGGATGGCCGTGACACCTATGCCTCCGGCGATGAGCGCAACCTTCGCACGACGGCGGGCATGTGTCGTGAAGGTTCCGTAAGGTCCCTCGATGGCGACACGGGTGCCCGGCCGCAGCCGGGCAACGGCCGACGAGTAGTCACCGATGCCCTTCACCGTGATGCGGAGGAAAGGCGGCCGGGGTCGCGCCGAGAGCGAGAACGGGTGGGCCTGCCACCACATCCCCCTGGCGAGGAAGCGCCATTCGAAGAACTGACCACCCGCCACCGCCAGGCGGTCGAGGTTCCTGCCACGGCAGATGACCGAGACCGTGCCCGGCCCTTCCGGGTGGACCTCCACGACCTCGAGACGGTGCCGGAAAGTCCGCAACAGTGGGAGCCCGAATCGGTAGACGAGCACGAGGCCCGCGCTCGAAGCCCAGAGCAGGGACCAGACGAACCTCGTGAGAGGGTGCCCCACGAAAGACGGCCCGAGCGCGATCTCGTGCGCGAACGCGAGAGCGAGCGCGAGGTACATGAAGAGGTGAACGGCCCACCACATCTCCCTGCGGAGCCGGCGGCGGATCGAGTACACCGAAGTAATCGCGACCGCGACCATCACCACCAGTGCAATCGTCGCCGTCAACATGTCGGGATAAGACCTGATGAAAGCGCCGATCTGGCCGAAGAAACCGGACCGGGCGGCCTCGGCATAAGCGAAGGTGAGCAACACCGCGTGGGCGAAGATGAGTGAAATGGGCCACGGGGCGAGGCGTCGGTGCGAGGCGAGCAGTTTGTCCTGACCGAGCACCCGTTCGACGACCGGGATCCGGCTGACGAGGAGCACCATCACGAGCGCCAGGTAGGTGCCTGCCAAGCCCGTCAAATTGCCGAGGAACATGGCAACGCCGCCCGGTGCCGAGAGCTGTTTCCAGCTCTCCGCGGTGACGGCGAGGGCGACGCAGGCCCCGAAGCCAAGGCCTGCGAGGACCGTTGCGACCTCGGCGACAACGGGCCGCGGAGCAGGTCCCGGCCGGGAGATGACCGACGGCCGGCGATGTCTGCCACTGTGCGGGGCGTAGGTCGGGTCAAAGGTGAGCGAGGACATGTCACTGTGACCCTACGAAATCGGCCGCCAAGATGGACCCAGCAACAGGTAAAGATTTGACAAGGAGGACCGGCTCCACGGATGACCGCTGTAAGCCGGGGCTCCTCGTGGCGAGGCTGCTGTCAGGACCCGCCTACACGATCCCGACCGCCTGTGGAAAGCTACCCGAGCAGTGCAAGTTCTCGTGGTCGAAGATGACAATGCCATCGGCGAGCCATTGGCCACCAAGCTCCGCCGTGAGGGCTTCGATGTGACCCTCGTGCAGACGGCCGCGGCCGCCTTGTCGGCCCCGCCGGCAGATCTCGTGCTGTTGGACCTGGGGCTGCCCGACGCCCACGGTTTCGAGGTTTGCCGACAGCTACGCGCCCGTTCCGCGGTCCCGATCATCATCGTCACCGCCCGCGACGACGAGACGGACAGGGTGGTGGGTCTCGAGCTCGGAGCCGACGACTACGTCGTCAAACCGTTCGGCTTCCGCGAGCTTGTAGCCCGGATACGTGCGGTCAGCCGTCGAAGCACAACGCCTCCGCGCATGCTCGGCCCCCAGGTGATCGGCGATCTCGAGATCGACCGCCGTTCACACCGTGTCCTGCTGGGAGGCGAGGAACTGCCACTCACTCCGAAAGAGTTCGATTTGCTTGCTCTCTTGGCTGTCGACCCGGGGGCGATGGTCACTCGACGCGAGATCCTTGCCGAGGTCTGGGATCCCCATTGGTACGGCACTTCCAAGACGGTCGACGTCCATATCGCCTCTCTGCGCAAGAAGCTCGGCAACCCGAAGTGGATCGAGACGAGCAGGGGCGTCGGATTCCGGCTCGCCGTTCCGAAATGAGGCGGCGGCTCCTCGCGGGCCTCTTCCTCTTTGCGCTCGTTCTCGTCGTCGCTCTCGAAGTCCCGCTCGGGCTGAGCTTGGCTCGCAACGACCGCACCACGTCGATGTCGGAGCTGCAGAGCGACGCCTCGTCGCTCGCCGTGCTCGTATCTACGGGTCTGAACCGTGGAGGCGGTCACGGACTCCAACCCGTCGTCAACCAGTTCGCGCGCTCTGACGCCGCCATCGTCGCCGTCGTCTCGAACGGGCACGCCCTGGCCGCGGCTGGACGTGGCGCGCTGGAGGAGCTGCGCGACGCCCGCACCGAGGCCGTCATCAAGGTGGCTGCTTCCGGCCGCACCTCCGGCGAGGAGGGGTCGGACGATCCTGACGACGACTTCTTGTACGTGGCGCTGCCGGTCGCTGTCGGCGCGCTCGGCGCCGGCGGCTTGTCGTCCACGACACACGGCCCGGACGTGGTCCTTCTCGTCGCAGAGTCGGCGGCGCCCCTTCACGCGCGTATCAGGAGTCACTGGGTCACACTGGCCCTCTTCGGGATAGGCATGGTCGCCCTGGCCACTGCTCTCGGGACGGTGCTCGCGCGATCGCTCACGCGGCCGCTCGAAGGCATCGAGGCGGCCGTCGCCGCCGTCGGTGCCGGCCGTCTGTCCGAGCGGGCCCCGGTCGGGCGCGGTCCGGCCGAGCTCGACGCGCTCGGCGAAACCTTCAACGAGATGGCGGAACGCCTGGAGGAACTCGTCCACACCCAGCGGGCGTTCCTTGCCGACGCCTCCCACCAACTCCGTACGCCGCTCACGGCACTGCATCTCCGTCTCGAGAACCTCGAGGACACCCTCGAGGATGAGCAACAGGCCGATCTCACCGCTGCCCTCGCCGAAGCCGACCGGCTCTCCAGGATCGTCGACGGACTGCTCACTCTGGCGCGTACCGAGGGGGGCGTCCGCCCGGCGAGAGAGCCTGTCGACGTCAAGGACGTGTTGCGCGACCGTGCCGATGCGTGGAGCGCCCTGGCCGAGGAACGCCAGGTGGCTCTCACGTGCGAACTGCCGGTCGTCCTCGACCAGGCCGGACCAACCCTCATGGCCCTTGGCTGTTCGGGACATCTCGAGCAGATTCTCGACAACTTCCTGGCAAACGCCCTCGAAGCGACGCCCACGGCCGGAAACGTCGTTCTCCGCGCTGTTCCTACAGGAGACGCCATCGAAATTCATGTGATCGATGACGGGCCCGGTATGAGCCCCGCAGACAGGACTAGGGCCTTCGACCGGTTCTGGAGGCAGGAAGGAGCGCCGCACGGCGGCTCCGGCCTCGGCCTCGCCATCGTTGCCCAGCTCGCCAGGATGTCGGGTGGGACCACTTGGCTCGACGCGTCCCCGACCGGCGGGATAGACGCAGTCGTACGGCTTGAGGCCTATGGCAGCTGAGGACCCAGCCCCGAGAAGGCGGCGCCGCGGCTGGAGGTCGAGGCTCGTCAGGACCGTCCTCTTCGTGCTCGGTTTGCTGGCGGCTGTTCTCCTTGCCGGACTGGGATACGAGCTCAGCCTCCCGAGTGTTGCTGACGCTCCCGCGCGCGTCGCGGTGATCGTGCGCACGCACGAGGGTGAGGTCGGCAAGCTGCCCCTGCCGGTCAAGTTGGCCGAGGCAGTTGTCGCCGTCGAGGATGAGCATTTCTACTCGAACGCCCTCGTGGATGTCTTCGACGGTGCGGCTCGTGCCGGTTTGGCGGCGCTGCACACAAGCGGCGACCCAGGCGGGAGCACGATCGCCCAGCAGCTGGCAAAGCAGCTGTACCCCGCCGGGAGCGGCCTCGACGGCACCTTGGAGCAAGTGGGACTCGGACTCAAGCTGTCGCTGAGCTATTCAAAACCGCAGATCCTCGAGATGTACCTCAACGCCATCTACTACGGGAATGGCTACTGGGGCTATGTGACTGCCGCCCACGGGTACTTCGGGCTCAGTCCAAGCGAGCTCACCTGGTCGCAAGCAGCCATGCTTGCCGGACTTCCGCAGGCACCCTCCGCCTACGATCCGGTCCTGCACCTCGCGCTTGCCAAACAACGCCAGCGCCAGGTCCTCGACCAGTTGGTTGCCAATCACATCCTCACCGCCGCACAGTCGGATGCCGCCTATCAGGCTGCGCTTCACCTGCGCCGTTAGGCAAGGGCGAGCGAACAGCCACAGAGGCGACGGCTCCGCGAATGGACGCCAACACTGCTCCCGGCAACACGACACCGGGATCGCTTCGAACGCGGCACTTGTCCCGCTTCTGCGACCATTCACAAGCTGCGCTCACCAGGGGGCACCATCGCGTCGCGGCCATCAGCGGCGCCGACACCCGTCTGCTCCCTTCCTGGACATTCGACCGACGCGAAGCCGACCTCGCCAACGGTCCCGCGAAGTGCCCGCCTCGCACCGTTCTCGCGCACTTTCCGCCAGATGACGAACCCCACTATCGCCGAGGCCACGAGCACGATGATCGACAGCGAGGCTGTGCCCGCAGCCGAGATCACCCGTTCGTACGACTTGCTGGCGAGGTACCCGGCGAGCGTGAAGGCGGTGCCCCAACACAAACCTCCCAGCGCGTTCCAGAACAAGAAGGTCCTGTATCGCATCGAGGACAGCCCGGCAGCACCGGGAATGACAGCCCTGAATAGCGCTGTGAAACGTCCCAGGAAGACAGCTGGACCGCCACGCCGCTCGAGGAACCTGCGACCTTCTTCTGTCGCGCGGCGGGTCCGCTTGGGAACGTGGCGCAGGAGCAGGGGGCCGAAGCGGCGCCCGACCTCGTAGCCGACCGAGTCGCCCAAGACGGCACAGATAACCACGAGCGCCAACATCCTGGCAAGGCTGACGTGGTGAAGCGAGGCCAATACACCTCCGAGCACGACGGCCGTCTCGCCCGGCAGCACGAATCCGACGAAGATGCTGGCCTCCCCGAAGCAGAGGGCGCCAACGATCAGATAGGCCGGAAACCCATGAAGAGAGAGAACTCCGTGCAGCAGGGAGCTCATGAGCGTCCCCGGCTGTTGCCCACGGTTGCAAGGCACAGGACCTGTGCTGCTACCCAGCAGTTCCGGCGAGTTGTCACAGCTCTCCTCACAACTGATTGTGACTCGACCCTACGGCCGCGCTTGTCCAACTCGCCTCCAACAATCGGTAAAGACTCGACAAAGGCGGCCCGACAACTGGGAATTCCCGTCGTCGCCGAAACCAAGGACGCTTAGGATTGCGGAATGCCAGTGCTCACCAATCCGTCGCAGCCACGCCAAGACTCGATCCTAAGCAGTGCGATGGCGGCCGTCAGGCTCGACTTCGCCCCAAAGCACCAGCAGCCCAGTGCTGTCCGCATCCTGCTCGCAATGGTCGTGTCCATACTTGGGTCCTTGGCGGCAGACGCGATCCTCGTCGCAATCGGTACCTGGATCTTTCCCTCAACCCACGGTTACGTGCACTTCCGGTTCGCCGACTACGCAAAATTGACAACCATTGGCGTGATTATCGCCTGTGTGGCCTGGCCAGTCGTGACTCGGATCTCGTCGGCCCCACGTTGGGTGTTCTTGCGCATGGCCATCCTCGTGACCGCGGTCCTGTGGCTACCGGACGTATACATTCTGGCCAAGGGCCAGCCTGCCAAGGCCGTCCTCGTGCTGATGATCATGCACGTGGCGATCGGCGTCGCGACCTACAACGCCCTCGTGCATCTCGCCCCGGCGAAGCGGAGTACCCTCGGTCCGGGTGGCCATCGGCGGCGCGCTCACTAGAGAGTCATGATCTGCGGAGGACCGTATCTGGAGCCAACGAAACCGGCTCGCCGTTGGTATCCGAATCATACGGGATGCGTTGTGCAGCTGTCGCGTGATACTTCTCGCGACCGCCTTGACGTTGGCGTCCGAATGGACCAGCGTCGCCAACGGGGCCAATGGTTCGCGCTGAAGCGGAACGAAGTGGCTCCCGACAACACTTCTTGCTCTGATTTCGTTCCTGGAGGGCGCTCGGCATCGTCCTTCGGCAAGCGCAGCTGCCACGACCGTCCGGGACGGAATTCCCGAGTCGAACACGGGCCCGTAGATGGTGGGGGCCAACGGTCGGGGCTTCATGCTGTGTCAAGGAGTCGCTGGCGGGAGTCTGGACTCGATAGCGGTGAGCCGGTCGAGGAGGAGCTTCAGACCTCCGTCGGTGTGCTCATTGACCTGGTCCATGATGAACTCGGTATCGGAGAACTCCTTTTCGGCCCGAGCATCGGAGGCAGCGCTCTGCACCGACTGGCCGACCATGATGACGCTAAGGAGCACGAGCTGTAGGAACGTCTGAGCGATCCAGGCGACGATCAGGATGAGGCCCGGCTTCGTGAGAAAGTTCGGCACCGCCGTTCGGCTCAGAGCGCCAGCCTGGATCAGGATGGCCGGCAGACTGAGCAGGGCAACGAGGCAGAACAGATAGGCGCATGCCATCGAGCCGACGCCGCGGGTGAGAATGACGGCCAGCTTGGCATTGAAACCCTTGACCGCCTTGACCTCACCCGGCAGTCCTCTGAGGCTGATCACATGAGCGAGGTGGTGGCGAGTCTTGATCGGAACGCTTTGGGTGGGCATGAACATTCAGAGTACTTACCGCCTATACGCAAGCACGACGCCGAACTTCTCGTCCCGGGCCTAGTCCCCCTCGTGCCCGCCCGGCCCTCGGGCCGCGTTCCCAGCCCTGGTGTCCTTTCTGCTTCCTTGTCTCTCTCCCTCTCACACGGAACCGGGGCGGACTCCAACTGCCCCCGCCCACCAGCTCCACCCACATCGTTGGGTTGAGCAAGACATGAGCAGGAAGGACTCAGACCAATCCTGAGAAAGTGCTGAAGGTCCCTGAGAAAGTGCTGAAGAAAGGCTCCTTTGGCGCGCCGACCGCGTGCCTGGCCGTCACACGAGTACCTAAGTTCGGCTTTATGCATGAAGATCGCGTCACATCACACACTGGCCATGGTCGAGCCCACGGTACAGGCCGGACCTCTCGACGAGGCCCAATTGCACCCAATACTGCCTTCGCCAAATAGCCCTGAATCCATGGAACTTCAACGTCCCATGGTGTGTAGAACACTCGCCGATCCTCCAGGTGGGTGAGGACCCGTCGAGCGGAAGCAACCATTGCCACGCACCGGGTCGCAGCTGATCCCGAAGATCGGGCAGGAGATTCCAGTCAGGCGCCGGGCTACCCCTGGGAACCTCCTCCCCTGTCCCTCATGAGCCCAGGACGAAGCGGGCTTTCTCGGTCCGCAGCATCTCGTACGGAGACATGGACTTCACACGGAGAGCGATACAGGCGTTCGGAATCTTGATCTTCTTGACGGAGTTCGCTGCGACCTCGTGGGTGACCACGTCGAATCCGTGAGCGAGGGCGTGGGCGACGAGGTAGTAGTCAGCTACCTGAAGGAATTGACTGACAGCTCCAGGTTCATAGCCGCCACTCCCGGCCCAGCTGCTAACAGCGGCGAGACTTGGGACGATTTCAGTGTCTGGCGGGAGGAAGAAGTCGGGACCCCGTGCTTTCGCCCATTCGGCGAGTTCATCGTCGCCACCGATGAGCTCGTCACGGACCTTTTCGATGCTGAAAACCTTCCCCTGCTGGTTCCCAGCATGCAGCCACTCCCAGAAGGCAGGACAGAAGTCGAAGCCGTAATGCAGATTCTTGGCTTGGATGAAGATGTTTGCGTCAAGGAGGTATGGCATCATCCGACTCCGAGCCGCACTGCAAGCTCATTGAACGTCGAGACCTTCTTGAAGCCGAGCATTCGGAACGCATCACGATGCAGCGTCTGTCCTTCGAGCGTGCTCTCGATCAGAGCCCTGGCAAATCGTTTACTCACCCGCACTGGTTGCGTGTTGTAGAAGTTCCCTCCGCCGCCACCGCTCGAAGGCTCTTCCATGAAGGCGAGAATCCGTTCGCGCTCATCGGCATACGCAGCTCGATACTGAGGCAGGGTGAAATAACCAGTGTCGAACAGCCGGCGGAGAACAACCAGAGTGCTCACCTTGAACTGGCGAGCAAGTCGATCAAGCTCCTCGGTTAGATCATCCCTGTCTACGAAGACTCCTCGGAGTGCAGCAGCAGGAAGCAGAAACTCTGCAGCAACCTCATTGCACCACTGCTCGATCGAGTTACTCGAAGAAGCACTCATCTCGGGATCGTCTACAGCGGACTCACCAAGCCAGATATGGACCAGCTCGTGAGCAAGCGTGAAAATCTGGGCAGCCTTGGTGTCCGACCCGTTGATGAAGATCACCGGGGCTAAGTCGTCAGCAAGAGCAAAGCCTCGGAACTCTTCCGGGTCGAGCTTGCGATGGGTGTTACTTCCGACGATGCCGCTGACCATCACCAGCACGCCGTGATCATCAGCTTCTTCGATCAGACGCCTGAACGCCTCGCTCCAGGTCGTCCCTCGTTCCTCTGGTGCAAACGACAGGACCGCGCTCATCTGGGCTGCAGTATCAGCAACGTCCGTCCCTAGGGTGAAGGTGCCAACGAACGGGACGGGCGATTCTTGATGGACTCTCGCATAGTCCCGGTACCAGTCCTGGCGCTGCTGACACTGATACACCGTGTCGAGCAGATCGGGACTCGCCTGACCGACCTCGATGTTGCCGATGGTCCGAAAGTCGGGGACCGGCAGAGACTCTTCGGGCGGTTCCGGCAGGAAGAGGTAGCCGATGGGCGTGTGTGTCGCCTGGGCGAATCGCTCCAGTTGTTTGAGCGTCGGGAGCTTCGTTCCTTCTTCCCACTCAACCAGTGCCGGGAACCGGGACTCCAGCTCGCCAGGGGCCAGGCGGGAACGCTCTCGTGCCCAGCTCAGAAGGGTGCCGCTGACTGGAACCCTGACCGTCATGGCCGTCTGCCAGGCCAGCGACGTTGGCGCACCCCGGCATCACCGCGGTGACTGCCAAGGTTCCCGCAAGACATGAGCTGATGGTACGACACGGATGGTTTCCTGAGGGGTTCGAGCAGGTCAGATCCGTCGAACAACCAGGTCACGGCCCTCTGCGGAGGGCCGAGGCGCACTCGCCCGTGGTGACCACCACCAGGTGATCGACAATGCAGAGCCCGCACCGGCAGCACGCTGCGGCGATGCTCCGAAAGACCGATCCTCAGCTTCCGAGGTGCTACGGGCTCCGTAGCGCCGATGGCGGACGAGGATGCATGCCGACAGGGTGCCGCCTGGACCCACCCGGTTGCAACCACGGCGTGGTCGACTAGCCTCGAAAATTCATCCGGCCTCGAGAAGCTGAGGTGAACGGTCGATTGTCAATGATTTGAAGGCAGCCCAGCTCTTTGGCCGCGTCGGGACGCGTCTGCTCAGAGATCCCTGCTCTTAT
>JBEKBX010000056.1:0-17491 GCA_050015175.1 Acidimicrobiales bacterium | reverse complement strand
TGGCTGCGTCGCATGGTCCGTCCATCTTTACCGAGCGTCCTATTGGAGGCTGATACCGACCGGCGCCGTCCACGTCGAAACGTGCGTCGTCCGCTTGTCCCGCCGGACGTCGGATGCCGACGCTCTTGAGCATTCTGGGACTCGGCGATCTCGGAGAGCTTCACACTCCCGAGCCTCGGCAGGATCTCGCGCTGGAACCAACAAAGATCCGCTTTGGCGGTCGGAAACCAATAGCCGGAGTCTCCCGAAAACTCAGCGCGACTCAAACAGCTCCCGGTCGTGGACGGTCCCATAGCTGGCCTTGTCCCACTCCAACAGCGCCCGATGTGGGCGATGACAGCACCCGTCTCGCTTGGCCGTTGCACGAGCCCACAGAGCTGCCGGTACGCGGGGCGCCCGCCAGGGTACAGAACTACGCCCTTGCACCCGCGCCTGTCGACGCGAACGCCGCGACAGACTCGGCGATCTCGTGCGCGCTCCGGATCCCCGTCGTTATGTCGCGACGAGAGCTCGGCTCGGGCTCGCCCAGATGAGGTATTCGGCACCGAGTGCCAAGACTGCATTGGGACGCGATCACTCGATGTGTCGCTAGCAGCCGCGGGTTCTCGCACGATGAGTCGATCGAGACAGTCGCGGGGACTTCAGGTTGAGCGAACCCTGCCGAGCACTATGTTGAACCCCTCTTCGACACTGAGCCTTTTGCCCTCGGCGTAGCCGCGTTCGAACTCGGCATCACCGAGGCGAGCGCGCACCTCGTTGATGCTGATCTCTCGATGGTGCGCCTCGGATTCTTGCCACACTCCACCCGCCTGGTCCATGGATGCCTGCGCCACACCGTGAAGCAAGGTCGCCCGGTGCCAGTCGCCCGAGTCAACTGCGAGAAAAGCGAGCCAAAGGTTCGCGGAGGCAATCCCGGAACGATTTCCGACTCGACGAAGGATGCGCAACCCATCCTGGAATTTGGAGCGAGCACCTTCGCGGTCGCCCTCTTCATACAGCACCTCGCCCAAGTTGACGATCGGCTGATAGTGGTTTACGTACCCGATCGCGTGACTGACTCGAAGCGCCTCTTCAAGGTGTGCTCGCGCAGCAGGGATGTCTCCCTCCTCCAGCGCGTAGGTACCAGCATTGTTCTCCATATGTGCGATGCAGTACTGATCGCCGGACCGTTCGGCGCACGAGATGGCTTCGGTGAGCAACTCCTTGCTGCGGGCTGGATCGATGGTCTTGCTACAGAGGAGGTACATCCTCAGGCTGTTGGCCAACAAGACCTCGTCGCCAAGCAACCTGGCGCGCGCGACAGCCTCTTTCCCGAGCGAAAACCCTCTCTTGGGGTCACCGCCGAAGTAACACTTAGCGCAAAGATGAGCAAGCGACCAGATGAGTAATCGGTCATCGCCGAGCTGGCGCGCGACCTCAACCGCCCGTTCACCGGCCAACAGTGCGGCTTTGATATCGCTGGAGACGAACACGACGGTGACCAGGGCTGCGACGAACAGCTTCGGGTCCGCTTGGGCTTCCGCACGCTCGAGCGCGGACGTGAGAAGCCTGATGGCTTCCTCGTTTCGCCCCCCACGCACCCGCCAATAGCGCTGCAGCGCCACGCCGAAGCGGAGCGTTCGCTCGGTCCCGTCGCGTTCGGCCGTCGAGTGCTCCAGTGAGCGTTGCAGGTTTGCCTGGTCGGCATCGAGCCGGTCGTACCACCGGCCTTGGTCTCGTCCAAAGAGGTGCGGTGCGGCCAGTTCGGCGAGCGACAGGTAGTACGAGGCGTGTGCCGCGCCGATGGCGGCCGCCTCGACCTCGTCCGATCCGACGAGGCGTTCGGCTGCGAACTGCCGGATCGTCTCGAGGAGCCGGTAGCGGGCCCTTCCTCCGCTCGGCTCTGTGACGACGAGGTTCTTGTCGACGAGTGACCCCAACAAGTCGTCGACGTCGATCTCCTCGACGTCTTGGAGGCAACAGACCTCCTCGGCGGCTTCTAAGTCAAAGCTCTCGGCAAACACCGACAGGCGACGAAGCAGCGACTGCTCGGAGCTGTTGAGAAGCGAATAGGACCAATCGACCGTTGCCCGCAGGGTCTGCTGGCGCGGAAGGGCGCTCCGGCTTCCCCCGGTCAACAGGCGAAAGCGCTGGTCGAGTCTGTTGTTGAGGCCTTCCAGTGACATCGACCGCAACCGGGCGGCGGCGAGCTCGATGGCGAGCGGCATCCCGTCCAGTCGCCGACAGATCGAAACGACGAGCGGGCTCGTCTCTTCGTCGAGGGTGCACTCGACGCCTTGTGCCCTCGCCCGGTCCACGAACAGCGCGACGGCGTCCGAATGCTCAGTCGCGGAGATGTCGCCGTCGTCGGGATTGGGGAGCGACAGCGAAGGCACGCGGTAGATGGTCTCGCCGCCGATGCCGAGCGGCTCACGGCTCGTCGCCATCAGGTGGACCCTTGCGCACCTCAGCAAGATGGCGTTGGCGACTTCGGCGCACGCCCCGATCAGGTGCTCGCAGTTGTCGAGCACGATGAGCACGTACTGGAGCTCGAGGGCGTCGAGCAGGGTGTCGAGCACCGGCCGACCGGCTCGGCTCGTGATCCCGAGCGCCTCGCTGATGGCCGCCGGGACGGCCCCTTGCTCTGAGACCGAGGCGAGCTCGACGAGCCAGACCCCGTCGCCGGACCCGTCGAGCAGTTCCGCCGCCACTTGCAGACCGAGTCGGGTCTTGCCGCATCCCCCGGCCCCGGTGAGGGTGACGAGCCGAGCGGACCCGACGAGACGGCGTACCTCGGCCACTTCGACATCCCGCCCGACGAAGCTTGCCGGCTGTGCAGGCAGGTTGTTCGGCAGCTCAGGGTTGTCGAGCGAGCGGAGCGGGGGGAACTCGCCCTGGAGACTTTCGGCCCCGAGCTGGAAGATCTGCTCGGGGCGGCCGAGGTCTTTCAGCCGGTGGAGTCCGAGGTCTTTCAGAAAGTCTCCCGCCGGCAGCCAGTCCCTGACGAGGCCGGCGGCGGTCGCCGAGAGAAGTATCTGACCCCCGTGGGCAACAGAGGCAATACGAGCGGCGCGATGCACCTCGAGACCGACTAAGCCTGCGCTTGTGTCAGACGCCTCACCGGAGTGGACACCCATCCGTACGCGAAGCTGCTCACCGGACGGCCACTCATGTGTGGCGATCGCCCGCTGCGTCTCGATCACGGCTGACACACAGGCTCTCGGTGAGGAGAACACAGCAAAAAAGCCGTCGCCGTGTGTACTCACCTCCTTTCCTCCGTGAGTGGCGAGGTAGGACCTGATAAGGGAATGGTGCTCGGCAAGGACCTCGGCATAGACGTCCTCTCCAAGGTGCTTCAGTAGCGCCGTCGAGCCCTCGATGTCTGTGAAGAGAAAGGTGAGCGTCTGCGTGGACAAATCGTAAGGGATCGACCGCAGTGACGCGATGGCTCGTGGCGGCGATCCGACATCTCCGTCCTCAACGAGGCCGTCAGCGCCTACCGCCCCTCCCACCTCGGTCACCTAGTGGCCGCGCCAGAACCACGTGATGCCCAACGCACCGTCAGTAGCACGGGCCGCAAATAATCGGCGATATGCGCTCACTTGCTGCCCGAGGGCGGCGATATTCCCGGCTCTTTCGTGGCGTTCCGTGCCATCAAGAGTGAGGTCGGGCTCAAAGCTCGGGACCCCTGGGAACCGCTGTCGTGGGCGGCAACTCGTAGGAAGACGCGAGGCTCCGCCGTTGGATGATTGGCGGTGGGGTTGGAGCGTTCCTGACGAGGGCGCGAGGGCGATGTGGGCTGCCTTGTTGGGCTTCGATGGCTCGGCGTAGTTGGTTGACTCGGTCGATGACCTCAGGATGGGCCTTGATGAAGTCGGCTCTCGCTTGTTGCGCAGCTTCGAGCTCGCCGACCTGGGCGGCGAGCCGGGACCGCTCGCCTTCGAGAAGCCGAGCGTGAGGTTCGGTCGTACGCTGCCAGGCACGCTCGGCCACTTGGAGCGTTGCGGCACTGGTCTTGAGGTGTCCGCGGCTTCGGTGCCGACCGAGGAGCCCACGGCGGGGATCTTGGGCGCGGCGGAGGTTCTCCTCGTGGACTCGCCTCGCGACTTGGAGGTGCTCGTAACTGGCTCGGACGGGCGTGTTCGCCCACCGCCCGGCACCGGTCCGGAGGTCAGCAAGGTCCGTTTCGAGCGCGGCCTGTTGTTCGTGGACGTGAGCAAGCTGGTCGGTGACGCCAGGCGGGATGCTCGCGAGAAGTTCTCGGTGCTCGGCGCGAAGCTCGGCGAGGCTCGGCGGCTCGGGCCTGATCAGTGGCCCATTGCTGTCGGCGCTCGTCATCCCAGGACCAGGTGAGGCGTTGGGCGGCTTGGGCGAGGTCCGGAGCGGTGGTGTAGACGTGGCTGGCGTTCCGGGCGCGGCTCATGGCCACATAGGCGAGCTCGCGGCCCCCGCCGTCGTCGAGGACATGGGCGACTTCGACCGTCGTGCCCTGCGCGCGATGAGCGGTGATGGCGTAGCCGTGGGCGAGGCGGTCGGCTCCGATGTCCTCGGCGCCCATTTGTAACTGGCGGCCGTCGGGCGTGATCGCGGTGAGTGTCTGGGCCTCCGGGTCGACGGCGGTGACCCGCGCAGCTTGTGAGGTGACCCAGGCGCCCTTGGGTCCGGGGGCAAGGGTGATGACCTGGTCCCCGGACCGGTAGGTGCGTCCTCCGGGAGCGGTGAGCTCTGGACCGGTGAGCCTCCCCGAGCGTTCCCACAGGTCTCGGGCGACATTGTTGAGCGACTCAACGTTGTCGCGTCGGTAGGCGAGGAGGATTGGCTCGCGCCCGGCGTCGATGTCGCTCGCCCAGGTACGGATCATGCGGGTCACCGCTCTCCGCCGGTCGGGCACGGCATGGACGCGCCCGTTGCGGGCATACCAGGCGACGGCGGCGGCGATGTCGCCATCTCGGAGCTCACGAAGCGCGACAGCTTCGGCGGGGTCGTTCTGGCGCAGGTTGTCGGTGAGCGCCCAGAGCTGTTCGGGGTGGCGTTCGGCAAGCGCCGTGAGGGCTCCACCGGGGCCGATGGCGCCGAGCTGGCGGTCGTCACCGACGACGATCAGCTTTGCTCCCGATCGCTCCACGGCGGTGAGAAGACGAGCGAAGTCGACATCAGAGGTCATGGCGCCCTCGTCGAGGATCAGCACGTGGCGGTCGGAGAGCTCCAAGGTGTTGTGCTCCAGTCGCCAGGCGAGCGAGGCAACGGTGCGCGACTCGATCCCGGCGCCGTCTCCGAGGTTCCTCGCGGCCTGGCCAGAGGTGGCGGTGCCGAGCACGGTGTGGCCGGCGCTCTCGAAACCCTCGCGGACCGCCGCCAGCGTCGTCGTCTTCCCGGATCCGGCCACGCCCTTGACGAGATCGAGTCGGTACCCACTGGTGAGAAGTCCGATCGCCACTTCGTGCTGAGTGGCGGTGAGCGGGACACCGAGGCGTTCCTCGATGCAGGTAACAGCATCAGCAGCGGCCTGCTCTTCGACCTTTGGCCCGTCATCGCCGGTCAGTGCCTCGGCCACAGTTGCGATGCGTTCCTCGTCGGCGAGGACGCAGCGTGCCGTCCAAACCGGCTCCCTGCTCCCGGTCACTATCGGCAGGGCGACCGCGTCGTCATTCGCGAGGACTGCCTCGACGACCTGGTCGAGCACAGAGACGGGCAGGCCGTGAAGATGCGGGGCGGCGGCGATGATCACGTCGCCGCGGGTGAAGGTCTTCTCGCTCGAGAGGCGTCCGTCCGGGCCGAGCAGTTCGCCGGCGAGCTGCTCGAGGTCGGCCACCGGAAGCTGATATGAGGAACCCGCCGCCTCGACCGCGGCGAGGAGATCGGCCGGGGGATGACCAGCAGCAGAGAGTTCGTCCTGCCACCGGGTCAAGAGGTCCTCAACGGGGACCTCCGCCTTGCGGTCCCGGGTGGCGCGGGCCGCGACCGACCGCGCCGCGTAAGAGGCACCGGGTCCGACCGCGGCAGTGATCTGAGCAGAGCGGGTCGAGTGCAGCTCGCAGACCTCGGCCGGGATGCCGGCGATCGCCCATCCTCCGAGGCGTCCGGACGGGCCCGGATCGGCGACGATCCCATACCCGAGCTCGACAGCCTTGGCAGCGGCGGCCATCCGCCCCACCGCCGTCGCCGCATGCAGGTGGTCTCTCAGGAACGCCGTGTCGGCGCCCTTCCAGCCTCCCCGGGCGTCATACATGAACACGGCGTTGGCGATAAGGACATGGTCGTGCACCTGGGGATCGCCCGCCCGGGTCGTCGCATGGCGGGAGGTCGCCCAGATGAGACCACCGGTGGCGACGCGTGTCTGGGCGCGTCCCCGCCGACCACCGCGTCCTGAGACGAGGCGGTTCAGGTACTCGAGGGTGGCGTCGCGCTCGGCGTCGACGATCTCGTGCATGTCCTCGGCGCGACCGATCACGCCGAGCTCGGCGACCGATTTGTGCGGCGAGATGACGAGCTCCAGGCCGGGACGCAGGCAGCCGACGAGACGCCGGCCGGTACGGGGGTCATGCGCACCACCTATCCCGAAGACGGCCCTGTAGTCAGCGAGGTCCACTTCACCGGCCACGCCGAGCAGCCCGCATCCCGAGCCTCCCCACGACATCGGGGTCTCGCCCCGCGAGGAGTAGTACTCGCCAGAGGCTGTGACCGGGTCGTCACCGCGGCCGGCGACGGTGCGTTCGTGGTAGTCCACCGAGTCGGCTCCCATCATCCGCATCCACGCCACGCGCACCACCTCCTTGCCAGCTGACAGTTGCAAACGTCTTCCCCTTGGTTTGTGGTTATAGCAGGTATGGATGTGAAGTAAAGAGGTTGTTTGGTGTTGGGTATATGGAGGATAGTGAAAGTAAATGATGGTGAATGGAAAGGTTGTTGGAGGGGGAGGATGGAGGAAGGAGATGAAGGGGTGAAATAGGAGGATGGAGTGGGTGAGGTGGGAAGATGGACAGGGTGGATGAAGGAGGATGGAAGGAATGGAGTGGGGTTAATTGAGGGGAGAAGTCGGTAGGAATGGGTGAGGAAGTGGGTGAGGCAGTGGTTGGTGGATAGAGGTCACTGAAGGTAAATAATGGTGAATGTCATTGTGTTTGGTTGATCGACTTGGTACAGCCGCGTTCTGGAGGTGAACGAGGGTCCGGGTGGGATGCGCGCACTTAGCCTGGACTCCCCAGTGCGTACTAGGTAGAGGCTCGTCACCGTCTGACACCTTGTCGGCGCCGGTCTCGTCTGCACCCAACATCACGACGCTCAAGGAGACCGATGGCCAATACCGACGCCCTGCCCCAGCTCCTCACCATCGACCAGCTCGCCGAGCGGCTCGGGGTGAGCATCCGCCACATTCGCCGACTCATCGCCGAACGAAGGGTGCCCTACCTGAAGGTCGGATGGTTCATCAGATTCGACCCGGCCGAGATCGCCGCCTGGCTCGACGGTGCTCGGCATCCCCAACACCTCGACCACGGACGACGGGTCTGACCTCCAGAAGGTCGCGGCGACCGTCGACCGAGTCTATACTCGACCTTGGCGTAAATACACGTATAACGTGAATAAGGGACATCTATGGCAACCGACCGAAGTCTCAGGCTTCTGGACAAGCTTGCTAGCGAGGGGCGTACAGCCTTCACGGCGTCTGAGATCCAAGACGCCCTGGAGCTCTCGCCCCAGGCGACGTCCAACGTGCTGGGTCGATTAGTCGAAGCCGGCCTCGTCGATCGCGTCACCTCGGGGCGCTACGCCATCCGTCAAATTGGGGCCCTCGGCACCGCAGCCGTTTGGGACGACCTCGGCTCTGCCGTCGCGGCCGTCTTCGCCGGTCACCCCCATCGGATCGGCTATCTGACGGCCCTGGATCATCACGGCCTCCTGATTAGGCCGGTTAGGGCGATCCAGGTCGCGAGTGCCTATCGACCCCGCTCGAAGGCCCTTGCCGGCAGAGCGCTCAGAGTGATCCGCGAGAACCCGTTGACGATCCTCGCCGGTACCGAGCCGCTGGGACCGTCCCGGGTGGCCACCATAGAGAGGGCTCTCCTTGACGCCGCGTCACGGCCGACACTGGTCAGTGGCGCCTCGCGAGTTGCCGAGGCCCTAGCGGCCGTCACGGCCACAGAGGGACTTGCCGAACTGGCTCATGAGATTGGTGTCGAGGCCGGATATCGGCGGATCGGCTCGATCAGCACCGCTCTGTCGCTCCCCGTCTGTTACGGCCTCGAACCGGAGCCGTGGCGAACTCTTGTGGACCTGGATACCACTGTTCTGCGTGAGCACGGATGGGTTGACAAAACCTGGGGCGTCGCCTGGCCCTACCCGGTCTCCCGGCTCGAGGCGGTCGTCGCCTCATGATCGCCAAGGGCGCCATTACCAAGCGCGCCAACGAGGCGCACCTCCCGGCCCAGACGATCGAACGTGACTACATCCTCGCTCATCTGTGTGCCGAAATCGGCTCCATCGGGGAACCGAGGCTCGTCTTCAAGGGTGGGACGCTGCTTCGCCTCTGTTACTTCTCCGGTTGCCGGTACTCGGCTGATCTCGACTTCTCGGCCGTAGATAGCCTCTCCAGAGACGAGGCGGTCGGCATCGTCGTGACTGCGGCGGTGGCCTGCAGAATTCGCACCGAGCTTCCGATGCTCGAGGTCTCGGACGGGGACGGTGAAACGGAGTGGGTGACCTACACAGGTCCCCTCGGATCGAGGCCGCGAAGACTCAAGCTCGACGTGTCCGATACGGAGCTGGTCGAGTCGCACGGTCGGCTCGACATACAGCACCTATGGGCAGACCTTCCCGAGAACGCTGGCATCGAGGGCTATAGCCTCCGCGATGTCGCGGCCGAGAAGATCCGCTGCATCGCCGAGCGGCTTCAATGTCGAAACCTGTACGACCTCCACGAGCTGCTCGACGGCGGACACGTCGATCCTCTCGAAGCCTGGCACCTCTACCTCAACAAAGCGGCTAACGACGTGTTGAGGAGTCGACAGCGGACGCCGCCGACGAAGTGGTTCGCCACCTTCGAGCGGCGCATGGATGCCTACCGGGACCGGTGGGAGAGCGAACTGAGCGACTACATCTCGGTAGATCTTCCGACCTTCGGTGACGTTGAGCGACGAAGCCGGCGCTACCTCGCTCCAGTGCTTGCCGCGGCGCGAGATCTTGCAGAGTGATGGCGAGCGGGTGCCAAAAGATGCCCGTCCGTGAGAACCGCCGTGAGAACCATGGCTCCGCTAAAGCTGGCAAAAAGAGGGGACGGCCGGCTGCCGGCGGTCGAGTCGGTTCGAGTGCAGTCCCTGGTTGAGGGCGCTATTGGTAACGAATTGTCATGACCCGTGTCGGAGGGAAAATGCCCCGGGCAGAACTACGGATCAGAAGGTTGGGGATTCGAGTTCCTCCGAGCGCGCTGGGTAAGTCCTGCTCAACGGGCAAATATCGGTTGGGACGCACACTCCTTTGGCAGCCAAGTTGGCAGCCCAGCCGATCGACACGGATCGACAGCAGATCGACGGACACAGAGCGACAGACACAGATCGACAAACAGCCACCCCGGCAACTAGGAACGCCGTCGGTCGACGATCTGGACGCCACCGACAAGCTCGACGAACCCCTCCTGTACCGCCCGTGATCATGTCGTGGCTCACACATGATGGCCCGTCCAAACAACGAGTAGTCACCGACGACCCGGCGGCTTCTTGGGCGGGCGGAAACCCAGACTGGCGTATCCACGGGCGCGCTCGTTGTACATCCTCGCGAGCGCGGGAACCTCCGCGTCGACGTAATCGTGTACGACAACCCGTCTCTTGTCAGGTGTCGGCCGTAGGATCCGACCGACGTACTGGACGATGCTGCCCTTGAATCTGATGGGGAACGCCAGAAACACGGTGTCGAGTGCCGGGCAGTCAAAGCCCTCGCCAAGGAAGCTCGCGGTAGCAACGAGGACTGTGCCGACCAGCTCAGGCTGAGCCAGTTGGTCGACTATCGCCTGCCTCGCATTCTTGCTCATGCCTCCTTTGAGCACGAGGGCAGCGAGCCCGCGCCTGCTGAGCTCCTCGACGATCGCGTCGAGATGTTCGGTCCAGCGGGTGAGCACAAGATTGTTTCGTCCTTCGTTGACCGATGCCGAAATGTCGTCGCAAACCAACTTCGTCCTGTCGGCATCGGCCACGATCCCCCGGAAGATCTCCTGGATGTGTCCGCCTGGGATTTCGGTATGCGCGGTGTCGTGGATGACCAACTCCCGGTGCAGCCGCCGGACATCGGACGACTCCGACATGCGATGCCTGATCGGACCGCAGTACATCGCCATCATCGCCTGCAACCGATCTCGCCGATAAGGAGTCGCTGTTAGACCGAGCCATCGCCTCACTGGGATCTGGCGAACCGCTCGCTCGAAGGTCACCGACGGGACGTGGTGGCATTCGTCGACGACCACAAGGCCGTATCGTTTCGTGACCTCCACCAGGTCGTCCCGACGGGTGAGACCTTGGACCATCGCCAGATCTACGACGCCGCTTGCCTTCCGGCTGGTAGCGAGCAAGCCGATTCGCTTCCTGTCAAGACCGAGGTATGTGGCCAAACGTTCTCGCCACTGCTCGACAAGATGCTGGCGGTCGACGATCACGAGGGCCGGCACGCGATGGAGGGCGATGAGCGCGCAGGCCATCAAAGTCTTGCCGGCGCCGGGCGGAGCGACCAGCACGCCGAGCTCGTGGACGACGAGCGCGTCAACGGCATCCTGCTGGTCGGGGCGTAGAATCACTTGCAGCTCGTGCTCGACGGTATCTGTGGCCCCGTACGCCTCGATGACGTCAAGCCGGCTCCCGGCCTCGACAGCGATCGCCTCAGCTTGCGAACGGACCCCGCGAGGAAGGAGGAGTTGGTCGAGCGTCTCGCCATAGCAGCGGATGAAACGCGGCGTGTTGCCGGTCCAGAACCGGTTCTGTTCCTTCTCGTAGAACTCTGGATTGTGCAATGACGCGACGTGCTTCAGTGTGGCGAGCAAGGCCGGTGGCAGCCCGATGCGGTCCACTGCCAACATCGCGGAAGCCGACGCGCGTATTGAAGCTGGCGGTGGGGGTGAGCCTCGTAAGCGACTCGGGCGACGGTAGGGCCAAACATCCGGGCCGACTGGCACGTCGCCGAGGTTCTCGGCGAGAACGGTCGCGGCCTCGCGACTCAAGCAACTGACGGACGACAGAAACTCCCACTGGTCCGGATAGGGCTCAAGCGTCGACGGGTCGAGGAAGACGGTCGTTCCCTTTTTGCGGCATTGGCCCTGGAGCGGAAGGGCAATGAGGTTGCCGAACCCTTGTCTGGGCAGGAAATCCTGTGCTGGGAACAGCCGGTCGTAGCTCGTGAGGTCGAGCTCCGCGCGGGTCGTCATCGCCTCGCGCACGAGGTAGGCGCCGATTCGTCGAGCCGAGCTGGCAGGCACACGGTCGCTGAAGAACACCCATACGTGGCCGCCGTCTCCCGATCGAGATCGCTCGAGGGCTGCCGGAATACCGGCGGCCCTGGCGGCGTCGAGGTAGGCAAGGGCGTCAAGCGTCCACCCCGCGCCGTCGAAGTCGCACGCCAACAAACAGCAGGTGTCATCTCCCAGCAGGGGGTAAAGGCCCACACTGATCCGCCCTACGAGATGATCTGCGACGACCTCGTCGCTCAAGGCCAGCAACTCCCTGTCGGGCCTGCGGCTGTTCGCCCATCCACCCTTGACAGCCGGTCCCCACCCTGACTTGTTAGTCCGGCCGCTTTCCCAGCGGAGTGCGTAGACATCGTCCCTACCCCGGAAGAATGCTCGGAACAGTTCGACCTTCTGTTGCGGCGAGGAACGCTGTGTCACCCTCGAGACCAGAGGTGGCCCTTCCGCCGGAAAGAGTGTCGGCCCCCAAACACTTGCCGAAACTGCCCGGTCTTCGCGCCCCAGGCCGAGCAGGTCGCTCAGGCGGCGGTTCTCAGCCTCGAGCTCCGCGACCCGCCGGGCAAGCTCGGCCGAGCGACCTTCCTCAGGCCAGTCGCTCATCGGATCAATTGCGGGCTCGTCTTGCCTTCGAGTCGCATCTCACGTCCCTCCGCCGCCCACACTCCAGAGTCTGCTTCGAGCCAAGGCGAGTCTTCGAACTGTAGTAGCGGGGTGCTCCCAGGCCGGCGTGGATACGGTCTCGATGGTCACTGGGCAGGAGGGCTGTACACCGCCAGAACCTCCACGGCCTCCGACCAGACGTCGTACTAATGCGTGCATATAAGAAACGATTGTTTCATTCGTGATCGATATTCTAAGCTGAAGCATGGACTTTCGCCGACCCGTGCAAAGCGTCATCCCAGGTGCGCAAGGTCGAGTACTCGCCGTCCTCGCGGAGAGTACTGGCTATCTCAATCTGCGCACGGTCGCCCTTCTCGCCGGTACCAGTCCGGCACAGGCGTCTCGGATACTGCCCGAGTTGGTCCGTTCTGGGTTGGTCGAACGCCGAGAAGCGCCACCTTCGGTGCTGTTTCGCCTCGTGGACGACAACCTCGGCTCGCGGGTTGTACGAGCGCTCAGCAGGAGTCGCGAGACAGTCCTGGCCGAGCTTGGCTCACAAGCCGAGACTCTCGATCCGAGCCCCGTCAGTGTCATCGTGTTCGGCTCATTCGCCCGAGGCGAGGCTGAAGCTGATAGCGACCTTGACGTGCTCTTTGTACAGCCAAAAGGCATGAATGACGACGACTACCGTTGGGCCGCCGCGGTCGAAGGTTGGCGGCAGTTCGCACGTCGACTGACGGGCAACCGAGTCGAGGTCGTCGAGACAAGCGAGAGCAGCGTGGGCCGCTTCCTACGAAGCCACAAGACGTTGTGGGCCGACATCGTTCGGGACGGCGTTGTGGTGTACGGCAAGTCGCTCGAAGGCCTGCAAGGGCGGCGGCGTGCCTAGGCAGTCACATACGCGGCCCGTGACCAGGGATCAGGTCGCCGCCTACGTCCGCAAAGCAGAGGAATTCCTTGTCGCGGCCGCGGTTGAGCTAAACGCGCGTCGAGCGATCGCCGCGACAAGCCTCGCGATTCACGCCGCCGTGAATGCGGCCGATGCTCTGACCGGAGCACGTTTGGGCAGGCGCGCCGCCGGCCAAGACCATGACGAGCTCCTGACTCTCCTAAATGAGGCCGGTCCCGATGGCGTCGCAATCGCGCGCGATATCGTCCGCCTGCTGCCGTTGAAGACGAGATCGGAGTACGAGCCCGACAACGTTCCACAAACAGCTGCCACCAAGGCTGTGGAACGAGCGCGACGTTGCGTGTCAATCGCCCACCGAGTTGTCGACACGACGTCTCTGTAGCCAGTTCGTGAGCTGGTTTGTGGACCGCGATCCGCTGGTGTCGGACACTCGGATTTGGAAGCCACGTTGGCAGCCAAGAGACGCGACATCAGTCGACATCAGCCGACACCCAGCGAACAGCGTCCCAGGTCACAGGCCTAGATCGACACCGATCGACGCGCCGAGGGTATCTACGGATCAGAAGGTTGGGGATTCGAGTTCCTCCGAGCGCGCTGGTGGAAGTCCTGGTAGGCGGCTTGCCGGAGCATCGCAGTGCCGACAAGAGGTTCGCTCGTCCCTATAAGAATCCCTACGGCTGTAGGGATGAGCTCGACTTATAGGGATACGACGCCTGTTGCGAGGCGATCGAAGCGCGGCGCTGGATCTCTCCGGGAGCGATCTCCGGCAGTCTGGGAGATCCGGGTGGTCGTCGGTTTCGACCCGGGCAATGGGCGAAGCTGTCAGCGATCGTTCAGTGTCCACGGCGACGCCGAATACGCCCAACGGCAAAGACGAGAACTTGTCGACTTGTGGGGCGTGACCCGCGTAGCCATCAAATCTGAGGGAGCGCGGTTGACCACGGCCGACCTTTTGGACCGATATAGACGCGCGCCGCATCTTTGAAAGTCGGCCACGATGATCTCGCATGCCTCGGTCCTTAAAGCCCTCGTCACAGATCCCATCGGTCGCCGCCGGCTGATCAATCTGACGGCCGGTGACGTGCGAGCCGCTATCTCAAGGTGGCAGGCCGAGGGCTTGTCGGTCCCGACGGTCTCAGGGCGTTGGCTGGTTTTGCGTTTGGCGCTGTCGTGGGCCGTAGCCGAAGAACTCCTGCGGTCGAACCCACTGACGGGTGTGCGCGACCCGGCTCGACCCCAACCGCGTCGCCACCACAGCTTGGTCGAGGTGCGCCAGCTACTCGGCTACGCAGAACAAGAGGTGGAGCGGGCTTCGGCCTTCCTTGTTACCGAGCCCGCGTCGCCTCGACGGCTGCGCTCGTTGTTCAGTGCGGAGCAGGACTTGTTGTTGGTGCGGCTGGCCGCCGATTCCGGAGCCCGCCGTGGCGAGTTGGCTGTGCTATGCCTCGGAGATCTCGACGGGCGCGTGCTTACCATCGAGCGGGCTTGTCCCACGGTGTGCTCGGATCCACGAAGTCGTCCCGCGCGCGACGCGTGAGCCTCGGGGCTACGACTGTGGCTCTCATACATCACCAGTTCGATTCGTGGGCCGAACAAAGACCGACACCGATGGGCGACTGGCTGTTCGCCCCGACTCCTGCTCGGGAGACCTTCATGACAGCGGACGCGCTCAGCGACAAGTTCCGTCGTCTCGGTCGTTCGGCCGGTGTGGAGAACCCAGCTCTGCACCGGCTCCGCCACGGCGTCGCCACCCAAGGCCCGTCTCGGCCATCGGGGCCCGTCCACGACCTTGCGGCACTATTCCCATGCCGTTCCGCTCGACGACCTGGACGTCGCCGACGAACTGGACCAGGTACCGAACGACCGGTGATCACGAGATGTCCCACACCAGTGCGCTCGCAAAGACCGACGAGGAACTCGAGTGTGACCGGCGCGGACGAGCAACGAACCGTCTATCGGTACTCCCAGCGTCGGACCACCGGTCGGTGTTTGGTGCGGCAATCTGTTGGCGCGCTCGCCCGGAGCGAAGGCGTCAGAGCGGCTGTGCGGTGCCTCGTCAGGATCCGGAGCGACCCAGCAGTTTCGTCTTCGTCACGAGCGAGGTTCCTCGACTAGGGGAAGGGTCAGGGTTGTCCCTGATTGCCACAAGTCACGAATGTCGTGACAATGGAGGATGCAAAGACCTTCGCCCGGCGACCTTTCATCGGTACGGTGTCGGGACAAACGCGGGCGACCCGCTAAGGTGCGGCCCGTCAGCGCTGCGATAGCGGAAAGGACAACAGGTGAGCACCGCTACCCTCCCTGACACCTTCGACCGTCGAACCGAGAGTCGCTGGGCCGTCGAGACCCATGGGCTGACCAAGCGCTTCGGCGAGAACGTGGCCGTGAACAACGTCGAGCTTCTCGTCCCTAGAGGATGCGCCTTCGGCTACCTCGGTCCCAACGGCGCCGGCAAGACCACCTTGATCCGAGTGCTGCTGGGGCTAACGCACGCCGATGCCGGCACGATGTCTCTGCTCGGATACCCGGTCCCCAAACATCGCGACCTGGCACTGGCGCGAGTCGGCGCCATTGTCGACGAACCTCGGTTCCACGGCCATCTGACCGGAAGGCAGAACCTCCAGATCCTCGCCGCGGCTCGCGAACCGGCCGCCCGCGACCGCATCGGACCGGCTCTCGAACGCGTCGGCATGCTTTACCGCGCCGATGACAAGGTGTCGAAGTACTCGATGGGCATGCGCCAACGTCTCGGCGTCGCCGCCTGTCTGATCGGGGACCCCGAACTGCTCATCTTGGATGAGCCCATGAACGGTCTCGACCCGGCGGGCATGGCCGACATGCGCGAGATGATCGTCTCGCTGGTGGCCGAGGGCCGCACGGTTGTGCTGTCCTCCCATCTCCTCGACGAGGTCGAGCGGACATGTGATGCCGTTGCGATCGTGGACCGGGGCAAGGTGGTCCGCCAGGGTCCGATCACAGAATTGCTGGCGGGAGCAACCCTTGTGCTCGAGGTCGAATGCTCCGAGCCCGATAGAGCCCGTAGTCTCATCGACGCCACCCGCATCGGCGCCCACATCGAAGTCGGGGCGCTGAGTCTCGGCGTCAGCTTGCCGGCGGGGACGCCGCGCGATGTCATCGCCGAGATCAATCGCGTTCTGGTGGAGGGTGGTATCTCGGTGTATCGGCTGCAGGAGATCCAGGCGTCGCTCGAATCGTGGTTCTTGCAGGTCACGAGTCGATTGGGGGCAACGGAATGACGACACCCGCTCCGGCAACTGCGCGCCTGGCAACTGTGCCGAACGCCGCACCGCGTGACCATCGGGGTTCGCCGATACCCACATGGGCCATGATCGCCACCAGATTTATGGAGCTGCGCAAGCGGCGCGGGCTCATGATCGCCCTGATCGTGGTGAACATCGGCATCCCCACCGTCTTCCTCGTCGTGCGGCTGCTCGCACACGCGATCGCTCCGAAGTCCTACGGGCCGGCCGGCGGCTACAGCATCTTCACCACGCTGGTGGCCGGAGTCATGTACATCTTCGGGTTCATCGTGGCCGCCGCCGTCGGCTGCACAGCGGGGTCGGTCGACCTCACAGAGGGGATGTTCCGTCACCTGGTCATCACCGGCCGTTCCCGCTTGGCCCTCTATCTGGCCCGCATCCCCGCCGGGCTGGCCATCGTCATCGCCATGGTGGCCGTCGGCTACACGATCGTCTGCGCGGTTTGCGTCTTCGCCGCCCCGACCCAGCTCAACTACGACGGGGTCACCGTGCCGCAGGGGCTGTCGCGCCCGGCGCTGGACCTCTGGGCGGCGTCGCATGCCGACGAGGTCATCTGCAATTTCAACTACAACGGGGGCCAAGGGCTGACCGGCCCGCCGCCGAGCGTGCCGTGCGGCAACGGTCAGACCAGCGGTCCCCCGCCCGGTGCAGTTATCAAGACGCCGAAGGGCACGATCACCGTCCCCGCCAGTGAATCGCCAGCCCAGATTCGGGCGTTCGCCGTCGCGGTTGCCAACCAGGACTACTCGGACTATCGCTCTAACTTCTTGGTTCCACCGATTTCGTTGATGGTCGAAGTCGGGCTGTGGATCGCACTCGAGGCGACGATCGGGTTCATCGTCGGCCTCGGACTGGCCTCGTTGACGGGACAGCGGACGGTCCCGGTCATCCTCCTCATCGTGCTCGAACTTATCCTGACGCCGATCTTCAGCCGCCACATCATCACGCACCTCGTCAACCTCGAGCGGGGCGTCGTGGGCGTCGCCATGGTCCATATTGAGCCGGGTGGGCTGCCGACGCCGTTCGGCGGCGGAGGCCAGGGTGGCGGTGGTGTCGGCGGGCTGATACCCGAGTCCACTTTGGCGGCGTCATTGGTGATCGTGGGCTGGCTCGTGTTCTGGACAGCCATCGGGGCTTGGCGAATGAGGACCAGGGACGCTTAGGGCTCACGCCGGGATTGATTGAGCGGTGATTGTGTAGTTCCACTCGCCGTGGAATTCGTGCGGTTCGAGGGGAACTGCGGCCAACTCCTTGTTCGTGACCTTGATGCCGGTCGGATAC
>JBEKBX010000055.1:0-17811 GCA_050015175.1 Acidimicrobiales bacterium | reverse complement strand
GCTTGGACACCACAAGCCTCGGAAGGGGGCCACCCTCGGTGGTGGATTGTCAGTCCACCGAGAGCTCAGGACTGGAAGATTTCAGTGAGCAGGTCTGGCAGGTTCTCAGTGAGCGTGGTCACCATGGACAATCCAATACACGAGCGGCTCTTCGAACCTGTCCTCACTGTCGGCTCATCTCGTGCACGGGAAGACCGCTGCCTACAGTCACGGGCTCGCCGACCGGCCAGGGGCCACCCCAACGACCACGGTCGGGCGACTCCACTTCGATATGAGGCAACCAGGCGAGCCAGCTTGGCAGATACCAGCTACGACGATCGAGCAGGCTCAACGCACTCGGCAGGATAACCAGGCGGATCAATGTGGCGTCGAGGATCAGGGCAACTGCCACCCCAAAGCCCATCTGCTGGAACATGACAAGCTGCCCGCGGGCAAAGCCGCTGAACACGATCACGATGATCAGTGCGGCGCCCGTGATGATCCTGGCCGTGGACGCAACACCGCTCGCGACCGCGTCGCTGGTTGAGCCAGACTCGTCATAGCGCTCTTTTATGCGGCTCATCAGGAAGACCTGGTAGTCCATCGAGAGCGCGAACAGCACTGAGAAGAGGAACAGCGGGACCCAGGCGTCGATCGCGGTGACTTGCTGGAACCCGAAGAAACCCGCCCCGATCCCGTGAATGAACACAAGTGCGAGCAGACCGTAAGCGGCCCCGATGGACAGGAGGTTGAGGAGGATCGAGACGGCCGCGATCACGAGTGATCGGAAGGCCACCGTGAGCAGCAGGAAGCTGATTCCCAATACGAACAAGAGCACGTAGGGCGTCGGCCTGGAGACTGCACTGAAATAGTCGGCGGTGTCGGCAGTTCGCCCTCCGACATGGACCTTGGCGCCTGAGCCGGCAAAGGTTGAAGGGATCAGATTCGCTCGCAGGTCGCGAATCGCCGTGACGTCTTGGGTGGAGACGGCATCCCCCTGAATCGGAACTGTCAGGGCCAGAACGTCGCCATCAGGAGATGTCCCGATCAGACCCGGTCCGAAGTGGTGGTCTCCCGCGAGCAAAGCCTCGAGTCTGGAGAGGTCCGCGCGGGCGGTCTTTCCTCCTCCAACTGCAACGATCTCGACCGGGTAAGGATCCTGGTTGGGGAAGAAGTGCTCGACCGCCAAGTAGCCCTGCTTGGACGGCAGGCTGTTGGGAAGAGTCGCGACTCCGCTCTGGCCGATGTGGAGACCGAACACAGGCAGCGCCGCCAGGATCATGAAGCCCGCAGCGATGACGAGGCTCATTCTGGGTCGGCGCATGATCCTTCCTATAGCTGCCCTCCACAATCGAGCTTCGGCAGCGTCGGCGCGTCCAAGGTTCTTGCCCACGATTGGCAGGCGCAGTGAGTCCACGCGATCACCGAGGAGTCCCAGCATCGCCGGCAGCAGTGTAAGCGCGGCAACAACCGATACGATCCCGACGATCACGGCCCCAGCGGCCAGGCTGCGGAGAACGCTCGTCGGCACGAGGAAGAGACCAAGAAGTGCGACGGCGAACGCGGTCCCGCTGAATAGCACGGCTCGCCCCGCCGTCGCTCCCGCCCTGCGGATGGCGGCCTCCTTGTCGAGACCGCGAGCGCGTTCTTCTCGGAAGCGCGAGATGACAAACAGCGAGTAGTCGATCCCGAGAGCCAGACCCATCCCGGTCGTCATGTTGACCACGAAGATGGACAGGCTGAACTCCCGCGCGATGAGCATTGCGATTCCCAAACCCACGAGGATCGAGAAGAGCGCCATCAGCACCGGTACCAGCCCGGCGATAACGGCGCCGAACACGAGCAGCAGGATCACGATCGCGATTGGCAGTCCGAAGTCCAGCTCTCCGTGTCGGAGGTCGCTCGACGACAGCGTCGTGAAGTCGTTGCCGACCGTGTGCGAGCCCGTGACGGCGACCGAGAACCCATCGCTACCGTTCGCCGCTCGGACGGCGACTACCACCGGTTGGATGTCGGCGTCGGTCGCGGCCTGCAGTTCGATCAGCGCGGCGTGTCTATTCGACGAAACGAACGGACTTGCGAGAGACAGGTCAGTCACAACATGTCTCACGCCTGGGCACCTTTGGACCTCAGACTCGAGTCGCCTGACGACGGCCTGGAAGCGAGCGTTGCGAACTGTGAAGTCCCTGGAACTGACCACGATCACATCGGTCGGCCTGTCGGCGGCCGGGGCACCAATGAGTCTGTTGTAGAACGCCTCGGCCTGCGCGGACTGTGTGGACCCCACGACATAGGCGCTGGTCGTCAAATCACGGACTGTCGTGCCAATGAGAACAAGGGCCGCCAAGATGGCGAGCCCCCAGATGGCGAGCGTGCGTCTGGGCCGCCGTGCACTCGCTCCCATCAGCCTTTCGCTCAGCCCACCACGAAGTGCACTCGACGAAGCCTCGCCTCCCCCGCCGTCTCGACCGGCCGCGGATCCGTCGGCACTAGACCAAGTATCGGTGTGCATGATCCCCCCTGATTCGTGCCTCCAGAGCAGTGCTCTCTATTACAGAGCACTGTACATGGGCAACTCCCGAAACGTCAAGAGCGGTGCTCACAAATGGTACCTACTGCTCTGAAAACATGACAAACTGGGGCTATGCCAACCACGAAGACCGTGTCGAACGTTCGTCAACGAGTCCACGAGGGCGTGCGAGCCGACATCGTTGATCAAGCTCGGCAACAGTTGGCCGCCAATGGCGCCGCGGCATTGTCGCTTCGGGCAGTGGCCCGCGAACTCGGCATGGCCTCTTCGGCGATCTACCGCTACTTCCAGTCGCGCGACGAGCTTCTGACGGCGTTGATCGTCGACGCATACGACTCCATGGGAGCCGTCGCGGAGGATGCCGCCGCGTCCGGAGGCGGGTCGTTCAAGCGCCTCAGGGCAGTGAGCCGAGCGGTACGCGGTTGGGCCCTTGAACACCCGCACGAGTACGGCCTCGTGTACGGAACACCAGTTCCTGGCTATCTGGCGCCACAGCTGACCGTCGAGCCGGCCAGCCGTGTGAGCCTGGTGCTGGCTCGCTTGGTGCTCGACGCCCACCGCGCCGGAGAACTCGACCTCGCGCGAGTTCGTCCCATCCCCAGGGCGCTAACCGTCCAGACTCGACCACTCGAAGTGGCCGTGATGCCAGGCGTCCCGCTTTGGATCGTCGCTCGCGCTCTGGTGGCGTGGGCTTTGTTGTTCGGACAGATCAACTTCGAGGTCTTCGGACGCTTGGACGATGTGGTGCAGGACAGGGAAGTGTTGTTCGAGTTCACGGTGACGACGATCGCCGACATTCTCGGCATGTCGCAGCCCAGCGCCGAAGTCCAGACGTCCACTCGCCACACCACTTCACGTCGGCTGGCCCGCGCCACGTAGTCGTCATCGGTCGCGGCGGTAGTTACGCGCACATCGAGTGACTCGCGGGGCTGGCGATCGCCGGCAGCCCGGTCGGTCATTCTGACCATGCCGGTCGGACTCTCCGGTAAGTGGTGGGCTGCCGCGAGGAGTACGACCAGCAATGAAGTTGCATTGCCGGGCCGAACCGGGATTCTGAACGGAACGACACTGGCCGGACCGATGTCGAGGTTGGTGGGTTTCCTGATTCCCGTATGGTTGTTCGTGCTGGCTTCGTCGAGCGTCGTAGCATCCGGCTGATCGATGCCGATGCCGACTGGGAACGTGCGGTCGAGGAGCTCTACGGCATCCTCGCAGAAGTCGCCAGTCGCAGTTCCGCCATCACATGTGGCAAGTTCGCCGGGCGACTTACCAGTGCCACTCTCGTGCCGAACGCGCCAGCCCTCTACAAGATGCCAGACGACGTGCCCTCCCGCGCGTTTACGGAGGTTGGTTCGCTGCTCTCCGCCGTTGTGGTGCGCAAGACCGGCGGCAGGCGTGGCCCGGGGTTCTCCTGGGTTGGCTCGTCGACTCGGCTTTGAGAGAGCCGAGGACGAAACGGCAGAGAATGTCTTCTGGACGCAACAGCTCGAAACGGTCCACGCTTGGTGGCGACCAGATTGACCGATCGAAGACGTTCCGACGGCGGCGACACCCGCGACAAGTCCTCCCTTCCGAGTCCTCCAGCTGTTCAGATGTGCCACTTGCCGGAATCCAACAGCCTCCCTGCTCAACGACACCCGTCAGAATCTGTGCCGTCGGGTTGCCGCCGTGCCAATCACAATCAGGCGTGCCTGGTCAAAGACGAGAAGGCCGTGCAAGGCCAGCGCGGCATTAGCATCCTCCGATTAGTGCCCATTGACCCCGAAGTTCCTGCCGCGGCAATGCTTGAAAGTATGCGGCACCTTGTCGCGGGTGTTGCCGATGGTTGGACGCGAGCCGAGCCAGGAGCCCTCGCCGTCGTAACCGGCGTAGCGCTTCCAACTCTCAACGGAGTCTGCGTCGCCTCCTTGGACGCCGATGTGGAGGTGGTCGCCGATCTGCTGGATCAGGTCGCCGCGACCGGACTGCCACATTGCCTGCAGGTGCGGCCGGACGCCGCGAAACAAGTAACCGATCTTGCGGTGGCCCGAGGGATGACCCGGGAGCAACTTCCGATGATGGTGTTGGAGGACTCGAGTCAACTCGATGCAACGCGGGCGACTGGCGGACTGGTGATCCGTGAGCTAGTACCCGCGGATGCGCACCTGCATGCGCGGGCAGCGGCAGCCGGCTTTGAAGCTCCCGTGGAGCTGTTTCTGCAGTTGATGACTCCGGCGTTGCTCGCGCTACCGGGCGTGCACTGCTATCTCGGTGAAGTCGACGGCCAGCCGGTCACCACCGGTTTCGGTGTCACGTTCGGGTCCTACGTCGCGATCTTCAACATCGCGACGCCGCTGGCGCAGCGTCGACGTGGATATGGTGCCGCCGTTACTGCCCGGGCTGTCGCAGATGGCTTGGCTGCCGGCGCGAAATGGGCATGGCTGCAGGCCAGCGAACTGGGCTATCCGGTCTACGAACGCCTCGGTTTCCGGACGGCGGAAGTCTGGTCGTGCTGGCTCTCGGAAACGGCAACCGATCCGTAGTCCGGCGAGCCCGGCGCAGGGCGTTGCGCCGTGGAGAAACCCTGCTGCAGCAATGGCGGACAGGTGACTAACCGGCGCGGCCTGCCGCGAGGAGTCCTCGCTCTTAGAGCTCCAGATGTTCAAATGTGTCACCTGTCGGATCCAACAGGCTTCCTGCTCAGGGGCACCCATCAGGACGGCCTACAACGGCCCGGGACGCCTGGGGAGTCGAACACCAGCCGGAACCAGTCACGGATCCGTAGGACCCCAGCTCACGGTACGGCGCTTCACGGATGGCCACGGAGCTTGGCGAAATATCCGACTCGACCCGCGTGCGCCCTTGCCCACGCCAAGCGCGTCACGCGAGCATCGAGATCAGACGTTATGTCGCGCCTGCGTGACGCAGACGTCTCCTGACGCTGACCCCGGGGTCGGCCCGCACCCTCTTGGCTTCGCTCGCTCGGAGGTCTAATTTGCGTTCACGCGATCCCGCTGGGACGACGTTCGGTCGGTTGCGGGAAGCGACGAAGACAAGCGCCCCGGCAGCCGAGACAACCCGGCAACGCAAGGGGAGCCGACCAAGGGGGGGCCATGGCCTGGCGATTAGAAGGTACTTACTTCGAGAACTGCTCCTGCGACATGGTGTGTCCCTGCACCACGTCCGGGCTCACGCTACCGGGAGACCAGGACCGTTGCCGGGTCGTGCTCGTGTTCCACGTCGGGCAAGGCGAGGTCGACGGCGTCGACGTGAGCGGGAAGACGGTGGTCATCCTCGCGGACACTCCTCGGGTGATGGCCGATGGCAATTGGCGCGTCGGTGTCGTCATGGACGCCGCGGCCTCGCCCGAACAGGCGGAGAGGCTCGGAGCCGTGTTCGGGGGGCAAGCGGGAGGACCGATGGCAATGCTCAACCCCCTTGTAGGCGAACTCCTCGGGATGGAAAGCGCCCCGATCGACTACGTAAATGAGGGTCGGATCCACTCGGTCAAGGTCGGCGAGCTGATGGACATCGAGATCGAGGACTTCGTCGCGCCGGGCAACCCGAGTGGCGAGTTGGAGCGCCTGACCGGGATGTTCCATCCGGCCAACTCCACGCTGAGTATCGCCAAGGCCAACCGCTCACGCGTCGACGCGTTCGGCCTGTCATTCGCCAACGTGGGCAAGAACGGACACTCTGCCCCGTTCTCGTGGGCCTCGTGAGTACCGCCGCCCCGAGTCTCCGGCGTCTCACGTTCCCCTCCTCGCTGCTGCTCTTGGGGGCAGCCGGTGCGTGGATAGCGGTGGTGGTCGTGGCACGCCGCATGGGGCCGATGCCCGGGACGATGGGCGTGGGCGTCGGCAGTTTCGTCGCCATCTGGGCGCTCATGATGGCAGCCATGATGCTGCCCTCTGTCACCCCATTCGCGTCGCTCTACACGCGGACGTTCACCTACGACCGCGGGCGACGGCTCCTTGAGTTGGTTGTTGGATACCTGCTGGTCTGGACGCTCGCGGCACTCCCGGCCTATGGGCTGGCATGGCTCGCCGACCGGACGACCAGCGGACATCCGGCGGCGGCTACCGCACTGGCGGTGTTCATCTTCGCAGCCTGTGGGCTCTACCAGCTCACGTCCCTCAAGGATCGCTGCCTGGCCCGATGCCGCTCGCCGTTGGGCTTTGTGCTCAAGTTCGGCTCTTATCGTGGGCGCACCCGCGACCTGCGTGTTGGCCTGTACCACGGCGCGTTCTGCTTGGGGTGCTGCTGGGCCCTGATGGCGCTTCTCGTCGCGTTCGGTCTCATGAACCTGGCGGCTATGGCAGTGCTGGCGGCGATCGTGCTGGTTGAGAAGACCGGCCCTTGGGGACGCCGTTTCAGCCAAGCCCTGGGAATAGTCGCCCTCGTCTTCGCGGTGCTCGTGGTCTTTCTGCCGCAGCTCGCCCCCGGGCTTCAGCCGGTAGGTTCCATGGGGAACATGGGGAACATGTCGTGACAGATGGGTCTCCTGGCGGTGACATGGACTGGCGCGTGCGGGGCTCGTACTTCGAGGCGTGCAACTGCGAGGCCATCTGTCCGTGCCGTAGCGTGGGCGGTCGCCCTGGTGGGCCTTCGAGTTTTGGCGAGTGCTTCGGTGCTCTTTCCTGGCACGTCCACGAGGGCCATGCCGGCCTCTGCGATCTCTCTGATCTGCGGACTGTGCTCTCGATCCGCTACTACGACCGCGTGCAGCCGAGCACTCCGTGGGAGGTCGTGGTCTACGTCGAGCAACGGGCAGACGATGATCAACTCAAGGCGATGGCCGACATCTTCCTTGGTCGGGCAGGCGGATCGGTGGCACAGCTTTACGGTCCGGCCATTGGCGAGGTTCACGCCGTGCGTCGTGCCCGGATCACTTTGGAGCACACGACTCCCCGCAAGCGAATCGACGTGCTCGGTCATCTGACCGTCGAGGCCGAGGGAGAAGCATCTGCGTTCGGCGAGGTGCGATGCGGCATTCCCGGCTTCGACCATCCCGGCACCGAGCTCCACGGAGAAGTTCTTCGGTCCACCGATCCGGCATTGCGGTGGGAAGTGAGGGGGCGGCGCCACGCCGCCTTCACGACCGACTTCGACTACCGCTCGAACCCATGATCAAGATGTCTCGCGCCTCGCTGGCCTCGGTGGAGAGCGGTGACCGAGCGGAGACCGAGCCGTCTGGGCGGCTTCAACGGCTGCCCTCGGTTTCTCACTATGCGCAGATGGTGCGATCTGAAATGCCGGAGTCCAAAAGGCCTGCGGACGAGTAGCCGAACTGCCAGAAGGCGCTTACTTGCCGCCGAGTGCGGCCTGGAACCGTAGGTAGAAGGCCGCAAATACCAGGACAATGCCAACGTTGACCATCAGCCGTGGCCAAAAGTGGTGCTTGAAAAACAGAACGTCAACACCGACCACGACGGCGACGAGCGCAAGCACGTAAAGCACGATGGTCGCGCGTCCACCCACGGAGCAACGCTATCAGCGGCCCGTCTCCGCAGCGCTGCGTGGCTAGTCAATCCTCACCCTCGCGAAGCGCACAGAATCACACTCCGAGCCCGCTCGTCGTGGAGCGCGTATTTGACGGCGTTACGCGCAGCGCACGTCGCCTTCCCAGCGACGGCCACTCGATAGCGCCACCGAACCTCGTATTCCGGCGGCCAGGTTGACCGATCGAAGATGTTTCCGGCGGCGGCGCACGACGCCGCCCTCTCGCTCGAGTCCTCCGCACGGAGTTGCTTTTCACCATCTTCAGCGCGGCCGGACACTTCGCTAGCCCGGTTCTTCTCCGAGACTGTATCTATCCGGTGCGAAGAGTAGGCCGGCAGCCGCTCGCAGGGACCTGGCCGAGACGCGTGGCCTGCCACTGCTCGCCCGGGCCCGACACGAGCTCCGACCAGGACCCGGTCGCGAGCTCGAGGGTGACCGGATCCAAGACGGGCAGGAGCCGTCCGAGCAGCGCTCGCAGGACGGCGTCGTGAGTGACCAGCGCCACGCCGAGTGGCGAGCCCTCGCCCGGAGAATCGCCACGCTGTCGAGCGGTTGCGCCTTCAACCGCCGCGACAGCATCCAGAAGGGCTGCTCCGGCCCTGGCCTCGACAAGCTCCCGCGCTTCGACGAAAGGAGCGGCGTCGATGGAGCCGAACTGCTCCTCGACCTGCTCGAGCGCGTGCCCGGCCCACTCGCCGTAGAAACGGTCGCCCAGGCGGTCGTCGATCTCGAGTGGAGCCGACGAGCTCAGGGCAACCGGGCGCGCAGTATCGGCGGCCCGCCTGAGCGGGCTCGACACCACCGCCCCCAGTGGCACGGCGCGGAACAACTCGCCGAGCGCCCACGCCTGGGCCTCACCGGTCGCGTTGAGCGGGACGTCGAGCTGGCCCCGGAGAACGCCGGCAGCATTGAGAGCCGTCTCGCCGTGCCTGATGAGGAAGACATGGACTGTCGCCACGTTCAGACAGGGTAGGCGGACGGCTACGGCCTCACGACCATGTGGGCACCTCTTCGGAAGGACCGGCACCGGGACGGCAAGCCGCCCGGGTGGTCAGCCGACGAGCCCGTAAGGAAGCGGCTCGGCCGCCTCGATCTCGATGAGGCGGTTGTACTTCGCCACCCGTTCTCCGCGTGCCGGCGCGCCGGTCTTGAGCTGCCCGCCCCCGGAGCCGACCACAAGATCGGCGATGAAGGTGTCCTCGGTCTCACCTGAGCGGTGCGACACCATGTGAGTCCAACCTGCCTGCCTGCACGCCGCGATCGCGGCGAGCGTCTCGGTCACGCTGCCGATCTGGTTGACCTTGATGAGCGCCGAGTTTGCTGCCCGCCTGGCGATCGCCTCGGCGATGATCTTCGGATTGGTGACGAGGAGGTCGTCGCCCACGATCTGAATGCGGTCGCCGAGCCGTTCGGTAAGGCGAACCCAGCCGGCCCAGTCGCCTTCGGCCAAGCCGTCCTCCAGACTCCACACCGGGAAGTCGTCGATGATCGCTTCGTAGCGTCCGATCATGTCGTCGCTCGACAGCGTCTCCCCCGCGACGTGGTAGGTGCCGTCGCGGAAGAACTCGCTCGCGGCCGGGTCGAGAGCGATCGCCACGCCTTCGCGGCCGGGGCTGTAGCCGGCCTGGTTGATCGCCTGGACGATCAGGCCGAGCACCTCCTCGGGCTCGTCGATCTCCGGAGCAAAGCCCCCTTCGTCGCCCAGCCCCGTCGCGAACCCCTTGCCCGACAGCAGCTTGCGCAGCGCGGCGTAGACCTCGGCTCCGGCCCGGACGGCTTCTGCCATGCTCGGGGCGCCTATCGGGGCGACCATGAACTCCTGGAAGTCCAGCTTGTTGGGTGCGTGAACCCCGCCGTTCAAGACATTGAAGTGGGGGACCGGGAGCCGGGGCGTCACGCCCGACGGGTTGAGGGAGCGCCACAAAGGAACGCCCGCCGCCATGGCGATCGCCCGGGCTGCGGCCATCGACACCCCGACGATGGCGTTGGCTCCGAGACGGGCCTTGTTCTCGGTGCCATCGAGCTCGATCAGGGTGTGGTCGAGCTCGGCGAGATCGGCGAACGTCCGGCCACTGATCGCGTCGGCGATCTCACCGTTGACGGCTCCGACAGCTCCGAGAACACCCTTGCCGCCGAAGCGGGCCGGGTCGCCGTCGCGGCGTTCGACCGCCTCGCGCGAACCCGTCGATGCGCCGGACGGTACGCCTGCGCGCGCGATGGTGCCGTCACCGAGCGTCACCGTGACCGCGAGCGTCGGGTTACCCCGGGAGTCGAGAATTTCCACGGCTTTGACACCTGAAACAGTTACGCCCATCTTCGGCTCTCCTTCGGCTTGAACTGGTCGCTCAGTGCGCGCGGCGACTTCGCGAGTGTCGCCTAGAAGGGAAGGTATCGGCAAGCTGGGTCGTCGGCGAGTGGGTCGCCGGTGGCCGCGTAGGCCCGCGCCCTGGATCCGCCGCACTCGTCAGCGTACTCGCACCGCCCGCAGCGACCTGGGAACGCGGCTTTCCTGATCGCCTTCAGTACCGGGGCGTCACGATAGATCTCGAGCACGCCGGTGTCGCGCACCGAGCCGAGCCGAAGAGGAAGGAAGCCGGCCGGGTAAACCTGGCCGTCGTGGGCCACGAAGACAATTCCCTTGCCATCACGAGTCGACGCCGTCGGAGCCAGCACCGGCGACGTCGGCTCACCCAACTCGGAGCGAAGCCGCGAACGCAGCTCCCGGTAGAGCGGCCCCAGCTCGAACTCGGCTGCCGGGTCGAGGTCCGCTTCGGTCCGCTTGGAACGCCAGTCGCGGACCCTGCGGAAGAAAGGCGCCTCTACGGTCCGCACCGTCATCCCGTACTGGGCGGCATCAACGAGGAAGTGACAGACGTCCTCGTACTCGTCGTCCTCGATCTCGGCGATCTCCTGCCCGCGGCCCACGCCGATGAGGAAGAACACCTCCCAGGTCCGCACTCGGTGGTGGACCAGCAACGCCGCCAGGTCCGCGAGCTCCCTGACGTTCTGCGCCATGACCGCTGAGTTGATCTGCACCGACAGGCCGTGCTCTTTGAGCAGGCCGATCGCGCGGAGCGTCTCGTCGAAGTGACCGGGGATCTGTCGAACCCGTTCGTGGGTCTCGGCGCTCGCCCCGTCCAGACTGAGCGAAGCAATCCTGACACCGTTGGCGTACAGCATCGACAGCGTGGCGGCGTTCAGGCTCGGGGAGACCGAGGGGGAGATGGCGACCGGCACACCGATGGCGTGCGCGTGCGCAGTCAACACGTCGAGATCGCGTCGTTGCAGGCAGTCGCCGCCCGTCAGGATCAGGACCGGGGCTGGCGGGCCGGCGCTCGCGAGCTCGTCGATCAGGGCCTTGCCCTCATCTGTCGTGAGCTCGTCCGGCGCCGGCTCGCGCAGCGCCAGCGCCCGGCAGTGCACGCACGCGAGCGGGCAGGCCTTGGTCGTCTCCCAGAAGACCAAGCGGGGCGCGCTATCGAAGGACATGGCCGGGCGCACACGCTCGACGGCGACGGCATCGGCTGTGGCTGTGGCTCCTGAGTCAGTCATCTCCTCCCAGTCTGGCATCGGCTGGCCTCTCGTGGTGCCGCCGCAGCGCCGGGCCTGCGCCGTCCCCGGTGGCGTCAGTTGAGACGGGGACCGACACCGCATGACCACACGCCGGCAAATACAGCAGAAATAAGGCAGATGACCTGTCCTTTTGGCCCTACCGCCCAGCAAGCGGTACGGTTCATCATGGTCCGTGTCCCTGCACAGGGATGCTTGGCGCCTGAAGGAGAGTGAACGTGGTCCGGGTCGACATCGACGGGCTCGAGAACGAAGCAAGGCCGCAGAAGGCTACGGCGTTGTTCCAGGTCCGCTTCCATGGCCGGGGCGGTCAAGGAGTGGTGACAGCGGCGGAGATGCTGTCGGTGGCCGCATTCCTGGAGGGCCGCCACGCCCAGGCGTTCCCGAGCTTCGGCTCAGAACGTGCCGGTGCACCGGTGGTGGCCTTCTGCCGCATCAGCGATGCGGAGATCCGCACTCATTCGCCAATCGCGGCCCCTGACGCCGTGGTCGTCCAGGACGCGACGCTTTTGCACCAGGTCGACCTCTTCGCGGGCCTAGGCGCAGATGGCTATCTCCTCATCAACACCACACACAGTCTCCACGAGCTGGGCCTCGGTGAGCTTGCCACCGGCATGCGCCGGGACCGCCTTGCGATCGTCCCCGCTACCCAGCTCGCCCTGGAGCACCTCGGACGGCCGGTCCCCAACGCCGTGCTTCTCGGCGGCTTGGCCGCGCTGAGCGGCGTCGTATCTCTCGACGCCGTCGTGGGCGCGATAAAGGAGCGTTTCAGCGGGCCGCTCGCAGACGGCAACGCGGCGGCAGCAGCAGCGGCCTACAGGATCGTCGCCGAACAGCAGGAGGAGGTGGCGAGCCATGCTTCGCCAGCTTGAGGGTTCAAGAGCCGTCGCCATGGCCGTGGCGGCGTGCCGTCCCCAGGTCGTGTGCGCCTATCCGATCACGCCGCAGACTCACATCGTCGAAGGCGTCGGGGAGATGGTCAAGTCCGGCGAGCTGGCCGGCTGCGAGTTCATCAACGTCGAGTCCGAGTTCGCTGCGATGTCGGTGGCCATCGGCGCCTCGGCGGCCGGGTCGCGGGCCTACACGGCGACTTCGAGCCAGGGCCTGTTGTTCATGATCGAGGCGGTCTATAACGCCGGTGGCTTGGGCCTTCCGGTAGTCATGACTCTCGCGAACAGGGCCATCGGGGCACCGATCAACATCTGGAACGACCACAGCGACGCGATGGCGGTGCGGGACGCGGGATGGGTGATGCTCTTCGCAGAGTCCAACCAGGAAGCCACCGACCTGCACATCCAGGCGTTCCGGCTCGCCGAGGACCTGTCGCTCCCCGTCATGGTGAACATGGACGGGTTCGTGCTCACCCACGCGACCGAGCGCATCGACGTGCCGACCCAGGAGCAGGTCGACGCGTTCCTGCCGCCATTCGAGCCGCGCCAAGTCCTCGATCCGGCCGACCCGGTGACCATCGGCGCCCTGGTGGGGCCCGAGGCGTTCACTGAGGTCCGCTTCCTCGCCCACGCCAAGCAGATCCAGGCCATCGGACATATCCGCGAGGTGGCCGACGAGTTCGCCGAAGCCTTCGGCCGGCGTGCGGGCGGCCTCGTCAACACCTATCGGGCCGAGGACGCCGATGTCGTGGTGGTGGCGCTCGGGTCGATCCTCGGCACGATCAAGGACGTCGCGGACCAGATGCGCGAGCGTGGTACGAAGGTCGGGGTCGTCGGGATCACCTCGTTCCGCCCGTTCCCGCTGGACGCGCTCCACGAAGCCATCGGAGACGCTCGGCGCGTGGTGGTCATCGAGCGGGCATTCAGCATCGGATTCGGCGGCGTCCTGTCGACCGACGTGGCGCTGGCGATCGCCGACGGCAGGGCGCGCATCTCGACCGTCGTCGCCGGGCTCGGGGGCCGCGCCGTTCCGGAAGCCGCGATCGCCGGAGTGATCGAGGACGCGGTGGCCGGTCGGCTAGAGGCGCTGCGGTTCGTCGACCTCGACAGAGGTGTTGTAGAGCGCGAGCTTGCCCGCATGGCCGGCGATCGGCACTCGGGACCGAGTGCCGAGAATGTTCTACGCGACCTGAGAGCCGTCGCGTCCAGATCCGTATGAGAGCCGTGAGGAAGGACCGATGACGGCGACCCAGAAGGTGAAGTTCTACCAAGTAGGCAGCTTTGCAGTGGGCAACCGCCTGCTGGATGCTGACCAGCGCACAGTGCAGTCCGACGTGTCGCGCCACAACACGATCACTTCGGGCCACCGTGCCTGCCAGGGGTGCGGTGAAGCCCTCGGCGCCCGCTACGTGCTCGACGCCGCCATGCGCGTGACGGGCGGCAAGCTCGTGGCTGTCAACGCCACCGGTTGTCTCGAGGTCTTCACGACCCCGTATCCCGAGAGCTCGTGGCAGCTGCCGTGGGTGCATTCGCTCTTCGGCAACGCCGCAGCCGTGGCCACCGGGGTGGCCGCAGCCCTGAAGGCCCAAGGCCGCGACGACATCAGGGTTCTCGCCCAGGCAGGTGACGGAGGTACCGTGGACATCGGCTTCGGCTGCCTGTCGGGGATGTTCGAGCGCAACGACGACGTCCTGTTCGTCTGCTACGACAACCAGGCCTACATGAACACCGGCGTTCAGCGATCGGGCGCAACCCCCGCGGCCGCGCGAACCGCCACCACCGAGGCCGTCGGGCCGGAACCGGGCAACCCCTTCGGCCAGGGCAAGGACATGGCCGCCCTGGCCATGGCGCACGGAATCGGCTATGTGGCAACGGCCACGGTGTCGGACCTGCACGACCTCGAAGCCAAGGTTGAGAGGGCCATGGACTTTCATGGAGCGCGCTATCTGCACGTGCTCGTGCCGTGCCCGCTCGGCTGGGGCAGCAACTCAGCTGACACCATCCGCGTGGCGCGTCTTGCCACCGAGTCGGGGTTGTTCCCCGTCTACGAGGCCGAGTACGGAACCGTCACGGCGGCCTCGCCCATCCGCCACCGCGTTCCGGTTGAGGACTACCTCCGCCTGCAGCGCCGGTTCCGCCATCTCTTCGACAGCTCAGGAGCGGTGAAGAGGCCCGACATCGTGGCCAAGCTCCAGCAACTGGCAAACCGGAACATAGATCGCTTCGGCCTTCTCACAAACGAGGTGGCGTGATGGACAAGCCCTTTGCGATAACCCTGGACGTTGGCACGAGCCTTGCCAACAAGACCGGCTCGTGGCGCGTCGATCGCCCCGTGTACGTCGACCGGATGCCTCCGTGCAACGACGGCTGCCCTGCCGGGGAGAACATCCAGGGCTGGCTCTACTACGTCGAGGAGGGTGACTACGAGCAGGCATGGCGGCGTCTCGTGGAGGACAACCCGATGCCGGCGATCATGGGCCGCGTCTGCTACCACCCGTGCGAGACCGCCTGCAACAGGGCGAAGCTCGACGAGGCGGTCGGGATCAACGCCGTGGAGCGTTTCCTGGGCGATCAGGCGATCGAGCACGGCTGGTCCTTCGGGTTCGTCGCGCCGCCGTCGGAGAAGAAGGTCCTCGTCATCGGGTCGGGACCGGCCGGGCTGTCCGCCGCCTACCACTTGCGTCGCTTGGGCCACGCCGTGACCATCTACGAGGCTGGATGGGCCCTCGGAGGCATGATGCGCTTCGGCATCCCGAAGTACAGGCTCCCCCGCGAGGTCCTCGACGCCGAGATAAGGCGGATCTGCGCTCTGGGCGTCGAGGTGGAGCTCGGGCACAAGGTCACAGACGTGCCCGAAGAGATGCGGGCCGGCGGTTTCGACGCAGTGTTCATGGCAGTGGGTGCCCAGCTGGGAAAGCGTGCGTACCTTCCCGCCGGTGACTCGGCACATGTGATCGACGCGGTGTCCCTGCTCCACTCGATGGAGGGCTTCGATCCTCCGAGCCTCGGACGGCGCGTGGCCATCTACGGCGGGGGCGACACCGCCATGGACGCGGCACGCACCGCCAAGCGCCTGGGCGCAACCGACGCCGTGGTCGTCTACCGCCGCACGCGCGAGAGGATGCCCGCCCACGACATCGAAGTCGAGGAAGCAGTCGAAGAAGGCGTGCTTATGAAGTGGCTCTCGACGATCGCCGATGTCGACTTCGACAAGGGACGCATCGTCATCGAGAAGATGGCCCTCGACGAGACCGGCTTCCCGCAGCCGACCGGCGAGTTCGAGGAGCTCGACGCGGACTGCGTCGTCCTCGCGCTAGGCCAGGAGTCCGATCTGTCGTTGCTCGCGAGCATGCCGGAGGTCGTCGTGGTCGACGGCTCCGTCCAGGTGGGACCCGACCTTATGACCGGCCGCTCCGGAGTGTTCGCCGGCGGCGACGTCCTGCCCGTCGACCGGACCGTCACGACCGCCGTCGGCAACGGGAAGAAGGCGGCCCGGGCCATCGACGCGTGGCTGCGCGGCGAGTCCCTTGCGAAGCCGGTTCGCCATGAGCTCGCCGGTTTCGAGCTGCTCAACACCTGGTACTACTCCGACGCTCCGAGGATGGAGCGGCCTCGCCTCGAGGTCGCACGTCGCACCTCGACTTTCGACGAGATCGTCCAGGGGCTCGACGAGACGAACGCCCTGTTCGAAGCGCGTCGGTGCATGTCGTGCGGGAACTGCTTCGAATGCGACAATTGCTTCGGGGTCTGCCCCGACAATGCCGTTGTGAACCTCGGCTTCGGCAACCGGTACCGCTTCGAGTACGACTACTGCAAGGGTTGCGGCATCTGCGTTTCCGAATGCCCCTGCGGCGCCATCGTCATGGAGCCGGAACTGGCCTGAGAGGGCGCTATTGACCCGACGCTCACAACCGCCGGGTCAATAGACAGCAGTGCTTGTACTTTCGGCCGCTCCCGCACGGGCATGATTCATTGCGTCCGGTCGTCCGCCACCGCAATCGATCCTCGTGCTCGGCTGCTTCGAGCTCCGCACTGATCTCGAAGATCGGCCGTCCCTGACGGGCAAGCGCCGCCATACGCCGGAGATAGGGCAGTAGATGGCCGTAGAACTGCCGATACCCGGCGCACAGGTAGTTGAGGCCCTCCTCACCGTCGGGCGTCGTGGCGAAGCGGTCCTTCGGGCAGCCCCCGTGGCACAGGAAGCCGACCGGGCACTGCCGGCAGCAGGCCGGCAAGGAGTCGTACTTGGCCCCGCCGAAGGCGATCTGCTCTTGTGAGCCGACGAGGGTCGCAAGCCCGTCGCTCATCACCTCGCCCAGGCGATGGCCTGGGTCGACGTAGTGGTCGCAGGCGTAGACGCTCCCGTCGTGCTCCATGGCCAGAACCCGCCCGCACGTCCTCGACATCACGCAGAGGTTGGCCGGCTTGCCGGTGACGACGAGGAAGCACTCGAGGAAGTTCTGAACGCCGATGCGCTCGATGTCGTGGCGGACCCACTCGTCGAAGATGGCGCACAAGAACTCCCCCATCGCTTCGGGCGTCACAGAGCGTTCCGACACGCCGCCCGGTGCTTTCTCGACGACCGGCAGGAACTGCAGCCATTGCACGTTCTGGTCGACGAAGAACCGGTAGACCTCGGTTGGGTGCGCGGCGATCAACGCGTTCAGCGTGCACAGCACGTCGGGCTCGATGCCCGCGGCGCGGAGGAAGCGAAGGCCCCGCATCGCGCGGTCGTGGGTGGGCCGGCCCCGGCGGTCCGGTCGAGAAGCGTCGTGCAGGTTCGCCGGGCCGTCGATGCTGAGCCCGACCGCGAAGTGGTGCTCGGCCAAGAAGCTGCACCACCGCTCGTCAAGCAGCGTCCCGTTCGTCTGGATGTTGTTGAGACAACGCCACCCCGCCGGCAGGTACCGGTCCTGGAGCTCCACGACCTGGCGGTAGAACTCGACCCCCGCCAGGGTCGGCTCTCCACCGTGCCAACCGAAGTGCACCACCGGCCCGGGGCTGGAAGCGATGAAAGAAGAGATATACGACTCGAGCACCCCGGGGGCCATCCGGAAGTGCTCCCCAGGGGGGAAGAGCTCCCTCTTGCCCAGGTAGTAGCAGTAGCCACAATCAAGGTTGCAGATGGGCCCGACGGGTTTGGCCATCACCACGAACGGGTCGGTCGCGCTCACCGGTCCACCGCCGATCCGCCGATGACTGTCACGCCCGCAGTGCCCATCCGCCCCGTGCTCTCAAGCCTGGATCGATACTGCCGATATATAATAATGTAGGCACATTAGCTAGGGACAGAGCGCTCGGACAGCTGGGCAGTTCGGGAAGAGGCGTCAATTCGATGAGCGAAGTGACGGACACGAGAGG